>DASZXK010000183.1:0-32572 GCA_035545855.1 Polyangiaceae bacterium
GCGGAACCCCCGACCGCCCCAAGCGTCGGACTCGGGAGAGTCCTGCGCACGCGCGGACTCTCGCCCGCTCTCAGTCTCCGCGGGACTCGAGCTCGCCCTTGAACCCCTGGAGCGTCTTCTTGGCATCGCCGAGGACGACCATGGTGTTCGGCAGGTAGAAGAGCTCGTTGTCCAGGCCGGAAAACCCGGTGTTCATGCTTCGCTTGAGCACGATGACCGTCTTCGCTTGCTCGACGTTGAAGACGGGCATTCCGTAGATGGGGCTGCCCTTGTTCGTCTTCGCGGCGGGGTTCACGACGTCGTTCGCGCCGACGACGAGCACCACGTCCGTCTGCGCGAAGTCGTCGTTGATGTCCTCGATGTCGAAGAGCTGGTCGTAGGGGACGTCCGCCTCGGCGAGGAGCACGTTCATGTGGCCGGGCATGCGGCCCGCGACGGGGTGGATCGCGTAGCTGACCTTCGCGCCCTTCTTCTCGAGCATCTGCCCGAGCTCGCGGACGGCGTGCTGCGCCTGGGAGACGGCGAGGCCGTAGCCGGGCACGACGATGACCGACTGCGCCGCCTCGAGCGTGTTCGTCGCGTCCTCGATCGTGCCCTGGTTGTACTGCGCGACGCGGCCGTCGGGCTGAGCGGCGGCGGCGGCGCCTTCGCCGGTGCCGAACGCGCCGAAGAGCACGTTCGCGAACGAACGGTTCATCGCCTTGCTCATCATCATGGAGAGGATGAAGCCGCTCGTACCGTCGAGCGCGCCGGCGATGATGAGCACGTTGTTGTTGAGGGCGAAGCCCGTCGCGCTGGACGAGAGCCCGGCGTACGAGTTCAGGAGCGAGATGACGACGGGCATGTCGGCGCCGCCGATCGGGATGACGGCCGTGACGCCGATGACGAGGCCGACGGCGCAGATGCCGTAGAAGACGTTCGACATCTCGGGGTTCATCACGAACACGACGAGACCGACGAGGCTCCCGACGAAGGCCGCGATGTTGATCGCGTTCAGGCCCGGGAACGTGATGGGCGCGCCGGAGATGAAACCCTGGAGCTTCCCGAAGGCCATGAAGCTACCGGTGAACGTGAGGAAGCCGAAGAACGTCTCGAGGCCGAGCGCGGCGAGCGTCACCGTGGAGAGGTGATGCGGATCGTGCCGGACGTACTCCGAGATGCCGACGAGCGCCGCGGCGAGACCGCCGAACGCGTGCGAGAACGCGATTCGCTCCGGCATCTTCGTCATCGGGATCCACGCGGAGATCGCGGCTCCGACGACGGACCCGACGATCGCCGAGGGGATGATCCACTTGAAGGTGACGATCTCGGGGCGGAGGAGCGTGCCGATGACGGCGACGGCCATGCCGAACGCGCCGATGAGCACGCCCTGCCGCGCGAGCTTCGGCGAGCTCAGGAACTGGAGCGTCAGGATGAAGCAGACGGACGCGACGAGGTAGGAGGGGCCGCTCAACTGATCCATCAGCGGCCTCCGGTCTTCTTCTTGAACATGCGCAGCATGCGGTCCGTGATGAGGAACCCGCCGACGGTGTTCAGGCTCGCGCACATCACGGCGATGGTGCCGAGGATGGTGCTCGTGCTGCCGAAATCTCCGCCGGCCGCGACCAGCGACCCGACGAGCGAGATGCCCGCGATGGCGTTGGTGCCGGCCATGAGCGGCGTGTGGAGGAGGTGCGGGACTTTGCTGATCACGTGGTGACCGAGAAAGCCGGCGAGCACGAAGATGTAGAGAGAAAACAGCAGCTCTTGGGCCATCGATGCCTCTTCGGGGCCCGGGACCCTACTTCCCTACTTCGGCCAAAGCCATCCCGAATCGGCGGCCAAACGGGGGCGCCTTTCCGTCCGGAACAGAACGGAGCGCGGTGCGTCAGGGCCCGGCGTCGCCGCCGTTCGACGTCCCGCCGTCCCGCAGAACGCCTCCGGGCGAGAGCCGTACGGGGTTGGTCGCCGCGTTTTCGTCCGCACCCCGCTGCTTCCAGCGGATCTCCGGGTTTCCGTCGATCGAGGGATCGAAGTGACCGTCGTCGAGGATCGCGTCGATGCCGAGCGTGACCCCGGGATCCGACACGAGCTCGACCGAGTCTGCGTCCGCGGCGGTGGAGAAGACGAGGCGGAACGCACCGGGATCGACCGGAACCACGCGATCGTCGGATTCGAGCTCTCCGGTCTCCCGGGTGGTCAGGGTGTGCGGTGGGTCCACGCTCGCGACCACGTCCCAGGCGCAGGGCGGAAGGTTTGCCGCCATCTGACAGGACAGGGTGAGATGCCAGGTGCCGCTACCGCGGTACTCCACGGTGACGCTGTTCTCCGAGCCGAAGACGGGCGTCGTCGGAACCGCGTCCGTGTCGATCGCCTGGGGAGTCGGTACCGCCGGCACGTACGGCGCCGGAGGGTACAGGTAGCCGTCGGGCGTGGAGCTGCACCCGGCGAGCGCGAGCGGGAGCGCGACGGCGAGCGCCGGAAGGAGATTCACCGGTGACGTCCACCCCCACCGGGGTGTCCGAAAGAAGGCGAGGGATGCCACGCGGGTGGAGAGTACACGCGCGCGGGCGAGTAGACACGGGGCGACGCGGCGGGCGGGGACCAGGACCGAGACGGAGCGGCGGCGGGACGTGAAGGCGACCACGCGCGAGGCGACGCCGGGGCCGGCGGCGAGTAGACGCGCGTCGGCGCCGCCGCCGGTGCGCGTGGGGCCCAGGTCGTGCTCGGAGCGCTGCTCGGCCGAGGCGGTGTGTAGACCCGCGTTCCCGGGGACGCAGACGGCGGCGCCCACGCGCGACTGGCGACGGGTACGGAGGAACGCTCGGGCGTTGCCCAGGTGCGGGACGCGGCCGGGGCCCAGGTGCGCGACGTCGGAGGCGTGGCCCAGGTCCGGGACGGCGCGACGTGCGGCACGGCCGTGTCGTACGAGCGGAGAGGTGTGGCGCGCGCAGCGCTCGGCGACGCGAACGCAGCGCCGCGGAGCGCGGCAGACGAAACCCGTGACGGGGGCGCGTACCCGGCCGAGATGCGGGCGTCGGCGAGGCGCGGGCTCACGGGGTACGCGCGCGGCGATCCGCCGTAGTGTCGCGTCGTCCCTGCGATGACCCGCACGTATCCGGGCCGAGTGACGAAGTAGCGGTACGGATGGGGCGCGAAGACGTAGTGGCTCGGGCAGAACACCCAGTAGTAGGGCGGCGGGTACGAGTACCAGAAGGCGACTCCGCCGACCCAGTAGAAGGTGGGGGGCATCGGCGCCCACCCGACGTACGCGTACGAGCCGGTCGGGACGCGCCAGGTGACCCAGGCGGGCGCGTAGCGATAGCCGGGGACCCACGCCCAGCCGTACGTGGTCCACACCCAGCGACCGTAGTGGAACACGACGTCGCCGAAGGCGTAGTCGCTCACCCAGATCCACTGGTCGTCGGAGTCGAGCGCCCAGTGTCCGCCCGTCGCGTACGGGGAGAACCCCTCGCCGACGATCGTGCGGTCGGGAACCCAGATGCGCCCGTACTTCGGGTCGTCGACCCAGACGCCGTACGGCGAGAGCCGCGGCTCGAAGTCCGTGAGCGCGCGCGGGTCGGCGTCCGAAGCGTCGTTCCCCTGGGGTTCTCTCGGCGGCGGCGCGGCCGTCTGCGGCGCGGCGGCCGGCGCGTTCGGATCCTGTTTCGGGAGATCCTGGAGCGTCGGGGACGTGAGAAGCGGCTCGTCCTTGTCGCCGGGCGCGGCCCCGTTCGTCCCGGACGAGGCGAGCAGTGTGGCGTCCGCGCCCGTCGAGGCGGCCGGGTCCTGCCCGGGCGCGGGGGTGTCCCCGAGCGTGCTGGTGTCGTGGGTCGCGCCGAACGACGGGCGAGCGAGCGACAGTGCGCCGAGCAGCGTGACCGCGACCGCGGCGCGTACTCTCGAAACGACGGCTCGAAACGACATCCGTCGATCTTGGGCCCACGCCGGGGGGCTCGCAACCACACGCGTTTCTTGCACCCGTCGCAGCATTCTTTCAGCTCCCTTCACCCCGGCGAAAAGAGACGAGAAGCCGGGCTTTCCGGGCGTGAGCTCGACGATTCGTTGCATCGAAGGAGCGCCTTCCGCGCTCTCGCGGAAGCGTTCCTCGGGTATGACGGGGCCACCCATGATCTCGTTCGACGCGGCGCTCGCGAAAGTGGTGCAAGCGGCCGGGCTCCTCGGAACGGAGCGCGTGGCGCTCTCGGACGCGCACGGGCGCGTGCTCGCCGAGACGGTGCGCGCGAAGACCCCGCTTCCTCCGCACGACTACAGCGCGATGGACGGCTACGCGGTGAACACGGCCGACTTCGGCGGTCCACTGCCGGTGACGCTCCCCGTCCGCGGCGAGAGCCGAACGGGTCGTGTCGCGCCGCGATTCGAGCGGGGTAGCGCGTGCCGCATCTACACGGGCGCGCCCATCCCCGACGGCGCCGACGCCATCGTGATGCAGGAGGACACGACGCGAACCGGCGACGTGCTCGCCGTCCAGACGACGCCCACCGCCGGCGAGCACGTCCGTCGCCGGGGCGAAGATCTCCCGGAGAACGCCGTCGCGCTCGAGACCGGAACGCGCCTCGGAGCGATCCAGCTCGGCCTCCTCGCGGCGGTCGACCGCGCGAGCGTCGACGTCGCCCGGCGCCCGCGCGTCACGGTGATGGCGACCGGAGACGAGCTCCGTCCGCCGGGAAGTGAGCCTCGGCCGGCGTCGATCCCGGAGTCGAACGGCGTCGCCATCGCCGCGCTCGCGCGCGAAGCGGGCGCGGACGTCGTCGTCAGCGCGCCCGCGAAGGACGACCCGGAAGAGACGCGCGCACGGATCCGGGCGGCCCTCGACGCGAGCGACGTCCTCGTCACGATCGGCGGCGTCTCGGTCGGTGACCACGACGTCGTGCGCCCCGCCCTCGAGGCGGCGGGCGTGACGCTCGAGTTCCACAAGGTCGCCATCAAACCCGGGAAGCCGCTCACGCTCGGACGGCGCGGCGAAACCCACGTGCTCGGACTGCCGGGGAACCCCGTATCGGCACAAGTGACGTTCCTGCTGTTCGGGCTTCCGCTCCTCCGGGCCCTCCAGGGAGCCAGGGACGTCCTCCCGATTGCGCGCCGGGTGCGCCTCTCCGCGCCGATCCGGCAGAAGACCGGGCGGCGCGGCTTCTACGCAGCGACCCTCGCGGGGGACGTGGCCACGCCGCTCCGCGGCCAGTCGTCGGGCGCGACCACGATCCTCGCCTGGGCGGACGCGCTCGTCGTCGTCCCCGAAGACTCGGAGGGGCTCGCGGCCGGAGACGTCGCGGACGCCCATCTCCTTCGCGGCTCATGACGCCGCTCCTCGTCGGCATCTTCGTGGGCGGGAGCGGGACCCGCATGGGGGGTATCGCGAAGGGCCTCCTCACGGCGCCGGACGGAGGAGAACCGCTCGTCGCCCGACTCACGAGGATCTCGGGAGAGGCTCTCCCCGGAAGCGGAGTGGTGCTCGTCGGAGACCCGGCGGCGTACGCTCTGCTGGGCCTGTCGGCGCTCGTCGACGATCCGCCGGCGTCGGGTCCGCTCGGCGGCCTCAGGGCGCTCCTCGCCGAGGGCGCGCGCACGGAACGCGACGTGATCACGCTCGCGTGCGACTTGCCGTTCGTGACCGCGGAGCTCGTGGCGCGACTCGCCGCGTACGCGCCGGAAAGCGCCGCCGTCGCGCCGCGGAACGCCGGCGGACGCTGGGAGCCGCTCTTCGCCCGTTACTCGCGGCGGTGCGTGAAGACCGCGGAGAGCCAGTTCGCGAGCGGACGGCGCTCGCTCCGATCGGTGCTGGAAGCGCTCGGCGGCGAGGCCGTCCCGCTGCCGGTCACCGAGGCCGAGTGGCGGCTGCTCCGGGACTGGGACACGCCGGAGGATCGAGATTCGGACTGACGGGACGGCGCGACGCGCGCCTGCGCACGCGCCGTCGTGGGCTCAGGGGCTCGCGGAAGGAGCCGGCGACGGAGCCGATGGGGGCGTCGGCGGCGCCGACGGCGGAGGAGCCGGGGTGCCGGAGGACGCAGGCGCCGGCTCGGCAGACGAAGGCGCTGGCGCCGAAGGCGGCGGCACCGGAGTCGGCGGCACCGGAGGCACCGGCGCGGGCATCGGCTCGGCGAGCCCTTCGAGCCGCATCGAGTTCGGCAGCGTGATGCTCTGGCGAAACTGCTCGAACTCCGCCAGGTGGTCGTCGAAGTGGTCCACCGTATTGTAGTAGCCGACCACCGCGAGACAGGTCTTCGCTGCCCAGGTGTGGCCGTCCTTCACGACGCGCGGCCACTTCTCCGACGTGAGCTTGTCCAGCTTCACGTACTTGGAAAAGAGAACACGAACCTTGGAGTCCCGGTGGTTGGGCTCGTACTGGAGCTTGGAGACCTCGGCGATCTCGATCGTTCCCATGAATGCGTCGTGGCCCGCGAGCGTCGTCGGCGCGAGGTCCACGAGGAAGGTCGTGTGCTGTCGCTCCTTCGCGCGCCGCAGATTGAAGAGCCCGCCCTCGGCATAGAGTGCCGTTCCCGAGAGGTCGTCCGCGTAGTTGTTCATGATGACGCCGAGACGCTGGTAGGCGTCGGCCGGCAGCACGGGATGCACCTTGACCCAGATGACGCCGTTGTCCCGCCGGTTCACGAACCGCAGGTCGAAGATGTGCTCGGGGCGCCGCTCGCTCAGCGAGATCTGGCCGTCCCCGTCCCAGTCCATTTCACGGACGGCCTCGTACGCCGGCCCGTTCTTCTCCTTCCAGGCATTCCCTCGGAAGTAGTAGTTGTCGAGCTGCCAGTCCGGAGACAAGAGCGTCCGGGTTCCGACGTCGACGTAGGGGATGTAGAGCCCCACGTCCTCCTTCACGAAACCGGGGCTCGCGAAGCGCACGGTCGGCTTGCACCCGAAGATCGTCGTCGTGAGTACCAGAGTGGTCGCGATCAGCCCCGCAATCGTCCTCATGCGAGTCGGCTAGATATCAAGGCGGCCTTCGCCCGTCCACGACGACGGCGGCCGCGGTTCTCCGCGGGCTCCGCGCTCACTCTCTTTCGCCGTGGTGATGCGGACCTTCGTGCGCGTTCCCCGGCGCGCACCTCGCGTCTTCCCAGCCGACCCAGTACGGCCCGTCCGGGCCGTGCTCGCGTTTCCAGACCGGCACGCGCTCCTTGATCCGATCGATGAGGAGCCGGCACGCGGCGAAGGCCTCCGCCCGGTGCGGCGCGCTCGCGGCGCAGACGATGGCGAGGTCTCCGACGACGAGGCGCCCGACGCGATGCACGGCGGCGACGCGGGCGCCCGGGATCTCCGCCTCGATTTCGGCGCCGATGCGGCCCATTTCCTTCTCCGCCATGGATGCGTACGCCTCGTACTCGAGCACGGTGACGACCTTGCCGCCGCTCGCGTTCCGGACGGCGCCGATGAACACGTCGATGCCGCCCGCTTCGGGGCGCGCGACGGCCGCGACGCACTCCTCCACCGAGAGCGGTCCGGCAGAGACGCGAAAGCGAGCCGTCATCGTCGATAGTCCCCCGAGCGCCCGCCCGACTTCGACGCGAGCTCCGTCGGGCCGAGCGTCATGCCGCGGTCGATGCTCTTCAGCATGTCGTAGACGGTGAGCGCGGCGACGCTCGCCGCGACGAGAGCTTCCATCTCGACGCCGGTGCGGTCCGTCGCTTCGGCGACCGTCGCGATCCTGACGGCGCTCGCGACCGGGTCGAGCTCGAGATCCACCGTGACCTTCGTGAGGGCGATCGGGTGGCAGAGCGGGATGAGCTCGTGCGTCCGCTTCGCGGCCATGATTCCGGCGATGCGCGCCGTCCCGAGCACGTCCCCCTTGGCGACGTCCGCCGCGCGGAGGCGCGCGAACGCGGCGGAGCTCATCGTGACGAGGCTCCGGGCCTCGGCCCGGCGATGCGTCGTCCTCTTCTCCGAAACGTCCACCATGCGGGCGCCGCCGGAAGCGGCAACATGGGTGGACACTGCGGTCTGTCCCACGATCTCCGCGTAGGCCGCCGCGAGTCGCTCCGGACGGCCGCGCTCGGCGACCTTGGCGAGCGCATACCGATCGAGCGGCGTGAGCGCTCCCCAGACGGCGGGCGAGATCGGCCGCTCCTCGCCGAACGCGGCGAGCACCGCGTCGGGCGGAGTGTCCGCGTCGGGCTCCGCCGGAGGCGGCAGCGCCGACGCCGCGGGTGTCGCCCCCAGAACCCGCTCGACGACGGCAGGGACGTCCACGACGGGGGCCGCTCCGAGCTCCACGATCCGGCGGCGATCGGCGAGGGAGAGGCTCTGCCAGCCCTCGCGGGAGAGCCTCCGGCCGGCGAGATCCAGCGCGCGGCGGGCCGCGAGCGGGAGGAGCTCGAGCCGGTCGTCGACGTCGTCGAAGCGGTAGAGCACGGCGGGACGAAGCGTACACCAACCGAGCCCGGGTGCCCGGCCATCTCCGTGAAACACGGCGCGATCGATGCTAGAGCGCGTGGACGCGATGAAGACGCTCCCGGTCTTCGATCTGGTCGATCGACGCGGCCGCCCGCTCCGCGACCTTCGTGTCTCGGTCACGGACCGCTGCAACTTCCGCTGCCCGTACTGCATGCCGCGCGCGGTCTACGACTCGAGCCGGCGCTACCTGCCGCGCGCCGAGATCCTGAGCTTCGAGGAGATCGCGCGCACCGTCGCGGTCCTCCGCGAGATGGGCCTCCGGAAGGTCCGCCTCACGGGCGGCGAGCCGCTGCTCCGCGCGGAGCTGCCGAAGCTCGTGCGAATGCTCGCGGACCTCGGGGAGGACCTGGATCTCGCCCTGACGACGAACGGGTCGCTCCTCGAACGGCACGCCCGTGCCCTCGCCGACGCGGGCCTCCGTCGCGTCACGGTGAGCCTCGACGCCCTCTCCCCCGACGTGTTCCGGGCCATGAGCGACACGGACGTCCCCGTCGACCAGGTGCTCTCGGGGATCGACGCGGCGCTCGCTGCGGGGCTCTCGCCCGTCAAGGTGAACGCGGTCGTCCGCCGCGGCGTGAACGAGGCGGAGATCCCGGCGCTCGCGCGGCGATTCCGCGAGACGGGCGTGACCGTCCGGTTCATCGAGTACATGGACGTGGGCGTCACCAACGGCTGGAAGCGGTCCGAGGTCGTTCCGAGCGCCGAGGTCGTCGCGAGCATCGACCGCGAGTTTCCGCTCGAGCCGGTCTCGGAAGGGCGCGGGGGAGCGGTCGCCGAGAGATGGCGCTACCGGGACGGCGGAGGCGAGATCGGCGTGATCTCGTCCGTGACGGCGCCCTTCTGCGGGGATTGCTCGCGGGCGCGTCTCTCCGCCGACGGCCACCTCTACACGTGCCTCTTCGCCGCGCGGGGGACGGATCTCCGCTCCGCGCTCCGCTCGTCCCCGAAGGACGACGCTCCGCTCCGCGCGCTCCTCCGCGAGACGTGGGAAGGCCGCGAAGACCGCTACTCGGAGCTCCGGAGCGAGGAGCGCCGGTCCCCCCGCGTCGAGATGAGCTACATCGGCGGGTGAGCGGCGGGGCTCAGGGTCTCGGCGGCATGGCTACGCCGCGGCCCGGGCGGATGAACACCCAGACGATGGGCACGCCGTCGTTCTCGCCGACCGTCGCGGGGGCGACGGTGCCGTAGTCCACCCAGAGCTCGTGCTCGACCTTCGCCATGTGCTGCTCGTGGTGATAGAGCCCGACGTCCGAACCCGAGAGCGCGAGCGTGCCGTTCAGGTCGGCGCGGAGCCTCCCGTCGTGGACGAAGCGGTACCAGCTGTCGAGCGCGGTGTCGTGCACGTAGACGTTCGCGTTCTTCGGCGCGTGCGCGTTCACGAAATCCTGCACGGCGCCCGTCGTGTAGCCCCAGAAGGAGCGATTGAGGCCGAGGCTCGCGCCGCCCGGAGTCCCCCCGACGAGCGGCACGTACGCCGAGAGCCCCCAGGGGTGCGCGTGGAGCGTCATCACGGTGGGCGCCGCGAGCACGGAGAGCGTGAGCGCGAGCTCGGGGACCCGCCTTGCCCGGAGGCGTTCGCTCGCGAGCGCCGCGATCTTGCCGAGGACCCAGTCGAAGCCCGTTCCCGCGAAGAGGCAGAGGAACGGGTACGCGGTGATCCAGTGCTTGGTGCCGCCGAAGATCGGCGTCATCGGCGAGAGCCACGGCGCGTAGCTCGTGAAGAGACAGAGCGCCCAGAGCGTCCGGTTCGAGAACGCTTCCGCGCGGGTCTTCCGCTCGGAGGCCGTGGCCTGCCTCGCGCGCTTTCCGAACGGAAGCTCGAGCGCCGAACGCGCGAGGCCGAGACCGAAGAGCACGATGGTGATCGTCGGGACCGTCGCGAGCGTCATCACCCACGCGTAGAGGCGCGGCATCGGCGGGCGGAAGTACGTCACGCCGAGGAATTCCATGTTGTAGTAGTCGTGATTGACGTGGAAGGAGACGTACTCGACGAGTCTCCTCCCCGTGTCGAACCAGATCCACGGCCAGCCGACGTAGAACACCACCGGGCCGATCGTCGCCATCGTGAGGAGCGCCAGCGGGAGCGCGGTCCGTCCGGCGCGGAGATCCCGGCGGATCCGTGGAACGCCGCGAGTGACGAGGAAGTGGAGCACGAGCGCCGGCGGCAGGAGCCAGGCGTTGTGCTTCGTGTCGAGCTCGAACCCGTAGAGCACGCCCGTGAGGAGCGCCCACGGGAGCCCCCCGCCGTCGAGGCTCCGCACGTAGGCGTACGTCGTCACGAGCCACATCGAGAGCACCGCGACGTCGAAGCACGCGAGGTGCGAGTGGTAGAAGATCGCCGGCTGCATCGCGAGCAGGAGCGCTGCGACGAACCCCGCGAGCCTGGAAATCGCGCGACGTCCCCAGAGATACGTGGTGGAGACGCCGAGCGCGGAGAGCAGCATCCCCGGAAACCGGAACGCCGTGCCCGCCTCCTTGAACACCGGGTGATCGACGGCGAGGAACTTGTAGGAGAGCGCGAAGAGCGACTTCACGAACGCCGGGTGCTCGTGGTTGTCCCTCCAGTAGCGATCGACGGCGTCTTGCTGGAGCGCCTGCGCGGGCGCCTTCAGGAGAAGATCGAACCAGTGCTTGTAGTTCGTGGACGCCCGGAAATAGAAGCCCTCGTCCCGTGCGTAGCCGAGGTTCTTCACCGTCGAGAGGAGGAGCACGACGTAGACGGCGCCGAGCGCGAAGGCGATGAGCGCGTCGAGGGCGCTCGACCGAGCGTCCGCGCGCTTCATCGCGAATCCGCCTGGAAGCAGAACTGACGATCGCGGCCGCCGCGAGGGGAGCTGATCCGGAACTCCACGTCGGAGGGGCTCGGCGCCGCGACGGGGAACTCGAACCGCTTCCAGCCGTCGCCGTCCCTGTGCACGTAGGTACCGACGGGGCTCCCCGCGACGAGCACCGTGACCTCCACCGGCGCGCCGCGGAGCTCGCGCTCCGTCCACTGCGGAAGCGTTCCGTAGCCGCGAATGGTCTTCCCGAGCGGCACGGCGTCGAAGCGAACGGCGAGCGTCGCGCCGGGGACGGGCATCGCCCAGAGGCAGCGCCGCCCGCGCCAGTTCTCGTCCTCGACGACGGTCACGCCGACGAAGTGGCTGTCCGCCCCGCCGCACTCGTGGCGGAGCGCGGGAAACGCCGGATCCCCGTGGAGGCCTCCGGCCGTCGGATGCGCATGGGCGTTCAGCGGGCAGGGCGTCTCGGCGCCACCTCTGAGCTCCGCCACCTTCGCGTCCCGCACGTGCTCGACGAAATCGTAGAGCACCTTCGCGGGCGCCGGGTTCTCGAGGACGCGCAGCCGGAACTTCCCCGAACGCGCTTCGGAGACGATCTTGAAGCCGCGGAGCTCCGGCGCGGACGCGGAGAGGATGCTCACCTCGATCGCCCGTGGAAACGTGCTTTCGTCCGCGCGTGCGACGGCCGAGAGCGGCATGAGCTCGTCCCCGAACGCGTAGCGCGCGTTCGGTTCCGCCCAGTCGGGCGCGACGACGACGAGCTCGTCCCGGGTGCGCAGCTTTCGCACGGTGGGGGTCACGGCCCGCCATTCGTCGAGCCCGGGCGCGCGAGTGGAGAAGTAGAAGTGCCCCCCGAGCTCGGCGAGCCCGAGGGCCGGCACGAGCAGCCACGCGAGGGCCTTCACCGCCATGAGCGGGGGGAATCTAGGATCAAATGGCCCCGGCGTTCGAGCCGATTCGGCTCGCGGGGCCGGGCCGCCCGACTCTTCTCCGACCACCACCGGTGATAAAGGAGACGGGGGATGTCCGACGCGCCCGAATCGCACCCGGCTCCGCTGTCGGGACACGTCGCGAGCGAGCCGACCGGCGCCCTCTTCACGACGATCGCCGTCGCGCTCACGGCGTACGTCGTGGGCTATCCGTTCACCCTCGCGACGGCGCCGCCGCTCACGGACTTCCCGTTCCACGCGGCGCAGATCGCGATCGTCCGGCACTACTTCGACCCGGCCTTCCACTTCCGGGAGCAGTTCTCGTTCCACCCGCTCTCCGTCCCCTACGTCTCCTTCTACGCGCTCGGCGCGCTCTTCTCGCTCGTGTTCTCGGTGGGCGTCGCGAGCAAGCTCGCCGCGGTCGTGCTGCTCTCGCTCGTGCCGGTCGGCCTCGCGACGCTGTTCTACGGGATGAACAAGAGCCCGCTCTGGGGACTCTCCGGGCTCGCGTTCACGTGGTCCACCGTCACGCAGTGGGGATTCTTGAACTTCATGGGCGCGATCGGGCTCTTCGCGATGAGCGTGGGCTACGCGCTCCTCGTCTGCCGGAGGCCGACCCGGGCGCGTCGCGTGATGCTCGCCGTGTCGCTCCTCGCGGTCTTCTTCACGCACGTGTTCCGGCTCCCGTTCGCGCTCCTGTCGGTGCTTCTCGCCGGGGCGCTCGTCTACCCGGCGACCCGGACCTTCTCGCCGCTCGTCCTGCCCCTCGTGCCGGCGCTCGCGCTCTTCGTGCTCTGGCTCGGCATCCGCCCGCCGGGGCTCGGCATCAGCGTCCACGAGCTCGGGTTCCACCCGGAACGCCTTCGCGAGATGGGGATTCTCCTATTCGGGTCGTATCTGCCTTTCGACGGCGCACCCATGACGCCCGAGGGCGCGACGGAGCGCGAGATCGCGCGGCGGATCGTCGCCGTACTCGCGTTCGCGATCACGCTCGCGACCGTGCTCTTCTTCACGGAGGGGCGAGCCCGAGGTCGGAGCGAGCGGGAGCGCGCGTGGGGCGTCGGAGTCACCGTGCTCGGCCTGGCGCTCGCGGGGGGGCTGATGCTCGGCTATCTGATGCTCCCGTACGAGGCGGGGAACTGGTTCTACGTCTACCCGCGGGAGGTCGTCGCGGCCGCGATCTTCGCCGCCTCCGCGGCGCCGGATCTGCCTCGCGGGCTGCTCCAGCGCCTCGGTTTCTCGGTGCTGTTCGCCGTCGCGGCGCTCCCGATGACCCGCTTCGTGAGCGCGCGCTTCGCCGAGTTCGAGGAAGCCACGGAGGACTTCAGGCAGATCCTCCCACTCGTCCCGAAAGCTCCGCGCCTCTACTACCTGATGTTCTGGCTCGGGGGCTCGGCCAAGCGCGTCTCGCCGTTCCTCCACCTGCCGGCCTGGATCCAGGTGGAGCGCGGCGGCTCTCTCGCGTTCCACTTCGTGCAGTGGCACCACACGCCCATCCACTACAAAGAGGGCGGCCCGGACGTTCCCCCGCCGTACGCGGAGCGAACCGAGTGGACGCCGCAGTTCTTCGACGTGAAGCGCGACGGCGCCTGGTTCGACACGTTCCTCGTACGCCACCGGATCGATCCGCACGAGCTCTTCGACGCGGACCCCTCCATCCACCTCACCGCCCGGCGCGGCACGTGGTGGCTCTATCGCCGATCGCGCTGAGCCCGACCCCGGATCCGACCGGCCACGCGGCGACCTCGAATTTCGACTCCGCGACTGCAATTTCAACTTTGAGATGCCCGTGGAGCGGCGCGTCGCTAAGTGACCGTTTCGGGTGGGTTCCGGGATGGAACGAAGGATGCAATCTCCGGAAACCAGAAGCGGCCAGGGCCCGGAGCGGCCCCCGTCGCCGAAAGACCAGTCATAGCGGCCCGTGACGTCCCCCCCTCCGTTTGGGCCGCTATGCATTTCTAGTCACACCGGTCTGGCGTCCCCCCCCCTCCGTTCGGGCCGGTGTGCATTACTAGCCATAGCGGCTCGACGCCTCCCCCTCCGTTTGGGCCGCTATGCATTTCTAGCCATGCCGGTTTGACGTTTCCCCCTCCGTTGGCCGGCATGCAACTCCAGCCATAGCGGCTCGACGCCTCCCCCTCCGTTCGGGCCGCTATGCAACTCCAACCACGGCCGCCGAGACTTCCCCCCCTCAGTCTCGGCGGCCGTGAACTTTCGTCCGCACCTCCGCTCCACCGGCTCGCCGCGAGGGATGTCCTCCGCCGAAATCCCGCGATGGGTCCAGCCGAGTCGCAGCCCCGTCCACTCGCCGGGGGGTAATCTCCTCGCTGCATAGTTTGTATACGAACTATCGGGAGGGGGATGTCCTCCGCCGAGACCCCGCGATGGGTCCAGCCGACTTCACGGCCCCGTCCCTCACTCGTGCCGAAGAAAGACGTCCATGTCGTCCACCTTCCGCACCAGCCAGTAGTGGGAGATGAGCCGAGAGGCGAGCTCCGGGAAGCCGCCGAGAGACTGGTGTGAGTCGAACGAGTTGCCGGTGACGAAGTCGAAGACGTCGCCGTGCTGCACGACGATGACCTTCGGCGGATCCCGGGCGAGGTCTTCGAGGAGATCCGCCCGGGCTCGCTCCCGGCCCCACACGGCGCGCTGAGGGACGTCGTAGACGTATCGCGACGCGGGCCTTCGATCCGAAAACCAGTACACGTGAGGTTCGAAGCCCCACACGAAGATCGAGTCTTCGGGCTCCGAGAGGCGTGCGACGGCCCGCGCGGTGCGACGATCGGTGTCCAGGCTGTAGTCGACGACGGCGTAGAGCTTCCGATCGAGCGTTTCCCGCGAAGGCGATCGCGTCGTGAGGAACGTCAGGCGATCCCAGCTTCGCTCCCAGAACGTCCCCGGATTGTGTCGCAGCGCGACCCGCTCCGACACGAGGAAGACGAGCACGACGAGCACGGCGAGGATCAGCCCCGGCGAGACCACGGGGACGCGGGAGACGTACCGGAACACCTTCTCGAGCCCGAGACCCGCGACGAACGCGAGGAGCGGAAGCGTCGCGCCGTAGTGGTACTGGAAGAACTTCGCCTGGAGCGCGATCCCCGCGACGTGCACCAGCACGATGCCGAGGACGAGCGCAGTTCCGGAGCGCTCGCGGGAATGGATCTTCGGGAGCACGAGGGCGAACGGCAGAGCCACCGGGAGCACGTGCGAAAACTCGGTGAGCGCCTCACCGAGGCCGTACCAGTAGAGGCCCGCAGGCGATCCGTGCCACCCGAGCGCCGTGTACCCGGGCGTGAATTCGAAGAGCGTCCAGGAGAGCGCGGGCCAGGCGCCGCGCTCGACGAACCAGAGCGCCGTGAGCGCGATCGGCAGGCAGCTCGCGGCGCCCATGACGAACGCCGGAACGACCGCGCGGAACGGGCTCCGCGTGCGACGGAACTCCGCCGCGCCGACGTACGCGGCGGAGACGATCGCGCCGCCGCCGAGCGGCGGTTTCATCAGGAACGCGGCGCCGAAGAGCACGCCGGCGCGCGCCCACGCCGAGAGCCGATCCCGATCCGTGCCGCTCGGATCCGCCCCGGCGCCCGTCACCGGCAGGAGCGCGAGCACGCCGAGCACGCCGCCGAAGGATTCGGGCTGCCCCGTGTGCCAGAACTCGAGCTCCGCGTGGATGAGCGCCGCGAGGGCGCCTCCGAGCAACCCCGCGAGCCGGGAACCGAAGAGTGTCCGGGACAGCCGGCGGAACGCCAGGACCTCGGCGAGGATGCCGAGGGCCTCGAGGATGCGCACGGACGCCATCGTCTTGCCGAAGAGCGCCTGCGCAGCCGCGTACACGAGGAAGATCCCGGGCGGCTTGAAGTCCCAGGCGTCCCGGTAGGGCATCTTCCCGTCGAGGATCGCCTCGCCGACGACCGCGTAGATCCCCTGATCGCGACCGAATCCGAAGAGCACGACCTGGAGCAGCGACAGCGCGACGATCGTCCACGCGAGCAGCGACAGCGCGCGGTACACGCGCGGGGACGTTCGCGGCGGGGACACGACGGGCGACCGTACGACGGAACCCGGGGCGATCGTAGTCGAACGCCCATTCCCGGACGTTGCCGGCGAGATCCCTGTGGCCCCACCGCCCGGCCCCGTCCTTCGCCGTGCCGACCGGCGCGACGTGGGCGACGCGCATCCCGGGCCCGCGATGATGCGCCGCGACGACCACGCCCATCCCCCCACCCCGAGGACGCGATCCGCCGTGTGTTTCCCGGCGAGGACGTCCCCGGCCTTCACTGGAGCCGGCGGCGCCGGCGGCGGTGGCGCCGGCGGCGGTGGCGCCGGCGGCGGTGGGTAACGGGCGGGGGCGTCCGTACGATCGCTCGCGCTCGGAACGCATCACTGGTCGAAGGTCATCTTGACGAAAGCTCGGAGATTGAGCTCTGCTGCGACCGTCATGAGAACTTCCACCTTCCTCGCCGTTGCGGGCTTGCTGTGGGTCACGTTGCCTGGGTGCGGGCCGGCCGTGGTGCCGCTCAACCCGGTGACCGTGGTCGCGACGCGAACGCCCGGGGTTTCCATGGTCATCGTCCGACCCGTGTCGGACCGCATGACGGAGCGGGGCCAGATCGACCGGCGCTCGGAGTACGTGCTCCTGTGCGACGGCCGCGGCGCGGACGGCATGCACTGCGCGATCATGCCGGAGGTCGGCGGGGACCGCCGTTCCCGCGGAGTCGTGCCGGATCAGCCCGCGCCGCAGGTGGACGAGGGTCTCTCCACCCTGGCGGACATCCAGATCAGCTCCACCGCGGAGGGGTCGGTCGCTCATGGGACGGTCGTCGCGCCGCCCGCGAGCTCGGGCACGCCGCCGCCCGCGTCCGGGCCGCCTCCTGCCGCGGCGCCGCCGCCCCCACCCCCGCCCGCCGCTCCCGCAGGAGGTGCCAAATGAAGCGCTTCGCCTCGCTCGCGCTCCTCGCGTGCCTCGCCGGTCTCGGAAGCTCGGGTTGCGCCACGCACGACGGCTACGGCGTCGAGTGGCTCTACTCCGAGCACATCAAGGACCGCCTGGACGCCGACTGGTTCGTCCGGAACGTCTACGACGGCAAGGGCCTCGCCGTCGTCGAGCTCATGTACTGCCCGATGGTCCCGGGACAGGCCGTCGTGTGCCGCACGTCCGTCGTGTGGCAGAGGAACGCGCGCGCCCTCCTCGACAACCCGCGGCTCAGCCCGCCGGGCGCCGTCTCCGGGGATTGAACGCATCGTTCGCGGCGGCAGGCGCTGCACGCCGCCGCAGCGATTGCGTTCGCCCGGGCCACGCTCCGGGATTTCTGCGAACCTACGGCGGAGGCATGCGGGTTGCTCCGGAGCGATCCGTCTCCTCGGAGGTCCTCGATGACGTTCGCTCGCATTCTCACCGGAGTGGCTTCGACGCTCGCGCTCGCCGTCTCGTGCGGCGGCGCGACCGACGTGGGAACCGGGACGGCGGCCGCGTGGGCCGCGTGCTCGGCGAACTCGGATTGCACGCTTTCGGCAAACACGTGCTGCGGGGTCTGTGGCGCCCCCGAGCTCGCGGACGTGGATGCCGTGAACGGTGCGCGCGTCGACGAGCACTTCCGCGCGGTATGTCCGAAGCCGGTGCCCTGCCCGAAGTGTGGGACGGCGGAGAACCCGAACCTGCTCGCGACCTGCACCGGAGGAGCGTGCCGGGCGGTCGACGTCCGCAATGAACACCTGGCGGCGTGCCGCGCGAACTCGGACTGTAGACTCCGCGTCACCGGCTGCTGCGAGTGCGGCGGCTCCACGGCGAGCGCGGCCCTCATCGCGATCGCCGTGACCGAAGAGGCGGCATACGCTGCTCTCGTCTGCGATCCCGGAACGGGTTGCCCGGCCTGTGCTCCCGTCTACCCGAAGGACGTCGAGGCGTACTGCGCGAGCGACGGCCACTGCGACGTGCGGCCCGCCACGGCGGATGCTTGCTCTCTCCCGTTCGACCCGGGCCCGTGCGACGCGGCGTTCCACGTGTTCGCGTCCGTGAACGGCGTCTGCGTGCCCGAGACGTACGGCGGCTGCGGCGGCAACGAGAACCGGTTCTCCACGATCGAGGAGTGCCTCGCGACCTGCGCCGGGGCGCCCGACCCGAACGGGTGCCCGACGGGGCGGAGCGCACGGGCGGTGTGCCTCGAATGCGGGCCCGCCGGCGGGTGCTCACGGATGGAGAACGTCTGCGCGATGCCGTGCGGGTCGAGCACGGACTGCGACCCCTCCGTCGGATTCTGCGGGAACGGTTTCTGCCAGGTCGGCGCCTGCGACTGAGCGCGTCACGCTCCGGCCGACGGGTTCGTGTCGGATTCGCGCGCGTGGCGGAACCGCACGTGCGCCCCGACCCATTTCGTCGGCAATCGGCGCCGGTTTCGCCTGGCAGCACTCTTGCAGCGTGCTCTCGAAAGAGGTGACGCCATGACAGACCTGCTCACTGGAAAGACGATTCGCTGGACCTACGTGGACGGTCCCACGAAGGGGAAATCGTTCGAGCATCGCTTCTTCGAGGATGGTTCCGTCGAATACCGGATGCTCGGCGGCAAGACGAACGCCGCGAAGCGGATCGATCGCTGCGAGGTGACGGAAATCGGCGAGGACGTGGTCGGAATCTCCTATCTCGGAGACGAGGGCTGGACTCTGACTTCCATCCTCGACTACCGCTCGAACGAGATCGTCTCCTTCGCGTCGAACGAGAAGCAGCTCGTGACGCAGCGCGGGAGCTTCGAGGAGGTCGTGGACCCGGGAGACGCTCAGCCGCGCACCGTCCGAAATGACGGCGGAACGAAGCACGCCCGCGAACGAAATCCCGAACGCGCCGAGAAGACGAGACCCGAGACGCCCCGAGCCGCGATGCCCTCGAGACACTGAGCGACGCCCGGGAAGCGGAGAAGGCCGCTCGCGCCGGGCGCCCGTCGCGGAGGGCCGTACCGGGCGGGACGCTCAGTGCGCCTTCTTCCGCACGCGCTTCTTCGTCGCGCCGGCGCGGTACGCTTCGAGCGCTCTTCCGACCCGCTCCCCTCCGAGGAGCGACCCGAGCTGGATCACCTGCCGGAGGTGAGGCGGCGTGCCGGCTTCCCTCCGCAGGATCGAGCGAAGATAGTCGGAGGCATTCAGCCCCTCCCGTTCGGCGAGGAGCCGGAGCAGACGGAGCTCGTCGTCCGAGAGGAGCAGGTGGAAGCTGTTCTTGCGGTCGATGGGCATGGCCATAAGATGGCCGCTCCATGGCCATCAAGCAACCGGGGCCGCGTCGCGCCGCCATCCACGCGGCCCCGGGCCCGCGGCCGCTACGGCTTCGCCTGGAACTCGATGGGGCGGACCTCGCACTCGCCCTGGAACTCCGGCCAGTACTTCCGGTGGAGGTCCAGGAACTCGGTCGTCAGCCGGAGGATTTCCTCCTTCGAGTTCGCGGAGAGGATCGCCCAGCCGCCGATGACCTCCTTGCTCTCGCTGAACGGTCCGTCCGTGGTGATGAGCTCGCCGCCCTCGATGCGCATGCGGAAGCCGTCCCGGCTCGGGGCGAGGCCGCCCGTGTCGACGAGGGCGCCCGACTTCGTGAACTTCTCGATGAGCTTGCCCATCGCGTCCATCATCGCGGGCGGCGGCTTCAGGTCGCGGTACTTCTCCGAGCTACGAACGAAACTGAGGTACTTCATCTTGGAATCTCCGGGTGAGGGGGTTCGATGAGACGACGATCGAACCCGGGCGAGATCGACGCGCCCGTGCACTTTTTTTCGAGAACGAGCCCCCTGGCGCGATACCGCCCTGATTCCCTCGAGCTGCAAGAACCGGGCGCGCTCCGGACGGACGGCGCCCGTCGGCCGTCCGTCCAGCGCCGGCCCGGAATCACGCCTTCTTCTGTCTTCCCTCGATCTCGGAACGGAGCCGCGC
The DNA here is from genome assembly GCA_035545855.1 of Polyangiaceae bacterium. Taxonomy (GTDB): domain Bacteria; phylum Myxococcota_A; class Polyangia; order Polyangiales; family Polyangiaceae; genus DASZVB01. Next base: position 20,021 of record DASZXK010000183.1, read on the forward strand.
TTCCCGTTCGCGAAGCTCGGGGGTGAACTCCGCGCCGAAGTCCTCGGCCTCGAAGATGGGCCGGATCTCGAGCTCGCACTCCTCGCCGGGCATCGGTTCCGGACAGCGGCGGAGCCATTCCACGGCCTCGTCCATGGAGCGCACCTGCCAGATCCAGAACCCCGCGACGAGCTCCTTCGTCTCCGCGAACGGCCCGTCGACGATCGTCTTCTTCCCGCTCGAGAAGCGGAGGCGCTTGCCCTTGCTGCTCGGATGAAGCCCCTCCCCCGCGAGCATCACGCCCGCCTTCACGAGCTCCTCGTTGTACTTGCCCATGTCGGCGAGCATCTTCTCGCTCGGCATCACACCGGCCTCGGAATTCTTCGTCGCCTTCACCATCACGATCACGCGCATCGGTACTTCTCCTGGGTTCGTGAGCCTCGGCCCGCTCGGGCCGGAAACTCTTTCATGGGGTCGACGAAGGACCACGGGCGCAATCGACACCGCGCGCGCCGATTTTTTCTCGGGCCCCTCGATGGAGCCGATAGCCCCATGAATTCCACGGTTTGCGGTACGCGCCGGTTCGACCGAGGCGTCCCTCCCGCCCCGGTCTCTCGCGATCGGAGGGAAGGGGCGAGCGCGGCCCGCGGTACGGTCGACGGTGCCGGGGTCCGGGGTGCGGGTCCTGCAGGAAAGGGTGTCGAATCATGGGGTCCAGGATGGGGCGCGGGGCGATCGCGGCGGGTGTCCTCGGATGTTCCGTCGCGGCAGTCGCGGGATGCAGCAAGGAGTCGAGCAACGGTTCTCCACCGGTGATCCCGTACGACGGCGGCGGCGCCCTGTTCGGCACTGGCGGGCAAGGCGGTGCAGACGCCGGCCCGGGCGCGTCGGGATCGCCGGGCGCCTCCGGCAGCGGCGGACGAGGTCCCGTCGAGATCGGCACGTTCACCGGGCTCACCGGCATGCAGCGGAAGCTCTCGACGGATCGCGGCTTCCGCTGCTCGCTCGACGGAAGCGGCGTGCTCCAGTGCGCGACGCCCACGGGGCCGCTCACGGACTGGGAGAACATGCCCGCCGAGCCTCTCGTGACGATGGATGCGGAGAACGAGAGCGGGTGCGGCCTCACGGCACAGGGAGAGCTCCGCTGCTTCAACGACACGTTCGGGAGCAGTGCGCATCCGGACGGGCCGTTCACGGCAGTCGCGGCGTCGAGGGACAACCGCTGCGGCATCCGCCCGAGCGGGGACATCGAGTGCTGGGGCGACGCGGGGGACATGATCGACCAGGTGCCCGCGGGTCACTTCGTCGACATCGCGATGGACTACGACACCGCGTGCGCCCGCGCCGCGGACGGCCACGTGCAGTGCTGGGGCGGCTTCTCCAACCGCTTCGGCGACGTCGCCGAGACGTTCTACGAGAAGATGGCGCTCGGCGCGGGCAGCCTCTGCGGCATCCGACAGGACGGCTCGCTGTTCTGCACCGCGGACTCGTACCTCCACCAGTTCACGCCGCCGACCGGCGTCTTCATCGACGTCTCGGTCGGGAACGAGGCGGGCTGCGGACTCCGCGAGGACGGATCCGTCGTCTGCTGGGGCACGGGTCAGCTCACGCGTCTTCCGCCGCCCGCGGGTCCGTTCGTCGAGATCTCTTCCAACTACGACTACACGTGCGCGCGCGCCGCGGACGGTCGCACGGAGTGCTGGGGCAGCGTGTGGGGAGACGGCGCCGCGACGCTCGCGTGCCCGGTCGGCACCACCGAGCTCTCCGGCACGTCGAGCGGTCCCTCCATCTCCGTGTCGGAGCAGGCGAGCTGGCAGTTCACCTTCACGGACACGCCCGGCTATCGCTTCGCCTACAGCCTGTCGAACGCCTCGGGCGGCGGTTACGGCGTGCTCGTCCTGGACGGGAGCCACGAATACATCGACGGCGTCGTGCAGCAGGTGATGAAGGACGGCGAGAGCGTCGCGGTCGACCGGGCGTTCTTCTCGTCGGGCGGGACGGACACGAGCTCCGGCGAGCTCTTCTGCGCCGGGAGCGGCTCCACCGCGACGATGCACGTGGACGAGGCGACGCTCGACCTGAAGAACGTCTCCTCGCTCGGCCCCTGTCCCGGCACGCCCGTCGCCGGCAAGGTCACGATCTGCACGCTCGGGTCCGACTGCTCGGGCATCACCGGCACGCTCGACGGCGCGACCATCGACACCAGCGAAGAGCAAGCCTTCGGCACCGGAAACGTCGAATCGCTCTACGCGAGCGACTCGACGCTCTTCGAGCTCGCGGTGACTTCGACGAGCACCGTCACCTGGGGCCTGATCGTCACGCCTCCGAGCGGGCCCAACGGCGGCGCCGTCTACTGCGTCGGTGGCGGAACCGCGACGGAGAGCGGCGGCACCTTCGGCGGCGTCATTTACGAGCTCACGAACCTCTCGAAGGTCGGCGCGTGCCCCGCGACGAGCAGCGGTGAAGTGACGGGCTGCTTGCGGTGAGACCGGAGAGCAGCGGGATGGCGAGCACCGCCCGCCCTACGGACAGTCCGTCGTGACGGTGACCCCGCGGCCGCGAAGCGCAGCGATGTTCGCGGCTTGCGTGGCGCAATCGAGCGGGTTTCCTGGGAGCTCCACGTCGTCCCCGGTCGTGAGGGCGGCGTTTGCGACGAGCGGAGCGAGGTCCGTGACCTGACTGTCCTGCACGCGCACGAAATCCAGGAGTGGAATGGCGGCGAGCGGCGCGAGGCTCGTCACCGTCGAGCCGATGAGGTCGAGCGAGCCGACTTTCGGCAGGGAAGACAGGAACGCGAGGTCGCTCACGTCGTCCCCGTAGAGCGTCAGATTCTCGAGCGACGAGAGTGAAGCGATGGGCGTGTAGCTCGGGATCTGCGTCGCGTAGTCGATGCGGAGGCCGACGAGCCCGGTCAAGCTCTGGAGCGGCGCCAGACCGAGCGGCGCGTCGCCCGCGTTGATGTAGAGCGTGCGGAGATTCGTCAGGGTGCCCACCGTCGTCAGGTCCGTCACGCCGGGGCCCACCTGGAGATCCGTGAGGTTCACGAGGGGCGCGAGGGGCGTCAGGTCCCCGGCGTTGGTGATGTTCACGTAGAGCCGCGTGAGACCGGTCAGGCCCGAGATCGGCGCGAGGTCCGAGACCGGGTTTCCGTCGAGCTTCAGCTCCGTGAGCCCGACCAGACCAGACAGCGGCGTGGCATCGACGATCCCGTCCGTCTCGAGCGCGAGGTAGCCCGTGCCCGCGTACGTGGAGAACGGGGAAATATCCAGAGGCGAATGGTTGTAGCTGAGATCGAGGAGCGTCAACCGAAGCCCCATGAGCGGCGTCGGATCGACGACCTGGTTTCCATAGAGGTTCAGCACGCGGAGCGCCCCGAGCCCGGCGAGCGGCGAAACGTCCGTGATCGAGTTGTTGCTCAGGACGAGATCGGTGAGCTTCGACAGCGAGGCGAGCGGTCCGACGTCCGTGATCTGGTTCGCGGCGAGATTGAGCTGCGCGAGCTCCGTGAAGCACTGGAGCCCCTCGAGCGAGGAGATGTTCTGCCCGTTCACGCCGAGCCCCGTGAGGAGGGGGATGGAGCTCGCGGGGATCGGCCCGGAGAGGGCGAGCTGCGCCTGGATCGCGGCCTCGAGCGCCGGATCGGCGATCGGGACGCCGCCGTCCGCGAAGCAGTCGAGCGCGACGGCCGCATCGCTCGACGGCGCAGCATCCGCGCCCGCTTCCGGCGCCGCGTCCCCGGGGACCGGCGCGGTCGCCTCCCGCGTCCCGGCATCGCGAGCTCCTGCGTCGAACGCCGGCGCGTCCACCGTCGCATCACGCGGGACTCCCGCGTCGCTCACAAGTCGGGCTCCGCCGTCCGCGGGGGACGCGTCCCCGGCGTCCTCGACGATCACGATGCGGTGCCCGGGTTTGTCCGAGCACGCACCCAGGACGGCGGACACGACGAGGAAGCAGCAGGCGAGAAAGGAACTCCGGGTCGTCACGGGCCCCGTGTATCGGAGCGCCCGTTCGCGGTCATCACTCATCGGAAGCCGCGCGCGGAAAGACCAGAAAACCCGCGGGCGCTACACCGGCGTCCGAGTCCGTCGCAACGTCGGTGCCCGTCCGCGCCCGGGTTGCGCTCCCGCACACGCGGCCCGCTTCCATTGACGCGGGACGGTCCGTGGCGTGATGATCCTCGATCGCACCGCATCAGGAGGCATCGTTGACCCCAGGCGCGCGCAGTCGCTCGAAGTATTGGCTCGTCCTCGCGCTATCGGTGTCGAGCTGTTCGCCATCTCCGAAGACGAGCGAGGAAACCCCGCAAGCGCCTCGCCCCGCAACGCGACTGGCGCCTGCTCGCGAGCTGGATCTCGGCGCGACCGTGGAACGCGCGCGGCTCGCGTTCCATCGCGACGCAATGAACGGATTTCACGGCGGGAAGGAAACGTACTCCGTGCGGGCCACGGAGCAGGAGACGACCTTCGTTCCGCACCACTACGCGGCAGGAGCCCAGGAACCGACCACTGGAGTGGCCGCACGCTTGCGAACGGTGATCCCGGGAACGAGGGCGTCCGTGGACACCGACGGGAGCCTCGTCCGTGAGCTCGACGGCGTGAGCGAGCGCCTCCGGAACCTCGATGAAGGCCTCGAGCAATCCTGGACGTTCGAGAGTCGACCGAAGCAAGACGGAGATCTCGTGCTCCGCGTCGCAGTGGAGGGCGTCTCCTACGTCGGCGAGACGCACGGAGCGCTGCACTTCGCCGATCCAACGGGCCTGGGGTTTCGCTACGGCGATGCGACATGGATCGACGCGACGGGCGCGCGCACGCCGCTCTATCCGGAATTCTCCGATGGCGAGATCAGGCTCCGCGTCCCCGCGAGCATCATCGAGCACTCGATGTATCCCGCGGTGCTCGATCCGACGATCGGGCCCGAGTTCCTGGTCGATGCGCCGGTGCTCGGGCCTCACTACAACGACGGAAGCCCCACGGCGAGCTTCGACGGGACGAACTACCTCGTCATCTGGCTCGACGGACGCGCCGGAGGCGGAGTGTTCGGCACGCGCGTGTCGCAGAGCGGCACGATCCTCGACACGTCCATGATCCCCATCGCGGCCGGCGCGACCGTGACCCAGCCGCCGACGCTCGCGTATGACGGCAAGAACTGGCTCGTCGCTTACTACGACAGCAAGCAGACCGCCGTATACGGCGTCCGCGTGAGCTCCGCGGGCGCAGTGCTCGACGCCACGCCCTTCTTCATCGCCGCCGGGCAGCACCCCCGTGTCGCCTTCGACGGCACCAACTACCTCGTCGTCGAGGACCAGGTCGGTGCGTTTTTCGCGGTGTACGGACAGCTCGTGAAACCCGATTCGACGCGCGTCGGCACACAGTTCGTCATTTCCGCGAGTCAGCGCGGCGAAGAGTACCCCGACGTCGCGTGGAACGGGGCCACGTACCTCGTCGCCTGGGCGGAGACGAACGGCCTCGGCGGCACGATCTTCGCGACGACGGTCTCGTCCTCGGGCGCCGTCGGAAAGGTGGGCGGGACGACGCTCGGCGGCTTCACCACGCCGGGGCACGTCGCGGTGGCGAGCGACGGCACCAAGTACTTCCTGACGGTGTGGAGCGAGAGCTACGCTGCGTCACCGAAGAACTGCACGGTGCAAGCGGCGCTCGTGGACGGGACGGGGGCGAAGCTGGGGCAGAGCCAGCTCGGATCGCCCGGCTCCGGCTCGTTCTACGACGCGGTCCCGCACGTGACCTACGGAAGCGGGTGGTATGCAGCGGCCTGGAACGACCAGAGCGGTGGCATCTACGGCACCCGCGTGAGCGTCGGTGGCGTCGCTCTCGATCCGACTCCGATTCAGCTCGCGAACGGACCGTCCACGGAAGGCGGCGTCGCAATCACGGCGGGCGCATCGGGCTATTTCGCCGTCTGGACGGACTCGCGCAACGTGGGCACCGCTTCGTCCAAGGACATCTACGCGGCACGACTGGCCCCGGATCTCATTGCGACGGAAGCGTCCGGCTTCCTCGTGAACCAATCGCCGAACCTGGAGCTGCAAGGCGCGGGCGCGTTCAACGGGACGAACTACCTCGTCCTGTGGAGCGACGGCAGGAACGGCGGCTCCGACATCTACGGCTCGCGCATCTCGCCGAGCGGCACCTTGCTCGACCCTTCGGCGATCGAGGTGAGCCGGGGCGTCGGAGGCCACAGCTTGGTCGCTGTCGCATCCAACGGACACGACTTCTTCGGTGTCTGGGACGATTCCCGGCAAAGCTCGAGTTACCTGGTCATCTACGGCGCGCGGATCACGGCCTCGGGCTCGGTGCAGGACGTCCTCGGCATCCCGATCACGACGGTCGCCAACGACTTCCAGCAGAACCCCTCCGTCGCGTCGGATTGCACGAACTACCTCGTCGTCTGGGACGACGGCCGGAACTTCGCGACGACGGGGAACGACATCTACGCCGCGCGCGTCGACGGCACGGGCACGGTGCTCGATCCCGCGGGGATCCCGATCAACACCGCCGCCGGCGATCAATCGACGCCGCGCGTCGCCTACGACGGCAGCGTGTTCTTCGTCATCTGGGACAACAAGCAGAACCGCGACGTCCGCGGCGTCCGCGTGGACTCGACCGGCGCGGTGCTCGACGCCACGCCCGTCATCCTCGGCACGAACCGCCCCCAGTATCCGATGCCGACCTCGCTCGCCGGCGGGACCGGCAATTTCGTCGCGACGATGGTCACGCTCGCCGGCAACAACGTCGATCCGAGGGTCTACACCTACCTCGTCGGAAACGACGGGAAGTCCCAAGGTGGGGTCATCGTGTCGAAAGCTCCGACGAATTCGACCGAGTTCAACTCCACGGCCACGGCCTGGGACGGCACTCAGTTCTGGACCGCCTTCGACGACGAGTCGACGCTCTACGGCCCGAACGATCTGCTCGTGGGACGGGTGACACCGCTCCTCGGCAAGCTCGACGGCACCGGCATCGACGTCACCAACTCGCCGACCGTGAGCGAGCAATACCCGGCCCTCGTGGGCGGCCCACTTCGTCAAGTGCTCATGCTGTACACGAAGCCGGGCGAAGTCACGTCGGGAGCGGTGGGAGTCTCACGCGTGTACGCGCGACTCCTCTCGGATCTGCTGGCCCAGGGCGCGGCGTGTACGACGGGCGCCGCGTGCGGAACCGGGCACTGCGTGGACGGCGTGTGCTGCGATGCCGCGTGTGACGGCCTCTGCGAAGCGTGCACCGCAACGAAGAAGGGCTCCGGCGCGGACGGCACCTGCGGCGCGATCGGGACGGGCAAGGACCCGGACAGCGAGTGCACGGCTTCACCGACGTCGACGTGCGGCACGGACGGCTACTGCGACGGCGCCCGCAACTGCCGTCTCTACGGCACGTTCACGTCGTGCGGGACCGCGACGTGCAACGCGAACGCGGTGGAGCGATTCGCGTGCGACGGGCTCGGCACCTGCGTCGGCACGACGGGGTCGGATTGCGCGCCGTACGCATGCGGCGGAGGCGCGTGCAAGAAGCCGTGCGGGTCTGCTCTCGATTGCGTGAGCGGACGCACGTGCGTCGCCGGGAGCTGCGTGATCCCGCAGAACGGAGACGCTGGCGCAGGCGGCGCGGCGACCGGCACCGGCGGCGCGGCATCCGGGACTGGCGGCGCGACGGGAGCGGGCGGCACCACGAACTCCGGCGGAGCAGGCAGCGGAGGGGCCGCATCGGGTACGGGCGGCGATGCGAACACCGGCGGCGCGGCTTCGGGCTCGGGTGGCGACGTCTCGAGCGCCGGAGGCACGGATGCCATGGACGGTGGCAGAACCTCGAACGCGGGCGGGGCGGCGGCGAACGTCGATGGTGGCTCGAGCGGCGGCGGTGCGACGACGGGCAACGGCGGCGGCGCGACGACGGGCGACGGCGGCGGCGCAACGTCGACCTCGGGCGGGGCTCCGAACTCGGGCTCGGGCGGCGCTCCTTCTTCCGGTGGCAACGGCGGCGGAACCGCAGGCGCCGGTACGAGCGTCGACGGTGGCGCAGTCATGCCGAAAGCATCGAGCAAGACCGACCCCGGGTGTGGCTGTCGCGTCCCCTCCGGCCGCGAGTCGGGCTCGCCCGTGGGAACGCTGGCCGTGTTTGCCCTGCTCGGCATGACGAGGAGGAGGAAACGCATGGCTTCTTTTGCAGTGAGAGGGACCCCATGAACATCCGACGACTTCTTCTGTGTCTCACCCTCGGGTCGTTCGCCGCGTGCTCGTCCGACGGTCCGCGCGGCTCATCGACCGTGCCCGAACGCACCGTGCGCACCGACGACGCCGCGGCCCTTCCTCCCTCGATCGCGTCGCCCATCGACGTCTCCGCGGTGATCCGGCGCGTCGAACTCGGCTTTCGCAGCGAGGACGCCACCTTCGTCGCGGAGCACGCGACGCACGCCACGCGGATTCGAGACGGAGAGCTCGCGCTGACTCCGAGGAAGCCCCTGGAACGCCTCTCGGGCGCGCCGCTCTCGCTACGGACGGATTCCATCCAGCGCGGCGACGTGCAGGTCGCGCAAGCGACCAAGTCGCGAGTCGCCGATGACGGTTCCGTGCACGTCGAACGCGCCGGCGCGACCGAGATCATCGAGAACGACGAGGCCGGCCTCGAGCAGAGCTGGTCGTTTCGGAGCTCCCCGGCCGGCACGGGCGATCTCGTCATCCGAATCGCGGTCTCGGGTGAGCAGTACACGGGCGCGACGGACGCCGGCCTCCACTTCGCGGATACGAAGACGGGGCTCGGCTTCCGCTACGGCAACGCGACATGGATCGATGCGGCCGGCGCACGCACGACGGTCGTGCCGGCGTTCGCGGAAGGTCACATCGTCTTGCGCGTACCGAGCGCGGCGCTCGCCGGCGGCTTCCCCGCCGTCCTGGATCCCACCGTCGGTCCGGAGTTCGGGATGGACAAGCCCGTCGTGCAGGCCACGCCAGGCGAAACGCCCGCCATAGCGTGCGGCACGACGAGCTGCCTCGTCGTCTGGGCGGATCGACGCGCGAACGGAACGAACACCGACCTCTACGGCGCACGCGTGGACTTTTCGGGCACGGTCCTCGATCCATCCGGGATCCCGCTCACGAAAGCCACGACGACGACCGACGAGACGGATCCGCAGATCGCGTTCGACGGAACGAACTACCTCGTCGTGTTCGCGCAATCGGGCGGCGCGATCTACGGCACGCGCGTCGACGAGTCCGGCACGGTGCTCGACGCGCCCGCGCTCCCCATCAATACGTCGGGCTTTTCCGGGCACCCCGGCGTCGCGGTCGGCGGCGGGAACTTCTTCGTCGTCTGGGAGGTGCTCGGGGGCGTCAGCGGGTACGACATCCGCGGGGCACGCATGGCACCGAACGGCATCGTCCTCGACTCCCCGCTGCCCATTTCCACGGCCACCAACGACCAGACCACGCCGGGCATCGCGTTCAACGGCACGAATTTCCTCGTCGCGTGGGTCGACGCGAGGACGTGCTGCGGCGGAACCAGGGGCGCGTCCGTCTACGCCACTCGCGTCGACACCAGCGGCAACGTACTGGACGGAACGGGCACCAATCTGTCCAACACGGCGTACCCGACGTCTCCGCGCGTCGCGAGCGACGGCACGAACTTCCTCGTCGCGTGGGACGTCGATTGCCACCTCTGCACGCCGTTCAACGCGATCTTCGGGATGCCCGTCTCGGCCGCGGGCACTCCGGGGGCTCTCATCGTCTTTCACCAAGACACCACCACGAGTCACATCAACTCTCGCCCGCGAGTCACGTTCGGCGGCGGGAACTACATCGTCACGTGGAATCACAACGCCTCGGGCAGCTTTCAGGTGAACGGCGCGCGAGTGAGCGTCGGTGGAGTGATCCTCGACGCCGATCCGGGAGTGACGCTCGCGGACGCCGCGACCAGCAATCAGAATTTTTGTGACGTCGCGTTCGACGGCACGAAGCTGCTGCTCGCCTGGGCGGACGATCGGGCCGCGAGCCCGCACGCCGGGATCTACGCCACGAAGCCGACCACGTCCCTGAGCTCGCCGAACGCCGCGGGCTTCCTCGTGTCGGGCGCCGCGAATCCCCAGAAGAGCGCGACGGTCGCGTTCAACGGCACCAACTACCTCGTCGCGTGGGAAGACTCGCGGCCCTTCTCGAACACGGACATCTACGCGACGCGCGTGACGCCGACCGGCACCGTGCTCGATACGTCGGGGATTTCCGTGTCGCTCGCGTTGAACTCGCAGACGCAGCCGGCGGCTGCCTCGGACGGGACGGACTTCTTCGTGGTGTGGACGGACGAGCGAGCCGGCATCGGGGCGGGAGACATCTATGGAACCCGGGTCACCGCGGCCGGCGCGGTCGGTTCGGTGACGGGGCTTCCCATCGAGACCAACGGCCTTCTGCAGGATTCGCCCGCGATCGCTTTCGACGGCACGAACTACCTGGTCGTGTGGGAGGACCAGCGCACCGACGCCGGAGACGTCTATGGCATCCGTGTCGATACGACGGGCGCCGCCGTCGACGCGGCCGCAATCCCGATCTCGACCGCGACGAATGCCCAGCTCGCACCGTCGCTCGCCTTCGACGGCACGAACTACCTCGTCGCGTGGCGGGACAAGCGATCGGAAGTGAACGGCGACATCTACGGAACGCGGCTCGACACGACCGGGAAGGTGCTGGACACGTTCATCCCCATCTCGGCGGTGGTAGGCGTCGAGCAAGCGACGACCGTCGCGTCCGACGGCAACGGGTTCGTCGTCTTCTGGGACACGAACACCGCGATCCGCGGCGCGCGCGTCGGGGATGCCGGAAACGTGGTCGATCCGTTCGGCATCGACGTCGCGACCGGCGCCAACGGGCGCGTATCGCCCTCCGCCGCGTACGACGGCTCGACCTACTGGGTGGCGTGGGCCGACTCGCGCTCCGGCGCGACGAAGTCCGACGTGTACGCGGCGCGCGTGACGTCGGCCGGAGTCGTGACTGACACGAGCGGCATCGCCGTCTCGACGGACTCGCTGACGAACGAGCTCGCGCCGGCTCTCGCCGCCGGGCCCGCGGGCACCCTGCTCTGTGCGTATCACCGGTTCGACCCGAACCCGCCGAGCGGTGCGATCCGCGTGCGCGCGCGGATCATCGACAGCCGTGCGGCGACGGGAACGGCGTGCAGCGCGGGCGCGCAGTGCGCGACCGGAAACTGCGTCGACGGCTTCTGCTGCGACCAAGCGTGCAGCGGCGCGTGCATGGCGTGCTCGACGAGCAAGAAGGGCTCCGGCGCGAACGGCACGTGCGGCCAGATCAAGAACGGCACCGACCCGGACACGGAGTGCGCCGCGGACGCCCTCTCCTGTACGACGGCCGTGTGTTCGGCGGGGGCGTGCACCCAGCAGCTTTCGACGGGGTCGTGCCTCATCGCGGGCGCCTGTTACGCGACCGGTACCCCGAACCCGAGCGACGGGTGCTCGACCTGCGTTCCCGCGACGTCCACCACGACGTGGACGCCGAAGACCGACGGCGCCGCGTGCACGAGCGACGGCCTCTCTTGTACCGTCGATGCCTGCAGTGGCGGCACCTGCACACATGCTCTGTCGGCCAGCTCGTGTCTCGTCGCGGGTGCCTGCTACGCGAGCGGTGCGCTGAATCCGGGGAACTCGTGCGAGAAATGCTCTCCGACGGACTCGCAATCCGCATTCACGCCCATCTCATCGTGCAACGGTGCCGGTGGCGCCGCCGGAAGCGGCGGTGCGACGGGTTCGGGCGGCGCAGTCGGATCCGGCGGCGTCGTCGGAAGCGGCGGTGCGACGGGCTCGGGCGGCGCGGTCGGCTCCGGCGGTGCCAACGGATCGGGCGGCACGACGGCGACCGGCGGCGATTCGAGCGCGGGAGGCGCGCCGAGCTCGGGCGGGAGCTCGAGCGACGGCGGTGCCGCGAACACGGGAGGAGCCACGAGTGATGGTGGTGCATCGTCCGGTGGCGGCGCGGAAACGGGCGGTGCGTCGAGCGGCGGTGGCACGTCGAACGACGCCGGACCGAGCGCGGGCGGTGCCGCAGCGAACACCGGCGGGGCCAGCAGTGGAAGTGGCGGCGCAACGACCGGCGGCGGCGCGGGTGCAGCCGGAGCCGCGACGACCGGCGGGAGCGGCACGACGACGGACGCGGGTGCGGCGGGCTCCGCGGCGCCCTCTTCCGACACCGGCGGGTGTGGATGCCGCACCGCGGAGACGCCCACGAATGGCTCGGGCGCGCTTCTCTCCGTGCTGATCGGCGGCGCGCTCGCGCTGCGAAGGCGCACCTCGCGCCGACGGCGCTCCGCGAAGCGCGTCGACCTGGCCGACCACGGGACGCTGGACGTCGATGTCGGAGCAGGGCAGGCTCCGCTCGCCCGGATCACCCGAAAGAATCCATGAACCGCGCCATGGATCACGCTGCGGCTACGCGGAAGGATTGACAGATCGAACCCGTCTCGTAAGTATCCGGAATCGTTACTCGCGCCCCTAGCTCAGCTGGATAGAGCATCGGACTTCGAATCCGCAGGTCGCCCGTTCGAATCGGGCGGGGCGCGCCGCAGG
>DASZXK010000184.1:0-3046 GCA_035545855.1 Polyangiaceae bacterium
AGGCGTTGCGCGGTGTAACCGGAGAAGACGCGCCCGACCGCGGGCTCACGGCAGCTTCACGGCCGTGAGCTTCCAGGAGAGGACTCCGCTCCGCGTCAGGACGAATCCGATGGGATTGCCCGGGGCGCCTTTCCCCTTCACGTCGAGCTCGAACGTGTTCACACCCGTGTAGCCCATGCTCGTCTCCACGTCCGCGCCCGGCGCCGCGGCTGCCATGAGTCCCTGCGCGCGGGCTGGCACGTTTCCGGCGAGCATCATCGAGAGGCTCTCGGGCGTGACGAGCGTGTCGATCATCGGATTCGCGAACGCCTGAGCGAGGGACGCGCCGAACGCGGCGAAAGGATTCTCGGGCGCCACGCCCGCGACCGCCGCGACCTTGCCCTGAACGCCCGTCTTCAGACTCTCGCGCACCGCGGCGAAGTCCACGTAGGCGGAGAGCGCCGCGGCATCCTTCGCGTCCGCCGCGCTCTTCATCCCGCGAACGGCGACGTACGGCGACGCGAACACCCAGACCGCGAGGGCGAGGACGATCACGGCCGCGAGGAGCTTCTTCATCGGTTCCCGCGGAGAACCATAGCCGGACGGCAGCGGGGAAACGCGGCGGCCCGCTCGATTCCCGCGAAATCCGTCGGGTTTCGGCGTCACCCGGGGGACACGCTCGGCGGGGGTGAAACGCGCTCCGTGCCGGGATAGGTTCGCGGGCGCCATGACGACCCCGCAGCTCCCCACCCTCGAATTCGTGCTCCGGAACTACAAGAACTTCAACGCGCGCGCGACGCGGGACGCGCTCGTCGCGTACCTCCGTCACGTCGATGCGGGCGGAAAGATGTTCTGGGCGATGGCGGGAGCGATGTCCTCCGCGCAGCTCGGGATCACGCTCGCGCCGGCGATCCGCGCCGGACTCGTGCACGGCATGTCCTGCACGGGGGCGAACCTGGAAGAGTCCCTGTTCCGCCTCGTCGCGCACGACAGCTACGTCGATTTTCCGAACTACCGCTACCTCACCAAGGCGGACGACACGAAGATCCTGAACGACCGGATGCGCCGCGTGACGGACACGAGCATCCCGGAAGACGAGGCGTTCCGCGCCGTCGAGAAGTTCATCGTCCCGATGTGGACGGGCGCCTCCCAGAAGAACGAGCGCCGCTTCTGGCACGAGTACTTCTACGAGCTCATCCAGGCGGTCCCCGAGAACCTCCACGAGGGCCCCGCGGACGAGTGCTGGCTCCTCGCCGCGGCGAAGGCGAAGATCCCGATCGTCGTTCCGGGCTACGAGGACAGCACGTTCGGGAACATCTTCGCTTCCCACGTGAAGCACGGCGAGTGCTCGGCGAGCATCGTGAAGAGCGGCATCGAGTACATGGCGGCGTTCTACGATCAGTACCGGGAGCTCTCGACGGGCGCGGGCGTCGGGTTCTTCCAGATCGGCGGCGGCATCGCCGGGGACTTCCCGATCTGCGTCGTCCCCTCGATCAAGTACGACCTCGAGCAGCCAGTGAAGCCGTGGGCGTACTTCTGTCAGATCTCGGACTCGACGACGTCTTACGGGTCGTACTCCGGCGCGACGCCGAACGAGAAGATCACGTGGGACAAGCTCACGGAAGAGACGCCCATGTTCGTCATCGAGTCGGACGCGACGATCGTCGCTCCGCTCATCGTGACGGCGCTCCTCGAGTACAAGCAGCACCCCGCCCAGGCGAAGGCGCTGCTCCAGAAGTACGGGGTTTGAGCGTCGAGACGCGCCGAGCCCGACTCACTCGAAAGCCCGGACGAGACGGGAAAGCGCCGCGCGCGCGCGAGGGGATCTCCGCCCCACGGCGACGACGGACAGGTTCTCCCGCATGAAGAGTCGCTCGGCCGCGGCGCGGACGTCACGGCGGCCGACGGCGTCGAACCGCGCTCTTCGCTCGGCGATCGAGTTCGTTCTACCGCGAAGGGTCAGTTCGGCGAGGAGCGCGGCGACGTCTTCCGCCGAATCCAGGAGCTCGTCCAGCCCCCAGCGGTGGCGCGCCTTGGCCTTGTCGAGCTCGCTCCGCGACGGCCCGTCGTCTCGGAGCGAACGGACGACGTCGAAGATCTCGGAGAGGACCGTCGGCGCCTCGGAGTGCGCGCTCCCACAGCCCACGTGGAGGAGCCCCGCGTCCTCGGTCGTCTCGTGGTCCGCGGTGACGTCGTAGGCGAGACCGCGTTCGTCGCAGAGGCGCGTGTAGAGCCGCGTCGAGTTGCCGTCGTCCAGGAGACGAAGGACGAGCTCCGTCGCCGGCTCCATCGCGTCCGCAGAGCCGGCCCCGCGGAAGCCGACGCGAAGCGCGGTCTGGCTCGAGGCCGTCTCCACGTAGTGGAACGAAGGTCCAGTCGGCGGCGGTGGCGGCAAGAATGGGATCGCCTCACCGCGAGGGACCTTTCCGAAGGTTCGTTCCACCGCGCGGAGCGCCACGTCTTCATCCACGGGCCCGGCGACCGCCACGACGGTGCCGGCACCGACGTAGTGCGCGTCGTGATGGCGACGGAGCTGCTTTTCGCCGAGACGATCCACGTGGGCGATCGTTCCTGTCACGGGAAGGCCGAGCGGATGCCCGGAAAATGCCGTCGCCCGGAGCAGGTCGTAGTCGTCGACGAGGGTGCCGTCCTCGTCCAGATCTTCGAGGATCTCCTCGCGAACGATCCGCTTTTCCACCGCGAGTCCGCGGAGCGACGGCTCTCGAAAGACGCGGCCGAGGAGCCCGAGCGTCTTTTCGAAATTCTCCGCGGGGCACGAGATCCCGAGGGTCCCGACGTCGTGCCCGGTCGTCGCCACCAGCGTGCCGCCGAGGGCCTCGAAGGCGAGCGCCTGCTCGTGGGCCGTCTCGTGGCCCGGGATCCCGCGGTAGAGCATGTGCTCCAGGAGGTGGCTGATGCCACTATCGGCCTCCGTCTCGTAACGGGAACCGACCCGCACCAGGCAGAAGACCGAAACCCGATGAAGCGCCGGGAGGCGGAGCGCCGTCGCGCGGAGACCGTTCCGGAGAGTGACGGTGGTTGGCGAAGTCGGTACCGGAGAAGAGCG
>DASZXK010000185.1:0-2476 GCA_035545855.1 Polyangiaceae bacterium
AGCATCTCGCGCGTCACGGGTCCGAAGACCTCGGGCCCGCGCGTGACGTCGAAGACGAGGGCGCGATAGAGGGAGAGCGGCGTCAGTACCCGGAAGAGCAGCGTCTCCCGCATCTGCTGGGCGCAGCGAGCGCCCTCTTCCTTGTCCACGCCGGCGGAGTTGACCACCGTACAGCGACAGAGATCGCCGTCCGCCGTGATCTCGAAGTTCGCGCCCCGGGAGAGAACCTCCATCTTGAAACAGGGTGTCACGGGGCGGCGACAGTGTCGACGCTGCCGCCGCTTACGCCCCCGGCGAGCCGTGGCTCGCCACGATCCGATACCCCACCGCCTTCTTCTTCCCGCGGTTCGCGTAGTCCCGCGGCTGGTCCGCCCCGAGCGCCGCGACGTCTCCCGCGGAGAGCATCAACGATTCGCCGGCGGCGAGGAGCTCGATCTCTCCGGATTCGCATGCGAACACTTCGCGCGCTCCGGTGCTCTCGGCGCGCGCGCCGAAGCGGCCTCCGGGGGCGAGCTCGACGCGCTCGAAGTCGGCGGGGCGGAAGCCGTCGGGGATGAGCCGTCTCACGGCGGCGCCGCCCTTCTTTCGCTCGGGGAGCGATTTCGCGCGGTGGACGGTGAAGGTCGGGCCCGCGCCGCTGACGAGCTCTTCGATGGTGACTCCGAGCGAGTCCGCCACTTTGAGGAGCACGGAGAGCGTCGGGTTCGCGCCGCCGGATTCGAGGTTCGCGATCGTGGGGCGGGGGACGCCGGAGACGTCCGCGAGCTCTTGCTGCGTGTGGCCCCTCCGTTCACGGAGGCGCTTGATGTTGGCGGCGAGGGTTTCCGCGGTTCGATCGGCCATCTGCTCCGTTTTCTCCGTTTGCCCTTTGTCGGCATGGTAGCCGGCCTGACAATCCTTCACCAAGCGGGATGACGGCCCCGCCGTCTCGTGGCACCGTGCGCGGCCTTGAACGCGCCGCCGCTCCCCGTCCTCGAGCTCCCGGCCTCCCTCGCGAAGCCCCTCGCGTCGGGGCATCCGTGGGTCTACCGGGACCACGTGCCGAAGGGGTTCTCGGCGCCCCCGGGCTTCGTCCGGATCACGGCGGGGACCTTCTCGGCGATCGCGCTCTGGGATCCGGATTCGCCGCTCGCGTGCCGCGTCTACTCACGCGGCGAAGTGCCGGGCGAGCGGTTCGTCTTCCAGAAGGTCCGCGCCGCCCTCGCCCTCCGGGAGACGATGGGGGTCACGGCGCGCGCGACGGCGTACCGGCTCCTGAACGGAGAAGGGGACGGCCTGCCGGGCTTCGTCGTGGATCGGTACGGCGCGTTCGCGGTGCTCGCGACGGACACGGACGCGGTCGAACCGCTCGTCTCCCATGTCGCGGGCGCCGTGAAGAGCCTCCGGGACGTCCACGGCGTGGTCCGTCGCCGGAAGGAAGACGGCGAGTCGCACCTGGAAGCGCTCGTCGGCCGTTTGCCGCCGAAGGAGCTCGTCGTGGAAGAGCACGGCGTCCGCCTCCTCGCGAACCTCCACGAGGGGCAGAAGACGGGACTCTTCCTCGATCAGCGGGAGAACCGGAAGTGGATCGGGGAAATCGCCTCCGGGCGCACGCTCCTGAACCTCTTCGGGTACACGGGCGGCTTCTCCGTGCACGCGGCCCGCGGCGGCGCGACGCACGTGACGACCGTGGACGTCGCCGCGCGAGCGCTCGAGGACGCGCGCCGGAACTTCGAGCTGAACGGCCTCGACCCGAACGCCCACGATTTCCGCGCGGAAGACGTCTTCGAGTTCCTCCGCGGCGCGCGCGAGCGCGGAGAGACGTGGGACGTCGTGGTCTGCGATCCGCCGAGCTTCGCTCGCAGCAAGGCGCAGCGCGAACGCGCGATCGAATCCTACGCGAAGCTCCACGCGATGGGCCTCGCCGTCACGGCGCCCGGCGGGCTCTACGCCGCTTCCAGCTGCACGACGCAGGTCTCCGTGGAGGCGTTCCACGGCGCGGTCGCGGCGGCCGCGAGGAAGGCGTCCGTGACGTTCCAGATCGTCTGCGATGCCGGGCATCCCCCGGACCACCCGATCCTCGTCGGGCACCCGGAAGGGCGATACCTGAAGTTCGTCGTCGGGCGCGTCTCGAGGGCGTGAGTCAGGCGCCGATGAGCGCTGCTTCGAGCCGCGTCCGGAAGGAGACCGCGTCGAACCCGAGGTGATCGAACGCGAGGAGCGCGTTCTCTTCCGCGTCCGTCAGGACGTTCCGGTACCGCGCGACGCCGACGGTGAGCGTCTCGGCGCCCGAGTCCCGGAGGAGTCCGAGTCGCTCGTCCACCAGGGTGCGGAGGACGTGCGCGTCGTGGTGCGCGCCGAGCGTCTCCTGCACGGCCTGGATCTGCTCGTGGAGCGCGCGGTACGCCTCTCCGAGGCACGGCTGGAGGAGCTCGACCGCGTAGCGCACGCGCTTCGCCCGGATCCGGAGCTCGTGGAGGTCCTCGGCTCGCTCGGA
>DASZXK010000186.1:0-23171 GCA_035545855.1 Polyangiaceae bacterium
TCGCGATCTGTTCGTCCGTCAGGCCGCGGGCCTTCGCGACGTCCCCGAGCACGGTCGCGCCGAGCGTCGGGGTACGGGCGTAGTCGCCCGCGTAGTCGACCGCGTAGAGGCCGAAGTGCGGGGTGAAGCCGGAGGCCCACTCGAAGTTGTCGGTGAGGCTCCAGTGGTAGTAGCCGCGCACGTCGGCGCCGTCCTTCCGCGCGCGATCGATCTGCTGGAGGATGCGCACGACGTTCTCCGCGCGGCGCGCGCCGACGTCCGTCGCGATGCCCGCTTCTGTCACGACGAGCGGCAGCTTCTCGTAGCGGGAGTGGAAGTCCATCAGGACGTCGTAGATGCCGGGCGGGTACGTCTCGTACGCCATCGTGGGCACGCAGAACGTCGGATCCTTCGGGACGAGGCACGCGCCCGCGTCCACACCGCCGAAGCACGGCGTGAGCGCGAGCACCGGGATCACTCCGCCGCCCTTACCGGTGACGCCCGCCCGGTTGTAGTACTGCACTCCGAGCCAATCGAGCGTGTTTGCCCACTCGGGGTGCGGCTCGTCGCCGGTCCCGTCGAAGTCCGGATCGAACGTACCTGCCGTCAGCGAATCCGGAACGAGGTGGTGGTAGGCGTAGACGAGCCGATCCCGCGCGCCGACGTCCTCCGGATCGGTGCTCGGCTGATGATCGCGCGCCGGCTCCCAGTCCGCGACGTTCAGGGTCATCCCGACGTTCGCGGCGATGCCGTCGCCGTCGGCGTCGACCGTGTCCGCCTCCTTGATGGCGGCGTACATCGCCGCGTGCGCCGCGAGGAAGTCCCGAACGATGGGGGAGAACTTCTTCAGATCGGGAAAGAGCGTGGATTTGCCGGGCGGGAACGAACCGATGCCGTAGGAGGCGAGGAGGTAGTTCACCGGCTCGTTCAGGGTCGCCCAGTCGTCGACGCGGTCGCCGAAGCGCTCCGCGAGTCTTCGCGCATGAGCCGCCATGGCCGCGATGACGCGCGGGCCGCCCGTCGGGTGTCCGAGGCCGCAGAGGTTCTGATCGCCGGGGCCGTTCTTGCAGGTCGGGTCGCGCGGATCGTCCACCCACACGGGGTTCGAGAAATGGTGGATGGTGACGTTCGGGTGGATCCCCTGCGCGACGAGCGCGTCCAGTACTTCCCCGTAGTGAACGAGCGCCGACTCGTCCACGTGACCGAGCGTCGGCTCGATGCGCGCCCACTCCATGCTGAACCGGTACGAGTCGAGGCTCGTGCTCGTGACCAGCCCGACGTCCTCGACGGCCTTGGAGAACCCGCGCGCGGCGTCCCCGACGAACGCCGAGCCCTTGCCGAGCCCGCCGTCGGCGACGGGGCGCGTGAAGAGGTACCAGTCCGTGTTCGGGTTCTGGTCCTCGATCTGGGTCGCGGCGCTCGCGGCGCCGAACCGGAAACTGCCGCGCCCGGCGTCCGTGGAGAGCGGGCCGAACGCCGTGAACTGAACCGGAAGCGCCTTCCCGGCATCACCGGCGCCGGCGTCATCCGCCCGGGTCCCGTGGACGTGCGAGGAGTCCCCACAGGCGAGCGCCGAGATACCCGAGAGCGCCAGGAACGCGGAGCGAACCCATCGTCGATGAAACATCCCTTCATTGTACGGAGGGACCGAGACCGGGCCTTGAACAGAGTGGCTGCGCCTCCCACGGCGCTCCTGGAAGCGGCCTCTCGCGGCACTTCACACGTGTGTGCACTGGATTGGTCATGTGAATCGATCTCAGCGCACCCGACTCGCGGAACCCGAATCGCGCGTTGACTTTGGCTTCCGTGGTCCCGCATGCTGCTCGGTCAGCGCCCGGGGACACATCGAGTGTTTTCCCTGTTCGGCGCTGAATCAGGAAAGAGGGACAGATGGCGAGCTACTATTTCACCATTTTCAAGAAGCTCCAGGTGTTCGACCACGTGCCGACGAGCACCTATCACGGCGCTTCTCCGCCCCAGAACAACTTCGATCTGAACAACCCGGACATGCTGTTCCTCTCCAGCAACCGCGGCGCGCTCCTCAACACGAGCTCCGCGGACAGCCCGATCTACCAGGTGCTCTCCGCCCGGAACGGCGGCGCCCCGCCGTACTCGCCGGTGCCCGTGACGGTCGGAACGACGACGACGAACTGGGTCGCGATGCCGCCGCAGTTCCTCCCCGCGTGGACGGACTTCCAGACCGCGCCCGCGACCAACAAGCTCATCGACGTCCTCGGGAACTGGATCAACACGAACAAGAACAACGACGTTCCCCACGGCGTTCGCGCGCTCATGCCGCCGACGATCACGAGCGGCCTGGGAACGAGCGGCACGCTCTTCGTCTGCAGCAGCGCGACGGACGACGGCACGCGCCCCGGAAGCGTCCCTTCGAACTTCTGGGCGACGTCCCTCATCTTCCTCACGAACCCGACCACGGGCGTGACCGAGACTCCGGCGACGCTCGCCGCGAGCGCGTCCTACAACCTCGTGGCGGTGGTCGGAAACCGCTTCAACGCGGGCTACGGCCGCTACCTCGCCCCCGGGACGGAGCCGTGCGAGGCGCAGGCCTGGGTCATGGTCTGGAACGCGGGCATGGGCCCGGCGGTGCAGCTCCCCGCGCTCTCGAACCTGGACCCGACGAGCACGAACGGCATCTACGACATCTACTTCCTCCGCCCCGGCGAGTACGACCTCGTCGGCTTCGAGCTGGACGTCCAGGTGGCCTTCGACGGCCTGGTCCAGGCCGTGATCGCGAGCGGCATGAACCTCGGCGGGCTCACCCCCGAGCAGTGGCTGAAGGATCGGTCCGCCGGAGCGCACCTCTGCGCGAAGGTCGCGATCCGCCGGCAGACGTCCGACTCCTGGCCCGCGGTCTCGGACTCACCGCTCACGAACCCACAGATCGCCCAGAAGAACCTCGTGCCGTTCGACGTGAGCCTCGCCTCGACGACGTCGACGCCGAACATCGTCTGGAAGAACTTCGCGGTCGGAGATCCGCTGAAGATGATCCTCGCCGGAGACGGTCGGTGGGGTCAGAACCGGCTCGTCTTCCAGGAGAAGCTCCCCGCCGGGATCCGCCTCTTCCTCTCCGTACCGCGCGAAACCGTGAAGCGTTTCTTCACCAGGGCCGCGCTCCGCGGGCTGAAGCGCGTGGAAGACGAGCGGCTCCACGGGCCGTACCCCGACGGAGTGACGTTCGAGCTCCCGCGAGAAGAGGCCCTGATCGACCTGAACCCGCTCCGGGACGAGATGATCGCGATGTCGCTCGGCATCTGGTACGACCGGCGAAAGCTGAAGCCCGGGCACCTCGGCGAGCTCGTCGTCACCCAGCAGACGCACGTGCCGGAAGTGACGTCTCCCAAGGAGGGCCGTTACGCGATGACCTGGCGCACGGGAGGCGGCATGAGCATCGAGTTCCGCGCCCACGACCCGAACCATCGCCCGACGCGGAAGAACGACGAGAAGGGCAAGAAAGCGCCCGCACGCAAGAAGGCCAAGCACCGCTGAGCATCGTGGGGTCCGGGGCGGGGGCCTTCTTGGCCCCCGCCGCGACGACGCTCCACGGCCTGTTCCTGGTGCTCTGCTCAACCTCCCAGAACCACAGGAGCCTGACGTCGAACGGCGCCCTGGGGGTATCTCCTCACCCGACAGTTTGTATACAAACTATTCGCCCTGATTGGTCCAGCCGATACACGGCTACCCGCGAGCACGGCGAGCGCGCGCCCTATCGGGCGCGGCAGGGGGAGAGGTCCGAAGCCCGCAGGGCGTAGCCCGAGGACCACAGGAGCCTCGGGGGACAAGGTCCCCCATAACAAAACCCCCCGACGCTCCCCGTCGTCGCGTCGAGCTCGCCCGAAGGGCGGCGAGTCGTCGTCGCGTCGAGCTCGCCCGAAGGGCGGCGAGTCGCCCCCGCGATTGGTCCAGCCGTTTCACGGCTACCCGCGAGCACGGCGAGCGCGCGCCCTATCGGGCGCGGCAGGGGGAGAGGTTCCAGAGGCCCGCAGGGCGTAGCCCGAGGACCACAGGGAAGCCTCGGGGGACCAGGTCCCCACAAACAAACCCCACGACGCTATTCGTCGTCGCGTCGAGCTCGCCCGAAGGGCGGCGAGTCGCCCCCCCGATTGGTCCAGCCGCTTCACGGCTACCCGCGAGCACGGCGAGCGCGCGCCGCTAGGCGCGGCAGGGGGCGAGGTCCGAGGCCCGCAGGGCGAAGCCCGAGGACCACAGGAGCCTCGGGGGACCAGGTCCCCCACAAACAAACCCCACGACGCTATTCGTCGTCGCGTCGAGCCCGCCCGCAGGGCGGCGAGTCGCCCCCCCGATTGGTCCAGCCGTTCCACGACCCCGCGAGCACGGCGAGCGCGCGCCGATGGGCGCGGCAGGGGGAGAGCCCCGGGGGACCAGGTCCCCCGCAGACGAATCAGAACCGTCAGGGCGTCAGGATGCTCTTCAAGTCCTGATCGATCTGTTCGGCCTGGCTGCGGACCAGCGTGGCCCACCAGCGGGTGAGCTCGGTCTTCGCGACGTATTCCGTCTTGTCGTCGGGGCCCGCGCCGGGTTTGCGGACGAGCTCCAGGTAGCCGATGGGCTTTCGCTCGTCGAAGTACTCGATCTTCAGGATCTGATCGGCGGGCGCCGGGGGCGGAGAGAGCGTCTCTCCCGCGTAGCTCGTGCTCCGGAGGCGGTCC
Source organism: Polyangiaceae bacterium (assembly GCA_035545855.1). Taxonomy (GTDB): domain Bacteria; phylum Myxococcota_A; class Polyangia; order Polyangiales; family Polyangiaceae; genus DASZVB01. The sequence goes on from DASZXK010000186.1 coordinate 4,668, forward strand.
ACCTTGCTGAGCCAGTTCGTCGCCGTCTCGTCCTTGTCTGCCGGCGCGGAGGGCTTCGTCCAGGCGTCCTTCTTTTCCGTGCTCCTGACGAGCTCCCGGCTTCCGCCGCTCGCGGTGATCTTCACGCGCTTCACGGCCGAATCCTCGAAGGCGTGCATCCGGTGCTCGACGAGGCGCGCGTCCGCGTTGGTGAAGTCGCGGAAGATGCTGCCGGATACGACGTAGGCGTTTCCGGTCGCGAGGTCCCGCGCGTAGTAGTCCGTGCCGCCCGGGGTGGTGCTGCCGAACACCAGAGTCCGCTCCTGGCCGTTCGTGCGGACGAAGATCTTCCCCTCTTCCTTGTCGAGCCCGTATTCCTTCTTCTGCGCGTCGGTCACCTTGCCGAGCGAGCGGAGCGCCCGGAGCGGAGCGATCCCTTCCACGAGCTCCTGGCCTTCCTTCGTGGCGATGAACTTCGTGATCTTCGGCTCTTCCGGCGCTGCGGGCTCCGGCGGCTTGCTCTCGTTCCCCTGCGGCTGCTGGGCGTCCGTCTTCGGCGGGGGGTTCTTCTTCGCGACACCGATGAAGTAGGAGCCGTTCGAGTCTCGCCGCGGCTCCAGGGTCATGGTGCCGACCTTGGACTCGAAGCGGACCATCTGCACCTGGTCGGGGTTTCCCGGCCAGAGCTCCGTCTCGCCGTGCTTCGGCGCCTTGCTTGCGTCGTACGTCCACGTCCGCACCGCGAGCGCGGACGCGACGACGAGGAGCCCCACGTGGACTGCGAGTCCCCGCGCGATCATCGCTTCCCTCCCCGCGGCTTCCGGCTGCGCCGGCTGTACGTGAGCCCGAGACCCAGCACGAGCGCCGGGGCGCCGAAGATCGTCGTGTAGAACCACACGAGGTCCTTCCGCTGCGTGTGCTCGATCTTCACGTCTTCCTCCGTGTTCACCTCGCCCGCGAAGCTCTCTTCACCGCCGAGCCACCGGAGCGCGTCCATCACCAGGAGCTGGTTCGTCATGAAGTTGGACATGACGAGGTCCGTCACCGCGTCCGCGTCCGAAAGCACGAACGCGCGCATCTCGTCCGGCGTCGCGACGGTCGGAATGTCCTTCTTCTCCGCGGGCTTCTCTTCCTTCTTCGGCGCGCCGCCCTCCACGGGCCGGGACACCGCGGCGACGAGGCCGTACGTGTCTCGCTTCTCCTTGCCCTCGTCGAAGGTGTAGTTCCGATTCTCGTCGGCGAACGTGCCGGAGACGGCGCGGAGCGCGATGTCCGTCTTCGCGGTGGAGCCCTGAGCGCGCGCGACCGAGCCGGCGCCTGCGAAGAGCACCGCGGCGCGCGTCGAGTTCCGGCTCAGCGTGGAGACGGAGGCGTGCGACGAGAAGTGATTCGTGACGAGGAGCGTCCGGTCCGAGTCGTTGAAGGCCTTGCGCGCGAACTGCTTGTCGTTCGCGAGGACCGTCGGCGAGAACTGGACGCCGACGATCGCCGCGAGCTGCTCCAGCGTGCCGATCGTTCCCGTCGCGGGGGCGAGAGGGGCCGCTTCGGCCTTCTGGTCGGCGGGCTTGCCGCTGCCCGGCTCGCGCTTTTCCGCGGACGAAGCCGGCTTCGGCGCGGGCTTCTCTGCGGACGAGGCCGGCTTCGCCGCCTCCTGCTTCGGCGCGTCGGGACGCTCGGCGGGACCCGCACCGGCTCGTCCCTCGACCGTCTCTTCCGCGGAGACGGCTTCGGGGTCGAGCGCGAGGAGGAACTTCCCGCCCTTCTTCGCGTAGCGATCGAGCGCTGCGAGCTCCTCCGGCGCGAACGGCTGGGTCGGACCGAGCACCGTGACGACGTCGCAGTCGTCGGGGACGTCGGACGCGAGGCCCTGCGTGAGACCGAGGTTCTTCGTGTTGTAGTTCTGCTTGGAGAGCAGCGTCCGGAGGATCTGCGACGAGCGGCCCGTCCTCTGCTGGTCCTGGGCAGCGGGCCCCTCGTCGTCGTTCACCTCTCCGTGGCCCACCGTGAGGCAGACGTTCCGGCGCTCGCGGAGGAGCTTGTAGACGCGCTCCTGGAAGTCCCGGTCGAGGGTCTTCAGGTTCTTCGCGGCGTCTTTCATCTCCGTCCCGATCGTCACCATGCGCTTCGCTTCTCCGCGCTGGATGACGACGACGCCGTCCTGGACGATCTTCATTTCCTTCGCGAGGGTCGGGTTCAGGTACCGATCCACGATCTCGACGTTCAGGTTCTTCGTGCCTGCCGCGAGCTGCTTCAGGTAGCCCTCCACCTCGCGACGGACCGGGCTCACCTCGGGGAAGAAGCCGACGACCCGGATGGGCTGGTTCAGGCCCTCGATGAGCTTCTTCGTGGAGGCGCTCGGCTCGCTCGTCTTGAAGTACGAGAAGTCGACCTTGAAGTCCGTTCCGGCGGCCGAATAGAGGAAGAGGCCGCCATAGACGAGCGCGAGCGCCAGGGTGAGACCGGCAGCCGCGGCGGCGCGCACGCGACGGCTCTCGAGCCGCTCGGCGTTCCGCATCGGGTAGAGGGAAGCCTCGGCGAACAGCATCGGGAGCACGCTCCCGACGATCAGCGCGATCCAGAGGATCTGGAGGACGGACGTGACGTTCTCGCGCTTCTCGTCCGGCGCAGTGAGGAGGCCGAGTTTTCCGAGGCCGAAGTCCGTCGTGGCGCCGTAGAGCACGAGCCCGACGCAGCCGACGACGGAGAGGATCCCGAGGAGCTTCTCGATGCGGCCGCGCTCACCGCCCGCCTGCCAGGTGGGGACGAACCGCGCCGCGGTGGCCGCGACGACGAGCAGGACGCCCGTGCCGGTGACCAGCGTGCGGCCGGAGTCGAACGAAGAGAGGACGCGCTCGCCGAGGTACGTCACGACGAGGCCGCCGACGTACATCGGGACGAGCCACGCGGGCGCGCCTTCCCGGTTGCCCGTGGTGCTCATCGCCACCTCCGAGCTTCGAGGATCTTCGTGGCGGCGAGGAGGAAGAAGTACGTGACCATCGCGTAGTAGGCGACGCCCTTCAGCTCGAGGATGCCCTTCTGGAAGGGCTGGAAGTTCTGGTGGTGGAACGCGAGGGCCGCGAGCACGGTGTTCAGCGGCGGCTCGACCGCGGACGCGAGCATCCAGAGGAGGATCAGCGCGACGAGGATCGCCGCTCCGACGATGGCAGAGACGACCTGGGACTTCGTCAGGGACGAGGCGAACAGGCCGATGCCGATCGTCGCGGAGCCGACGAGGAGGAGCCCCACGTAGCCCACGGCGATGTGCCCGAAGCTCACCTTGCCGTTCACGAAGATGAGTGCCGGCATGTACAGCGTGAGGACGATGATGATCGTCAGCATGCCGAGCGCGGAGAGGTACTTCCCGAGGATGATCTCCCAGTCCTTCACCGGAGCCGTGTTCAGCAGCGTGAACGTCTGCGTCTGCCGCTCCTCGGCGATGAGGCGCATGCTGAGGATGAGCGCCGCGCCCATCGTCACGCCGCTAGCGGCGTAGAAGAACTCCGAGAGCACCTCGGCCGAGAGCAGCTTCTGGGAAAGACCCCAGTTGTAGAAGAGGATGCCGAGGATGAGCAGCGAGCCAGCGATGATCACCGCGCCGAGCGGCGAGCGCGCGTAGGCGGCCATCTCGCGGCGCGCGATGAGGAGAGCCTTGGTCAAGCGTCACCACCCTTCTTCGTGCTCCCGCCGTCCCCGCCGGCGAGCTTCAGGAAGACGCTCTCGAGCTCGTTCGCCTTCCGGCTGACCTCGAAGACGTCGAGCCCCGCCGAGACGAGGCTCGACACGAGCGCCGGCCGGACCTCCGTGGCGGCCTTCACGTCGAAGCTGACGAGCTCCGGCGCTTCCGCTTCCGTCCCTTCCACGGCGTCCACCCCGCTCACGGCGGCGAGGATGGCCTGCGCCTTCTCCTTCGCTTCCTTCTCGACGGAGCCCGGGACGCGGACGGTGACCCGAATCTGCGTCGCCCCGGAGAACTCCTTCGTGAGCTCGGCTTCCGTGCCGGCCGCGACGATCTCGCCGTTCCGGATGACGAGGATGCGGTCGCAGGTCTCGCTGATCTCGGTGAGGATGTGGCTCGACACGAGCACGGTGTGCTTGCCGCGGAGATCCCGGACCAGCTGACGCATCTCGACGATCTGGCGAGGGTCGAGGCCGGAGATCGGCTCGTCCAGGACGACGAGCTTCGGTTCGTGGATGATGGCCTGCGCGATGCCGACGCGCTGCTGGAAGCCGTGGGAGAGGGTCGCGATCGGGTCCCCGTGACGCTCCGTGAGCGCCGTGAGCTCCTCGACGGCGGCGACCCGCCGCGCGACGTCCTTGCTCGGGACGGACCGGAGCTTCGCGGCGAACGCGAGGTACTCCCCGACCGTCATGTCCCCGTAGAGCGGCGGGACGTCGGGCAGGTAGCCGATGCGCTCGCGGACGGCGTCCGGGCGCTCCACGACGTCGATGCCGTCCACCTGGACGCTCCCGGAGGACGGGAGGAGGTCGCACGCGAGGATGCGGAGCGCGGTGGTTTTCCCCGCCCCGTTCTCGCCGAGGAGGCCGACGATTTCGCCCTGGCCGATTTCCGCCGAAACGGGACCGAGAGCGCGGCGTTCGCCGTAGTACTTATAGAGCTCGCGTATTTCGATCACGGATGATGAACGCCCCCGTTAGAGCCGCGCCTGCTGGATCGTGGGAACCCGCTGCCGGGGCGCTGGACCCGCGACCGCGGGCGGTTATTCCCCAAGGACCGCGCCGCGTGCAAGCCAAAGCGGTACCGTCCCCGCGGCTTTTCCGCGATCCCGTCGCAGGGGCCGCGAAATGAGCGCTGCCGTGGCCCTTCGCGAGCGCGTGCGTGCCCGAGCCGCGGCGCTCGGATTCGTCCGCGTGGGCTTCACGGACGCGACGCCGCTTCATGACGCACGAGGACGACTCGAGGCCTGGCTCGCCGCCGGCCGCCAGGGAGACCTCGCGTACCTCGCCACCGGAGACGATCGTGCCGATCCGCGCGCCCTCCTCGCGACGGCGAGGACCGTCGTCTCGGTCGCGCTGCCCTACGCAGGGCGCCCCGTCGCGCTCCGGCGGAGCGCCGGGGGCCCGCCGCTCGTCGGAATCGTCGCGCGCTACGCCGTCGGGGCCGACTATCACCGCGTGCTGAAGGACAAGCTCGAGCTCCTCCGCGCCGGCCTGGCGGAGGAGCTCGGGAGCCCGGTCGCGGCCCGCGCGTGCGTGGACTCCGCGCCGCTGCTCGAGCGGGCCGCCGCCGAGCGGGCCGGCGTCGGCTTCATCGGCAAGTCGACCATGCTCATCGCGCCGGGGCTCGGGACGTACTTCCTCCTCGGGGAGCTCCTCCTGGACGTGGAGCTCCCGCCGGATGCGACGCCCGTGGCGTCGGGGTGCGGACGGTGCACGGCGTGCCTCGACGCCTGCCCGACGGGCGCATTCGTGGGCCCGTACGAGCTCGATGCGTCCCGATGCGTCTCGTATCTCACCATCGAGAACCCGGGGCCGATCCCGCGCCCGCTTCGCCCCCTCGTCGGCACGCGCGTGCTCGGGTGCGACGTCTGCCAGGACGTCTGTCCGTTCAACGCGTCCTCCTCCCCGCGCCCGGCGGCCCCCGAGCTCTCGCCGCGCCCCGAGCTCGACGTCCCTCGCCTCCTCGACTGGCTCGCGCTCGGCGCGGCCTCCTACCGGAAGCTCGTCAGACGCTCGGCGCTCCGGCGCCTCGGCAAGGCGCAGCTCCAGCGCAACGCCGCCGTCGCCCTCGGCAACGCCGGCGATCCCGCGGCCGTGCCTGCCCTCGTTCGGACGCTCGAAGCGGATCCGAGCCCGCTCGTCCGGGAACACGCGGCGTGGGCCCTCGGTCGTCTCGGCGGCGAGGACGCGCGGCGGGCGCTCGTCGCCGCCGTCGAACGCGACGCGGACGCGGCCGTCCGCGAAGAAGCGCGCCTGTCGCTCGGCGGCTAGCGTTTCACGCGCGGGCCGAAGGCGGCTCGGAGGAGAGCTTCGCCGGCGTCGCGAGGTCGTCGAGCTCGCGGAGCGCGTCCCGGATCCCGGACGCGAAGACGTCCAGGTCGGGCACGACGTCCCAGTCGCCGTTCAACCCGAAGCAGAGCTGGCCGTTGTACGAGAGGATCGCGACGCCGAGGGATGCCGTCCCGGCGATCGGCACGCAGGGGAAGGCCTCCAGCATCTCGCCGCCCTTCAGGAACAGCGGGAACTGCGGCCCCGGCACGTTCGTCACGATGACGTTCACCATGCGCTGGAGCGCGACCGTCGCGCGCCCCGCGAGAGAGAGCATCGTCGGCGGGGCGTACTCCGAGAGCTTCACCCAGAAATCCGCGCCGACCGCCTGCTTGGACTCCTTGAGCCCGGCCATGCGCTCGCGGACGAAATGGACGCGCTTCGCCGGATCCACCTCTCCGACCGGCAGATCCGCGCTCATCATCGAGACCATGTTGCCGTAGGTCATCCGGCGGGACGGATCCCGCACGCTGACGGGCACCATCGCCTTCAGGACGAGGCCGGAGACGTCGTCCCCGCGCCCGATGAGGAGCTTCCGGAGGCCGCCCGTCACGATCGCGAGCACGACGTCGTTCACCGTGCATCCGAACCGGTTCTTGATCCGCTTCGCGTCGTCCAGACGCATCCGGACGATCTCGAACCGCCGATGCGGCCCGATGGGCCTCGTGAGCGACGTCACGGGCGCGCGTTCGAATGCCGCCCTGCCGAAGGAAAAGACGCCCTGGCCGACCTCGGCCGCGCGCTCGAGCATCTCCTTCTGCGGCCGGATCGCGGCCCGGAGCGAGCGAAGGATCTCGGCGGGCTGAGTCACTCGCTCGACGAGTGCGTCCATCAGGAGTCGTTCTTTCGAGGGAAGCTCCTGGGGGTGCCACTCGGGCGGGGGATCGCCGGGCGGCGGATTTCGCATCAGGTCGAGGAGGACCGTCCCGAGATCCACGCCGCTGATGCCGTCGATCAGGCAGTGGTGCGTCTTCTGGATCAGCGCGAGGCGGTTGTCCGGCAGATCGAAGGCCCAGATCTCCCAGAGCGGTCGCTGGCGATCGAGAGGGCGGCTCATCACGCGCCCCATGAGCTGCAGCGCTTCCCGCTCCCCGGCGGGCTTCGGCAGGCCCGTGTATCTCATGTGAAAACGGATGTCGAAGTGCGGGTCGTCCACCCAGACCGGGCGGCCCTGCGCGGCGGGGACCCACGCGAGCTTCTTCCGGAAGCGCGGCACGAAGTGGAGCCGGCTCTCGATGTGCGCGTTCAGCGCGTCTTCCGTGAGACCGGGGTTCTCGAAGATCGCGAGCGACCCGACGTGCATGTGCGCGACGGGGGACTCCGCGTAAATGAACGAGGCGTCTTGCGCCGAGAGCCGCTCGTAGTTCGCCATCAGGCGTCGAAAGTCAAAGCTCCGTGCGGATCTTGCGACCGCCGGACGGCGCTGCTGGCTGTGCGGGAGGGGGTGCGGCCGGTGCGGCCGGCGCTGCGGCGGGTGCCGTCGGAGCCTTCGCGGTGACCACGGCGCGGAGGGCCTTCACGCGCTCCTGCGCGACCTTCGCCGCGTCCTTGTCCTTCGAATCTGCCTCGGCTTTCTTCGCGCGATCTTCGGCGGCCTTGAGCTCTTCCTCGGCCTTCTTGAGCTTCTCGTCCGCTTCTTTCTGAGCCATGGAGGCGACCTTCTTGGCCTCCTCCGCGGCTGCGGCCTTGATCTCCTCGAGCGTGGGACCGGCCGGCGGCGGCGCCGCGACGGCGGACGGCGCCGGATCCGTCGATGCCTCGGACTTGTGCGTCGCGAAGAAGCCGATCGCACCGAGTGCGAGCACGCCGGCCGCGATGCCGCCGACGAGCGCGGGGTTGCCTTTCCTGGACGCCGGGCCGGCGCCGCCCTCGATGTACGGCGTCGCCCCGCCCGAACCGGTGTTCGTCCACGCGCCGGGAGTGCCCGTCTTGTGACCGAGGTCCCCGCCGGGCTGTCCGCCGCCGGGGGTCGGCGTCCCGGCGACCGGCGGGGCCGCCGCGCGAGCTCCGGGCTGCGGCGTCATCCCGAGCGCCGGTCCGGACGTCGCGGGGACGCCCATGCCGCTCGCCCACGCGTCCAGCGCCTGCTGGAACTCCTTCGACGTCTGGTAACGAAGGCCCGGTTCGCGAGCCATCGCCTTGTGGATGATCTTGTTGAACTCGGGATCGCTGTCGGGGACGACCTGCTCGATGGGCTGCGGCGTCTCCAGCACGATCTTGAAGAGGAGCTCGTTGAAGGTGTCTGCGTTGAACGGAACGCGACCCGTGACGCACTCGTAGAGGATGACGCCGACGGCGTAGAGATCCGCGCGGTGGTCCATCCCCTTCGCGCCCTTCGCCTGCTCGGGGGACATGTAATACGGCGTGCCCATGACGGCGCCCGTGCGCGTCATGCTGAACCCGCTCTCCCCCGAGAGCGCGCTGAACTTGGAAATGCCGAAGTCCAGCAGCTTGACGAAGTCCGCCTGGCCACCGCGGCTCTTCAAGAGGAACACGTTGTCCGGCTTGAGATCGCGGTGGATGATCCCGGCGCCGTGAGCGGCTGCGAGGCCCTCGAGGATCTGGCGCGCGACGGGGTACGTCTCCCGCGCCGTCAGGCGGCCACGGCTCTGGATGCGCGCCGAGAGGCTGTCCCCATCCATGAACTCCATGACCATGAAGCGGTCGCCGTCGGGGAGGTTGCCGAGGTCCAGCACCTCGACGATGTGCTCGGAGCCGATGCGGCCCGCCGCCTGCGCTTCCCGCTCGAAGCGCTGCACGGCGTCCTGATTCTCCGCGACTCCCGCGTGCAGAACCTTGATGGCCACCGTGCGGTGGATCCGGATGTTTTCACCCTCGTAGACGGCGCCCATGCCGCCTTCCCCGATGAGGCGGATGATGCGGTACTTGCCGTCTATGACGTCGCCGGTCGAAAGGGACATGATCTTCTACTGAAGGCGCTCTTCGGACCCTAGCACGCACGTTCACCCCACGTCCATGCGGGGGCTCTTCCGTGCCGCTCGAGAGCTGTTTTCGTCTCGGAAGCATACGGGTGAGGTCCTCGCGGGGTCTACTTCGCAGGGCGGTTCGAGGCGCGCTTATTCGTTTACGCGGGCTCGCGCATTTTTGCCCTGGGAGTCGCGGGGTGGAATTTCCGGTGTTCCCGGGTGGACCCGGGCCTAGTGTTTCACGGAGGCGTGTCCACTCCCGACGTCACATCCCGTTCGGCCCCGGTGTTCGACCGCCAGGCTCGCTCGTTCGGATCGCGCGCGGGCCTGCCGGAGAGTGTCCGCCGCGCGATCGCGGTCGCGGTGCGGGAAATGGGCCGTCTCGAGAGCGGACGGCTCCTCGACGTCGGCGCCGGGACGGGGGACGTCGGTCTGGACCTCCTCCTGAGCGGCACCGCCTACACTGGAATCGACGTCTCGCCGGAGATGCTCGCCGTCTTCCGGGAGCGAGCGGCCGCGGCAGGAGCCTCGTCTCCGGACCTCGTCGTGGCGGACGCGACCGCTCCGTGGCCGGTGCCGGACGGCTCGGTCCGGGCCGTGTTCGGATCGCGCAGCCTACATTGGATTCCCGCCTCTCACCTGGGCGCCGAGACGGTTCGCGTGCTCGAGCCGAACGGCGCGCTCCTCGTCGGCCGCGTCGTTCGCGACGAGGCCGCACCGCGGGAGGTGATTCGCCGGTACATGCGGAAGCTCCTCCGGGAGGCCGGCCACGAGAACCTGCGCGGAGGGGGACGAAAGCGCGAGGCGCTCGACGAGTGCGTCCGCCGGGGAGGGCGGCTCCTTCCCTCGAGAGTCGTCGCGGAATGGGCCGTTCGACGGACGCCGCGCTCGTCCGTCGAAGACTGGCGCGACAAGGAAGGACTCGCCGGCATCTCGCTCGACCGGGCCCAAAAAGAGCGAGTGCTTTCCGAGGTCCTCGCCTTTACAGCACGCACGTTCGGGAATATCGATGCTCCTCTCGAGGCCCTGGAGCGGTACGTCCTCGACGGCGTGGTATTCGGAGACGCGCGGCGCGCCCCATGAAAAGCGACATCCTGACGGACCTCGGGCGAGAGCTCGTCGCCGGCTCACTCACCGATCCCCGCCTCAAGGAGAAGACGCGCGAGCACTCCGTCTGGAGCATCCTCCCGGACGCGAACGTGCTGAAGATCGGCGGGCAGAGCGTCATCGACCGCGGGCGCGTCGCCGTGTTCCCCATCCTCGAGGAAATCGCGGAGAACATCCCGCGCCATAAGATGATCATCGGCACGGGCGCCGGAACCCGGGCGCGACACGCCTACAGCGTGGGCGTCGATCTCGGCCTCCCGACGGGCGTCCTCGGCGTGCTCGGAACGTTCGTGAGCATGCAGAACGCGCGGATGATTCACTACCTCCTCGCGCGGCACGGCATCCCGTTCATCGAGCCGGCGCAGTTCCCGCAGCTCCCCCACTACCTCGAGGAGCGTCGCGCCGCGGTGTTCTTCGGCATGCCGCCGTACACCTATTTTCACCGGAACCCGGAGCACGGTCGCATCCCGCCGCACCGGACGGACGCGGGCGCCTACCTCGTGAGCGAGGTCTTCGGCGCGCGCAGCATGATCTACGTGAAAGACGAGGACGGCCTCTTCACCGCCGATCCGAAGAAGGACAAGCACGCCAAACACATCCCGAAGATCAGCGTCGCCGAGCTGAAGGAGATGGACCTGGACGACGTGGTCGTGGAGCGCGGCGTGCTGGACTTGATGGAGAACGCCGAGCACATGCGGAAGATCCAGGTCGTGAACGGGCTCGTCCGCGGCAACCTCACGCGCGCGCTGAACGGCGAGGACGTCGGCACGATCATCCACGCGGATTGAACATGGCGGACGATCGACACCACCTGAACTCCCTCCTCATGAGGGAGAGCCTCGTCGACAAGAGCGTGATGCGCTCCACCGAGGGCGCGTTCGTGCGGATGCTGCCCGACGTCCACGTCGTGAAGCTCGGCGGATCCTCGGTGATGGACCGCGGGCGGAAGGTCCTGATGCCTCTCGTCGAGGCCATCGGAAGCATCCTGCCGAAGGAGCGGCTCATCCTCGCGACGGGAGGCGGCGCGCGTACGCGCCACGTGTTCTCCATCGGGCTGGACCTGGGCCTGCCCACGGGCGTCCTCGCGGAGATCTCCGGAGCCGACTCCCTCGGCAACGCGCACATCCTCGGGACGCTCCTCGCGCCGCACGGCTGCGTGGCGATCCCGCCGGAGATGTTCGGGCACCTCCTCCCGCTGTTCATCACTGCGGCGCGCGGCGTGATCTTCAACGGCGTTCCGCCGTACAAGCTCTGGGAGCACCCGCCGAAGATCGGTCGCATCCCACCTCACCGGACGGACGCCGGCTGCTTCTTCGTCGCGGAAGCGTTCGGGTGCAAATCCCTCACGCTCGTGAAGGACGTGAAAGGTTTGTTCACGGCGGACCCGAAGCAGGATCCGTCGGCGACGTTCATCCCCGAGATCGACACGAAGACTTTGCGCGAGAAGAACCTCCCTACCCTGCCCTTCGACGAGGTCCTCCTGGATCTCCTGGATTCGGCGCGCCTCCTCGAGAGCTTCCAGCTCGTGAGCGGCGAAGACCCGTCGCTCCTCGAACGGGCGATCGCCGGAGAGCACGTCGGGACGATCGTTCGGCGCACCCGGTGAGGGCGGCGCGGAGCCCGGATCCGCGGTAGGCTCCGGGCTCCGTGAGGTCCCGGTCGAGATCGGTTCGAGTGCTGGGCGGCTGCTCGCTCGCCTCGCTCCTGGTCGTTCTCTCGTCGGTGCACGCGGCGCCCGACGCGCCCATATTGGACATCTGGAGCTGGGGGTCGAACGACGCTGGCAAGCTCGGGAGCGTGCCGCCGAATCTGACCGTACCCTGGCCGATTCACGTCCAGAAGCGGTGGATCGCGGTCGCGGGTGGCGGCGGTCACAGCGTCGCGCTGACGGCGGACGGCGAGGTGTGGACCTGGGGCTCGAACGAGAAAGGCGAGCTCGGGAACGGCACGAACGCGCCGAGTCTCCTGCCCCAGAAGGTCCCGGGCCTCGGCGGGATCACGTTGATCGCCGCGGGGCTGTCCTACACCCTCGCCTACCGAGCCTCCGACGGAGTGCTGTTCGCGTGGGGCTCGAACACCGTCGGTCAACTCGGACAACCGGATACGCTGCTTTCGAGCAACGTCCCGGTCGAGATCGCCGTACCGGGGACGCTCGTCCAGCTTTCCGCCGGAGGCGCGCACGCCGTCGCGCTGACGAGCGACGGTCGCGTCTACGCCTGGGGAGGCAACGCTCGCGGACAGATCGGCTTCGGCGACTTCGTCGACCATCGGGTCCCCGTGCTCGTGCCCCTACCCGGACGGGCGCGGAGCGTCGGCGCCGGTGCCTCGCACACCATTGCGGCGCTCGATCCAGACGGTGCCGTGTACACCTGGGGCTGGAACGTGTTCGGTCAGCTCGGGCGGGGCTACGACGGAACTCCCACCGACGGCGAAGCCACTCCCTCCCCAGCGATCGGCGTCACGGACGCGACGGAGGTCACCGCCGGCGACCTGCACTGCCTGGCGCGCACCTCGGACGGGCACGTCTGGGCGTGGGGCTACAACACGGAAGGGCAGCTCGGAAACGGGCCGAGAGATCCGCTCATCGACCACAATTCGACGCCCGTCGTCCTCTCGACGATCGATCGCGTCGCCGACGTGGACGCGGGAGGGATCTTCTCGCTCGCGCGCAAGGACGACGGCTCGCTCTGGTCGTGGGGCGACGGCCGCTTCGGCGCCACGGGCACGAACCAGAAGGTCGACGCCGGCTACCCGGCTCGGGTGCTCCTCGATCGCCCGGCGGCCGCGTATTCCGCGGGGGGCAGCCACGGGCTCGTGATCGCCGCTCCCCGGAACGCGAACCTGATCACCGTCGCCGGAACGGATGTGAACCCCGGCGCGCCAACGTCGCGTCCCGCCGTGCGGGACGTCACCGGGCCCACGGACATCGCGGATGTCGCGTCCGGTTACCACCACACGCTCGTCCTCGACGGTGCTCACCACGTGTGGGTCTTCGGAAAGAACGATCACGGCCAGCTCGGAACGTCGGGCGGAGATCTCTCCCAGCCGACTGAGCTCGACCTCCCGCTCGATGGGACACCGGGGTTCGTCCAGGTCGCGGCGCACGCGAACCAGAGCTTCGCCGTCCGGGCGGATGGCGCGCTGTTCGCCTGGGGAGACGGGAGTTACGGACAGCTCGGTGTCGGAGTCGCCGCCGACGCCGTTCCCCCGACCGTGGTGAACCTCGGAGAACCGGCGGCGCGGGTCGCTGCCGGCGAGCGCCATGGGCTCGTGCTGAGCCTCGGTGGCGTCGTCTACGCCTTCGGCCAGAATCTCCACGGCGAGCTCGGGACGATTCCCACGGACAAGCTCACGCTCGCGCCGGCCGTGGTGCCGCTCGTGCAGAACGCGGTGACGATCGCCGCCGGCGGGTTCCACAGCCTCGCGGTGACGGCGCCAGGGGAGCTGATGGCCTGGGGCTCGGGTTTCCGGGGTCAGCTCGCCGAAACCCTCTCGGACTCGCGCCGGCCGGTCATCGTGAGGTTCAATCTCCGGGACGTCATGACGGCATCCGCAGGTCGCTTCCACTCCGTCGTGACCCGAGCCGGGGGCGGCGTCTCGGTGTTCGGCGACAACACGGCGTGCCAGTGCGGGACTTCACCGGGCAGCGACTGGCTTCCCCGAACGGACGTGCCGTTTCAGGCGCTGTACGCGGTCGCAGGGGACTACCACACCGTGGCCATCGGCTTGGACGGAAGCGTCGTCGCGTGGGGCGACGACGGCAGCGGTCAGCTCGGGCGCGCGGACACCACGCTCATCCACTCGGATTGCGATCTGCAGCCGCTGACGCCTTCCGGCGCGACGGTCATCGCCGCGGGAGCGGGACACACCATCGTGGTGCACGCGTCGGCGCCGCCGCCACCGGAGCTGGACGCCGGGCGAACGGACTGATCTCCTTCAGTTGCACTTCGGCTTGTAGCCCGGGGGCTGACGAACGACGATGCCGAACGGTGCGAAGTTGTTCGACGGAAGCTTCGGCGGGGAGAGCGCGGTGAGCGTCACCTTGCTCGCGTCGCCGCCGACCGCGTAGAACTCCGGGAGCCCGGAGTTGGTCGGAACGACGATGAGCGTCCGCGTGTACGGCTCGAAGACCAGTGTTCCGACGCCCGTGCCGCGGCAAGAGTGGACCGTCGTGCCGCCGGGAGTCAGCGGGATGGACCAGAGCGCGCGGTCGTTGATCTGAGTCCCGACGAACTCGACGTTCAGACACGTGTCGAACGCCGCGCTCGTGAGGTTCTCGCTCACGATGGTGTACGGAACCGGATCCTGACCGACGTTCGAGAAGTCGAGCGGCCCGAACTTCTCGACCGAACCTTTCCGGGGATTGTTCGGCGAGCTGCAGTCGGGCTTCAGCTCGGCGACCGTCGGGATGGACGGGAACGCCACGACCACGGCGTCCGCATTGCCCGGGTCCCGATCGATCTGGGCGGTGCCCTTCGGGTCCACTTGCCCGACGACCTTCGTCGGGCCTGCGGAGAACTGGTTCGCTCCGTTGACCGTGAACGAAGCGAGGGTGACGTCACAGCCAGACACGCCTCCCTCGAGCGGATCGCAGGTTGCAGCGATTCCCATCACGTCGAGCGTGCCGCCAGGATTGTTGTTCGCGGGCCGCCCGACCATGCCCGCTTTCCGGAGGCCGTTCAGCACCGGACGGTTCGCAGCCGCAGCCCCGCCGAAGATCGTGATGTTGGCGGGATCGGCGACGTCCAGGATCGTGAGCGTGTGCGTCGCCGGGTTCGGGCTGATCGGCGTCGGCGTGGAGAGGTACGCGAGCCGGTCCTTCAAGGGAACGAGACGGCCCGCCGGGACGGGAAGGCCCGTCGCAGAGCCGATCTCGCGCCAGCGGCCGGTCGCCGTGTCCAGCTCGCGCACGTGGAGCTTGACCGGGTCGGTCGGCATGGCCGTCGTCTGCTCGAAGATGTACCAGCGGTCCGTGATGCCGTCGTTCACGATGCCCCTGACGGCGTTCATGGGCTCGGAGCTCAGTATTTCTCCGGTCGTCGGGCTGATGACGATGAGTGACGGGGCGGGTGCTCCGGTGCCCGTCGGCTTGTTGTAGGCGACGATCGCGCCGGCCGGGTTGTTGGGGTTGAACACGTCCGGATTGCCGGAGTCCACGGGGCCGTTCCCGCCCGTGGCGCCGCCACCGGTTCCGCCTCCACCGCCGGATCCCGACGTTCCCCCATTTCCACCGGAGGAACCGCCGGAGCCCGCATCGGAGAGGCTTCCGCCCTTGCCGCCGGACGCCGAGCCGCCTTTGCCGCCGGATCCGGATCCGCCGTGCGCGCCCGAATCTTCGTCGGTCGCCTGAGGCTTCACGGCGTCGAGCGAGTTGATGAGCGAGCAGCCCGTGAGGAGCAGGACGGTGCCTGCCGCTTTCGTGACGATTCTCATGACGTGATTCCCAATCCCTCTGAAGACGCTCAGTTGTTCCGCGCGCCCTGCTGGATCCACGTGACGAGCGTGTCCAGCTGGTCCGGCGTGAGCGGGCCGTTGCCGCCAGCGGCGGGCATCTGGGACCCGGTGATCGGTCCGACGCCCAGCGTGTTACTTCCGCCCTTCACCTTGCGATACATGTAGCTGTCGTTGAGGTTGCCCGTCTTGGCGACGCGCTTGATGTTCGGCTCGCCGATGGACTGGCCTTCGACCGCGACGACGTCGACGATGTTCAGATAGGCGGCGCCTTCGTCCAGGTTCTGGCCCTGCTTGGGCGGCGTGTTCGGGTCGACCGCCGTGTGGCAGCTCGGGCGCGCGCACTTGTCGTTGAAGACGGGCTGGACCTCGTCCTTGAAGCTCACGAGCGTGGTCGCTTCGAGTTCCTTCTTGTTGGCATCCTCGTTGCCAGCCTCGTCCACGGCACGGACCACGAAGAAGAAGTTGCGGTTCGAGGATCCGTCGATCGGCGTCGGCAGCGTCGACTTCGCCAAGGAGGCCTGGGTCGCACCCGCGGTGGTTTCGAGGATTGCCGGCGAGACGTAGTCCTCGTCACCCGCGGTCAGCGATACGTACACACGATACCGGATGTTCGACTGCTGCGACTGCTTGTCGGACGCTGGATTCCACGTCACCAGGATCGCAGAGACGTCGCTGTTCTCGTCGGGCACCGCGTCCGCGATGCCGGCGAACGTCGGCGGATCGGGGTCGTTGCTCGTCGATCCGGTCTGGATGACGAAATTGGAGTCCTCGTTCCCCTTCGCGTCCTGGGCCCGGCAGATGAAGCGGTAGTGGGTCGCCGGGATGAGGTTCACGACCTTGCCGCTCGTGAGCCCGCCCGTGAACTCGCCGACCTTGAGCCCCGCGAGCGACGAGCCTGGCGGGATCGTCACCTCGGAAGCGTAGACGACGTACTTGATCTGATCCTGCGGCGTGGTTTCGTCCGTCGCCGGGCTCCAGCTGATGGTCGCGGTCGCGGCCGAGATGTCCGTCACCGCGGTGCAGCCGCCGAAGACGGGGGGCGTCGTGTCCGGGCCGGTCGTGCCCTTCACGTCGACCTTGTTCGCGTCGACGTTGCCGGCCGCGTCGACGGCCTTCACGCGGAAGAAATAGTCCGTCTCGGGAGCGGGAAGCCCAGTCACGATCGCGCTCGTCGCGCCCGGCGCGGATACGGCACCGAGGTACTGGGTGCCGCCGGTCGCCGTGGACCAGTACACCCGGTACACGATGCCGCCCGGGCCCGTGTGGTCGTCCGTCGCCGGATCCCAGGAGACCTTCACGGACGTCGGACCGGCGGGCTCGGTCGCCTTGGCTCCCGCGGTGAACGTCGGCGCGACGCTGTCGAACGTGGGCGACGCGCTCTTCTCCGCGGTGTTCGTGTCCACGGCGTTCCCGACGTTCGGGACGGCTCGAACCGCGAAGTAGTAGGTCGTTCCGCCGGTGAGGTCCTGGAACGTGTAGCTCGTGGACCCGGGCGGCGCGATCGCCGAAGGTACCGCGTAGTTCTCTGCGCCGGCCGCGGTGGCCTGGAAGATTTCGTAGTGGATCTGCGCCTCGGGGTGCTTCGCGTAGACCGCCGGCGCCCAGCTCACCTTCACGAGCCCCGGCGTGTCCCCACCGGCGTCCTTCGGATCCGCGGGCGACGCGTCTCCGATTCCGGCGAACGCGAGCTCGTCCTTCACGGGCGTGCCGGCGTCCCCGCCCGCGGCACCGCCGGCGTTCGAACCGCCGGTGCCCTCGCCTCCCGTGCCGTTCTCGCCGCCCGTCCCCGAGCCTCCGCTGCCGGAATCCGACGTCTCGGCGCCGCCGCTGCCCGTGACGCTGGAGAGCGCGACGCACTGCTTGCCGTCCTTCCGGGTGCCGGCGCCGCACGTGATGTCGTCCCCGCCGCAGCCGGAGAGCAAGGTGGGGGCGCCGAGCGCGAACGCGAACGAAGCGAGGCCATACTTCGCGATCCGCCGGAACGACGCGGGCGCTACGGGTCTGGAACGGTCGTGCATCGTCATCTTCATCTCCACGCGAAAATGCGGGTCAGTTTCCAAGGGCGCCCTGCTGGATCCAGCTTCCGATGATCTCGTTCTCGTCGACGCTGAGCGGCGTCGTCGTGTCCCGAGGTTCGCGGACGCCGCTGTAGAAGTTCTTCACGGTGGCCGAGAAGGGCGGCGTCGCGAGGTTCGGCTGGTTGATCCGGCGGTAGATGTAGCTGAACTGGGGCTTTCCGGGCGCGATGAGCTTCATCTGGCAGCCGTTCGTGCCGGCGTCGACGTAGTTGCACGCCGCACCCGAGATGTCGGCGTAGCTCGCGCCGATGTTCACGATCAGCGCCGGGGAGTCGTATTTGTGGCAAGCGCCGCACCGGTCGAACAGGATCTGCTTCACGTCGTTGCCCCACGACGTGGCCGTCTGTTTCTGCGCGAAGGTGTCCGCCGTGCTCAAATTCCCGGACGGGTCTTCCGCACGGACGAACACGAAGTAGCTCGTGTGGGTCTTCAGCGCCGTGAGCGAGGCGGTCGTGACGCCCGGATTGGTCGTGGCGAGGACGTGCGAGGAGAACTTCGCGCCCCGGCAGTCGGTGTCGACCGGAGACGCGCAGACGTGATAGCGAATCTGATTCGCGGCTGCGGTGTCGTCCGTACCCGCCGACCAGGAAACGTTCATCGTCGAGGCGGGACTGATGACCGGGGTGAGCGTGATCGGGCTCGTGAACGTCGGGGGGACGGTGTCTCCCGGGATCGCTGCGAGAGTCGAGCCGTTGAGCGGCGAGCCCGCGTCGCTCTGGTTCCCCGCGAGATCCACCGCGACCACGACGACGTTGTAACTGGTGCCGGGGCTTAGGCCGACGAGCGTGGCGGAGTTCACGCCCTTCACGATCACGTACGGTGTGGTGGTCGGGACCGTCGCGCTCGTCGACGCGTACACGCGGTAGGTGAAGTCCGTCGCGAAGAGGGTCCGGTCGTCGTTTGCCGGATCCCACGTGACCTTCAGCGCCGTGGGGCTCGTGCCGGTGACGCCG
>DASZXK010000187.1:0-13557 GCA_035545855.1 Polyangiaceae bacterium
CGTCGGCGGCGACTACGAACGCACGGACATGACGGAGGTCCCCTACCTCCTCGCGAACGGCGTGCGGCTAGCCCGCGTCGTCTACGACCCGAACATCCCCGTCTCGGGCGCGCCCGCGCAGCACGTCTTCTTCGAGCTCGGTGACCACCTCGGCTCGACGAGCACCGTGATGGACCAGGCCACCGGCGAGCTCGTCGAGAAGGGGACGTACCAACCCTACGGCAACGCCGACAGCGACTACCGCCCGGACCGCTGGAAGTTCTTCCGCGAGGACTACCGCTTCACGGGGAAGGAAGAGGACGTCGAGGTCGGGCTGACGTACTTCGGGAAGCGGTTTTACAACGCGCAGCTCGGTCGGTGGATGAGTCCGGATCCGTTGGCCATCCATGACGCGGGGAAGGCGGACTTGAATGTGTACGCGTACGTCAAGGGACGTGCACTTTCGGCCCTGGACCCGGTTGGGTTGGCGGACACAAGTCAGGATGCGGCATACGATTACCTTCGTAAGAAGGCGACACCTTCGGACGGCGCGTCCGTGGCGGCGCCTGCAGAGGCGTATGGACTCAATTCCGGTTCTTCCGGTCCGATGGAAGTGGACCATATCGTTTCGGTCAAGAGCCTCGCGACCCGAGTAGACTTTGCTTCTTTGACGCTCGAGCAGCAAATTGACATCGCGAGGACCCCAGAGAATCTAGCAATGCTCAACGCCAGCAGAAACGCCTCGAAGGGCGAGATGAGCGCCAGCGAGTACGCGCAGAAGCTGGGGCTCACCGGTGACGCCCGGGCGTCAGTGGACGCGCTTCAGGGGCGCGCTCAAGTCGCTCTTGACAATAAGATCAAAGCAGCGCTTGACTACAACAGAATTAACGGTGTCAACGTTGCGGAAGCGGACGCGGCGTACTTGCGAAGCCACGGTCGTCGTGGAATGTCGGCCAACGGATTTGAGAGCGAGTTGGTCGACAGAGTCTTCGACGGTGTCACGAGGGGTGTCTGGCGCAACGAGGGGGAGACATTGGGCGAGGCGATTCGTCGCGGCGGCGGCGCCGAGTTTGATCCCCGCCCTCGAGTCGTTACCCGGACAGGGCGTATGCTGAGGTCATTGGATTTTGGGGCTACGCTTTGGTCGTCATATATGATGTGCCTCGATAAGAATGAATACGAGCTCCTGCACGAACAGACTCCATCGGATGGGGTTCTCGTTTACCGCGGGAGCGCGTACATCAAGGGTGCGCCGGGTGGTATTTGAGCAATGAGCAATTTGTTCGACTTGGTCGGAGCACGCCTTGTGCGCGAGATCCGAAAGCGACGACTGCCGAGCCGTAACCCTGTTCAGACCGAGAAATGGCTTCTGCGTTGCGAGAAAGATCCGGATTCCAGCGTGCTCGGCGAGCTCGCATGGGATCACGTCGCGAACCTCGTTTGGGCGCAGGGGATCACCTACACGCTTCCGGGTCCAGCCAGTATGGAGGCCCTGGCGGTGTTGCGAAGCAGAATAGAGGCGCAATTTCATGCGGCTGCGCCGGAACTGTTGTTCGCGCTGCTGAGTCTGCACGATGGCCTCTCCGCGTTGCCATGGACTGCGTTTTTTTCAACGCAGAGGATTTTAGAGTACGTGTCTGTGCTGCAAGATGTCGATGCTTCGTTACTTACGATCGCGAGTTCCCCTTCGGGAAACAAAGCCGTGTTACGAATTCACCCGGGCGGCGCCGATGATGGATGTGTCTATGCCTTCTGGCATGAAGACTTCAGGGAACGAGGTCTAAAGCCTATTGCGCCAAGTGTCGTCGAATACTTGGCGGTCAGCGAGGGGGCTATCCTCGACACCGTCGAAGGGCACTATGAGGGGCCCGATAGCTAGCGGTCCGAGTTTCACGGCCAAGGGGACAGACGTTGCGGGATCTGGCTTGCATCGATCTCGGCAGTGCGTAGGTCTGCGGTGTGAGTGTCGCTTGCTTCCGAGGCATGCTTGGCCCCCGCAAACGGCGATCGGCGCGCGGGTCGAACCTTTTTGCTGGGCATTGTCCCCGCGGTCCTCACTGCGCCGCGCCGTAAATCCCCCGCCAAAACGCACACTCTTCCTTCCTGAAATCCGTCACCGTCTTCACGCCGTCCGTGTCGAACTCGATCCGCTGATCGCTGTCGTTCGCGTCCGGCGCGAACGCAGGCCACGTCGTGGGCGCGCCGTCGTAGTTCGGCTTTCCCGTCTTCGCGAACGTCGCCCAGAAGGTGTTCATCGCTTCGGAGACGGTCAGGTCGTTCGCGTCGGGCTTGTAGGGGTTGCCGAAGACGTGGCTCATTTCGGAGGCGTGGGAGGCGTGGAAGAGGGTGGGGGAGAGCGCCCAGGGGATGTTGAAGTTGTACATGTAGACGTCCAGGCCCGCCTTCTTCGCGCGGCGGGCGCTGTCGTGGGTGCCGCAGATGAGGCCGGAGTCGCCGAAGGCGTTCGCGAGCGCCGCCTTGTAGTCGCCGCCGAACTTGGACGCGGGGTACTGCGCGAGCACCTTCGCGGCGTTCGCGCCGAAGCGGGCGTTCAGTTGCGTCTCGTAGGCGGCCTCGTCCGCGACGGTCGTGCCGAGGAAGAAGAGGTAGCCCTCGTCGTTGTTGCTGCCGGCGAGGTAGGGGACCTTCGCGATGTCGCCCGCGTCGAAGAGCGTGCGCGGGTCGTCGGGGAGGAAGCCGCCCGGCCCGTCCACCACGGCGTTGAAGCGGACCTGTGCGGAGACGGAGCCGCTCGTCAGGTCCGGGGGCGCGGAGGCGGCGATGATCTCGTCGATCGTCTTGCCGCGGAGGCACGTGAGCACGTCCGCGCCGGTGCAGCCGAGACTCGTCGCGAAGGCCGTCATGTCGGGGGCGACGTCCGCTGCGGTCGCGCCGCGGCCGCCGCCGAAGGACGTCGTGCAGCCGCCGCTCTCGCCGATGACGCGGTGGAAGAGGCCGCGGCTCCCGGGGGATGCCATCTGGTAGCAGACGTCGGCGGAGCCCGCGGACTCGCCGAAGATCGTCACGTTCTCCGGATCGCCGCCGAACGCCGTGATGTTGTCCTTCACCCACTGGAGGGCGAGGCGCTGATCCAGGAGGCCCTGGTTGCCGAGCGGCGAGCCCTCGTCTTTCAACGCGGGGTGCGCGAAGAAGCCGAGCGGGCCGAGCCGGTACTCGATGGAGACGAGCACGACGCCCTGCTTCGCGGCGAAGTACTGGCCGTCGTACCACTTGATGGGTGGGTTCGCGGTCGGGAGGTTGTCTCCGGCGGAGCCCGCGAAGTTTCCTCCGCCGTGGATCCACACCATGACGGCGGCCTTCTCCGGCTTGTGGAGCGGCGTCCACACGTTCAAGTAGAGACAGTCTTCGTTCGAGCTCGCCGGGCCCTGGGAGCTCGCGGCTTGCGGGCACGGCAGGACGAAGTCCGTCTCGTGGCGCACGCCCGTCCACGGGTCGTTCTTCACGGGGGCCTTGAAGCGGAGATCGCCGATGGGCGGCTTCGCGAACGGGATCTTGTGGAACACGACGCTCTCTCCGGAGACGTCGCCCTCGAGCTCGCCGTCCGCGAGCGTCACGTGGAGGTTCGGGCCGGCGTCGACGGCGGAGTTGCCGCCGGCGCCGCTGTCCCCGCCGTTCATCGGCGTGCCGGAGTCGGGCGTCGTCTGCGAAGTCGGCTTCGCCTGGTCGTCGCTGCCGCAGGCGGTGAGGGTCGCGAGGGTGAGGGCGGAGAGGGCGAGGTATTTCATGGATGCCGGGTGGTGGGAACGGTCGGTACAGGATGCCGAATGCGGGTCCCTCCGGCGATAGCCTTCTCACGCCAAATCGTTAACCGGGCGAGTCACGGAACGCGCCGCGCCAGGCCGGACGACGCCCGCGGCTGCTAACTTCCTCCGATGCCGGATTCCCTCGTGGGGCTCGAGCTCGACAATGGCGGAGTCGTCTTCAAGTTCCTGAAGACTGCGAAGGAGACGAACGGCGAGCTCCACGCGCAGGAGGCGCGCTACGCGCCACGCTCGCCGAAGCCGCCGTCCCACCGTCACCCGTTTCAGGAAGAGCGCTTCGTCGTGCTGGAGGGCGGAATGCACTTCCACGTGGACGGCGTCGGCCGGGACGTGAAGCAAGGCGAGGAGATCGTCGTTCCGAAGGCGAGCTTCCACTGGGCGCGGAACCCGCACGACGCGCCGACGGTCGTGCTCTGGGAGACGCGGCCGGCCCTCCGCACGGCGGACTTCTTCGTCGCGATGAATCGCGCGGGGCGAGGGAAGGGGAAGCCGCCGCTCCACGAGGCGGCCGCGATCCTCCGCGAATACGACGAGGTGTTCGAGCTCGAGAAGCCCTCGCCGCTCGTGCAGAAGGTCCTGTTCGGCTGCCTCGCGCCCTTCGGACGCGCCGCGCTTCGCCGCTGATTCAGTCCCACGCCGTCGTCGACGGAATCCGAACGAGCGGGACGCCGGAGCGTTCTCCGTCGGAGATCGTGGGGTCCCACACGAGACGCGGGTTTCGGCCGCCGGCCGCGAAGAGGACGTAGTCCGTGTAGAACTCGGACGCGTTCATCCACCACGCCGCGAGCGGTTCGGGCATGCCGTAGCAGCACGCGCGGACGCTCTGGCCTTCCACGGAGAGGATCTCCACGCGGCCGAAGTCGTACATGAGCGAGTAGATGTTCGCGAAGCGGCGGCAGACGCCCTCCGGCGTGTCCCGCTTGAGGACGGGGGCGTAGGCTCCGTTCAAGTCGCGCTCCGCCTGCCACACGGCCGAGACCCGCTGGTACTCCTGGACGGTGACGCCCATCGCCTTCGCGATGCCTGCCGCGACGTCCACCGCGGGGAGGACGTCGTACCAGGACACGGCGAGGAGCTCCTGCGTGAAGAACGCCGCGACGTCCGCGGCGAGGTGCTTCAGGACGGCGGGCACGCCTCCGTCCACGCGCTGCTCGACGAAGTCTCGGATCCCGAGCCAGAGGTTCCCCTTCGCATGGAAGGGACTCTGCCCCGGCGCGTGCACCCGCGACGAACCCCGAGGGACCACCATTTTGCGGACTCTATACGAGCCCGCGTCTCGAGTTCACTCCCCGAAGGGCTCAAGTTCGCGGTCACGGAAGGCGCGCTTCGCTCCGTGCCCGGCCGTGACGCCGCGCGGCGTATCCGACGGTGACGGCGAGGGCGACGGCCGTCACTCCGAGCAGAATCCAGGTCGATCCGGAGAGATGCGCAGGACGTCGTGGATCTTCTGGCCGAAGTTCGAACGGCGGTTCCCGCGAAGCCTGGCCGGGGCACGCGCCTCATCCCCGCTGACACGAACGGGGACGCCCCCCTCACTCCCGGAATCGAGTATTCCAAATTGGAATATCGGCGACGGTTTCCCGGCACGGCACGGAGGAGACGGACATTCCAGTTTGGAATATCGCGTGCGAGACCCCCCATGCTTTCACCGGCCGCCAGAGCGGTGGGGTCGCGCGTCGCCGTTCCCCTGCGTCGCCGCCTCGAGCCGTCGGCGTCCAGCCGCGTCGGCGTCGGGCGAAGCGCCGTGCCGTCAGGGCAGCGCCACGACGGGGACCTTCACTTTCGCGAGCTTCCGCTCGCGCATCACGCTGACCTCCACCGTGTCTCCTGCGTGGTGCTTGTCTAGGGTGTTGTAGAGGTCGTCGTAGTCCGCGATTTTCTCTCCGTCGATCGCGACGATGACGTCTCCTAGGGTGATGCCGGAGAAATCCTGCGTGATGCCGCGGAGGCCGGCCTTCTCGGCGGGGGAGCCGGGGATCGTTCGAAGGACGATGACCCCGCGGAGGCCGGCGCGCTGCTCGAGCCGCTGCGCCGGGTCGATCTGCACACCGAGGCCGATCTGCTCCGCGTGACCCGAGCGGATGATCTGGGGCACCACTCGCATGATGCTGGACACGGGCACCGCGAAGCCGATGCCCGCGGACGAGCCGCTCTTGCTGAAGATCATCGTGTTCATGCCGATGAGCGCTCCGCCCGAGTCCAGGAGCGGACCGCCGGAGTTCCCCGGGTTGATGGCGGCGTCCGTCTGGACCATGTCCCGGATGGAGACGCCGCCGATGCCCTGCACCTCGCGCCCGATGGCACTGACCACTCCGGTGGTCAGAGTGTGATCGAGACCGAACGGGTTCCCGATGGCGATCACCTTCTGGCCGACCTCGAGGTGCATCGCCTTGTCCGGCAGGCGGATGGGGTGGAGGGACTCCTTCGGCGCGTCGATCTGGAGTACCGCGATGTCCTTCCGCGGTTCCACGCCGACGAGCTTCGCCTCGAAGTTCCGGTGATCGCCGAGGGTGACGACGAGGGAGCGGGCGTCCTTCACGACGTGGAAGTTCGTGACGACGTGGCCGTCCGTGTCCCAGACGAACCCGGTGCCGGAGCCCGACGGGACCTCCTCTGCTTCCCCGCGGTAGTAGTCGACGACCATCTGCCGCTGCGTCACGAAGACGGCGGACTGCGCCGTCGAACGGAACACGGAGATGGTGTTCCGCTCGTCCTCCGTCCGGGCGCCGGGGGTCAGCGGGACGACGGGTTCGGGCAGGGGCGCCGGAGCCGTCACGGGCGGCGTGGACGGGCCGGCGCTCGGGCTGGAGGACGACGCGCGCGAGCTGCAGTCGACGGCCGCGAGCAGGAATCCGAGGGCGGCGAATCCGGTCCTGAGGGTGAGAGAACGAGTCATTTTTCGGCGAGCCTACTCGACTTTGAAGGCCCTTTCCGAATCGGGTACTTAGGACGTCCGGATGTCCTCGGGCCGCGCCTCGGGTCTTTGTGTCGCGCTGGCCCTGTTCGCAAGGTCCGCCCTCGCGGATGCGGTGGCGCCCATGCCGTCCGGGGGCGCCCCGCCAGCCCCGCCGCCCGCGTCCGCCCCGCACGCCGCGCCCCGCTCGGACTACGAGGAAGAGAGCGTCCGCGAAGCGCTCGCGTTGCGCCATGCGGAGGTGGACCCGAACCCCGAGGGCAAGGTCGTCGAGGGTATTGACGTCGTCTCGCTCGAGGTGTTCGAGAAACGGGACCCGCTGCCGGGATTTCTGAACAGCCTTCACACGACGACCCGGAGGACCATCATCGACCGGGAGGTCCTCCTCCGCCCGGGGGACGTCTGGGACCGTGCCCTCGTGGAGGAGACGGAGCGGAACCTGAGAGTCCGGCAGCTCTCAGTCGTCATCATCGTGCCCGTGCTGACGAAGGATCCGAAGACGGTGCGCCTGCTCGTCGTCGCGAAGGACGTGTGGAGCCTCCGCGTGAACTGGGACGTCGCTGCGGTCGCGGATGTCGAGTTTCATCCTCCCTGGGTGCTCGTCAACGGGCGAGTGCAGACGCTCGTGCTTCAGCCCTCCGAGGAGAACCTCGGCGGACGGCACAAGACGGTCCTCACGAACGTCGTCTTCGAGCGACCAACGTACACGCTCGGCGTCGGATACGTGGATCCCCGCATCGGCGGCAGTCATCTGTCCTCCAGCGCCACGGCGAACGTGGTGATGAACTGTCGCTCCGGGAGCCCCGAGGGCACCTACGGGACCTTCAGCTACGGAAGGCCCTTGTACTCGACGCACACGAAATGGGCATGGGTGACGGCGGCGTCCTGGGCTGAGACGGTGGTGCGTCCCGGGGGCACCCTCGGGGAATCCATTTGCAGCGACGACACGCCGGTGTCGCGGCGTTTCGCAACGGCGGACGGAACCGTGTACTCGGTTCCGTATTCGTACCGGCAGGACGTCTTCCGGAGCCAGGTCTCTGCAACGCGGTCATTCGGCGTCGCCACGAAGAACGAGCTCTCGTTCGGACTCGAATCGAACCGACGTCGCTACTCCGCGGAGGCGCTGCCGGGCGTGCCGGACGTGGTCGAGAACGCGTTCGTTCGCCGCTACCTTCCCGTCAGCGATACGCGCATTTCCCCGTTCATACAGCTCCACGCTTTTCAGAACCGCTTCCTCCGCGTGCTCGACCTGGAGACCCTCGGGCTACAGGAAGATTTTCGGCTCGGGCACGACGTGTGGCTCAAGGTGTACCCGGCGTGGACCGCCCTCGGCTCCACCCGCACCTTCGTCGGGACCTACAGTGGGCTCGGTTACACGCTGCCCCTCGGCGATGGACTCGTACGAGTGCTGGGCGCATCCACCATCCAGCTCGGTTCGCTCGCGAAGACGGACGCGGAGGTGGAAGCGTCGGGGCGCGTCGTGTCTCCTCGCTTGCCGTTCGGTCGCGTCATCGTCGACGCCACGATGCTGGACCGATATCGGAATCACCTGAATCCCATCAGCGCGCTCGGAGGAACGGGGCGACTTCGCGGGTATCGGTCGCTCGCGTTCACCGGGCCAGAGTACGTAGCCGCGAACGTCGAGATTCGATCGCGACCCGTCCGCATCCTCTCCGTGATGGCTGGCGCCGTCGCCTTCTACGACGTGGGAGACGCGTTCTCCCAGTTCTCGGAGATGCGGCTCAAGCAGGGCGCTGGCGGAGGTTTCCGCTTCGCGTTCCCGCAGATCCAGCGCTCCGTCTTCCGCATCGATGCCGGCGTGCCGCTCACCCGGAACGAGCCGCTCGGCGAGTTCACGATCGTCGCTCAGTTCGAGCAGGCGTTCGGCGTGCCGGCGCTCGCGGCGCCGGGGCTCGTGCCATAGGCAGTTCTTCGTCCGAAAAAAAGGGGGCGTAGGTCCGGAGAACCGCATGGGAATCCGGGTTTTTCTTGCCGGCCCCCCGGGGCCCTCTAAATTGGCGGGATGGTCGAGGACGATGCGAGAGCGCCCAAGGAGTGCGCTCCCCGGATCTCGTCGTCACCGGCGCCCGTGAGCCTCCGGGACACGTGGAACTCGACCGCCGATCGGTACACCGCGCTCATCGAGGCCGCGGACGACGCCGTCCTGGTCGCCGAGTTCGATCCCGGCGCCGTCATCGAGGCGAACCCCGCGGCCTGCGAGCTCTTCGGGTTCCCCCTGGAGGAGCTGGTCGGAAAATCCATCCGCGAACTCCATTTCGCGGACGACGAGGACGTCGAGCGGGTCCTCTCCGAGATCGTCGAGCGCGAGCGCGCCTGGCACCCGAACCTCAAGTGCCGCAGGCGGGACGGCAGCTTCTTCTGGGCCGAGCTCCGGGCGAAGGCGTTCCTGTCCCGTGGGCACAAGCTGGTCCTCTACATCGTGCGGGACGTGACGCACCGGGTGGAGAAGGAATCCGAGCTCGCGCGGGCCTATCAGTCGCTGAAAGACGCCCAGGCGAAGCTCGTCCACTCCGGAAAGCTCGCGGCCATCGGGCAGATCGCCGGCGGCGTCGCGCACGAGGTGAACAACCCCGCGACGTTCATCCTGACGAACCTCCGCGTGATGCGGGACGCCGTGGCGCTCCTCCGGAGGTCCGTCTCCACGCTTCGCCGGGAGCTCGCGTCCGTCGAGGGCCTGCCGGACGACACGCGCATGGTCGTCGAGGGCATCCTCGAGAGCGGAGACATGGACTCCGTGCTCCGCGAGACGAGCGAGATGGTGGAGGACAACCTCGCCGGCATCGAACGCATCGCGTCCATCGTGAACGATCTCCGGATCTTTTCCCGGATCGAGCAGGACGACGTCCAGAACGTCCGCGTGAACGACATCGTCGACGCGGCCTGCAACCTCGCGTTCGCGGACATCCGGCACCGGGCGCGCCTCGTGAAGGAGCTCTCCAAGCTGCCTCCGGTCGCCGCGGAGCCCGGAAAGCTCGCGCAGGTGTTCACGAACCTGCTCTTGAACGCCGCCCAGTCGATCGAGCCGGGCGCCGCGCACGACAACGAGATCCGCGTCTCGACGTTCCTGGAGGACGACTTCGTCTGCGTCGTGATCCGGGACACGGGCGTCGGAATGACGGAGGCCGCCCGGAAACGGATCCTCGAGCCGTTCTACTCGGCCGGGAACCGGGACTACGGCACGGGGCTCGGACTGTCCCTCTCCGCGGAGATCGTCCGGATGCACGGCGGAAGCATCGACATCGAGGAAGCGGAGGACCGGGGAACGCGGTTCATCGTCAAGCTTCCCGCGCCCGCAGAAACGGCGGAGACTCCGGAAGAAATGGATTCCGTCGCGCCGGCGCTGAACGCCCCCGTCTCTCGCCGTGCGCGCATCCTCGTCATCGACGACGACCTCGCCGTGCTCCGCGCGTACCGGCGCATGCTCTCCTCCCGGCACGACGTCGTGCTCGCGAGCGGCGGCCAGGAGGGGCTCGATCTCCTGTCCCGGGACGAGGACTTCGACATCGTCCTCTGCGACGTCATGATGCCGCAGGTGGACGGCCCCATGGTGTACGACGCCCTCGTCGCGCGCCTGCCCCACGTCGCGGAGCGGGTCGTCTTCGTGAGCGGAGGGGCCTTCACGCCACGCGCGAAGGAGTTCCTCGCGCGCGTGAAGAACACGTTCCTCGCGAAGCCCATCGAGCCGGAGCTGCTCGAGCGGGCCATCGGCCTCGCCCGCGAAGCACGGGCACCGAGCCGTCGCGCCGTCGCCCCCTGAACCCCATGCGGGAGGTGACTGGCTACGCGCTGCTCGCGGCGGGGCTGCTCCTCGGCGCTCTCGTCGAGCCTCGGCTGCGGGCGGAGGCGTCCGCCGTGAAGCTTCTACTGCATCTCTCGCTCCCGCTCCCGAAGGCGGGGGACGAGCGCGACGCGCCGTCGCGGACGGAAGATCTCGTCGTCGGGGAGGGGAGCGCGGCATCGCACGCCCGCATCTACTACCCCGACGGGCCCGTCTATCGCTGCGCCGTCGTCGCGCACGGCGTCCACTACAAGGGCATCGAGGAGCCGCGTCTCGTCCGGTTCTCGACGGAGCTCGCCCGCGCGGGAATGCTCGTCCTGACGCCGGAGCTCCGTGACCTCGCGGACTATCGCATCACGCGCTCGGGCGCCGACGTGCTCTCGGCGGCGGTGAAGCACCTCGCGTCCCGCTGCGGGCGGGAAGTCGGGCTCGTCGGGTTCAGCTTCGCGGGCGGCCTCTCGCTCCTCGCTGCCGAAGATCCGGAGGTGAACCGGCACCTCGCGTACGTCGCGAGCGTCGGCGGGTACCACGATCTGTCGCGGGTGCTCCGCTACCTGCTGACGGACGTGGTCGAAGGCCCGACCGGCAAGGAGACGCGCCCCGCGCACGAGTACGGGCTCGTCGTGCTCCTCTACGGACGGCTCCAGGCGTTCGCGCCGCAGGAGGACCTGGACGTGCTCTCCGAAGCGTATCGCGACTGGCTCCACGAGGACCGGGCGCGGGCGTGGGCCGTCGCGTCCGCGGTCACGACGAAGGCCGGAGAGGATCTCTTCGTGAAGCTCGCGACCGGCCACGTCGCTGACTACCGGGAGGCCATCGGTGCCGTGCTCACGAGAGAGGCCGAACGGAAGCGCGACCTGTCCCCTGCCGGACGCCTGGACGCGATCCCCGTTCCCGTGCTCCTGCTTCACGGCACCGGGGACCGCGTCATTCCCCGCGAAGAGACGCTCTGGGCCGCGGCGGAGCTCGGACCACACCGCCACGTCGCCCTCGTGACGCCGCTCATCGAACACGTGGAGATCAGTCATCCGCCGAAGCTCCGCGAGGCGCTCGCACTCGTGGATTTCATGGCGCGGCTGTTCTGAGCCGAGAGCGTGCCGACCGCGGGTGTCGTGCGTGCAGGTCCCCCCGGCGGCGCGCCTCGCGTGCGTGTCCCTCCGGTGTGGGGGGGCTCACGGACAGTTTGTATACAAACTATCGCTCGGCGTGCGTGTCCCCTCCGGGTGTTGGGGTGGATGTCTCTCGGACGGACAGTTTGTATACAAACTATCGCTCGGTGTGCGTGTCCCCTCCGGTGTTGGGGTGGATGTCTCTCGGACGGACAGTGTGTATGCGCCGCAAGCCCCCTCGCGCCGTCCGCGCGCCGCACCGCCAGCGTCAGCGCCGCTTCGGGTTCTGGAACCATTTCAGGCCGCGCGGCTTCGGCTCGCGTTCGGGCTGGTCGCTCCCGAGGCTGTGCTCGAGCGCCCAGGAGCGATCGGCGAAGCGCACGCCGAGCGGAGAGAGCGCCTTCTCCATCGCCTTCGCGTCGGCTGAGGTGCACGTGTAGGAGGGGGTCAACCCCCGGGAGAGCACGATGTCCACGGCGCCTCCATTCGTGTCGCTCTCGGCGAACCGGAGCGCCTGCGTACAGGGCACGGCGGCGGAATACAGGGCAGCTTCGTAGCCGGCGTCTCGCGCCGCCTCGTACGCGTCGAGCTCGCTCGCGAGAGTCTCCGGGGCGCGGAGCTCCCGACGCGGGACGGAGAGCGCGCGCCCCTCGCGATGGACCCGCACGCCGAGCGCGCGAAGCACCGTCTCCCGCCGCTTCGCTTCGTCCTCCGAGGGCGGATCTTCCTCGAGTACGACGTTATCGGCGAGGAAGGGGATCTTCGAGCCGAACGAGACCGTCACGTCCAGGAGCTCCGTGCCGGCTTTCCCGAGCCAGAGATTCACGACGCGCGTACCGCCGAAAGCCGGGAGCGTATCCCGGAGCCATGCGCTCCGGGTCACTCCGGAACGGGCGAAGGCTTCCGCCGCGAGCTTCGTCCGCACCTCGAGCCCACCGAGCACCCGCTTCCCGTCGCGGTACGCGAACTCGGCTTCCACCCGGAGCTCCGGGCCCCGGTCCGTCGAGGCGTCCGCGGAGAGCGCAATCAGGCCCACGGCGCCGTCCCGCTCCGCGAGACGCGCTGCGGCCCCGAGCACGAGCTCGTGGAGGCCGTCCTTCTCTCCGCTCTGGAACGTGGTCTCGTTCGGCATTCGGCTTCCTCGCTCCCCTCCTCGGTCGCTCGCCCGCCTGACCTCACGAAATCCTCTGGCCGACCGGTCGACGCATCAATTTGTAGCCGAAAAAAACTTTGGGAAGGGGACGTCCGTCCCTGTCGTAAAGTCCCAGGTTCACGCCTTTTTTTACCGGAAGGATCGCCATGCGCGGCACGCAAAAGAGTGGGCTCTACTTGATGGGACTCGGGCTGCTTCTCGTCGCGGGGACCGCGTTCTCCGCGGATTCACACTTCGCGGAGTGCGCCTCCGACATCGACAAGGCCATCACGGCAGCGAAGGCGGCAGTGATCCCGCCCGGGAAGCGCGTGGCCGAGATGAAGCGAAAGCGCACCGTGGAGATCCTCGAGCGCGCCAAGCACAAGATCCTCTGTTCCGCCGACCTCGCCGACGGCAAGAAGAAGTGCGACCGCGGCGACGACGACGACGACGGCACGCCGAAGGACCCCGGCGGCGGCACGCCGAAGGATCCCCCCGGTGGCACGCCGAAGGATCCCCCCGGCGGCACCCCCAAACAGTGATTGGTCCAGCCGAAGCAGGGCCCCGCGAGCACGCCGAGCGCGCGCCCGATAGGGCGCGGCAGGGGGAGAGGTCCGAGGACCGCAGAACCACAGGAGCCTCGGGGACCTTGTCTTGAGGATTCGTCACATCTCAGCCGTCAATTCGGGCGGTTTCGAAGGAGTGGGTAGATTCGGGGCTGCCCCACCCGGCATCCCGCCTTGCGGGCTGCCGACCGCCCCAAGCGTCCGTGCTCACCCGGCAGCCGGGTTCCGCGCGGCCACGGGGCGGTGCCGCGTGACCCGTCGAAGGAGTTCCGGAGC
>DASZXK010000188.1:0-9618 GCA_035545855.1 Polyangiaceae bacterium
AGCGTCCGCGCGACGCGCTCGACGTCCTCTGCGTCCACCGGGGTGGTCGCCGGCGCGGAGAGCAGCGACCACCGCCCGGCGCTCTCCATCCTGAGAATCTCGCCCGCGCTCCGCCGTCTCCCGCCGGCGCGCATCCGGAGCTTCTCGGGGAGGATCAGGGCGCGCAATCCCGCGAACGAGTCCGACGTCACGAGCCCGTTCGCGGCGAGCTCCGCGAGGGCGGCCTCCACCTCGGTCTTCAGGAGGCGCGTCCCGGAGACCAGATCGTCGAAGAAGCTCGCGCCCCGGCTCTCGAGGTACGAGTGGACCTTCCCCGCCGCCGCGGAGAGGCCGGACGCATCCGCGAGCGGCGCGGCCCCGAATGCACGGAGGTTCGCCCGCGATACGAGCGCGATCGGCGTGCCCCGCACCGGGCCTCCCCGTCCCGCGCGCTCCGGAGGCGCCGAGCGACGGAGCCACACGTACCGACCGGACAGGCAGAGCGCATCCAGCCACGCGGGCCGGTAGTCCTCGACGCGAGCGGGCAGGATC
Source organism: Polyangiaceae bacterium (assembly GCA_035545855.1). Classification (GTDB taxonomy): domain Bacteria; phylum Myxococcota_A; class Polyangia; order Polyangiales; family Polyangiaceae; genus DASZVB01. Next base: position 532 of record DASZXK010000188.1, read on the forward strand.
TCGCCTTCCCACGCAGACGCGGGCGCCTCGAAGCCCTCGAGCTGAGCAAGGACCGCCGCGACCGCGTCCGGCCCCTTCATGCGCGACTCGGGGAGGAGCCGCTGCCACGAGAGCAAGAAGCGCACGTAGTCCGCCTCCGTGACCGGCTCGATCTCGGCGCGCAGTCGGCCGAGCGTGTAGCGATGGACGCGCGCGAGGAGCCGGCGCTCGCACCACTCGAGATCCCCCTGCCCCGGGGTGAAGTGGCCGCGGAGCACGAAGCCTTCCGATTCGAGCGCGGCAAGCGCGACCGCCGCCCGACCTTCCGGGATCCCGGCTCCGCGGGCGAGTGCCGCAGTCGTCACCGGACCGAGAGACTCGATGCGGCCGCGCACGAGCTCGAGGAGCGACGCGTCCGGATCCAGCACCGGGTCCGCCCCTGGGAGGCCGAAGGCGGAGAGGTACTCCGCCCGGCGCTCGACGGCGACCCAGGCGTTTCCGCCACCGGGGAGCGGCAGCGTGAGCGCACGTCCGTCGCGAACGAGCTCCGAGAACAGGGATTCCCACCCGTGCTCGGCTCCCTCCGCTTCCGTCGCGTGACCGAGGAGCACGAGCGCTTCGGAGAGCTCGTCCGCGGAGACGGGAGCGGGCCAGGCCTCGTTCTTCACGCGGAGGATCGCGGCGGCGTCGAGCGCGCCGATGTCGGACGCGACCCGAGGGTCCAGGAAGCGTCGCGCGTAGACGGCCTGCGTGCGACGCTCCTCGATGGGAGCGTCGTCCAGGTACGCGTAAGGACGGGCGTTCACGACCTCGTGCGCGAGCGGAGACGGCTCCGTCGTGTCTCTCGCGACGAGGCGCTTTTTTCCGGCCCAGATGTCCGTGAGGAGGGCCTCGAACCCCTCGATGTCCATCGCTTCGACGAGGCAGTCGGCGATCGTCTGCGTCACGAGGGGCTGATCGGGGATTTCGCGCTTTCCGGGGAGGTTGTCCTGGCAGGCGACCTGGTCCGGGAAGACCACCGCGGCGAGGTCTTCTGCCTCCATTCGCTGGAGCTTCGGCGGCACCCGACGCCCTCCGCGGAACCGAAGCACGGCGAGCGCGCGCGTCGCGTTCCAGCGCCACCGGCTCGTGAACATCGGAGCGACGAGGACGGCCTGCACGAGGAGCTCCCGCGCCGTCGTAGCCCGGAGGTACCGGAACACTTCCTCGAGCGGGAAGCTGTGCGTCGGGCCGAGGGAGAGGACGATCGCGTCGTCCGTCGCCGCCGCCTGCAGCTCGAAGTCGAACTTCTGACAGAAGCGCTTCCGGAGCGCGAGCCCCCACGCGCGGTTGATCCGGCTCCCGAGCGGCGCGTGCACGACGAGCTGCATCCCGCCGCTCTCGTCGAAGAAGCGCTCGAGGACGAGCGTATCTTCCGTCGGCATCGCCGAGAGCGCCTCGCGTCCCGCGGCGAGATACTCGACGGCCTGGTACACGACGCCCGGCGGCACGCCGAGCTCTCCGGCGACGGTGCGCGTCGCGGCGTCCACGTCCGGCCCGGCGTCGCCGAGGGCTTCGTCCACGCGAGCGCGAAGGCGCGAGACGGCGTGGGACAGCTCTTTCGTCCGTCCCGGGGCCTCACCGAGCCAGAACGGGACCGTGGGCGGCTGACCGTGCGCGTCTTCCACTCGCACGATCCCCGGCTCCACCTTCGCGATCTTCCAGGACGCGTTCCCGAGCTGGAAGATGTCGCCCGCCATGCTCTCCATGGCGAAGTCCTCGTTGATGGTGCCGATTCGCTGCCCGACGGGTTCGAGGAGCACGTCGTAGTCGGCGTTGTCCGGGATCGCTCCGCCGGAGGTGATGGCGACGAGCCGCGACCCCTTGCGCGCCCGGATCTTCCCGTTCACCGCATCGTGATGGATGCGGCCGCCGCGGCGGCCACGTCGCGTGCTGAAGCCCTCCGCGAGCATCCGGACCGTCTGGTCGAAGTCCTTCCGTTCGAGGGCCGCGTACGGTTCGGCGCTCCGCACGAGCGAGAAGAGACCGTCCTCGGTCCATTCGTCGCACGCGGCCGCCGCGACGATCTGCTGAGCGAGGATGTCGAGCGGCGCGTGACGGATGCACACCTCGTCGAGCTCTCCGCGCCGGACGGCATCCACCAGGGCGAGGCATTCCACGAGCTCGTCCCGGGACAGCGGGAAGAGCCGCCCCTTCGACACGGCCGCGAAGTGGTGCCCCGCTCGCCCGACGCGCTGGAGGAACGCCGCGATGCTCCGGGTGCTCCCGATCTGGCAGACGAGATCGACGCTGCCCACGTCGATGCCGAGCTCGAGGGACGCCGTCGCGACGAGGGCCTGGAGCTCCCCGGACTTGAGGCGCTGCTCGGCCTGGAAGCGTTGCTCCCGCGCGAGGCTCCCGTGGTGCGAGGCGACGCGATCGTCCCCGAGGCGCTCGCCGAGCTGGCGGGTGATGCGCTCCGCCTGGCGCCGCGTGTTGACGAACACGAGCGTCGTGCGATGGCCGCGAACGAGCTCGGCGACCCGGTCGTAGAGCTCGGTCCATACCTCACCGCTCATGACGGCTTCGAGCGGCGAGCTCGGGATCTCGATCGCGACGTCGCGAGCGCGGACGTGTCCCGAGTCCACGATCGAGCAAGGGCGCTCCTCGCCGCGCTCGTCGCGCCCGACGAGGAAGCGCGCCACGCGCTCGATGGGTCTCTGCGTCGCCGAGAGACCGATGCGCTGGACCGGTCTTCCGACGAGCGCGTCCAGGCGCGCGAGCGAGAGCGACAGGTGCGACCCGCGCTTGTCCCCGATGAGCGCGTGCACCTCGTCGACGATGACGGCGCGGACCGTCCGGAGCACCCGGCGGCCTCCCTCGCTCGTCAGCAGGATGTACAGCGACTCCGGCGTGGTCACGACGACGTGCGGCGGTCGCGCCGTCATCCTGGCGCGGTCCTTCCCCGGCGTGTCCCCGCTTCGCACCATGGTGCGGATCGGGACCCGCGGGAGCCCGAGTCGCTCGAGCTCTTCTTCGATGCCGGCGAGCGGCGCCTCCAGGTTCCGCTGGATGTCGTTCCCGAGCGCCTTCAGCGGCGACACGTAGAGGACGCGCGCCTCGTCGCCCAGGTTGCCGGCGAGGCCGTCCCGCACGAGCTCGTCGATCGCCGCGAGGAACGCCGCGAGCGTCTTGCCCGACCCCGTGGGCGCGGCGATGAGCGTGTGCTCTCCGCGGACGATCCGCGGCCAGCCGTCCCTCTGCGGCGCGGTCTCCTTGCCGAGCGTGCGCTCGAACCAGCCGCGAACCGCCGGATGAAACGAGGAGAGGCCCACCGGTCGTTCCTAGCGTCCGCCCGGGACAGTCGCAATCCGCTCTCGATCGCGACCGCGACCGCGCGACGGAATTCGTCGCGCGGGGTCGGACCGTCGCGAATGTGCTCGTGTTTTGGGTGCCTCTCCGCGAAGCGACACCGCGCCGCGGTTGCCGCCGCTCGGGTCGGACGCTTACGGTCCCGTCCGTGCTTCGGTCGGAAGTGTTCCTCCCCCTGCTCGCCGTCCCCTTCCTCACCGGCTGCCCGCCGAACGTGCAGCAGCAGGCCGGCTTTCAAGACGCGGTGGTCGCGCCGGCGGTACTCGAGCGTCCGGTCGGCGATCTGGTGCGCTTCGAGGTGAGGCCGCCGGTCGCGCGAGGCACGCAGTGGTTCCTCGAAGCTCACGGCTTCGCTCGTTTCGTCGGCGACGACCGCTCTCACGTTCAATGGACGGCGGACCGGTCGCCGATCCAGATGGAGGCCGTCGTCGCGCCGTGGGACCCGGTCCAGAACCGCGAGAAGGGCGGGCGAAGCTGGCTCTGGTATTCCGTCCCGGAGGGCACCGCTCAGCCGCTCGCGCGAGACCTGCCCGTGCGCCCGCTCCCGTATCGCGAGATCGCACCCGTGACGTTCTCTTCGGCCTTCTCGAAGGGTCCGCGGGAGCCTCGCATGGACTTCACGCGAAACGCCGACCGCGTCACGATCACCTATCGAACGCCGGCGGCCGGCGGCGTGCCGATCGCGCCGCTCGTCGGGGCGATGCTGCTCGAGACTGCCGGAAAGCGCGTCCTGTACGGAGAGGTGAAGACGAACTACGGCGAGCGGAGCCGCGAGACCGTCGCCTACGACGTGACCTTCTCGTATGCCGCGACCGTGCCCTCTCCCGTCGAGGTCGTCGTCGTGGAGTGGGTCGAACACGGCGTGTACGGCGAGGCGTTCGACCTGGAACGCCTCGTCGTCCCCGCGGAAGCCGCGGACTGAGGCGGAGGGCGCCGCCCGCTCAGCACACCCGGTTTCGGCCGCCGTGCTTCGCTTCGTAGAGCTTCGCGTCCGCGCGCTTGAAGAACGCTTCGTGGCTCTCGCCCGGCTGGTGCTCGGCCACACCGAGGCTCGTCGTGACGGGGATGCGCTTCCCTTCGAAGACGAAGTCCGTCATCTCGATCGCGCCGCGGACGAACTCCGCCGCGCCGTGGGCGGCGCCGAGGTTCGTCCCCTCGAGGAGAACGGCGAACTCCTCGCCGCCGACGCGACAGAAGACGTCTTTTTCGCGCACCTGGCCGCGCACCGCCTCCGCGAACTGCTTCAGCACGGCGTCCCCGGCGGCGTGACCTCGGGTGTCGTTGATCTTCTTGAAGTGGTCGATGTCGAAGAGCAGAAGGGAGAGAGGAGGGCTCGAGGCGTTCCTCGCCGCGATCAGGCGCGAGAACGTCTCCTCGAAGTACCGCTTGTTGAAGGCGCCGGTGAGGCCGTCCACGCTCGCGAGCTTCTGGATGCGCTCGTGATACTCCGCTTCCAACGCGGATTCCGTGTACTTGAAGACGACCTTCCCGATGCGGATGGTGTCCCCTTCCACGAGGCGGTGGTTCTTGATCTTCGTCTCGTTCACGAACGTGCCGTTCGTGGAGTCGTGATCCGAGACGACGGCCTGTCGCCCGATGCGCTGGACCGTGGCGTGCTTCCGGCTCACCTGATCGCTGTCGATCCGGAGGTTCACGCCGTCGGCCTCTTCCCGGCCGATGACGACGTCACCCTTCGTGAGCTCGATGCGCCGACCGAGCTCCGGCCCCGCGATCACCACGAGCATGGGTCGCCCAGCCGCGCTCGGTCGCTCGGACGGGACGACGACGGCGGTGCGCTTGGAAGAAGGGACGGACAATCGTAAGCCATCCTACCCGGCCCCTTCCCGACGTCAACGGGGTCACCGAGACACGGTTGGGCCCGCGAGGAGGCGGTGAACGGCCTCGCGCGCGGTGGAAGCGGACTCGGCTTCGCTCCGCGCGAGCGCGACGCGGGGCGCCACGCACAGCGGGTCCGCCGCGCGATCGACGTCCCGGATGCCCGTCGTGAACGGCGCGCGAGCGAAGGCGTCTTCCGCCGTGAGCCGCGGGAACGCGTGCTCTTCCACCGCGTGCACGAGCTTCAGCGTCCGGAACGCGTCGAACCACGTGTGCACGCGACGCCGGCGAGCATCCTCCGTCTTCGCTTCCGTCGCGGCGGCGGCGAACGCCGCCTCGGCGCCGAGCTCCGTGAGGAGACGACGCGCGGGTTCGCTCGCCGCGCCGAGCCGCTCGTTCACGCCCTGGAAGAAGCGCGCGACGTCCGCATCGGCGGCGAATTCGTCGAGCAGTTCGATCGTGGTCTTCACCGCGACGAAGCACTCGGGCGCGTGAAAACGCGGGGGATCTCCCGAGAGCGCGGCTGACACCGCCGCGCCGGTCCCGAAGGGTGTCCGATCGCTCCGGCGCGAGCGAAGCCGCACCGGAGCGCCCGGCGCGCGAACCACGGCGCCCACCTTCGCGATCTTGTTCAGGAGGTAGAAGTCCTCCGCTGCCTCCCGCTTCGGCGCGCCGCGGACGGCCGCGTAGGCACCGGCGACCACGGCCGTCGCGCTTCCGAGGGTGTGGAACGCATACGGGGACCCTGCCCACGCGAGACCCTCCACGTAGTACCGAAGCGAGAGCTCGTAGAGCGCCGTCGCCTCGGAGAGGGCGAGGTCGTCGGAAGCGTCGTGCCAGAAGGGGAAGACGGCGGCCGCGACGCCGGGACGATCGTCCAGGTCCGGTCGATCGAAGAAGGCGTCGGGGAGCGTCGCGTCCGCATCGGTGCCGTAGAGGACGCGGGATTCGACTCTCCCCGATTCGTGGAGCGCGAGCGCGAGGTCGAGCCCGATCTTCCGCGCAAGCCCGACGCCTTCCTTCCGCGGGACCTCCGCGCCCGGAGACGCGCGATCGATCACGAGCACGTCGAGGGACGCGCGCGGCAGGGTGCCGAGGAATGCCGTCGGCGGTCCGGGCAGGTCCCGGACGCGCTTCAGGCGTCCCCGGAGCGCGTCTAGGAACGCGACGTTCGCCGCCGCCACGTCGGGAGGAGCGTCATCCGCGCCGTTCACGACGAGGACGGCGAGCGTCTGGCCACCGGAGGTCTGCGCCGCGGTCACGTACCCGTCGAGCAGAGACGGCTCTTCGCGACACGCGGGCACGACGAGCGCGCGCCGATACGTGCCAGCCACGAACGGCGCGAGGCGTACCTCGGGTTCGGCGTGGCCTTCGAGGTACTTACCGACGGCTTCCACGGCTCAGTGAACGGCAGCGCGGAACGGCAGCTCCGCGACGAGCTTCGCCTCCGCGTCCAGGAAGAAATCGGCGCGTGCGCGGACGACGTCTTCCGGGAAGTAGTGGCGCGCGAGACGGAAGAAGAGCCCGTGGTGGCGGGATTCGGCGCGCGCGAGGTCCATGTACGTCTCGGCGAGCTCCGGGTCCTCGAGGCGCTCCGCGACCATCTGCAGCCGCTCGCACCCGCGCGCCTCCACCACGCCGGGCACCAGGAGTCGATCGAGGAAGAGCTCGTCTCCGCCGCTCCGGGAGAGTTTCCGGAGTGCGTTCACGTACGCGTCCTTCTCGTCCCCCATCAAGCAGAGCCCGCGCTTCTCCACGAGGCGATACATGATGTGGAAGTGCTCGAGCTCCTCCCGTGCGAACGCGATGAGCGGGTCGAGGATCGCCGTCCTGTCCGGGTACTTCGCGACGAGCGAGAGCCCCATCGCGCTCGCCTTGCGCTCGCAGAGGGCATGGTCGACGAGAAAGGCTCCGAAGTCGGCGAACACGACGTCGAGCCAGGCGTCCGGAGTCTTGGTGCGGAGATCCAGCATGAACAGGCCGATATGGGCCGCGCCAACTTAGCCGGGAGGCGAGGGTCTCACAACGCTTCTACAACGCCGGGGAAAGCGGGGCTAAAGTGGAGGGTCATGCCGGAGACCCAGGAAGACCGGTTCGATCTCGTGGTGATCGGCGCGGGCCCGGCGGGCGAGAAGGCCGCGGCCCAGGCTGCGTACTTCGGCAAGAGGGTGGCGATCGTCGAGAAGGCGCCCCACCCGGGCGGCGCCGGGGTGCACACCGGAACGCTGCCGAGCAAGACGCTGCGTGAGACCGCCGTCTACCTTTCGGGTCACCGGTCGCGCGCGCTCTACGGCGTCGCGGTGAAGCTCGATCGGCTCGCGACGCTGGAGAAGCTCATGGCGCGAAAGGACGCCATCGCCGACAGCGAGTCCGCGCGCATCCGCCAGAACCTGCTCAGGCACGACGTCACGTACGTCGCGGGCGCCGCGCGCGTCGAGGGTCCGAATCACGTCGCGGTCGAGACCCCGGGCGGGTCGGTGAGCCTCCGCGGTGAGGTGATCCTCGTGACGACCGGGTCGAGGCCGTTCCGTCCGAAGGACATCGACTTCGAGAGCGCCCACATCCACGACTCGGACGAGGTGCTCGAGATCCGTCACCTCCCCGATCGGCTCGTCATCCTCGGCGGCGGCGTGATCGGCTGCGAGTACGCCTGCATGTTCGCGGCGCTCGGCACGCGCGTCACGCTAGTGGACGCGAGGGATCGTCTCCTCACGTTCCTCGACGACGAGATCGTGGACGGCCTCGTGGAGTCCATGAAGCACCTCGGTATCGAGCTCCGCCAATCGCAGAAGTGGGGCGCGGTCGCCGAGAAGAGCGGCGTAGTCACGGTCCAGCTCGCGGATGGATCGGCGCTCCAGTCCGATCAGCTCCTCTTCGCGGCCGGTCGCATCGGAAACACCGACGGCCTCGGCCTGAAGGAGGTCGGCGTGGAGCTCGATTCCCGCGGCTACGTGAAGGTGACGGAGACGTTCCAGACCTCCGTGGCGAGCATCTTCGCCGCGGGGGACGTCGTCGGGTTCCCGGCGCTCGCGTCCGCGTCCATGGAGCAGGGGCGGGTCGCGGTGTGTCACGCCTTCGGCTTCGGTTACAAACGCTCGGTCTCGGGCACGATGCCCTACGGCATCTACACGATCCCCGAGCTCAGCGGCGTGGGCGAGACCGAGCGGACCTGCAGGGAGAAAGGACGCCCGGTGGTGTGCGGCCGCGCCCGTTACGGCGAGAACGCGCGCGGCAAGATCGTGGGAGACGTGGAAGGCCTCACGAAGCTCGTCGTCTGCGCCGAGACCAAGACGCTCCTCGGCGTCCACGTCATCGGCGAGAACGCGACGGAGCTCGTCCACGTGGGCGAAACCGTCCTCCACCTCGGCGGCAAGGTCGACCTCTTCGTCGACATGGTCTTCAACCATCCCACGCTCGGAGAGACGTACAAATACGCGGCGTATGACGCCCTGGGCGCGCTGGCGAGACGAGCAGCGACAGCGACCTGACCCGCGACCAGTCCAGCCGTTTCACGTCCCCGCGAGCACGGCGAGCGCGCGCCCGACAGCGCGCGGCAGGGGAGAGGTCCGAGCACCGCCCCGCGAAGCGGGACCATCAGCCTCACCGCGAACGGCGCCCCGGGGGGGTATCTCCCCACCGTACAGTTTGTATACAAACCATTCGCCCCCCCGATTGGTCCAGCCGATACACGGCCCCGCGAGCACGGCGAGCGCGCGCCGCCAGGCGCGGCAGGGGCAGAGGTCCGAGGCCCGCAGGGCGAAGCCCGAGGACCACAGGAACCTCGGGGGACAAGGTCCCCCATAACAAACCCCACGACGCTCCCCGTCGTCGCGTCGAGCCCGCCCGAAGGACGGCGAGTCGCCCCCGAACCAACCCCACGACGCTCCACGTCGTCGCGTCGAGCTCGCCCGAAGGGCGGCG
>DASZXK010000189.1:0-13367 GCA_035545855.1 Polyangiaceae bacterium
ATGAATGAGATCCGCTTCGTCGGCGCTCGCGTGCCCGCTACTCGTCGTCGCAGCGTGCACGAGCGGCGTCGACGATCAGGGCGGAGCCGGTGCGGGCGGCAATGCCGGCACTTCCGTCGGAGGAGAGGCGAGCGGAAAGGGCGGCGACTCCGCGACCGCCGGGGGAAACGGCGGCGGCAATGCCAGTAGTAGCGGAGGGGCCGAGCAAGGCGGCTCCGTGGGCACCGGCGGAAGTGGCGGCGACGATGACCCAGGTGGCGCCTTCGGCGCTGGCGGTAGTGATGACGCTGGCGCGTCAGGTGGCATCGTCGGCACCGGTGGAGGCAGTGCCGGCGGTAGCGCGCAAGGCGGCACCGTCGGCTCTGGTGGAAGCATCGCCGGTAGTGGTGGGACGATCGGCTCTGGCGGCGCGCAAGGCAGTGGCGGCGCACCGGTGATCGGACCGCCCGTCGGCATCACCTGTCCAGCGATCTCGGGACGACCGGCAGACGGCTGGCCGCTCGTGTTCGCGTGGAACGGCAACTGCTTTCGTTCGGTCGGCACGGGTGATCTCGCGGGCGCAGCGGCCAATGCCATTGTCGCGACGGGCGAGGCCTGCACCGCGGTCATCGCTCACGGGGACATCCAGACGGCGACCGATCTCGACGCCATGATCCGCACGAAGGTCGTTTCCCTCATCGATCGGAACCGCGGGCTCGTGAATACGCAGAAGATAGGCGCGCTCGGCTTCTCCGCCGGCGGCACCATGGCGGCAGAGCTCGGCACTCGGTGGGCGATGGGAATCGATCCGGGAGACGGAACGAATCACCATTTCCGCGTCGCGGCCATCATCGACTACTACGGCCCGCTCCGCATGGACCGCTCGAAGGCGACGGACGCGACGAGAACCTCGACGGGCGGCGGAGGGCTCTTCTACCTCCACGAGACACGAAGCGCCGACGAGAACGTGGACATCCCGGGTATCCGCCAATGGAACGGGGCCGCGTGCTACTGCGCGGCGCGCGGCACGAGTCCTTGCAGCTGCGACGACGCGTCCGCTCAGTATCTCGCGGCGTACCTCACCGCGTACGACCCGAAAGCGAATAGCCGGATCTGCTCGTTCTATTCGGACGACACCAATCTCCAGGGCTTCTCCGCCACGTACTACGTCGAAACCGCGAAGCCCGCTCACGTCGCCGCGATGTACTTCTGCAGTGGGGCCAGGGACTCCAACGTCGACCACGACCAGAACCTGCACCAAGCCGTCTCGTGGTGGCGACCGGAGCACCTGATGACGGTGACGGTGCCCAACGATGGTCACGGCTTCCCGTACGACGTCTGCGAGACGGCCGCCGCCGCGGCCAACGTCACGCCGCCGATCGCCTGGCTCACGCAAACGCTGAACGTGCCGGGAGACTTCCCGCCGATGTACCGGTGACAGATCGTCGCGAAGTCCAGCCCGGGGACGGTCGTCGTGGTCTCGACGCCGTCCGGCGGTGGTTCCGGAGCCCTGCCGTGATCGGCACGGCGCGGGCTGGGTCCCTGCGCAGGGCCGCTCTGCGTTTCTGCAGGATGCCTTCGCCTCGCCCGTCCGGTACCTCGAACGGAACCCTCACCGTCGTCTCCGACACCCACGGGTGAACCGATGCAATTCTCCGAAGTGCTGAACGCTCTCGTTCGAGACGGTTCCACCTGGACGGTGGACGTCCCCGAGTCCTGGCTCCAGGGGCGGAGCGTGTTCGGCGGCCTGCAGACGGCCCTCGCCATCCGCGCGATGCGCGCGCTCCTCCCGGTGGAGACGCCGCTTCGCGTGGCGACGACGACGTTCGTCGCTCCCGTTCCCGCCGGTCGTCTGACGTTGCAGGTTCGCGCGCTCCGCGCCGGAAAGAGCGTGACGCACCTCGAGGCGCGCCTCGGGGAGGACGGAAACTCGGCGATCGTCGTCGGCGTGTTCGGGAGCCATCGGGAGTCCGCCGTATCCGTCGTTCCGAGGCAGGAACCGGTGTCCCGGGATTCGGGCATCACGATCCCCCACGTGCCCGGGCTCTCCCCGAAATTCACGCAGCACGTCCGGCAGCACTGGCTCATGGGCGGCCTCCCGTTCACCGGCTCCTCCGAGACGCGCGCCGTCATCGAAGTGGACCTGAAGGACGCCGGGCCGACCGGAGCCGAGCACGTCGCCGGCATCGCCGACGCCATTCCGCCCATCGCGCTCTCGCACTTGCGTTCGCCGTCGCCCGGCAGCTCGGTGACGTGGACGCTCGAGTTCCTCCGGGAGTCCTTCGCCGAGCTCCCTCTCGCCGGCTATCGATTGGACGCCGAGCTCACCGCGGGGGCGGGCGGCTACACGAGCCAGTCCGTGATGGTGTGGGGACCGGACGGGAAGCCGGCGGCGCTCAGCCGGCAGACGATGGTCGTCTTCGGCTGAGAGCGGGCTCGATCGCTCACGCGCGCGCGGACACGAGGACGGACACTCCCGCCACGGTGAGCATCACGGCCGCGAAGCGGCGGGCGTTCCACCGTTCTTCCCCCGCATGGATCGCGACGGGCGCGGAGATCACCGGCGCGAGAGCCGAGAGCGTCGCGCCCACGGCGAGGTCCGTGTGCGAGAGCCCGTACACGTAGCAGCTCGAGCCGACGACCGCGTCGGCGACGATCGCCGGGAGGAGCGGTCTCCAGCCGTGCGCCGGTCGCGACGGAAGGCCCTTCGCTCTTGCGATGCGGAGCTGCGGTCCGAGCAGCACGAGCGCGAGACCGTAGCGAACCGCATTCACGGTCAACGTGTCCAGGTCGGTGGACGCACGCTTCACCGCGACGCTGTTCGCCGCCCAGAGCAGCGAGGTCAGCGCCGAGAGCAGGAGGCCCACGCCGACCCGCCTTCGCGCCGGTCCGTCCGCCCCGTCCCCGCGCTCTCGGACGAGCCACACCACGCCGCAGATCGCGAGCGCCATCCCGGCGAGGCGCAGCGGTCCGAGCGGTTCGCCGTCGGCGATCGTCCCGAACAGGGCCGCCCAGAGCGGATAGACGGACGCGATCGACAGGGCCGTCGTGACGCCGACCCGGGCGGCCGCGACGAAGAAGACCGAGTCGGCGAGCGCATAGGACGAGAGCACCGAGAGCAGCAGCCATCCGAGACGCGACGCGTCGAACCCCTCGGACAGGCTCCGGCCGCGCGCGAGGGCGATCAGCGCAAACGTCGGAAAAGCGACGAGGACCCGGGCGAAGTTGACCCGCGTCGAGCCCACTTCGCGGGCGGCTCGCGTGTAGCGCGTCGTCGCGTAGGCCCAGGAGACCGACGCGCCGAAGGCGGCGAGCGGTCCGTACGGCGGGGCCATCGGGCCGCGTCCTTACCACGTAACGACGCGCGCCCGCGTGGTGGGGTGCGACCGCGCGGCTGGCTGCTGCTAGAGTGAAGCCGCCGTGAGCGTCCCGTTTCGTACGGTCGTCCTTTTCGTGGGGAGCGTCGTGAGCGTCGCGTGCACGACGGGGCCCGACGTCGTGGCGAGCCGGCTTCAGGAGTCGAACGACGACGGCGGACCGCTGCTGCACCCGCCGCCCGCGGGCCCCCTCGACTGCAACCCCGGGACCTACGAGGGGACCTTCCGGAGCCAATCGATCGGCGCGACCCGGCCCGCGTTCACGGTCAACGGGACGTTCACCTTCCGACTGGAGAAGTCTCCGCAGGGCGAGTTCTACGAGCTCGCGGACGACTCCGTCTTGAAGGGGACCTCCGCCCAGGGTTCGTTCTCGGCGAACATCACCGGCACTCGCGCGTGCGTCGCCGCGGAGTTCAACTCGAGGATCGTCGACGGGAACTTCGCGTACATCACGTCGACCATGAACGGCCAGGACAACACGATCGCTTTCCCCTTCGACGGTGAGGTCCACGGTTATTACAACCCGCCGCCCGATGGCAGCGGCCTGCCGGCCGTGTTCACCGGCACGTGGATCGTGCACACCTCCACGAGCGGCCCTCCCCCGGCGGATGGCGGCGTGGACGACCGCCCCGTGCTCTCCGGCGGAACCTGGGGCGCGTATCTGATCGCCCCGTGAGCCGGCTCGCCCGGCGGGCTCGGTTCACGCCTCAGCGACGGCGCCGACGACGGAGCGCTCCGAGCCACGCGCCTCCGAGAAGGACGGCAGCGCCTCCCGCGGGTCGTGTCGCTCCGGATCCCATGGAACACCCGCCGTCGCTCTTCCCGGCTGCCGGCGTCGGCGCCGGCGAAGCGTCGCTCTCCGTGGGCTTGCCTCCCGTCGCGGACGTCCCGGCGTCGACCTCGCCGCTCGAACCGCCCGCGCCGTTCGTTCCGGAGTCGAGCTCGGGCTTCTCGCAAACGCTCGGGTCGAGGGTGGGCTCCGCCGGATCCGCCGCGCCGTCACCTCCGCCGCTCGTCCACGCGGGGGCCGACAGGCCGGCTTCCGTCGCGGCCTTCGCGACCTCGGTGCGGAGCCAGATCGCGTGCGCAGCGAGCGACTCGAACACGGCCGACGTGCAATCCATCGAGACGCGGGAGGCGACGCCCACGAGCTTTCCGTCGGCGTTCACCGCCGGCCCGTCCGCGGCGCAGACGCCGGTCCCCGCCGTCCACTCGGACGGCGCGACGCCGGCGCAGCTCGAACCGCACGTGACCGGGACGTTCTCGAGCTTCCGCTTGGTGCCGGGGTCCGGTCCCTGCGGCGTGGTGGGGCCGTAACCGTACGCGACGAGCTTCGTTCCTTCGGCGATTGGCCCGAGCTCGGGCTCGAAGGGTGTCCCGTCCGTGGCGGGTACGGGATCTTTCAGGATGACGAGCGCGAGATCGTAGCCGCAGACTTCCGTCTGCTCCGGGACGACGATTCGCGACACTCCCCGGTAGTCTCGCGTGACGCCGAGATCGAACTTCGGTCCGTTCTGCACGATGATGTCGCCCGGATCGAAGGGTTCGTTGAAGTCGCTGCAGCACCCGTGCAGCGCGCCCGCGACGCAGCGCCGCGCCGCGAGGACGACGTTCGGGGCGATGAGCGCCGCCGAGCACGAGCCGATCGAGATCTGATTGAAGATGGAGACGACCCCGGTTGCCTCCGGGGCGGGAATGCCGCCGAGGATGGCGGCGCGGGCCGTTCCGCTTCTCTCGGGGTTCGAGGCGGACCCAGACGGGCCGCGCTCGGCCCCACATGACGCGACGAAAAGCAGGGCCAGGCAGCCGGCCGCACGACGGGTTGGCGACGAAGTAACCATTCGGAACTGCTCCTGAAGCCGCCCTGTGGCGACCGGTCGGTACGACGTGCAGCGCACGTGCCAGCCCCGGCCGCCTGGATTTCATGCGGTTTTCGCGAAGATGGGAGAGCCCGTCCTCCGCAGTCGATGCAGGGGCTGCGTCTTCCGGCGCACCGAGTGCATGGCGCGAGCCCTGCGCTTCGTGATTTTTCACGCATTTCTCGCGCTGCCTCCCCCGCGGCACGCGTTCTGCTTCAAGGTTCGAAAGAGGGCACCCGAAAGGGATCGACAGGAGAACACCGACCATGACGGACACGAACCCCGTGAAGAAACCCCACCGCATCGTCGTAGGCTTCGACTTCTCCGAGCTCGGAGATCGCGCCTTGCTCGAGGCATTCGAGATCGCTCGGCACCGAGCCCCGGCGGACCTGCACGTGATCACCGTCGGAGAGCCGGCCGGAACCCGCGTGCTCCTGCCGCGCGCGTCGGAACCCGTCACGGAAGAGGTCGCTCGGGAGACGGTGCGACTTCGAGTCGCCAAGCTCGTGGACGAAGACCAGGCGAAGCGCGGGCCGCTCGGCATCGAGCGGGTGGCCGTGTACGTCATGACCGGCGTGCCGGCGGGCGAACCCGGTCAGCTCATCGTCGACCTCGCGAACGCCGTGGACGCGGATCTCATCGTGGTCGGGACCCACGGAAGAACGGGCCTCGTCCGAGCGGTGCTCGGCTCCGTCGCGTCCCGGGTCGTGCGAGACGCGACCACGAGCGTCTACGTCGTTCGCCCCGGCGATTTCGTCCGGGGAGAGCCCGTTCCGGCGATCGAGCCGCCGCTCCCGGAGGGCGCGCCCCACCTGAAGCACTTCGAGCACCGCCGTACGTATCACTACGTGGACAAGGTCTCGAACTGGACGTCCCGCACGATGCCGGCGTCCTGAGACGAACGGTCACCGCAGGTACCGATGCTCCCTCGCCGCTCGGGCGAGGTCCTCTCGAAAATCGGGGTGAGCGATCGCGATGAGCGCGTCGGCGCGTTCGCGAACGCTCATTCCCCACAGGGGCGCGACGCCGAATTCCGTCACCACGTAGCGCACGTCGTTCCGTGTCGTCGTGACGCCCGAGCCGAGCGCGAGGTCCGCCGTGATCCGGGACACCTTGCCCCCTCGGGCCGTGGAGGGAAGAGCGATGATCGGGCGCCCTTCTTCCGCCCGGGCCGCGCCCCGGATGAAGTCCACCTGCCCTCCGACGCCCGAATACAGCCGGGGCCCGACCGTGTCCGCGGAAACCTGGCCGGTGAGATCCACCGAGAGCGCGGAGTTCACCGCCACCATCCCGCGGTTCTTCGCGACGATGAACGGATCGTTCACGTAGTGGGATGGGTGCATCTCGAGACCGGGGTTATCGTGCACGAAACGGTAGAGCCGCTCGCTGCCCATGACGAAACTCGTGACGAGCTTTCCGCGGTGGAGCGATTTCCTCGAGTTGTCGACGACGCCGCGCTCGACGAGGTCCACGACGCCGTCGGAGAACATCTCCGTGTGGATGCCGAGGTGGCGGTGACTTCCGAGGCGTCCGAGAACGGCGTCGGGGATCGTGCCGATGCCGAGCTGGAGCGTGTCCCCGTCCCGGACGAGGGAAGCGACGTGCTCGCCGATCGCGGTGCAAGCGGCGCTCGGCGCCTCGCGTGGAAGCTCCGGCAGTTTCCGGTCCACGTGGACGGCGTGATCGATGCGTGACCAGTGGACGAACGCATCCCCGTGCGTTCGCGGCATCGCGGCGTTGACCTCCGCGACCACGACGCGTGCGACGTCGACCGCGGGCTTCACGATGTCGACGGAGACCCCGAGCGAGCAGAAGCCGTGCGGATCCGGCGGGGATACCTGTACGAGCGCGACGTCGATCGGGAGCGGCCCGCGGAGGAGCGACGCGATCTCGCTCAGGAACACCGGAGTGAAGTCCGCGCGGCCCTCGTCGACGGCGGTTCGCGTGTTCTCGCCGATGAAGAACGCGTTGTGCCGGATGTGTCCCTCGAGCTCCGGGTGCACGTACGGGGCGCTCCCGAGCGTGAGGAGCTGGCAGACCTCGACGCCGCGGAGAGACCGGGCTCGTGCGGTCAGGGCCTCGACGAGGCTCGTGGGCGCCGCCGCTCCGGAGCCGATCAACACCCTCATGCCGTCGCCGAGGATGGCGAGAGCCTCTTCTGCCGTGGTCACCCGGGTCATGGAGCGTCGCCCGAGCATGCTCCGCGCCACGCCGGTTCCCGCCGGAGAAAGCGCGGCGAACGGAAGCCGTCTGCGGAAGCGGAGCGCGCCATTTGCGCAGAATGGCAGAAACTGCGCCCGAACTCCCGGGCGCGGTGACCCGATCTGCGTAAATCCCGCGGGTTCACCGGCGGAGGCGCACGGGTTGCGGGGATGGGCATGGGGCGTGCAACCACATCGAGGTCCCGATGCACCTGCTCGCCGCGCCCCTCGAGCTGCCGACCCCGGAACGGGGCACGGCCTCGGCCGACGTCGCGCGCGGTCTCGGCGCGGAGCAGGTCCAGCGCCTCGCGGCCGAGTTCGGTCCCAACGAGCCGCTACCGGTCCGGAAGGAGTCCGTCGTCCGGACCTTCCTCGTCCGATCGCTGAACCCCCTGGTGACCATCCTCGTGCTCTCGAGCATCGTGTCGGCGGCTCTCGGGGACGTCGTGAACACGTCCATCGTCCTCGCGGTGGTCGTCCTGAGCGTCGCCGTCGAGTACGCCCAGACGCGCCGTTCGACGGAAGCGGTCCGTGCCCTCTCGGCCCGGGTCGCCCAGACGGCGACGGTGCGCCGCGACGGCACGCTCCAGGAGATTGCGCGGAGCGCGATCGTGCCGGGGGACGTCGTGCTCCTCTCCGCGGGGAACGTGGTGCCCGCCGACGGCCGCGTCGTGGACGCGCGGGACCTTCACGTGAACGAGGCGGCCCTGACGGGCGAGTCACTCCCCGTCGAACGTTCTCGGGGCGAGCCCGTCCTCATGGGTACCGCGGTCGTCAGCGGTACGGCCACGGTCGTCGTCGAGACGATCGGCCCGGCGACGGCATTCGGCGGCATCATGAAGAGCCTCGCGCTCGCGCCTCCCCCGACGGAGTTCGAGCGCGGTGTCGGGCGCTTCGGGATGTTCATCTCGAAGACGGTCGTCTTCCTGGTGCTCTTCGTCCTCCTCGTGAGCGCGGCACTCGGACGAAATGCCCTCGAATCGCTGCTCTTCGGCGTCGCCCTGGCCGTCGGCCTGACGCCGGAGTTCCTGCCGATGATCACCTCGGTGACGCTCGCGAAGGGGGCGGTTGGAATGGCCGAGCAGCACGTCGTCGTGAAGCGGCTCGCGGCGATCCAGAACCTCGGAAGCATGGACGTGCTCTGCGCGGACAAGACCGGCACGCTCACGACCGCGTCGATGACGCTCGATCGTCACGTGAACGGGGCGGGCGCGGACTCCGATCGGCCGCTTCTCCTCGGTGCCGTGAACAGCTACTTCGAGAGCGGCGTGGAGGACCCGGAAGGCCGCGCGGTGCTCGGCAAGGCGCGGCTCGATCCTCTGGATTCCGCGGTGCTGGAGCACGAACATCCGGACATCTCCGGGTTCTCGAAGATCGACGAGATCCCCTTCGACTTCGAGCGGCGGCGCGTGAGCATCGTCGCGCGGCGCGGCGACGAAACGCTCGTCGTCACGAAGGGAGCCCCGGAGAGCGTCCTCGGGATCTGCACCGCGATGGAGATCGGAGGAGCGGCGGTTCCTCTCGACGAGGAGCGGCTCCGCGCGGCGAGACGCGTCTCGGACGAGCTCGGCCAGGAAGGGTATCGCGTGCTCGCGGTCGCGCATCGCTCCGTCGACGCGCCCTGCCCGAGCTTCGGCAGGGCCGACGAGCGGGATCTCGTGCTCACGGGGTTCCTAGCGTTCGTGGATCCTCCGCGAGCCGACGCGGAGCGACTCGTCGGAGATCTCCGGCGAGCGGGCGTCTCCGTGAAGATCCTGACCGGGGACGGCGAGAACGTGACGCGCCACGTCTGCGGGCGCGTGGGCTTTCCCGAGCCCGAGATCCTCACCGGGGCCGACGTGGACCGCCTGGGTGACGGCGCCCTCGCACACGAGGCGGAGCGAGTCGACGTCTTCGCCCGCGTATCGCCCGCGCAGAAGAACCGGATCCTCGTGGCCCTGCGGGCCCGGGGTCACGTCGTCGGCTTCCTCGGGGACGGCATCAACGACGCGCCGTCGCTGCACGCGGCGGACGTCGGGATCTCCGTGTCCACCGCGGTGGACGTTGCCCGGGACGCGGCGGAGGTCATCCTGCTGGAGCCCGGGCTGGGGGTCTTGCTCTCCGGCATCCTGGAGGGGCGCCGCGCGTTCGGAAACGTGATGAAGTACCTGCTCATGGAGACGAGCTCGGCCTTCGGGAACATGCTCAGCATGGCCGCGGCGTCCACGATTCTCCCGTTCCTGCCGATGCTGCCGAAGCAGATCCTCCTGAACAACTTCCTCTACGACGTGGCTCAGGTGGCGATCCCGAGCGACTCCGTGGACCCGGAGTACCTCACGCGTCCCCGGCGCTGGGACATCCGGGGGGTGCGAAGGTTCATGATCGCTCTCGGACCGCTCTCCTCCCTCTACGACTTCCTCACGTTCGCCGTGCTCCTCAGGGTGTTCCGGGCGTCCGAGACGCAGTTTCACACCGGCTGGTTCATGGAATCCGTCGCGACCCAGGCTCTCGTGGTGTTCGTGATCCGGACCGGGCGAAACCCGTTCAGGAGCCGACCGAGCCGGCTCCTCACCGCCACCACGGTCGGCGCCGTGCTCGTGGCGCTTTCCCTGCCGTTCGCGCCGGGCGCGCGCTGGCTCGGATTCGAGCCCCCCCCGGTCCCCTTCCTCGCGTTCATCGCCGTCGCGACCGTCACGTACCTCGCGCTCGTCCAGCTCGTGAAGCGGCGGGCGTTTTCCCATGTGTTCGCCTGAGAACGAAGCCACCGTAGCGGAGTAAACAGCATGTCCGAACCCCAGAAGCAGTCGAAAGCTCGAATCCTCGTCGTCGACGACGACCCCGGTGCGCTGTCCGCCCTCCGGCAGCTGCTCGAGAGCGAGGGGTACGAAGTGCAGTCGGCCGGCGACGGGTTGGCAGCGTCGGCGATGGCGGAGGAGCGTCCTCCGGATGCGGTCGTGACGGACCTCGACATGCCGAAGATGAACGGCATGGAGCTCCTGAAGAAGCTCCGCGCCCAGGATCCGGACCTCCCCGTCATCGTCGTGACGTCGCTCTCGGACACGAGCAACGCCGTCGCGGCGATGCGCGCGGGAGCCGAGGACTTCCTGACGAAGCCCGTCGACTTCGACGCGCTGTCGGTGTCCGTGGAACGCGCGCTCGAGGGACGCAACGTCCGGGTGGAAGTGGAGAACCTCCGCCGGCACATCCGCGAGCGAGACTCGGACGGCATCCAGGGGCTCATCGGCACGAGCGCCGCGATGCAGAAGGTCTATCGCGTGGCGAGGCAGGTCGCGTCCTCGCGAGCGACGGTGCTCATCACCGGTGAGAGCGGCACCGGGAAGGGCGAGCTCGCCCGCGCCATCCACTCGCTGTCTCCGCGGGCGGACAAGCCGTTCATCGCGCTCCATTGCGCTTCCCTCGCCGAGACCCTCCTCGAGAGCGAGCTCTTCGGGCACGAGAAGGGGTCCTTCACCGGCGCCGAGCGAAGGCGTCTCGGGCGGTTCGAGCAGGCGGATGGCGGCACCCTCTTCCTGGACGAGGTCGGCGAGATCCCGATGAGCACGCAGGTGAAGCTCCTTCGCGTGCTCCAGGAGCGCACGTTCGAGCGGGTCGGCGGGAACGACCCCATCAAGGTGGACGTTCGCCTCATCGCGGCGACGAACCGGGACCTCGCCGCGGACGTGCGCGCCGGGAAGTTCCGCGAGGATCTCTACTACCGGCTCAACGTCGTGCACGTCGAGATGCCGCCGCTCCGCCTCCGCGGCTCGGACGTCATCGTCCTCGCGACGCACTTCCTCCGGAAGTTCGCGCAGGAAAATCACAAACGGCTGGAAGGCTTCACCGCCGACGCACGGACGAAGCTGGTCGGCTTCCGGTGGCCCGGCAACGTGCGCGCGCTCGAGAACGCCATCGAGCGTGCGGTCGTCCTGGCCGATGGGCCGCTCATCGGCGCGGACGATCTGCCGTTCGAGGCGACGCCCGACAACATCGGTCCGATCAAGATCCCCGGCTCCACGATGGCGGAGATCGAGCGCTACGCGATCACCGCGACGCTCGAGGCCACCGAGGGCTCCACGTCCAAGGCGGCGGAGATCCTCGACATCAGCATCCGGACGATCCAGTATCGCCTGCACGAGTACGGGCTCGCGAAGCACCCGAAGTCCTGAGCGACCGAGCTTTCGGATCCGTGATCGAAGTCGAGTTCATCGGAGCCGCGCGCACCGTCACCGGGTCGAAGCACCTGGTCCGGACGGACGGGACGCACGTGCTCCTGGATTGCGGCCTGTTCCAGGGGCGACGCCGGGAGTCCATCGAGCGCAATCGGCACCTCGGCGTGGACCCTTCCGAGGTGCAGGCCGTGGTCCTCTCCCACGCTCACATCGACCATTCGGGCGCGCTCCCGCTCCTCGTCAAGCAGGGCTACTCCGGGCCGATCTTCGCCACTCCCGCGACGCGCGACCTGTGCGCGGCCATGCTGATGGACGCCGCCATGATCCAGGCGGCGGACGCGCGGCACGTGAACCGCGCCATCGAGCAGGGACACTCGACGATGGACCCCGTCGAGCCGCTCTACGGCGAGGAAGACGTCGTGCGAGCGCTGTCGCAGTTCGTCCTGGTACCGTATCACCGGCGGTACCGCGTCGCCTCCACGGTGGACGTCGAGTTCCTCGACGCGGGGCACGTGCTCGGGAGCGCGATCACCATCCTGGACGTCGACGACGCCGGGCGTCGCCGGCGGCTCGCGTTCACCGGGGATCTCGGCCGGAAATCGATGCCTCTCCTCCGGGATCCGGAGACGCCGGGGGGCATCGACGTGCTCATCATGGAAAGCACGTACGGCGATCGGCTCCACCAGCCGATGGACGAGATGGACGCGGCGCTCGGAGAGGTCATCCGGCGTGTTCATGGGCGAGGGGGCAAGGTCGTGATCCCCACGTTCGCCCTCGAGCGCGCGCAGGAGATCGTCTACGCGCTGAAGCGTCTCCGGAACGCGGGAAAGCTTCCGAAGCTGCCCGTCTACGTGGACTCCCCGCTGACCGTGAAGATCACGGACGTCTTCAAGCTCCATCCCGAGTGCCTGGACGAGCACGCGCGCGCGCTGATCTCGGGAGCGAGCTCGCCGTTCGACTTCGAGGAGCTCCGCTACGTCTCCGAGAAGACGGATTCCCAGGCGATCGACCGGGATCCCGGTCCGGCGGTGGTCCTCTCCGCGAGCGGCATGTGCGAGGCGGGGCGTGTCCTCCACCACCTCCAGGCCATGATCGAAGATCCGAGGAATGCGGTCGTCATCGTCGGATTTCAGGCGCAGCACACGCTCGGGAGACGAATCGTCGAGAAGCGCCCCCGGGTCCGCATCTTCGGAGTGGAGCGGGACCTCCGCGCGGAGGTGGTCGTCCTGAACGGCTTCAGCGCCCACGCGGATCGGGCCGGGCTCCTCGAGTTCGCCGAGGGCGTCCGGGAGCAGGGTCGGCTCTCGGAGGTCGTGCTCGTCCACGGTGAGCCCAAGGCCCAGGACGCGCTCGCGGCGGAGCTCGGCCGTCGCGGCTTTCCGACCGTGCACGTCCCCGAGCGCGGCGATCGGCTCCCGTTCTAGATCACCGGCCGCGAATCGGGATCACGGAGAATGTGGGATGCGGAGGGGAAGGCAGGGGCTGCCTCCCATCGCGCGCTGAGGACTCGTCACATCTCAGCCGTCAATTCGCGCGGATTCGAAGGAGTGGGCGCTCTCTCGGAAGCCTGTTTCCGAGAAAGCCATGAAGCTCGCGAAGGCTCACGTTCACGGCCGTTTCGGTGCCGATTTTCGACTCTTGCATGAATGCTCAGGGACGAGAAGGGACGGCCCACCGCGGCTCGCAGTGCGGGCCCTCCCTGTCGTCGGCGCGTGACGGACTGAACCCAGGCTTCTGGAAGAGTGATGCCGGCGCGGGGCGGCGCTCCGTCGTTCCTTCCACGAATACCGAACGCGCCGGTAT
>DASZXK010000190.1:0-41336 GCA_035545855.1 Polyangiaceae bacterium
GCGGGCGGGCTCGGCGCGACGTGCTCGCGGGGAGGTGAATCGGCTGGACCAATCGGGGGCGAATAGTTTGTATACAAACTGTCCGGTGAGGAGTTACCCCCACCGCGCCGTCCCCGGTGCGGCCCTGCGGGTGCGCTCGCCATGCTCGCGCGGCCGTGAGCGGCTGGACCACGCGCTGGGCGGGGACCGCGGCCCCGAGGGCGAGTTCGCGCGGCGCGTCATGGGCGTCGGCTACATGGTGACCCAGTCGTGATTTTTACCGACCGAACGGCGGACCTTCTCGCACAGAAGGGACAGCGTTCCCGCGCTCGAGGTGCCTTCGAGTGATTCCGCGGATTTGTCTGGACGGGAGCGTAGTTACGTAGTTATACAGAAACAGAACGTTCGGTACACCCAAGGACACACGACCATGAAGCTCTCGCTCAGCGCGCTCGCCGTTCTGGCCACTGTCTCCGGTCTTTCCGTCGCCTGCGGCGGCTCAGACAAGGGCAACACGGGTGACAACCTCGGGGGCGGCGGCTCCGGTGGCGAGGGGGGTTCCGGGAGCGGCTGCGCCGAGGGCGAGGTGCAGATGGGCGGCGCTTGCATCCCGCTCGGACCGGGCGCGGTGCCGTGCGCGACGATGCCGAACTCCGGCTACGACGGCGACACGCAGTGCCTCTCGGCGCCGGATCCATCGATCGGCATGCAGATGCACTACGGGCCGACGAACTACGACGATCCGGAGGAGCTCTCGCACTTCACGATCGCGCCCGGGGACGAATACGTGGACTGCATGTTCATGAAGACGCCGAACGAGAACGACATCCACATGAGCGACTACCACGTGCGTCTTCGCCCCGGGACGCACCACATGATCACGTACGTCCAGCCCCAGGAAATGCCGGACAGCGTGTATCCCGAGGCATGCCACCAGGGTGCCACGTTCACGTTCCTCGTCGGCGCGACCGCACCCAACACGGACATCAGCGGCGTGGGCGCTGCGGGCGCACCCGAATACGAGGGTGCGGCAATGACCATCAAGGCGAAGTCCCAGGCTGCCGTGCAGATGCACTTCATCAACACGACGGACAGGGACCGGCTCAAGGAAGGCTGGATCAACGCGCTCTACATGCCGGACGACCAGGTGAAGATGGAAGTGAACCCCATCACGTGGCTCGGCGGCATCGGCATGAGCATCGGGCCGCACACGCACGTCGTGACCCAGGGCGGTTCGACCGCGCAGGTTCAGATCTCGAGCTGCACGGTGGATCCGGCGCAGGCGTACAACCCGAGCGGGCTCCAGGACGGTGATCCCGGCTTCGGAGACCTGAACATCATCGCGACGGTCGCGCACGCGCACTCTCACACGAGCCGCGTGGCCGCGTTCATCCAGCGCGCAGGCTCTACGGAGCGCCAGAAGTTCTACGAGGACTACAACTGGGAAGAGCCGACGTTCGTCTACTACAACTCCAAGGTGAAGAACCCGATGTTCGACCCGGTCACCAAGACGACGGGCGGCCTCACGGGGCAGCTCGTGGCGCACCCCGGCGACCAGCTCTCCTGGGAGTGCGAGGTGAACAACGACAGCGACAATCTCACGCTGAAGTTCTCGGACCTCGCCCTCACCGGAGAGATGTGCAACGTCTTCGGCGTCTACGGCCCCGCCATGCAGCCCTGGAGCTGCATCTCGCTCTGACCGGGTCTAGCCGTAGAGCGCGTCGAACTGCGGTCCGTAGCGCTTCACGACGTTTCGGCGCTTGAGCTTCAGCGTCGGGGTGAGCATCCCGTTCTCGGTGGTGAGGGGGTCGACCTCGAAGAAGAAGTCCTTGATGCGCTCGTAGCCCTTGAAGTCCGAGCTCAGCTTCGCGATCTCGTCGGCGTAGAGCGCCTTTACGCGCGGGTCGCGAATCGCGTCACGGACGGTCGCGCCGACGCCGTTCGAGCGGGCCCACGCGGTGAGCGAGTCCGCGTCGGGGACGATCAGCGCGACGTTGTGCGGCCTGTCCTCCCCGTAGACGACACACTGTGAGACGAAGGACGAGAGCTGGATCTTTTCCTCCAGCGGGGCCGGCGCGACGTACTTGCCGTTCGAGAGCTTGAACAGCTCCTTCACGCGTCCCGTCACGTAGAGGAAGCCGTCCGCGTCGAAGCGGCCGAGGTCTCCGCTGCGAAGACCGCCATCCGGAGTCAACGTGTCCCGCGTGACGTCTTCCAGGTGATGGTAGCCGGCCATGACCCCGGTCCCATAGATGAGGATCTCCCCCTCTCCCTCCCCCGCCCCGGGCGCGGAGTAGTCGAGCTTCACCTCCACTCCGGGAATGGGTTTCCCGACCGAACCGATGCGGCGGGAGTCGGGACGGTTGGACGTCGTGCAGCCGCTGCTCTCCGTCATTCCGTAGCCCTCGTAGACCTCGATTCCGAGGTTGTCGATGAACTCCGCGACGTCACGAGAAAGAGCCGCTGCGCCGGAGAATGCGAACGAAAGCCGTCCGCCGAAGCGCTGCACGACCTTCGAGAAGACGAGCTTCTCGGCGAGCGGAACGGAAATTCGTTCGGCGAGTGTGAGCGGTTCGCCGCGCTTCAGCTTCGATTTGCCGCTCATCCCCTTCGAGAAGATCTGCTGGATGAGCTTCGGTTTTGCCGCGATCTGCTTCTGCACGCCGTCGTAGATGCGGTTCCAGATCCGCGGCACGGCGAAGAGCAAAGTCGGCCGGACCTCCGGGAGGTAATCCACGAGCTTCGACGTGTCGTCGCAGATCGCGATGGAGTTTCCCATGGCGATCGCCGTGTGTACCTCCACGCAGCCGCCGTAGACGTGCGCCCACGGGAGGAACGCGAGCGAACATTCGGCGTCGCGGATCGGCGAGACGTCTATGATTCCGGAGACGTTCGAGGCGAGATTGCCGTGCGTGAGCCGGACGCCCTTCGGATTCCCCGTCGTGCCGGACGTGTAGATGAAGCACGCGACGTCGGACGCCGAGGGTTTCACCTTCGGCGCCGGGTTCTCGCGCCCGCGAGCGAGGAGCTCCGCATAGTCGAGCGCGCCTTCCACCTTCCCGTCGAAGACCACGACGTGCCGGAGTTCCGGGCACTCGCTCCGGAAGCCGAGCACCTTTTCCGCGATGGCGCGGTTCGCGGCGAAGCAGACCTTCGCGCCCGAGTCGTTCAGGATGTACTGCCACTCCTTCTCGAGCTGCGTCTCGTACATCGCGGTGTAGGCCGCGGAGAGGCCGTACGTCCCGTGGGCCGCGACGACCCACTCGAGTCGATTGTTGGAGATCACCGCGACGCGATCCCCCGGGCCGACGCCGAGCGACGAGAGCCCGCCGCGACAGTCGTCCGCGAGCCGCGAGAACTCGGCGAAGGTCGTCCAGTGCCACACCCCGCCGCGGCGAGTGCCGAAGAGCGGCTTGTTTCCGTATTTCGTCACCCCGCTCTCGAGCAGGCTGACCAGATCCGAATATCGCGAGGCGTAGGGCATGCGGGGCGCTCGTCTCCCTTCCGGGCCGGGAATCGAGCAGGGTTTTACCCGGGCTCCAGGCCGGGAAAAAGCCCATGTCTTCGCTGGGTAGCACGCCGCGGCAAAGGGAGCCCCGGGGGTGGTCGGCGGTGGCCAGCAGGGGGTGAACGTGGTACGGGGACGTCATCATGGGCTCGATGAGCACCGCTCACTGGCTGATCGTCCTCGTCATCGTCCTTCTGATGTTCGGGCCGAGCCGCCTGTCGTCTCTCGGCAAGGGCCTCGGGGAAGGCATCCGGAGCTTCAAAGAGGGCCTGAACGGCGACGGCGAATCGGACGAAAAGGCCATCCAGAAGGAAAAGCCGACGACGAGCGAAAAGTCCTCCTGATCGGGAGGGCCTCCCGCCCGCGGGGACGACGAGACATGTGCGAACGCCCCGCCGCGGCGCAGAGCCGTAGCGTGCCTCGCACATGGGTTTCGGCCATGCTTCTGATCGCCGTCGTCGGTTCGCCGGAGACGTCGCTCGCGCTCGACAAACAGGGGAGCGCCCACGGCGGAGACGTCGAAGGCAAGACGACCGGTTTCGGCTTCTCCGGGAGCGCTGCGATCGGCGCCTCGCTCTACAACCCGACGTACGCCGCGCGCCCCGACAACACCGGGCTCGCGCTGTTCCGCTACGTGCTCCACGCGGACGTGGACCTCATCGGGCGGCAACTCTCGATCCCCGTCGACCTGAACTCCTTCACCGACCGCACCAAACGCGGCGCCGCCGTCTTCCAGCCGACCGAGCTCGACATCATCACGGGGCTGACGACGACGCGGCGGCTCGGGCCGGGCGCGCTCGAAGGAGGCGCTCGCGTCGAGACGGATCAGCCCGTCGATCGGGGCGGTCTCTCTCAGACGTACGCGGACGCTCGCGCGCGTTACCTCGTCTCGCTGGACGCGCTGGCGCCCGCCGTCGGCGACGCGCTCGCGGACGGCGACGTGTCAGGCTACGCGACGCTCGGCGTCTTCGCGGTGAACCCGACCTACGCCGCCCGCCCCGACAACTCCGGGCGCGCGCTCCTTCGCTACGCGCTCCACGTGGAAACGTCGGCGTTCGCGGAGCGAATCGCCCTCGGGCTGGACGGCACGAGCTTCACGGACCGACGTCGAGCCTTCACCCCGTCCGAGCTCGATTTCACGGTGGAGCTCATCGGCCGCGCCGCACCGTTCGACCTCCATCTCGCCTACGAGCGCGATTCGCCGCTCGATTCGCGGGGAACTCGCCCGGGCTACACCCAGTCGTTCGTGTACGCGCTCCTCGGGTGGGCCTTCGACGCGTTCCCCGAGCCAGAATCGGGCGCGGCTCAGCCCGCGCCGCCGTCCCCGGAGTGATCGATCGCGCCTCCGTGGCACGGGTCGTCGCATTTCGAGCCCGCGGGACACTTCGCGGACTTTCCGCCGTTGCACCGAACCGTGCAAGCGTCGCCGGGGCCGCAATCCACGCTGCAGGAGGTGCTTCCCGTGCAGTCGACCGTGCAGCCGCCGTTCGGGCAACCGATGCCGCAGGAGCTGTTGCCCCCGCAGGTGACCGTGGAGCCAGCGCCGAGGTCCACCTTGCAGGCGCTCCCGCCGTTGCACTCGACGGTGCTGTTCGTTCCCGCGGAGAGCGTGCACGAGCTCGCGCCCGCGCAGCTCGAGGTGCAGTTCGAGCCGCAGCTCCCCGCGCATTCCGATTTTCCGTCGCAGGTCGCCGTGCAGCCCGAGCCGCACGTGAGATCGCAGCTCGTCTTCGAATCGCAGTGGTACGTGACGTCGCTCGGCGGCGGCGAGGGACTTCCGACCACGATGGGTGCCGCATCCGCCCCCGCGTCACGGAGGGTCGTCCCCTCCCCGCCGCCGAGGACGCACTTGCCGCCGGCGGTGCACGTGCAGGTGTTCCCGCTGCAGGCGCAGTCGCCCGCGCACGTCGCGGTCCCGAGCGCCGCGCCGTCGCTCGACCCGCAGCCCGGAGTCCCGAGCGCGACGAGGCCAACGACGAATCCCGCACGAAAAAGCCCGATTCCGAGAGTGGTCATACCCGTTAGGGGCTCTCGGTGGGCAATTTTCTGAAGAGTGGCGCCGTGACGGACTCGCCGCACGCGCCGCGTCCGGAGAAGCACGGCGAGCGAGCGGCCCTCCACTTCGCCGATGCGTGCTTCGGCGCGTGCACGCTTTTCGTTCCTGCGCGCGCGGTGCTGCCGACCAGGGAGCCGGCGCGCCTGTCGAGCAGCGACGTCGGCCGTCACGTCGTCCCGCGTTTCGAGCCACGAATGCAGACGCGAACCGAACCTCGGCGAGCCGCTCGAGCGAAGGCACGGGAGATGCTCAGGCATGCACCTCCGGAGGAACGACCTCCGGAGGACATCCATGAAATACTCGACACGAATCCATACGACGGCACTGACCATCGCACTGGCCACATCTGGCTGCGGCAGCGGAGAGCGGAGCCCTAGCACCGAGGACGAGACGGGCGTCCTGACCGCGGCCCTGTCGCGAGTCCCCGACGGCGTTCATTGCTTGCGTGTCGTCTCGATCGGCGCGAGGACGGTAGAGAAACTGATCTCGGTGTCGCCCGGCGATCAGCCGGTGAAGCTGGACGTCCGCCTCCCGATCGGACCGCAGACGATCGCCGGCGAGGCGCTCGAGGAGACGTGTCCGGCGTCGCCCGATCAGGTCCAGGGCGAACCGACGTGGAAGAGCGATCCGGTGTTCGTCCGGATCCTCGCCGGGGTCGTGAAGACGATCCACCTCACGATGCACAAGAAGGGCGACACTCACGTCGAGGTCGACTTCGACACGGAGGGACGCGGCGCGGCCGTGTCGAGCGGCACCGACTTCACGTGCGCGCTCGCGGACGACGGAGCCGCATACTGCTGGGGAGCGAACGGCGTCGGCCAGACCGGCACCGGGAGCCCGCAGAACGTGCAACTGCTCGTACCGACGCCGGTGAGTGGACTGCCGGCCCCGGCGCGAGCGCTCGCCGCAGGAGGAGGTCATGCCTGCACGGTGCTGGACGACGGGACGGCGTACTGCTGGGGATTCGGCGAGTGGGGACAGATCGGCGCGCCCGTCGCCGACTGGACGGAGGTCCCGCTCCTCGTCGAGGGCCTGCCGCCCGCCCGCGACGTCGCGCTCGGAGGCGACCACAGCTGCGCCATCACTGCCGTGGATGACGTGTACTGCTGGGGGCTGAACTCGAGCGGCCAGATCGGGGACGGCACGATGGACAATCGCGGATCCGCGGTGCCCGTTCCGGAGCTCGCCGACATCCGTGCACTCGCGCTCGGGGGAGCGCACTCCTGCGCGGTGCTGGACGATCGGTCGGTGAAGTGCTGGGGGTCGAACTCCGCCGGCCAGCTCGGCCATGGTGGGGCGGACTCGGCGACGCCTTGTTCCGTGCCGGGCCCGAGTGGAATCGTCGCGCTCGCGGCAGGCAGAGCTCACACCTGCGCCGTGGACGGCGACGGCGTCGTCTCGTGCTGGGGTGCGAACGGGCACGGTCAGCTCGGCGACGGCTCGTCGACGGATCGCGGCACGCCGGCGGAGGTGTCGGCGCTCCCAGCCCCGGCCGTGAGCGTCCGCGCGCACGGCGACACGACCTGTGCGGTCCTGTCCGACGATTCGGCGTGGTGCTGGGGCGAGAACGCCGGGGGTCAGGTCGGCGACGGCAGCACGACGGACAGGTGGGCGCCGACCGCGGTGACCGGCCTCGGCGCGTCGCAGGACGTGAGCCCGGGGAGAAACCAC
This sequence comes from Polyangiaceae bacterium, assembly GCA_035545855.1. Taxonomy (GTDB): domain Bacteria; phylum Myxococcota_A; class Polyangia; order Polyangiales; family Polyangiaceae; genus DASZVB01. The sequence goes on from DASZXK010000190.1 coordinate 7,215, forward strand.
ACTTGCGCGCTCGGCGCGACGGGCGTCGTCTCTTGCTGGGGTCAGAACTCGATGGGACAGCTCGGCGACGGAACGACGACCGCGCACCTCGCCCCGGCGCCCGCGACGTTCTGAGCCCGCGAACGTGAACGGAGCCGCCCGCTGCGAACACCGCGGCGGGCGGCTCGAGCCGGCCCTGATTTTCCCCGACGCCGGTGCACGCGAGGAAGCGACCACGGACGTGAGGCGTCGACGACGGCCGTCGCGTACGGAGCGGGACACGAGATTCGAACTCGCGACCCCGAGCTTGGGAAACGGGCTCGGGACGGGTTCCGGCGGACAGTCTCGGATAGCGGCAATCGGCGCGCGGACACTAGATCCGCCGGATTCCGGGACAGGTCGCGCGGAGTGCCTAATCGTGGGTGCCCGAATGTGGGAAGCCGAGATCCGGCGCGCGGGGGCGGTGCTGTGCGGACGAGTCGCCGCCGGTCCGCTCGGGTAGGATGGCCCCCGTGGTGGACGGCAAGACCTTCGGGGACCTCACAGGGGTTACGGCGGGCCCCACCGCGCGCACTCTGGAGGCCCAGCGTGAGGAGCGCGGGATCAAGAGCAACGGGCCGGTTTCGCCGGAGCATATGGAGCTCTTGAGGCGCCTGGCGAATGACCTCGAAACGGCGGCCATCTTCAACCTGCCCGAACTCTGGGAGCGAGTGCAGGCCGCGCACGACGCGTGGAACGGGCTTACCGATGCGACGGGAAACCGACGGAAAGGGGTCGTCCGCGCGGTCGAAAACATCCTCGAGAAGTGGAGGCTCTCGGCGGAGTGGGCGCAGGCGGAGCCCGGTCGGGACGCGCGGTTCGCGGACGTTGCGGATCTCTATGTCCGTTGGTTAGCCAATTCGCTCGCTCACATCGAGCCGGCGTTTGCCGCCGTCCAAGTCGCAACGGCTCGCGAGCTGTTGGCACGCGCCCACGCCGCGGCCTCGTCTGGCAAGACCGCCGGCGGCAGAGGCCACATCGGCGCCACGGGGATCGCGGCCGAGCTTGCCGTCGCCTGCGAAGCGTTCGGGGATACCGACGTTGCGCAGTCTGCGAAGGCGTTCCGCGAAGCGTTGAGAAAGTAGCGGCATGTAGCCGTCTGTTTCGGGTCGCCCCCTTCGGCTTTCATCTCTCAAAACCGAGAGGTGATAACCGATGGCACTCCGCAAGCAGGTTTCCGACGAAGTCCGAGCGTGGCTCCGCGAGAAGATCGCCGCCGACGGGGTGAACGCAACCGCTCGATCGCTCCAAGTCGCTGACGCGACCCTCGCGCGCGCCGCGGGCGGCCTCGACGTCCAGCGTGGGACGGTGGCCCAGCTCGAGGCGGCTTACCAGGCGCAGAAAGCGGCCGCGTGAGCGAGCCCCTCGTCATCCTGCGGGCGGATGAGCTCCGCGACCTGGTCAGTGCGGAGCTTCGGGCCGCCCTCGACGAGCTCCCGACGCGCGCGGAAGAACCCGCGCTCTACGACCGCGCCGGCATCGCGAAAAAGCTCTGCACGAGCGTCGCGAACGTCGACAAGCTGTGCAACGCCGGGATGCCGTTCTCACGCCTCGGCGACGTGAAGCGATTCGACCTCGCGGACGTGGTCGCGTGGGTGAAGTCGCAGCCGAAGGAGCTCGCGAAGTGACGCGGAAGCTCATCGTCGAACTCGGCGGTCGAACGATCTTCAGCGCGACGCTGGCAGACCACGCGCGCGATCGCGACGTCGCGGCGCTCCTCGTCGACGCGACCACCCAGGTCAGAACGAAGGGCACGCGCGCGATGGCGGAGGACTTCCGCTCGTTCGCTGCAGGGCTCGCGGCCTCCGAATTCGCCGACGCACGGGGGAAGCGCGGATGAGAGTTTCTCCCGACGAGCACGTCGTTCTTCGCGCGTGCGAGTCCTCCGGGCTCAGTCGCCACGAGCTTTCCGAGCTCCTCCAAGAGGCGTCCTGCACCCCTTACCTCCTCGGTCGCGACATCGACGCGGGCCGAGACTGGCTCACTGAACTCCGACGCGAAGGCAAGCGGCGCCGAGAGCAGGACTTTGAAGCGTTCGCGGCTTCGGTCGTCACGTATCACCGGATTGCCGTTCGGAACCTGTTTGAAAGCGGACCGGCCGCGATGGCGGAGCTTGGCGAGGAGCGCCTCCTCGCACTCACGGCCCCGCCCGTGCGGAAGCTGGTCGTCGGCTACGAGATTCGCCAGGGCGGCGCCCTGTTTCTCGGCCCGACCGGTGCGGGGAAGTCCACCGGTTGCGCGGCTCTTGGGCACCGCATTCTGCAGCAAGCGCGCGACCGCTCGATCTCCGAGCAGGCACCCAAACGGCACTACGCCGGATACAACGCGGGCTCGCTCATCTGGTGGGCGCGAGCGAACGACCTCGCGAACGCCCGCGCGCGGCACGAGCTCGGCTCCGAAGCGCCCGCGATCATCGCAGCGAAGCACCCGAAGCTTCTGATCCTGGACGACCTCGGCTGGGACCTCGGACGAGACGGAACGATCTCCGAAGTCATCGCCGAGCGGTACGACGCGGGCAAGGTCACGATCGCGACGTCCGGCTTCCGGTTCGAGCAGCTGGTCGAACGCTACGGCGAGGCGACCATCCGGAAGATTCTCGAAAGCGGCGGTGTGAAGGGCAAGATCGTGTCGCTCTTCCCGAGCGCGGCGAAGGGGGAACCGTGTGCGTAAGCCACCCGCCCTCACACTCCGCGTCTCGAAGGCTGTGCTCGAAAGCACCATGCCGAGCGACGCGCGCCACGTCGTGCACGTCCTCGCCCTGGTCGCGAACAGCTCGACGGGCATCGGGTGGCACTCCCAGGCCGAGATCGCCCGGCTCAGCGGGATCAGCGAACGCCACGTCCGGAGCGTCATGGCCGACCTCGCGAAGCCTGACTCCTCACCCATCCGGCTCGAGCGCCGGCCACGGTTCCGCGCAGATGGGCGGGGCCGGACATCCGACGAATGGAGGCTCGTCTTGACCGCGGACCAACCGGCACACGGTGCCGCTTACTCGGACGACCAACCGGCACAGCCTGCCGGTGAGACGCCGCGACTAACCGGCACGCCGTGCACGACTAACCGGCACGCCACGTCGGACCAACCGGCACACGGTGCCGGGGATCTGTCGTCTGGATCTGTCGGAGTGAACGATCGGAGAGATCCCGCGTCGCAAGCTTCGCGGGGGACGCCTCTCGCTCTCACCCCTCCCGAGACGGTCGAACCGAAGGCGAGGAAGCGGAAGCCGCAGAGCTCGAAGCCTACCCATCCGGGACACGCGAAGGTCGTGGCCCACTACTTCGAGACGTTCGAGCAGAAGCGCGGCACCAAGCCCTCGTTCGATGGGCGGGACGGCAAGACCATCGGGAAGCTTCTCGAGAAGTACGCGGACCCCGACAAGGTCTGTCGGATCATCTCGAACGCCTTCGAAGGCTTCACCGGGCCGACCATGACGATCCGCCGGATCGGGCTCGACCCGGACCAATTCGTCAGTCCTCAGCCGGTCAGGCGTCAGGGTGGCGGTCACACGCAACCGAGCGCCGGAGTGCTCAAGGCCGAAACGTACGGAGGTGCGGAATGACGGGCCGGAGCGTTCATAGCCGAGAGCCCGGAAAACAAGGGCGATCGAGGATCGCAGTGCGCCCGAACGCAACGTTTGCGGAGCTCGTCAACCCCGCGACTTCGCAACCGATGCCATCGCGCGATGGCTCACAGCGCGTTCCGCTCGCCGAGGGCTCCGGCTGTGCAAGCCGGTGCGTAGCGACGAACAGAGCACGAATCCCGCGGGCTCTCGTCGCGATTGGGCACCGCAAGTCACGCCACGACGCACGACGCGCGATCCGCTCGATGAATCCCGGGGCGCCGAGTGCCCATTCGCCGAGCGCTTCGGAGGCTCGCCGATGAGCGCCGCACTCTTCGAGAAGTCGCACGGAAAGCTCCGCGCCATCGCGCAGCGGCCGAGCGACCAGAGTCCGATCGACACCGACGCGCTACCGCGACGCGATCGTCACCCAAACGGGTGGTTCAAGGCCGGCAACCAGGCGGCGAAAGGTTCGCGGGGAAAGGCGCTCAACGTGAAACACCTCCGCGCCGCTCGTAGGCGCCTCCAGGAGGCGCGATCGCGGGGCGAGACGCCCTCGCGGTCGGACGTCGTCCTCGACGCGGCCCTGACGCGCTACGAGAGCGCGCGGCGGGAGCTCGGCACTGAGTCGCTCCTCGTGCTGACCCCTGTCTCGGTGTGGGCCGAGAACACCGAGCGGGCCCGGGACCTCGGTGAGCTCGCGGACGCGGCAGGCGTCGCGACCCCCGAAGGCGAGCGGCTCCTCGCACGCCGTGACGCACTCGAGGGACGTGCGACGCGAGCGCTCACGGCCGCCCTTGCCGCCGCTGCCGCGCTCGGCCCCCGCCGTGACGCGAACGGGAACCCGTTGCACGCCGCCATCCTCGGCGCCGGGAAGGGTCGGACCGAGTGAAGGTCACGAAGCCGGAGCCGCCCACCCTCACCGCCGCGGGCACCATCGGGGCGACCGTCGAGGGCGTGCGGACCGCGACAGAGGCGAAGGCCGCTCGCGTCCGCTTCGACGCCGAGGCGTTCCTTGCCCGCTTCTGGGCCATGGACGCGGCCCTCGTGTCCGCGGGCTTCCCGGCCATCTCTCCGTGGTGGCGGGCCCAGATCGAGCGTTTCGTCCGCTCCGGCTGCCGACGCTGGGTCATCCGAGCGGGGCGACGCGCAGGCAAGTCGACGACGCTCTCCCGGCTCGCGGTGGCGTGGGCGTGGTTCGGCGAGTGGTCCGTGCCTGCCGGCGACCGCGCGGTCATCCCGTTCGTCTCGGTCTCGAAGGACGAAGCGAGCGCGCGCCTCGCCACGATCTCCGCCCTGCTCCGGGCGCTGCACCTCGAGTTTCACCCGCGGGGGGACGAGCTCGAGCTGACGGGCCCGCGCACCGTCATCTTCCGCGTCATCTCGTGCACGACGTCGGCCGTGGTCGGGTTCACGTCGATCGCTGTCTTCGGTGACGAGGTTGCCCGCTGGGAGAGCCGCGACACGATGGCGAACCCCGCGCGGGACGTCATCGGCTCCCTGATGCCGACGCTGGCGACGCAGGAGCACGGCTTCGCGGTCCTCTGTTCGTCGCCTTGGGGCACGGACGACTATCACGCCGAGCTCTTCGACCAGGGCGACACGGAACACCAGGTCGTGAGCCACGCGGCCACTTGGGTTGCGAACCCCACGATCTCCGAAGCGCGGACACACGAGCTCGAGCCGGACCCCCGGGTGTGGTCGCGCGAGTACGCCGCCGAACCCGGCGCGACGGTCTCTCAGGCCATCGACTCCGCGGACGTGGTCGCCTGCTACGGCGGCAACCCCACGGGAAAGCGGTGCGGCGGTTTCGTCGCGATCGACCCGAGCAGCCTCGTCGGGGGCGACGAGTACGCATTTATCGCGGGCTACGCGACCGACGCCGGCGAGCTCGTCGTCGACGACGTCGGGGGATGGGATGGCGCACACGTCACGTTCGAGACGGTGATCGAAGAGATCGCCGCGCGGGCCACCCGGTTCGGAACCCGCGTCGTCTTCTCCGACCACTTCGAGCAGGGCGGCGCGGCAGCCCTGTACCGCGCGCAACGCCTGGTCCTGCAGGTCGTCCCCTGGAGCGAGACCTCGAAGCACGAGGCGATGACGCTGCTCCGCACGCTGATGCGGACGCGGAAGGTGTTCCTCCCGGACCACAAGGTCATGCGGTCGGAGCTCCTCGGCTTGAAAGCGCGGCTCGCGCCGTCGGGGCGCACGCACTACGCGACAGGCGGTCTCGACTACGCAAGCGCGCTGATCACGCTCGCGCACGCCATCGTCGCGGGCGAGTTCACGCTCGGCGGCTCGCGCTGGGTCTTCCCCTCGCAGTACTCCGCCGTCGGTCGCCTCGGCCTGCACGAGCCTTCCCTCCGCCGAGACCAAGGTCGCGGCTCCCGATGGTCGGGATCTCGCGGCCGCGGCTTCTGACTCTCACGAAAGGAACCCATGAACACCGCACAACGCCAGGAAGCGCAGCGACGCCTTCGCAACATCTCGACCCACGCGGCGGCGCTCTCGTCCGTTCTCGACAGCGCCGGCCCTCACGGCAACCCGAAGACCGTCGACGAACGCACAGCGGACGACGCGACCGCGTCTCGCATCCTCGGGCAGCTCGTCGACGACGTCGAAGCCGTCACGCTGGCCCTCCACGACTCCGAACCACCGAAAGGACCCTGAATCAATGATCACCCGACAGCTCAGATCCGACACGCTCGAAGCGACGTCCGCGCGGCGTGCGTTCTTCGAGGCCAATCCCGTCCTCGCGGACTTCGTCAAGAGCGGCCGCGTGCGGTTCGTCTCGAAGATCGACGATGCGGCCTACACGCTCGACGGCCGCCCGCCGGTGACCCGCGCCCAGGATCCCTCGGAGGTTCCGCCGCCTGCGGAGCGCCCCGCGCGTCCCGAACCGGAGACCCCGCGCGAGCCGCCTCCGGTAGCTGCGCGAGGCGCGAGTGCGGAGATCGCGGCAGCGGCCCTCCGCGCGAACGCACCCGCGCGGGAAACACCGGACACGCTTCTCGGCGTGGCTCTTCGGGCCGCGGCCGAGCCCGAACCCACCACGCGCGGCGTGGACGCCTCCGAGGACATCGCCGCATCCGCACTCGCCGCGGCAGGAGTTGCGTCGTGAGCCTCGCGGGAGCCCTCATGCGCCTCGTCGGAGTCGATCGGAACCGCCCCTCGGACCCGTTCGAGGCGGAGCGGCAGCGCGTCGTGGACGCCCGCGCGGAGCTCGAGCGGGTGCGGGAGTCGCAGAACGCGAAGATCGCCGAAGCACGCACCGCGTTCGACCGTGTCGGCACCGAGGACGCGGCCGACGATCTCGCCCGCATCGAGCGGCGCGCCCAAATCATGGTCGACGCCGCGCAACGCAAACTCGCAGCGGCAACCGAAGCGCTCGCGACGGCGGAAGCGGACGCGAAGACGGCGCGGATCGCCGAGCTCGAGCAAATCGTGGCCGACACGACTCCGCGAGTCACAGCCCTCAAGACCGAGGCCCTGGCGCATATGCGGGCCTTGCTCGCGGTGATCGAGCAGCGCAAAGAGCTCCTGGCAGCTTCGATCGAAGCGAACGAGGAGGCCGGCAGGCTTCGGGGTGACGCGCCCGACCTGATTTTCGCTCGCCGACGCGGAATCGATGCCTCTGCGAGCGTCCTCAGGAACCTCATCGCCGATGAGATCGGCTTCGCCGACCGAGAGGAGCTCCGCCAGCTGCTCGACGGGACGCAGAGCATCTTCGGAGCCGGCGCGGCATGAACAACTTCGGACAGCGGGGAGGTAATGGCCCCCGTCGGCGGCGAACGGCCTGCCGCTGGCAGAGGGACGGCGTCCTGTTCTCGCCTTCCCTCTGCTGTCCAAGAGGCAACGCTTCGCAGAGCGCCTCCCGGCGGACCCGGTGTTTGTGGCCTGAGTTCACGCTGGGCCGTCCTTTCTCCTGGGTCGTTCCACCGGTGACGGCGCTCTCGCGGAGCACCTATTCCGCGGCCTCAGCCGCTTTGATCTGAACGCGCCGAAGATGGCGCAGATCCCGCACTGACAACCTGAGCGGGCCATGCCCCGCAGAAACGAGAATCCATCATGGCAAACCTGACCGAAACGGCTACGTGGGTGACGCCGGTCACCGGCATCGACAACGGAGACCCGCTCGACTCCACGGAGCTCACGAATCCGGAGACGCAGCTCACGAAGCGGACGAACTATTTGCGGGAGCACACCCAGAGCGCGCGCGACGTGAGCGACAAGCGCATGCCGATCCTCAACGGGGTGCCGGACAGCTCGAGCCCGACGACGTGGAACGTCTCGCAGGGAGTTTGGTTCCAGGCGGACACCAGCCAGTGCTTCCTCTTCATCGATCTCGATCTCCCACCCGGTGTGACTCTCACGAGCGTGGTGGCACATGTCCAGGGAAGCTCGGGCGCCGGCAGCCACGCAGCGCTCCCAGCGAACATGCCGATCCTCGCGCTCGTATCGCTGGATCCGTCCGACGAACTCGTAGGCACCCCTCCCGCGGTTGTCGCGAGCCAGGCGGACGTCTCCACGCCGGTTGCGAACTACAACGCAGCGCACACGATCGTCGTCTCTTTGAGCCATGTCGTGGACGGCGCGAAGCGGTACATGGCGCGCATCCAGAGCGAGTACGGCAGCAATTCCGAGGCCGACAAGTTGGTCGTGAAAGGCGTTTCCGTCTCCTGGACGGCACCGGCAAGCGTATGACAACGCCGACCATCGACTCCGAAACGATCCGCCGATTCCTCGCGGCGAGTGACGCGCAACCCCCGGCCATGAAGCGGCTGTCTCGGCTGCTGCTCGGCCCGGGGGCGTTGCCGGACGTTCCGACGTCCCCACACGAGCTCGTCCTCGAGGTCATCCGACTTCACGACGAGCTCCAACTCCCGAGAGCGATCCGCGAGCACAACGCGAAGATCCTCGCGTACAACATCGCGGCCGGGGAAACCCGCGACGTCCCCGAGGGTAGCCGCCAGACGGCGCGGGAGATGATCGCGAGGTGGCTCCTCGGGGACGACTCGGGAACGGGGGCCGCGTGAGCTTCTCGGACGACATACTCGACAAGGAACCCGCGACCGGCGGCTCGATCTTGTATCGCTGCCGCCGGTGCTCCGGCCTCGTCGCGGAGGGACCCCACGCGAACGTGGAGATCGCTCTGCGTCGAGCGATCGAGAGCGCGCCGACCATCACGCACGTCTGTGAATCCGGAACCGACGACAGCGCACTTGGCCTCGCCGACCTCATCGGGACGGCGAACCGAGGAGGCTCGAACCGTACACGAGTGGGCCAGGCGCCCCAGGAAGGACGAACATCATGAGTACCCCGAGCTGGGTCGAAGACTCGACGTCATGGTCCACGGTGAAGCTCGCCGGGAAGGCGTTGCCGGGCTGCGCGAAAGTCACCGGCGAGGGCGGGACGGATCTCGACGTGCCGAAGGCGAAGGGCAACGACGGCGCCCGCGTTCGGGACAACGGGTACACGCCGGCCGAGCTCACCATGGTCTGTCAATTCACGGACAAGCACTTTGGTCCCCTCATGGAGATCCTGATCCCCCTTGCGCGACCGACAGGCGGCAAGAAGCGGATGCCCGTGACCATCGAGCACGCGAGGACGTCCGTTCTCGGAATCCACAGCGTGTACGTCGGCAAGATCTCGACGCCGGACATCGACAGCCTCGGCATTGGATCAATCCAGGTCGGCCTCGTCGAATGGATCCCCGAGCCGAAGAAGGTCAAGAGGGCAGCCTCGAACCGAGCTACGAGCACGGTCGAGCGCGACCCGTTTGCTCCCGGGAGTCTGATCTCGTTGCCTGGTCCGAGTCAGGAGATCCGAGACATCTACGCGCCGAACGAGTTCCTTTCGGACGAGGAGAATGCCGCCCGCAAGGCCTGGCTCGATTCGATTCAGAACGGCGTGTGATGGTCACGCGAACGTTGCTCATCTACCGCTGCCGCGAGTGCGGCGCCGAGGAGACTTACGAGCGTCCAGAGACCGAAGCCGAGCTCGTGGAGCTCGCCGGGCGCAACCCGTACGCCCTCCCGATAGCGCGCCATCACCGGGCGTGGGGCTCCGGCGGACACCTCGCGCTCAGCGTTCTCGTTCGAGTTGAAGTCGTCGGGAGCGCCGCGTGACGCTCATCCGACACCGCGGCCCCGTCGTGAGGCTCCCCGAGGGCCTCACGCTCGAGGAGCCGCCTAAGCAAGTCTCGGCGACGATGCTCGAGTACCTCGCGCGGGAGTCCGCCAAGCGTCGCGGCGAGCTCGTGCCGGAGCCCGAGAGGACGGTCGTCCCCCGTGGCGAGGTGCACGTGGTGAAGCTCACCCGGCGCGAGGTCGAGGCGATGCGGGCGGCGAGGCGGAAGCCATGAGCCAGCCCGCGGCCGTCTACGTCCTCGCGAGCGTCGAGGCCGTGCTCCACGGAGACTGGGCGCTTGCCCGCTGGGCGCACCGGAAGGCCGTTGCAGCGCGCGCGGTAGCGCTTTTCGATGACGGGGAGGATCTGGTTATGCCGGAGGCGTCGCCGGGGCGGATGGTCGGGGCGGAGCGGTGCTCGCCGTGAGCTCGGGTTCGTGCTCTCATCGGCTCGATGTTGGATTGGGGAGCAGTCATCACGTCCGCTGCGGTGGGCGCCACGGTAAGCGCTGTTGCAACGGTCTTCGGACAATGGCGAGCACGAGTCAGCGACCGACGCCGCGTCGTGTTCGAACGCTCATTGGAAATGGCCCGCCTTCGCACGGAAATCTCCCTGCGAATCGTCGAACATCGCGGAGGAAATATCTACCTCGTGGACCCGATCCACGATGCGCGGCGGTACCACACCTATCTTTCCGAGCTCTACGACTCGGGGCAGATCACCCGAGGCAAACCGATCCCGCCGCTGCCCATCTGGCCACAAGGCGAGGAGATGCCCGACGAAATCCTCGAAGGCTACGAGGACGCGAAGCCAGCCCGATAGCCCCCCTCCGGATACCGACGGGGATTCACTGCTTAGGGCCGCGGGAAGATTCGGCTTGCGGACGTCGTAGAACGGTGTCAGACAATGGGAAACATGGTGAAAGGCGAACGGAGCGAGCGGGTTGCGTTGCGGATGACGACCGAGGAGGCCCAAGTGGTCCACGAGGTCTCCGACGAAACGGGCCTGAGCGTCTCCGACGTCGTGCGCCAGGCGATCCGAAAGGCCTACGCGGAGAAGTTCGCGGCGGTCAGAGGAAAGCCGAAACCGAAACGCTGACCCATCAGCAGGTGGACCGACGGCGTGTACTAGACGCCGCCGGCCCGATGTCACCGAAAGGATAAGTTCCGATGACGAATCGCAAGATCGCACGGCCGCGCCGTGCCCGAAAGCCGGATACGAAACCCGCGGCTCCGAAGCCGTTCCGCCTGCCCGACGAGCGCGTGAAGGACGCTCTCGACACGCTGGATCGGGCCCTGCTCATCACGATCGCGAACACCGCCGGCCGCAACGGCAGCGGCATCGACGCGAGCAACCTGGCGCACGCCGCGAAGGCGAGCACGGACCTCCGGACGCTCCTCACGCTCGACCGCGAGCTGGGAGGTGCGTCGTGAGGGCGCGGAAGACGAAGGCGAAGCGGAGCCGGAAGGCGAGCGCCACCGTGGACCGCTCGGGCGCGATGATGAAACCGAACGCCGACGGTTCGCCCCGGCTCGATCCCTCGGGACGCTACGACCTCTCGACGACCGAAGGCACGCGGGCCGCGATGGCGGAGCAGAATGCGCAGCACCTCGCGGCGCTCGACTACTATCAGCAGGAGTTCGAGGAGCACGCCGAGCACATGCAGGAGATCGACCGGCTCGTTTTGAGCATCATGGTCGATCTCTCCGGCCACGACATGAGCGAGACGATCGTCGAGCTGGCGAAGCTTGCCAAGGAGGCTTTCCACGTCCGCCTGTTCCTGGAGGCGGAGCGCGACCCCGAGCGCCGTGCCGGGCTCGTCAAGGAGCTCGGGCGAGCGGCGAACGGAGGCGCGTCATGAGCACCGCCGAGAAGAAAGAACCGACGTTCACGCTCGGCGAGGTCGAGGCCGCGTTCGGCCAGAACTACGGATGCGGTCCGGACGGCGTCACTCCCATCCGGCTCGCGTTGAACGCCCTGGATGACATCCGGCGCACGCTCTACACGGCGTCGGTGCTCATCGGGGACGACGACGAGCAGGGCGTCGGCGAGCTCATCACGAACGGGTGGTACCGCGCCAAGGCGGCGATCGCCGTGCTGGAGAAGATCCACGCGGAAGAGCGAAGGGCGGGCGGCACCGGCGAGGAGATCCGCGAGATGGCCTCGGCGCTCGCCAGCTCCGGGAGGCCGCAATGAGCGCCTCGACATGGGCCCGAGTGTCCCTGGAGCTCGCGAAGATGCACCAGGAGCAACGCGCAGAGCTGGACGCCGCGCACCATCGGCTCCGGGAACGGCTGCAGGCACTCGCCGTGCAGGACGACGAGAGCGAGGACGACGAACCGACGGACGACTGACGTTCGGCTCCCGCTCGCGAGGCGACTCGTGGGCGGGGGGCGGGACGAGCAGACTCGGGGAGGAACGAAAATGGCGCAGGACGAAGAACAGAAAGAACCGACAGCCCGGGAGGCACCCGGAGGCTTCATCGCGACAACGCTCCTAGCTGTATTTCTGGTCTGGTTGCTCGTCTTCACCTTCGGCGTCATGGATCTGAAACGCGCGTCGGATCTCGGCAGCGCGTTCCAGGCGCTCGGAACGCTCGTGACCGTCGGGGCGCTGCTCGCTGGACTCGAAACGATCCGCCTACAACGCGAAGACCTCCGCTTGCAACGCGAGGAGCTGAAGCTTCAGCGCCAAGAGATGAAGGACAGCCGCGCCGAGTTGGCGCGAACCGCGCAGGCGCAGGAGGATCTGGCGAAGGCGCAACGCGATGCGACCGCGGTCCAACGGGAGCTGGTCACGGCTCAAGAGCACGCCAACGTACGCGCACTCGCGGCCGAGCACGCGCAGCGCGTCGCGACGATTGCCGCTCTGGAATCGGCCAGCATGCAGGCTCTTGCGGAGCTGCAGGACACGTCTCGCCACGCGGCGACCTTGGCCCGACAAGCAAAGATCGACGCTCACAATCTCCACGGGGCGATGAAGGCGCGGCTCGCAATCGAGGAGACCCTGGCAGCGAGACTCGGAAGACGGCTCTCTGATATCGATCGCGACTACATTCCCACTGACTGGCGGGAGGAGGATCACGATGCCTCGTAAGCAAACCGGCCAGCTCATCTGGCGCGAAGGCCTCGGGTGGTACGGCCGCTTCTACGCGACCGTCGAAGGCGAGCGGGTGCGCGTCGCTCGCGCCCTCGGCACAGACAACAAGGCCGTAGCGCGACGAAAGCTCGCGCGGCTCATCGAGAGTGGGAACCCGGCGCCCGCCGACGCCACGGCCCCCGAGCTGGTCGACTCCTACGCCCGCGCGTGGCTCGAGTCGCGGAAGGAGCGAGGCATCGCGGCCGAGGAGTACGAACGGAAGTACTACGAGCGGATCTGGAAGCCCGCGCTCGGGCACCTTCCGCTCGGGAGCGTGACGGCCGCGATGGTCCGCCAGGTCCTCGACGATCTCGCCGCGGGGAAGATCCGACGGAAGCCGCGCGAGGAGGGCGGCGAGGCGAAGCGGTACTCCCGCCAGACGATCGCCCACATCCGCGCGACGGCCTACCGCCTCTTCCAGGCCGCGTGGCGCGAGGAACTCATCCCCGAGAACCGCGTCGCACGCGTCGAGGTCCCCGAAGTCGAGCAGGTTCAGAAGCCGCGCGTGGTGCTCACCGACGACGAGATCGCGAAGCTCCTCGCCCACCCCGACGTGGACGGCGAGATCAAGATGCTCGTCCTCCTCTCGCGGACCATCGGCGGCATGCGCGCCGGTGATCTGAACGCGCTCGAGTGGACCGCCTTCGGGCCCGGGTTCGCGACGTGCACCTTCGTCCGGCGGAAGACACGGAAGAAGAAGCCGGCGCCCGTGACGCTCGCGGTCCCCGAGGAGGTCCGGCCGTTCCTCGAGGCGTGGCACGCCGTGAAGGGCAGCCCGACCGCCGGCCCCGTGTTCCCCGTCCGCCGCGGCACCCGCGCCGGGGAGGCCAAGAAGCGCTCGAACATGAGCTACGCGGACCGGCTCCGGCGGGAGCTCCTCCGGGCAGGCGTCGACCGGCACGAGGTCCACAACGAGACCCCGACCACCCTCCCCGCGGACTTCCACTCGACGCGCCGCGCGTACTCCCAGGCGCTCGCGCGCGCCGGTGCGAACGAGCAGACAGCGATGGGGCTCACCGGTCACTCCGACTCGAAGGTGCATCAGCGCTACCTCGAGAGTGTCACCGCGAAGGCCCTCCCCTCGGCCGCCGTTCCCGTCCTTCCGACGTCGTGGGCACTTCGAGTGCCCAGAAGAGATCGGAAGGATCGGCTAACTACGGAGCGGGACACGAGATTCGAACTCGCGACCCCGAGCTTGGGAAGCTCGTGCTCTACCAACTGAGCTAGTCCCGCTTGGACTTCGGAGAGTCTACCCTTCCGCTCGCTTCGAAGGGAAGAGAAGCGAAGCGGAGGCGCGCGAAAGAGCCCGCCAGAACGCGGGTTCTTGACGAGAGCCTCGGGGCTTTCGTAATTACCGAGGCGGAGAACAGCGTGAAGACGGCGACCATCTACAGCGTGTGCGAGTGCCAGGCGAAGCTCGGAGCCGTCCTGGACGAGCAGAAGTACGTGGTTCGGGGCTGGGCCCGGGATCGACGGACGGGGCGGGAGCTCGTCGCGCCGGCGCACAGCATCGGAGCTGCGTCCTCCAAGTTCCAGGTCGGCTGGGCGTGTCCGTTCTGTACGCGGAACCTGCTCCGGTCGTTCGACGAGTCCGCGCTCGCGTTCGTGGCCCCGCCTCCCGAGCGAACGTCGTCGCCGCCGGCTCGGTCGTCGGCACCGCCGGCTCGGCCTTCCGTGCGACCCGCCGGGACCTGACGCGCCGCGAAGCGGCGTCCGGTCACGCGGCGCGGTTGCCGAGAACCGCGTCGAGGAGCTCCCGGGTGACGCGGGCCTTCGCCGGCTCGTGGGCTCGCTCGCGGAGCCATGCCGCGTGGAGCAGGGCGCGCTCGGCCTCGTCCACCCGGCCCGTCCGGGCGCACTGGAGGCCGTAGAAGACCCAGAGCTTCGGCTCGTGCTCGTTTTCGTACGCGGCTTCGCGGAGGAGAAGGAGGGCACGACGCTCGTCTCCGCGACGACGCGAACGACGCGCCCGGCGACAGAGCGCCGCTTCACGGGTCTCGTGAAGCTCGGCATCGTGGGCGTCGTGGAAGGACATCGTGCCCTCTCCTTTGCGACACTCGTGCCAGCGGTAGCTTGGCTCGCGGCGGCGCGTAACCGCCGGAAATCCCGTGTGTGGGATGACGGCCCCCGTACGAGACTGGCACCTCGGTCGCCAGGGAGGTGACGTTCCACCGTCACCTCCGCGATCGGGATGTCCTGGCGTGAGGCGTGTCCGTCCGATCAGAACGAGCGTTCGTACAGCGCCAGCAGATCGTCCCGGGTGCACGGCCGGGGATTCGAGGCGTGACAGGCATCCTGGAACGCGAGGTCGGCGAGCTTCGAGAGCTGGGCCTTCTGCACGCCGACCTCCGAGAGCGCTCCGGGCAGGCCCGCCTTCGAGCGAAGATCCCGGAGCACCGCCTCGCAGCTCCCGGCCGATCCGTTCCCGCCGAAGAGTCGCGCGACGCGCGCGAGCCGTTCCTGGGCCGCGCCCTCGTTGAACGAGACGACCGCGGGGAGGCAGAGCGCGTTCGCGAGCCCGTGGTGAAGACCGCACTCGCTCGAGAGCGGGTGCGCGAGCGAGTGGCACGCGCCGAGCCCCTTCTGGAACGACACGGCGCCCATCATCGCGGCTTTCATCATCCCGCCCCGCGCCGCGAGGTCGTCCCCGCGGGTGACGGCCGTGAGCAGGTGCTCTGCGACGAGCTCGAGGCCCCCGAGGGCGATGGCGTCCGCCATCGGGTGATCCCCCTTGGACACGTAGGCCTCGAGACAGTGCGTCAGCGCGTCGAAACCCGTGGCGGCCGTCACCTTCGCCGGCATCGAGCGAGTGAGCTCCGGGTCCAGGATGGCGACGCGGGGGATGAGGAACGGCGAGAAGATGACCGTCTTTCTACCGGTCGAGCGGACGGTGACGACGCCCGAGCGCCCCACCTCGCTCCCCGTGCCCGCGGTCGTAGGGAGCGCGATGACCGGCGGGATCCCCGCCGGGATGTGTCGGTAGCCGTCCACGGCGTCGTCGAGCTCCTCGAACGGCCGGAACACCTTCGCGCGGAGCACGACGAGCTTCGCCGCATCCAGGGGCGAACCGCCGCCGATCGCGACCACGCCGTCGGCGCCGGCGGCGGCATACGCCTTCGACGCTTCCTCGATGTTCGCTTCCGTCGGGTTCGCCTCGACGGCGTCGAACACGGTGGAGTCGATCCCGGCCTGCGCCAGGGACTTCACGATGGGCTCGACCAGGCCGGCGCGTGCGACGCCGAGGTCCGTCATCACGAGCGCCTTCTGGATACCGGCGCCGCGCGCTTCTTCGCCCGTCCGCGCGACTTCACCCGCGCCGAACACCACTCTCGTCGGAAAGCTCCAAATTGCCATCGTCACACCATCTCGAAGTATCTCGAAAGCTCCCAGTCCGTGACCGCGCGCTCGAACACTTTCGTTTCCCAGCGGCGAGTCAGCACGTAGTGATCCACGAAGGAGGCGCCGAGGAGCTGCTTCGCGACGCGGCTCTTCGCGAGCAGCTCCGTCGCTTCGGAGAGCGTCTTCGGAAGAGCGTTCGGGCCGCCCGATCCGGGATCACCCTTCGTCTCTTCCGGGAGCTCGAGGCCCTTCTCCACGCCGTAGAGCCCGGCGGCGAGGGACGCCGCGATGGCGATGTAGGGGTTCATGTCCGCCGCGGTCTGACGGTATTCGAGGCGGATGGCCTTCGGATCACCGAGCCCGATGACGCGTATCGGACACTGCCGATTCTCCACGCCCCAGGCGGCGACGAGCGGCGCCCAGCAGCCGGGCACGTACCGCTTGTAGGAGTTCACGGTCGGCGAGTAGAGCGCCGTGAATTCACGCATGAGGGCGAGCTGCCCGGCGATGAAGGAGCGCATGACCTTGCTCATGCCGCGCGGGGATCGCGAGTCGAAGAAGGCGTTCTTGCCGCCGCTCCAGACGCTCTGGTGGAGGTGCCCGCTCGAGCCCGGGAGGGCCGCGTTCCACTTCGCCATGAACGTCGCCGAGAGGCCGTGCCGATGGGCGATCTGCTTCATCAGCACCTTGAAGAGCGCGGCCTGGTCGGCGGCCGGGACGGCGTCGTCGTAGCGGATTGCCACCTCGTACACCCCGGGGCCAGTCTCCGTGTGGAGCCCCTCGATGCGTACGTCGGAGTCCCGCATGCCGTCCAGGATGTCCCGCATGAGCGTCGCGTCCTGACCGGTGCGCACCCAGCTGTAGCCCATCATCCCCGGGTCGAGCGGGTCCATGTTCCGGAAGCCCTTCTGCGCGAGCGTGTCCCGGGATTCCTGGAACAGGTAGAACTCGTATTCCGCGCCGATCATCGGGGAAAATCCCATCGATCGGGCGCGCTTCACGACGCGCTTCAGGAGCGACCTCGGACACGCGGGGTGATCGCCTCCCGCGTCGTCCCGGAAATCGCAGAGGAGCGCCGCGACCTTCGGCTCCCACGGGATCGAGCGGAGCGTCGCAGGGTCCAGCACGGCGAGGGCGTCGGGGAACCCGGTCTGCGAGCCCGTCACGATGCCCGAGTCGTAGACGGCGTCCACGATGTCCCAGCCGAAGATGACGTCGCAGAAGCCGAACCCGTGCTCGAGGGCCGAGCGGAGCTTGTCGAGGGAGACGTATTTCCCTCGAAGGACGCCGTCGATGTCGAACCCGCCGATCTTCGCCTGCTCGTAGCCGGCCTGCGCGAGGCGATCGACGAGCGCCCGCTCGGGGCTCTCCGCGGCGGGTTTCGCTCGCCCTCGTGCCGCAGTCTTCTTGTTTCGACGGGACGCTGCCATGCGCGCGAGCCTCCGCTCTCCGGGAACGTGAAGAGGGCCACTCTACCGCGGCGGCGGCACGCGCGGGAAGCCGGCGCTCGGAACGTCTTCCAGGATCTAGGATCTCGCGCGCGAGGCCGCCGTGCGCACGCTCTGGACGAGCTGATCGACGCCGTACGGCTTTGCCACGTAGCCGACCACGCAGGGGTGGGACAGGAGCTCCGTGTCCACGTCTTCTTCCGCGAGACCGCTCGTCAGGATGACGCGCGCGGAACAGTGACGCGTCTTCATCGCGGCGAGGACGTCCAGCGCGGAGGTGCCTTCCGAGAGGTTCACGTCCAGGAGCACGACGTCCACCGACGGCTCGGCCTTCTCGAGCGCATCCAGGGCGGCCTCTCCGCTCGCGACGGTGACGGAGGCGAAGCCGAAATCCGCGAGGAGGCCTGCCGTCAGCGCGCCGAGCCGCGCCTCGTCGTCGCAGATGAGGACGGTGGCGCGGTTCGACGTGGGCTTTCGATCGGCGCCGTCCTTGCCGTCTTCGCTGTCCCCGGCGGCGGCGCGGCTCCCGGATGGGGCGCACACATAGAGGACGTCCACGGGCGGCGACGCTTCCTCGGCGTGGAGGGCCGTGAGCTCGAGCGGAAAGGCATGAGCCGGACCGGCGAGGAGCGTCGCGTGGGAGGCGGCTCCCGGGATCCCGGCCGAGGCGAGCCCCGTGACGGCCGCGACGGGCGCCCGGTCGCCGGGCGTGAAGAGCTCCAGGAGGGGCGCGCCCACGGCGTCTCCCATTTCGACGCCGAGGAGCCTGGGGAGCGTCTCCCCGACGTAGAGGACGGTGCCCCCGCGGTGGATGCAGACGCCGTCGCGGGTGTCGTCAAAGCCGACAGGGGCATGCGCGGCAACCACCGCGAGCCAGTCGCTCGACCGACGCGACGCCGCGCCGGCACGATGAACGTGCGCCGTACTCTGTTCTCTCAAGAGCCCCTCGGACGAATTCAGGCTACCGCATTCCCCTCGGCGCTGCCACGCTCGATTTGCGTGCGGATCCTGCGCCGAGCAGGCAACCGGCCGGGACGCGACGACCGGCCGGCGCCGAGGACCGAGGTCGGGACCTCCGACGGGCCAAGGGGGGACGCGCACGGCCCGCCCAGGCGCCGGCGGCGGCGTCAAACGTCCGGATCGAGGAGGCGATAGAGTGAGAGGCCGATACCGGCGATGACGAGCCCGGCCGCGACCCAGGCGAGTCGGAGGGGCCCCAGCATGAACACCTCACCGTTCGCCGAGGCGTAAGCGCCGTCGACGACCGTGATGACGATGCCGATCACGAGCATCGCGGCGGGGGCCGCGAACTTCCGCACCCATTCCGGAATTCCAGGCTCCTCATCGATCGTGGAAAATCTGGACGGTGCGGTCGGAGCGCGGGCAGGCGCCGAAGACTCGACCGCTGGCGGCCCGCTCGCGGGCGCGGCCGCCGGGCGTGCGGAGACGGGCGGCGTCGACCTGGGCGCGGGAGGGCGCGACGACTGCTCCGAGGGCGCGACGGGGATGTCGGCCTCCGAGACGCTGAAAGGACTCGATTCGAGCTCGAGCCCCGTCTCCCCCTCGTCGTCGTCGTCGAAGCGCGGGTTCCGGAGCGTTCCGAGCTCCGGGTAAGACGAGGGCTCCGGCGTGACGCGCGGGCTGGACGAGGACCGCGGGGGATTGGACGACGACGACGCCGGGAAGCGACCGCTTCTCGCCGTCGGTCCCGTGGACGGGAATCGGCCGCTCCTAGAGGCGGGCGCGAGCTCGAGATCGGGGATCGCGTCGGCCACCGGGGCCGTGCTCCGCGCGGACGCCGGCGGACGGCTGCCGAGGAAGGGCGAAGGGGCGCCGGACCGGATGGCGGCGCGGTCCGCCTCCTGAGCCGCGAGCAGAGCGTTCCAGAACTCGCCCACGTCCCCGTAGCGGTCCCGCGGGTCCACGGCGAGCGCCCGTCCGAAAACCGCCTCCACGGAATCCCCGACGCGGACGCCCTCGGCGCGCGGCGTGGGCCTTCGCGCGGTATCCAGCACGGTTCCCATCATCGCGGCGTTGTCTCCGTCCACGACGGGGCGCCCGGCGAGCAGCTCCACCATGGTGAGCGCGAGGCCCCAGACGTCCGTCCAAGGGCCCGTCTGTCCGAGACGCTTCGGCGACCATTGCTCGGGAGCGCCGTACGCCGGCGTGAACGAGCCGAGCCCCTGCCCCTCGTGCTGACTCGAGCGGCCCGCGACCTGAGTCGCGAGGCTCTTCGCCTTCGCGATTCCGAAGTCGAGGATCTTCACGACCTGATCACCCGAGACTCTGGCGACGAACAGGTTGTCGGGCTTGATGTCCCGGTGAACGATGGAAATGGGCCCGTCCGGTCCCTCGAAGTGGTGAGCGCGCTCGAGGGCCCTCGCGACGGGCGTGAGGAGCGTGATGAGCTCCCCGAGCGAGAACGGCGGTTCGCGCCGGGCGGCGCGGCGCTTCGCGATGGCGTCCAGCGTCTCCCCCTCGAGCCACTCCAGGGCGAGGAACGGCATGAGCGTCCCGTCCGGCGCGACGACGGCCTCCACGTGGAGGGGGCGGACCACGGCCTGGAGCGACGCGGAGAGCTTGAACAGGAGCTCGGCCTCGGCCTGGAACTGGGCCTCGAATTTCTCGACCGCGGCCGGGCTCAGGTACTGCGGGATCTTCAGGCACTTCAGCGCGACCTTGGCGCGGAAGCCCGAGTGGTACGCGCGGTACACGACCCCGAAGCCGCCCTCTGCAACGACGGCTTCCACGTGGAAGGCACCGACTACGGTGGTACCGACGATGCCGAAGACGTCGTTCGCCATGATCCCCGGAACGGACCCGCGGAGATCGTAGCAGAATTCAGCGAAAGCAAGGCCGAATCAGCCGGACGTGTGAGAGATTCCGAGCTGCCGGCGGAGCTGCGAGTACCGTTCGCCGGTGGAGAAGACGAGCAGATCCCGAGCGCGCTCCCCGAGCCGCCCCTCCTCGGGCTCGAGGAGAGAGACGGCGGTCGCGAGGTCGTTCGCGAGCAGGAAACCGGCTCGACACGACGTCTTCTCGGCACCGGAGCTCCACCGCTGGAGATTCGTCCGCCCCCCTTCCTCGACGAACCGGAGGAAGTGTCCGCGAAGCGCGTCGAGGTGCGACGGCTCGAGCATCGGCTCGATGGCGCGGGCGATGGGCTGCACGCGCTGCTTCGTGCCCTCCGCGATGGGAAGCGTCGGGCTCCCCACGACCAGCGCCGCGAGGAAGAGATCTTCCAGATCGGCGACGGCGCTGTAGAGCGTGCGGACGAAGTGCTCCTGGCGGTACCAGCAGAGGTGCCGCCCCGCGAGGAACGCGAGTTCGAGCTGCTTCTTGCCGGAGAGCGCCTGACCGCCGACGACCGTGATCGGCGGAACGCCGGGGATGTGCTCGAACGCGACGGCGCGATCCTTCTCGACGTAAATGGGCGGCACGGCGAGGCCGAGGATCGCCGCCGCCCAGCCGAGCGCGCGGACGGCCGTGAGCGTGCTCTTCTCGATCGTCTGTTTCGTCTCCGGGTTCGGGACGTGGAGGCGCTTGTCGCGGCGGAGCGTCGTCACGCGCCCGATGAGCACCGCGGGCGCGATGACGCCGAAGATCTGCCCCGTGAGGATCTCCTCGTCCGGATGGAAGAGCTGGTCGTACCAGGCGGACGCGGAGAGGCTCGCTCGCGGCGCGATCAGCGTCGACTGACGCTTCGCCTCGTAGACGGCGCGCTCGGCATCCGTCGCTGCGCCGAGCACCACGAGCGCCTGAGCGGCGAGGAACCTTCGGTCCTCGTTGCCGCGTGCGTCGAAGATGCGAAACAGACGCCGGTACGGCTCGACCGCGATCGGGTCCCGCCGGAGGCGTCTCCACCACTCCTCGGGGTCGTCCGAGGCATCGTCTGCGGCTGCGTCCATGCCGCTCAGATCGACCTCCACGTTCACGGCGGCCCGCGCGACGACGAGCTCCTCCTCGAGCTCGCGAACCCTCGCCTCGAGCTGGGCGATCCGCTTTTCGAGGAGCGAGCGTCCCGTGTCGCCGGCCTCGGCGATCTGGATCGGCGCGAGCGACGCGGCCGGCTCCTCGAAGTGCTCGATGACGCGGACACGGTTCTTCGTCTCGTAGCTCGCGACCATCGCCTGCTCGAGGCGGAGCAGGCGCCGTCGGTCGAGGCCGAGGTTGTCGGCGGCCTTCTCCAGCCGCGCGCGCTCCTCGCTCGTGATGATGCCGTCCTCCAGGACCTCGGCGAACAGCTCCTCGTACTGGGTCTCCAGCGGCCCGAGGGCGAGACCTCCCGCCTCCGTCTTCTCGAACCCCGCTCCGTGCTCGAACCCGTCCGTCTGCTCGATGGTCGCGTCGCTCATCCGGCCTTCCTTCCCGAGCCCACCACTTTCACCCGGGCGCCCGGGCCGTTCAATGCCCGCGTCTCGTCGCCGGCGACGGCGGGGCGCTCCGGGCCGGGACGAGCCCCCCGTTTTTCCGCCTTTGGCGCGGAGGTGCTACACCCGGCCGGCCCCATGCATCGCGCGGTCACGCTCCCCGGGCGCCTCGCCCTGCTCGGCGTCGCGACGCTCCTCGGCGCGGGGCTCGCAGCCGCGGAGGACCGTCCGGAGAGTCGGCCGCTCGACGCCGGAACCGGCGAGGGCGCGAGCGCCGTCTCGTCGGAGCGTCCCTTCTTTCACGGGCGACGCCCTCGGTCGGAAGGCGCGGTGCAGGCCGCGGTCGAGGACGAAGCGCTCGCGCGCTGGAACGTCGGCGGCTCGTCGGATCCCGACTGCGCGTCGAACCGCAGGGGATTTCACGTCGCCCCTCGAGTGAAGGTCGACATCGACGTGCGCGAAGGACGTCTTCCCGCGAAGTCGGCGAAGCAGGGCGAGCTGTCGGAGCTCGCCGTGCTCGCGCAGACGAGGAACCGCGGCTACTGGCCTCTGCGGCTCTGCTATCAGGAAGGCCTCCGTGCGGCGCCGAAGCTCGCCGGGAAGACGGCCGTTCACATGACGATCGGGCGTTCCGGGCACGTTGCCCACGCACGACTCCTCACGACGGAGCTCCGCGACCACGAAGTGGCCACTTGCGTGGCCAGTCGGCTCGGAGCGCTGTCCTTCGCCCCCGCGCCCCGACGCCGCGTCGAGGTCGACGTGACCGTGGACCTGAACCCAGGAGACGCCGTTCTGCCGGACACGTGCACGGCAGAAGATCCGGAATCCGTTCCGGACGCGGTGCCGTCCGCGCTTCAGGACGCCCTCGAGGCGCGCCTGCCGGCGCTCGAGAGCTGCTATGCGGCGGGGCTCGAACGGGATCCCGCGCTCTGGGGGCGGATCGCTTTCGAGCTCGACGTCGCGCCCGACGGACGCGTCCGGAAGGTCGGGCAGCATGATTCCCGGTTCCCCGACACGGGGGTGGTCGCTTGCGGAGCCCGCGCCCTCGAAGGACTCGGGCTTCCCTCCCCCGCGGAGGGCGGCACCCGGCTCGTCTGGGGCGTTCGCTTCGGCCAGGCCCCGTCCGACCGGGTCGCCGCGGAGCGCACAAACCCGCCAGGAACGCCCGCCGCGAAATCGTTGGTTGCGGAGCCGACCCGGCCTCGGTTACGCCTCGCACCCTGAGTGATCGACTCGGCGAGCCGAAATGGACGCCTCGGGCGTCCATCCGGTGCTCCGCCCCCCGGGGCGGAGCATGGGTTCTCGTGGACCGCCGCTGCGGTCGAGCACTCTGAGTTCCAAGGCCGGTACTTGAAGGAGGACTGAGGGAAGATGCGACGATTCGGACGTTTGGGCTGGACCGTACCTCTCGTGCTGTGTGCGCTCGGCAGCGCGGCAATCGTGGGCTGCAAGGGCAGCGCCGAGGTGAAGATCGGCACTCCGCCGCCTCCGCCGCCGCCCCCGCCGCCCCCCCCGCCGCCTGATCAGGACGGCGACGGGATCCTCGATCCCGACGACAAGTGCCCCATGGAGAAGGAAGACGGCCTCCCGCCCGACGCGAAGGACGGCTGCCCCGACAAGGACATGGACAAGGACGGCGTGCCCATCCCCGCCGACAAGTGCCCCGACAAGGCGGAGACGATGAACGGCTTCGAGGACGAGGACGGCTGCCCCGACGAGAAGCCGCTCGTTCAGCTGAAGGAGACCGAGGTCCAGATCAACCAGAAGATCCTCTTCGGCAAGGACAAGGCGACGATCGAGAAGGAGTCCGAGCCGGTGTTGGTCGCCGTCGCGGACCTCCTGAAGAAGAACCCGGAGCTCCAGCTCGTCGAGATCGGTGGCCATGCCTCCAAGGAGGGCGACGACAAGCACAACGTCGACCTCACGCAGAAGCGCGTGGAAGCCGTCGTGAAGGAGCTCCAGAAGAAGGGCGTCGAAGCGTCTCGCATGATCGCGCAGGGCTACGGAGCCCACTGCCCGATCGACCCGGGCAGCACGGAAGAGGCGCTCGAGAAGAACCGCCGCGTCGAGTTCAAGATCCTCTACCGCAAGGGCAAGGACCTCGGGCAGAAGCGCGGCTGCGAGGCCGCCGAGAAGGCCAAGGTGAAGATGAAGCCGCTTCCGCCGCTGAAGCCGTACACGGAGCCCGCGGCTCCCGCGGCCGGCAAGGAAACGCCCAAGGCCGGCGAGGCCGCGAAGGCCGAGCCCGCCAAGGTGCCGGATCCGAAGAAGGCCGAAGCTCCGAAGCCCGCCGCGCCCGCCGCGGCTCCGGCCGCTGCCGCGCCGGCGATGCCCGCAGCCGCAAAGCCCGCGACGCCGGCCGCGCCCGCGGCTCCGGCCAAACCGGCCGCGCCCGCGACCCCGGCGGCTCCTGCCGCCCCGGCCAAGCCGGCAACCCCGGCGACGCCCGCCGCCCCGGCGCACTGAACCCGCCCGGGTGAAGAGAAACGGCCCGCGACTTCGGTCGCGGGCCGTTCGCTTTTTGTCGGCGCGCCGCTCCCGGCGCACGTCGTCTGCGGTCGCTCAGTCTTTTCCGGAGTCGACGGGCGGTTTCGCGTCGGCGCCGGAGTCGACGGGCGGCTTCGTGCCGGCGTCGTGCTTCGCACCCGAACACGGAATGTTCTCGGCAGGCTTCCCGGTCATGCTGTTGATGGAGAGACTGCAGTACCCCGCGCGACCGATGCCCTGCGCCTGAGCCGCGGTGAACGGCCGGCAAACGAGACCGCCGTTGCAGTCGTCGTTGCAGTCACAGAGGTGGCTGCACACCCCGAGATCGCCCTCGATCGCGAGATCCGACGTCGCGAAGAGGCAGGCGTTCTGAAGCGTCGCCGAGGCCCCGGTCTCACCGCACGCGGCGGGCGCGCCGATCGTGCAGATGGTGTTGCAGACCCCGGTCTGGGGCCCGCTGTCCGTCAGGGAGGTGTTCACGCAGACGCCGTTGCACGGGTCCTTCACGAGCGTCGGATCGCAGTCGGCGCCGAGAGGGAGCGTCCCGCTCACGTCGGTCGCGTCGACGCAGCGGCCCGTCCGGAAGTCGCACTTCCGCGTCCCGCAATCGGCGTCGGAGCCGCAGAGCGGCAGACACCAGGCGTCGCCCGGTGAGTTCGAGTCGTCGCAGACGAAGTCCGTACGGCCGTGACACTTCGAGTCCGCGGGTGCTCCGATCGTGCACCTTTGAAGGCAATAGGCCGGCGCCGACGCGTCCGAACCGAAGCCGACGCAGACGGAGTTCGGATCGAGCTGCTGTGAGCAGATGGACGGATCCGCCTGGCAGTCGGCGGTGCAGATGCCGTTCGGCGGACCGCCACCGAAGAAGGCGGTCGACGCGCTGGTGAGGCACTTCAGCCCGTTGCAGTCCCTGTCCTGCACGCACTTCTGACCGATTCGCGAGGCCTTCCCGCTCCCGTTTCCCCCCGCTCCACCGTCCGGCGCAGAGCCGGACGGCGCGTCCAGCAGCGCGCCGCCGCCTTTGTTGTCGGAGGTCCGATCCGCGCACGAAAGAGTTGCGCCGAGCGCGACGGCGAGAAGCGCCCCGGCGGAAACGAAGGAATGATTCAAGGGGGACTTCCTCTCGATGGCGCGAGCACGGCCCCGATCGGCCGGCGCGCCCGACTAGAGTGGCCTCGCCGCACGCCCTTTTCAAGGATTAGTGACCCCGGGGGGCCTTCGGTCGGGCTCCTCTGATATCGTGCCGCCGGAGGTTCTTCGTGACGCCGATCAAGAACGTGCTCTGCCCCGTCGACTGCTCGGAAGGCTCGAAGGTCGCGCTCGACTACGCCGTGTACGTCGGGAAACACTTCGGCGCGACGGTGCATCTGCTCCACGGTTGGATCGTCGCGCATCACGTGAGGCCCGATCTCTCCGTCTGGATGGAAGCTCACGGACAGCAGCCGATCAACGAGGTGATCGCGCAGGCCGCGAGAGAAGAGACGCGCCAGTTCGTCGAGTCGCTCGACGAGGGCGCCCGGAAACTCCTCACCGTTCACGTCCTCGAGGGCGAGCCGGCCTCGCTCATCACGGACTTCGCGAAGCAGAACCACGTCGATCTCATCGTCATGGGCACCCATGGCCGCACCGGGCTCCTGCATCTCGCGCTCGGCAGCGTGGCGGAGAAGGTCGTTCGTCTCGCCGAGTGTCCGGTGCTCACCGTTCGATCGTCCGCGAAGAGGCACTGAGCCCACCTAGCGAGGCCGGTGCGCCTCCCGCGTTGCACTCGAACCACACTCTTCGTGCGAGGGTGCAATCACACACGCTCCGCGTGGCGAATGTCGCCGTTCGAGACGCGTTGCAGCGCGCAGGTTGTCCTACCCTGCCCTACCTGAAACCCCAGCAATATCTGCGTCGCGCAAATTTCGGACACTTGACCAGTCAGTACAGACCGACCATAGTGGTACGCGAACGTACCGATATGCGGCCCGGGTACGAAGGAGCGCATTTCATGTCGTGGCGATACGGGACCTTGGGGCTGGTGGCGCTTGCGACAGCGTGTTCTTCGAACGCGAGCGATCCGGACGACAATAGTCAGGGCGCGTCCCACATTAGCAAGCCGGGCAACCTGCCTTGCTCCGTTCAGCAGGCGCTCGAGAGGAACTGCGCGCGCTGCCACAACCCGGACCCGGCGCGCACGCCGAAGTTCGGCGCGCCGATGGCGATGAACACCTACGAGGACCTGTTCCAGGTCGCTCCCGAAGAGAAGAACATCCCGGTCTGGTACGCGATGTACCAGCGGATCAACGCCACGACGGGGGCGATGCCCGAGGACCGGGACATCAACCCGATGTCGGACGGAGACAAGAACCTCCTAAATAGCTGGCTCTCGTTCGGTCAGAACAACGGTCCGCCGGCAGCGACTCCGGATCAGCTCTGCGCCGGGCAGCAGCCCCCGCCGGGCTCCGGCGGTTCGACGGGTCAGGGCGGCTCGACGGGCCAGGGCGGCGTCGTGAACAACGGCTCCGGCGGGAGCTGGCAGCCCCCCGAGTCGGGTGGCTCGACCGGCCAGGGTGGCAGCACGAACGGCGCGGGCGGAAGCGGGATCGTCGGCACCGGGGACGCGGGCCCGAAGGTGGACCCGAACGAGTGCGAGTTCATCGACATCACGGCACGGGCGGACGCGGCCGGGACGCCGTTCCCCGTCCCGGCGGGCACGAGCGAGCTCTACCAGTGCTTCGGCTTCCACGCCGATCTGAAGGGCGCGACGCAGGCGTTCTCGTTCTCGCCGATGATCGACAACGATCAGGTCATCCACCACTGGCTCCTCTACCAAGCCTCGGGCCCGGAGACGACGGGCCAGAGCTCGGCGTGCCTCGGCTTCCACCCGGACGGGACGCTCATCGCCGGCTGGGCACCGGGCGCGGGCGACTGGAACCTCCCGAGCGACGTCGGCGTGGAGCTCACGTCCTCCGACTTCCTCCTCGAGGTCCACTACAACAACTACTCGGGCCAGAACATGACGGACAAGAGCGGCGTCCGCATGTGCGCCGGCAAGGTCGCGCGCCCGAACACGGCCGGCATCTCCTGGCTCGGCAACGACATCTTCGGCGGGTTCGGCGTGCCCGGCATCCCGCCGCTCTCCACGAACGCGCCCATCGCGGGTCGCTGCCGCCCGAACCTCGCGGGCCCGGTGCAAATTCTCACGTCCTGGCCGCACATGCACAAGCGCGGGCGCCGGATGACGGTCGAGATCGATCGCGCGGGCGGCGCGGTGGAGATGCTCCTCGACAAGCCGTTCGACTTCAACAAGCAGTGGCAGTACTCGACGCCCACGACCATCAACCCGGGCGACTCGATCCTCACCACGTGCTACTTCGACAACCCGGATGCGACGCAGGTGAGCTTCGGCGAAGCGACGACGAACGAGATGTGCTTCGACTTCACGCTCGCCTACCCCGCCCACACGCTCATCGGCGGCGGCCTCCACAACAACTCCTGCATCTCGGCCCCCTGATCGGGTAGCAGGCCTCGACGCGGGCCCGTCGCGATCCAGCCTCGAACGAGAGCCGGATCGGGGCGGGCCCGATGCGTTTCGCGGCTCAGCTCGCCGCGCGGTAGTGCGGCACCCAGCCGCTCTGATCCTTGAAGAGGCGGACGCACCGGATCGTCTTCGAGTCCGTCAGCAGGAACCGGTGGTGGCGGCCCTTCGGGACGACGATGAGATCCCCGGGCTCGACGACGATGCGCATCCACTCGTCGCCGTTCGTGCGAATGTCGAAGATGCCCTCCCCCTCGAGCACGAAGCGAACCTCGTCGTCGTCGTGGTGGTGCTCGTCCAGGAATTTCGCGCAGATGGCGTCCAGGTTCGGCGTCTCCGGCGATAGCGCGACGACGTCTTCCTGGACGTAGCCGTTCTCGTCCTTCACCCGATCGAGCGCGCCGCGATAGCGCGCCTCGGCCGTCCCGAGGTGCTCGTACGGGACGCCCTGCTCGGCGAGGAACCGGGCGTCGATGTCCCCCGTTCGATCCAGGAAATGTGCCTTCATCGCTTCGTTCCTCCGACTACTTCGAGACGTTGTTCCCCGCCTTCGTGGACGACGCCGAGCTCCCGCATGCGCACGACCGCCTCGAAGAGGTAGTGATAGCACTCGGCGTGCGTCTTCGCCTGCACCCAGTCCTTCCCCCAGACGTAGACCCCGTGCCGGCGGACGAGCACGGCGTGCGTCCGCGGGTTCTCCTCGATCGCTCGACCGAGCGACTCGGCGAGATCCGCCTCGTGAGCGGTGTTCTCGACGATCGGCACGGCCAGCCGATCGAAGTATCCGTGATCTGCGATGCCCTTGATCATCTCGAGCTCGGTGCACTCGAAATGCCGGCCGGAGATCACCGTCGCGAGCATCGCGTACATGCCATGGCTGTGGATGACCGCCCCGGCGCCGCGAAGCGCGTACGCTTTCAAGAAGAGCGGCGTGCAGGCGCTCGGACGAAGCGACGCGTCCCGCGGGGCCTCGAGCACCTCGCCCGATTCGGAGAGGACGTAGAGATCCGACTCGGAGAGCCGTTCCTTCTGGACGCCGCTCGGCGCGACGTAGATCTTCCCCTTGTCGCGGATGCTCATGCCTCCGCCGGTGCCCGACGCCCATCCGAGGTCGTAGAAGAGCCGACACAGCTCGACGACGCGCGCTCCCGGGTTCTCGCCGTTCACCCGCGAGACTCTAGCAAACTTGCCGCAACGGCGCGGAGACGCACCTACGCCTCAAGCCTCCGGGATCGGCAGGCTCCGCTTCGGCAGCAGGGAGCGGTGCATGTCCGGGCGATCGGAGGCGGCGTCGAACGTGCGGGAGGAAGCCTGGTCCCAGGCCCGCCGGAAGCTCCCGGGAACGCTCGTGCCGAGGAGCGCTCCGGGCTCGATGTACTCGAACATCTCCCCGTAGTGGCGCACCTCCGTGGGCGAGATGCGCCGGAAGACGTGCCACGGGCGGAGGTCGTACGGGTGGGAGCAGCCGGAGGCGGCGATGAGCTCCAGGAAGCTATGGACGGTCGCTTTCTGGAATCGCGTCACGCGAGGCGCCTTGTCCTCGACGACGAGGCCGCGAACGAGCTCCGGATCTTGCGTCGCGACGCCGACGGGGCACGTGTTGTTGTTGCAGCGGCGGGCCTGGATGCACCCGACGGCCATCATCATGGCCCGCGCGGAGTAACAGGCGTCCGCGCCGATCGCGATGAGGCGGGCCATGTCGAAGCCGCTCGTGACCTTGCCGGAGGCGAAGATCTTCACTCGCTCGCGGAACCCGATGCCGACGAGCGCGTTGTGGACGAACACGAGCGCCTCGACGAGGGGCATCCCGAGCGAATTCGAGAACTCGAGCGGCGCTGCGCCCGTGCCGCCCTCGGCGCCGTCCACGGTGATGAAGTCGGGGTGCTCTCCGGTCGCGACCATCGCCTTGCAGATGGCGAGGAACTCCCGGCGTTTTCCGACGCACAGCTTGAAGCCGACGGGCTTGCCGCCCGAGAGCTCCCGGAGCTTCGCGAGGAACGTGAGGAGCTCCACCGGCGTCGAGAACGCCTTGTGGCCCGGCGGAGAGAGCACGTCCTGTCCCATGGGGACGCCCCGGATGTCGGCGATCTCCCGGGTCAGCTTCTTCGCCGGGAGAATGCCGCCGTGCCCGGGCTTTGCGCCCTGCGAGATCTTCACCTCGATCATCTTCACGTTCGGGTGCGCCGCGCGCTCCCGGAACGCCGCGGTGTCGAAGCCGCCGTCCTTGGCCCGACAACCGAAGTAGCCGGTTCCGATCTGCCAGACGAGATCCGCGCCGCCGTCCAGGTGATAGGCGCTGATGCCGCCCTCCCCCGTGTTGTGCGCGAAGCCGCCCGCCTTCGCGCCGCGGCTCAGCGCGAGGATCGCGTTCTTGCTCAGCGCTCCGAAGCTCATCGCGGAGACGTTCAGGAGCGCCGCGGAGTAGGGCTGCTTGCAGGTCTTCTCTCCGATCGTGAGCCGGGGCGGCACCTCGGAGAACGGCTTCGGGCAGATGGAGTGTGTGAGCCACTCCGCCCCCGGCTCGTAGAGGTCTCGCTGAGTCCCGAACGGCAGGGTGTCGTTCTCTCCCTTGGCGCGCTGGTAGACGAGTGAGCGCACCTCGCGGTTGAACGGCGCGCCGTCCGTGTTGGACTCGATGAAGTACTGGTTGATCTCCGGACGGATCATCTCGAGCAGGTAGCGGCCGTGCCCGACGATCGGGAAGTTTCGCCGGACGGCCTGGCGCTTCTGAGTCATGTCGACGAGACCGAGCGCGATGAGCGGGCCCACGACGGCGTACGCCCAGAGCGCGTTCGGCGCCCAGATCGACGCGATTCCGATCCCCGCCGCGCACACGACGCTCCCGGCCAGGAAACTCCGCCACATCCGGTGATCATTCGGCATTTCCGGGTAAATGTTGAGAGCGCTTCCAACGGGCATTCCGGATCTCGGAGACCCGAGTCCGCTTTCCGAACGGTCGGTCTCGGCGCGACGGCGCGTTCCCGCTCGATTCACGCCGTTTCACCCTGTGGCGATATGGTACGGCCGTTGCGTACGCGCACGCACATGCGCATCCGTCCTGCGTTCGCTGCGGTCCTCCCCGACCGGTGAAGCTCCCGATCGACCCGAGCACACCCGCCGTGTTTTCCTGGGTGCGGATCGACACGCCCTGAGCGTCGCGCCCACCGACTGAAGTCTTGGCAAGACCCGCGTCCGGACGTGTCGGACGCGGGTCTTCTTTTCTCGTCGGCTAGAACGTGCCCGTTGGCCCCTGCGTGTTTCCGGTGAGCGTGTTGGTCGTCGTGTAGTTCGTGGAAAACGCGGAGGAATAGTAGATTCCGTAGCCCGCGCTGCCGGTCACCGTCGTGTGCGTGACGGGGATCTCCTTCTGGAGCCACACGCCGCCGGTGTTCACCTTGCCACCGCTCTTCACCGTCACGTAGTCGAGCGCAGAGGTCGAGAGGGACGAGGAGCGGAAGATCAGCCCTTCCCAGTAGCCCGCGCTCGTGTCGAACCCCTCGAACAGGATCGGCTTCTGCGCGGTTCCCTTCGCGATGACGGCGCCCGGCGTGGAACCGTACCCGACGTCGATCGCGAACGAGCCGCCGACGAGGAAGTGCGTCCCGGGCGCGGGCTCGAACACGGCCCCGTTCCGGATGTCCACATCGCCCGTCAGATAGTACGGGATCCCGAGGTCCGGGATGACGCCCTGAACGTCGTAGTAGCCGCTCGTCCCGACGTCGATGCGATCCGTCGTGTTCCCCGTCAGGGTGCCTCCGGTCGGGAGCGTGTGGAGCGCGTTCAGGTCCGCCGTGAGCGGGACCCCGGACGTCCGGGTGATGCTGAGGACCGTCGAATCCGCGTTCAGCCCGACGTCGGCGACGCTCATTCCGGTCGCGTTCAGATCGAGGGAAAGATCCTCGATGGTGATGGGGACGTTCACGGCGAGGGCCTTCTCCCCGTTCCCCGCGTGGAGGATCTTCGCGTGCCGGATGTGGGACAGGGACGTTGCCTTCGAGTCGACGGCGATGCCGCCCCAGTTGCCGGCGACCGCCGTCTCCCCGCGGAACGTCACAGGTTTAGCCGCCGTTCCGTCCACCGCCAAGGTGGACCCCGTCTGATTCCACCCGATCTCGAGATCACGCCCGGCTGCCACCCGATATTCGACGCCGGCCTCGAAGGTCGCCGTGACGGCCCCGGCGACGTCCACCGAATACTGCTGGAGATACGGCAGCCCGAGGTCCCGGAACGTGGTGTCCACGTCGATGGTGGTGAACGTCAGCAGGACGACGCCCGAGCCGACGTTCGTGAGCGCGCCCCCGACCGGGAACCGATTCACGGCCGCGGGCGTCGCGAAGACGACCGCCGCCCCGGCGGTGCCGTCCACGGAGAGCGCCGTGCTCCCGGCGTGGAAGTCGTCCGCCAGAACGCCGTCGCTCCCGGAGTTTCGGACCTGGAGATTCGTCACCGTCACGCCCGAGTGGAGCACGAGCGCCGCCGACCCCGACCCCGCGTCCGAGATGAGCACGTTCGCGAGCGTGCTCGACGTCGTCGCCGTCTTGTCGATCAGGAGGGACGTCCACGTTCCCGGATCCCCCACCGAACCGCAGAACACGATCGGAGCCTGAGCCGTGCCCGACGCGAGCAGCGTCGCGGGCGCGGCCGCCCAGCCGAACTCGATCGTCTTCTGCGGATCCACGATGATGGAGGTCCCCGGGGAGATGGTGATCGTCGCGCCGCCGTACACGCGCACGTTCTGGGTGACGTGGATGACGCCGCTCCACGTCTGGTCCGTCGTGATGTCCGCGTCCGCGACCGTCGCGCTCGTCGTGGTCCGGCTCTGGCAGTCGAAGAGCGTCACGGTGCCGCTTCCGCCCGCGCCCGTTCCGCCGGATCCGCCGAGCGTGCCCCCCGAGCCCGGAGCGCCGCCGCTCCCCGGGCCATTTCCGCCGCTTCCCGCCGTTCCGGCTGCGCCTGCGACGCCAGTCCCGCCCGCTCCGCCGGCTCCGGAGACTCCCCCGAAGCCGCCGAGCACACAGCGACCGTTCACACAGTCCGCGAGGTAGTCGCAGTCCCTTCGCTCGCGACACTCGACGATGCACGCGCCCCCGCGGCAGACGAGCGGCTCCGGGCAATCACTCGAGTACACGCACGTCGGCGGAGGCGGGCGCCCGCCGTCGAACGTCGCAGGCGGCAGCCCACCGTCCACGATCTCCGACCGGTCCGCGCAGGTCCCCGCGGTGCAGATCTGCCCGGCGATGCAATCCCGGTCCGAAACGCACTGATCCCGGCACTGGCCGTCCACGCCGCAGACCATCCCGAGCGGGCACTCGACGTTGGACGTGCACGCCCGCTCCTCGCCGAGCTGGCAGACGCGAAACGGTCGGTCGGAGGCGACGCACCGCTGCCCGGCAGGGCAATCCCGCGTCGAGACGCACTCGTTGTGGCAGCGGCGAAACGCGCACACGAGAGGCGCGTTGCAGTCGCTGTTGATGCTGCACCCCTCGGCGAGCTGCGCGCCCACCTTGGTGTCCGAGCTGCTGCAGCTCGCAAACACCGCCAGGGCCGAAGAAAGGAAGAAGACCGAGCGTGCGCCCCGCGACATGGGCGCGACCCTACCACGTGAAACGCGGACCGGGTCTCGACGGGCGGGCCGAACCAGGCTCCCTGGTCTCCGCCCGGTTTGGACCATGGTGGTTGACCATGGTATCAACCCGGGATGGACACCCTCGCCATCTCCAAGTTCAAGGCCACCTGCCTGTCGGCCCTGGAACGGGTCAGGAAGACCGGCCGCCCGCTTCGCATCACGCGGTTCGGCAAGCCCGTGGCAGACATCGTGCCCGCGTCCGTCGAACCTCCGCGCGAGTGGCTCGGATGCATGGAAGGCACGCTGGAGTACCGCGGGGACATCGTCGGCCCGACGTCGGAGCTCGTTCGCTGGGAAGCGACGAAGTGAAGCTCCTCCTCGATACGCACATCTGGATCTGGTCCCTGGATGATCCGAAGCGTCTGAAGCCCGCGGTCGTGAAGGCACTGCGGAACCCCCGAACGGAGCTCTGGCTGTCTTCGATCAGCGTGTGGGAGGCGACGCTGCTCCTGGATCGCGGGCGCATTCGCGTGAAGGGGAAGACGACC
>DASZXK010000191.1:0-47260 GCA_035545855.1 Polyangiaceae bacterium
ATCATGAGCGCCGAGGACAAGTGGAAGCGCCTCTCCGGCCTCGTGCTCCTCCTGCCGCACGGTTTCGAGGGCATGGGTCCCGAGCACTCGAGCGCGCGCCTCGAGCGCTTCCTCACGCTCGCCGCGGAGGACAACGCGCAGGTCGTCCAACCGACGACGCCTGCCCAGCACTTCCACCTGCTCCGGCGTCAGGTCCTCCGCCGCTGGAGGAAGCCGCTCATCGTGTTCACACCAAAGAGCCTCCTCCGTCACCCCGCGGCCACGAGCCCGCTCTCGCAGTGCGCGAACGACCGATTCCACCGTGTCCTCCCGGACGAGCTCCAGGCGCGCACCAAGAAGGTCGGTCGGGTGATCCTCTGCTCCGGCAAGCTGTACTACGACCTCGCGAAGCACCGGCAGGACACCGGGCGGGAGGACGTCGCCATCATCCGTCTCGAGCAGCTCTACCCGCTGCCGAAGAAGCCCCTCCTCGCGGCGCTCGAACCGTATCCGGACGGTACTTCTCTCGTGTGGGCGCAAGAGGAGCCCGAGAACATGGGCGCCTGGACGTACCTTCGGGTCCGGCTCGGCGAGCGCGTGTTCGGCCGCTGGCCCCTCAGCGTCGTCGCCCGGGACGAGTCCGCGAGCCCCGCGACCGGCTCCGCCTCGAGCCACCGCATGGAGCAGCAGGAGCTCATCCAAAAGGCGTTTGGCGTCGCCTACGAGCCGGTCTAAGCGAAACGAGCCGATGTCGTCACTCTCGTCTGCTGGGGGCCCGGGGGAGAGCAGCCCCCGGACCGGCGAGGTCCGCAAAGTCCCAGCTGGTTCCGCTCCGAACCGGGCGCGCAACACGAACAAAACATTCGAGTTTGTCTGATAGAAGAGAAGAAAGATGGCCGTCGAACTGCGTGTACCGGAAGTGGGGGAGTCGATCACCGAGGTGGAGATCGGCGAGTGGTTGAAGGGCGAGGGCGAGCGCGCGGCGCGCGAAGAAGCCGTCGTCATGATCGAGACGGACAAGGTCACCGTGGAGCTCCCCGCGCCCGTGAACGGGGTCGTCACGAAGGTGATCGTTCCGAAGGGCGGGACCGCGAAGGTCGGTGACGTCATCGGTTACATGGAGGAAGCGGCATCGACCGTACAGCGGCCCTCCGCGCCGCCTCCGCCGCCCGCGGCGCCTCCCGCGAAGGCGCCCGCGCCGGCACCCGCTCCTGCTCCTCCCGCGGCTCCTGCTCCCGGGGCTCCAGAACCTGCCCGCGTGATGCCCGCCGCTGCGCGGGCGATGCACGACGCGGGGGTCGCTCTCGCCGAGGTGAGCGGCTCCGGCCCCGGCGGTCGCGTCCTGAAGGAGGACGTGAGTCGCGCCGCCGAGGCGAGGAAGGCGCCCGTCGCGCCGCCAGCTCCCTCCGGAGGCGGCGGCGCGCGCGAGGAAGAGATCGTCGCCATGACGCCGATGCGGCGTCGCATCGCCGAGCGGCTCGTCCAGGCTCAGCAGACCACCGCGCACCTGACCACGTTCAACGAGTGCGACATGTCCGCCGTGATGGCGCTCCGGAAGGAGTACCAGCCGCTCTTCCAGGAGAAATACGGCATCAAGCTCGGCTTCATGTCCTTCTTCGTGAAGGCCGCGATCGACGCGCTCCGGCTCGTGCCCGCCGTCAACGCGGAGATCCGCGGGACGGACATCGTCTACAAGAACTACTACGACATCGGCGTCGCGGTCGGCGGCGGCAAGGGGCTCGTCGTCCCCATCATCCGCAACGCCGAGCGACTCTCCTTCGCGGAGGTCGAGCAGACGATCGCGGATCTCGGAGAGCGGGCGAAGAAGAACGCCATCAAGCTGGAGGAGCTCCAGGGCGGCACGTTCACGATCTCGAACGGCGGCATCTACGGCTCGATGATGTCGACGCCGATCCTGAACCCGCCGCAGAGCGGGATCCTCGGGCTCCACGCCATCAACGATCGCCCCGTCGTGAAGGACGGTCAGATCGTCATCCGCCCCATGATGTACCTCGCGCTCACGTACGACCATCGCCTGGTCGACGGGCGCGAAGCCGTCACTTGCCTGAAGCGCATCAAGGAAGTGATGGAAGCTCCCGCTCGGATGCTCATCGAGGTCTGAAATGGCGCGCCACGATCTGATCGTCATCGGGGGTGGCCCCGGCGGATACGTCGCGGCCATCCGCGCCGCGCAGCTCGGCTTCGACACGGCCTGCGTCGAGCTGGAGCCGGAGCTCGGCGGCACGTGCGTCCGCGTGGGGTGCATTCCATCGAAGGCGCTCCTCGAATCCACGGAGCGCTACTACGAGGCGAAGCACGCGCTCGGCTCGTTCGGCGTGAACGTCTCCGGCGTCGCCCTGGACCTTCCGAAGATGCTCGAACGGAAGACCGCCATCGTGAAGCAGAACACGAGCGGCGTCGCCTTCCTCTTCAAGAAGAACAAGGTCACGCGCTACGTCGGCCGCGGCCATTTCATCGCGCCGGGCAAGGTCGGCGTGACCGGGGCGGACGGCGCCGTGACCGAGCTGGAAGCGGCGCACGTCGTGATCGCGACGGGTTCCAAGGTGGCGCCGCTCCGCGGCGTGACGGTCGACGGCGACCGCATCGGTACCAGCACGGAAGCGCTCTCTTATCCGACGGTTCCGGAGCACCTCGTCGTGATCGGCGCTGGCGTCATCGGTCTCGAGCTCGGCTCCGTCTGGAGCCGGATCGGGGCGAAGGTGACCGTCCTCGAGTACCTCGATCGCATCCTCCCCGGGATGGACACGGAGCTCGCGAAGGAAGCGAAGCGCATCTTCGAGAAGCAGGGGATGACGTTCCGGCTCGGCGTGCGCGTCACCGGCGCCCGCGTCGAGGGAGCCACGTGTACGGTCGAGATCGAGGGGCAAGAACCGGTCCAGTGCGACCGCGTGCTCCTCGCCGTCGGGCGTATCCCGAACACGGACGGCCTGCGGCTGGACGCCGCCGGTGTCGTGCCCGATCAGCGCGGTCGCATCCCGGTGGACGCGCATTTCCGGACGAGCGTCCCGGGCGTCTACGCGATCGGGGACGTCATCGCCGGCCCGATGCTCGCGCACAAGGCGGAAGACGAGGGCGTCGCCTGCGTCGAGTTCATCAAGACGGGCTACGGGCACGTGAACTACCAGGCCATTCCCGGCATCGTGTACACGCACCCGGAGATCGCGAGCGTCGGCCGGACTGAAGAGGAACTCGTGAAGGACGGCGTCGAGTACCGCAAGGGCGTGTTCCCGTTCACGGCGAACGGACGCGCCCGGGCGCTCGGGTCCACGGAGGGTCGAGTGAAGATCCTCGCCGACAAGAAGACGGACCGGGTCGTCGGCGTCCACATCCTGGGGCCTCGCGCCGGGGACCTCATCGCCGAGGCGGCGGTCGCCATCGAATTCGGCGCGAGCGCGGAGGACATCGCGCGCTCGTGCCACGCTCACCCCACCCTCGCCGAAGCGGTGAAGGAAGCGGCGCTCGGGGTCGACGGCCGGGCCATCCACATCTGAACGGGCTGCTCAGGTGGGAACAAAACCCGTTGAGTTCAACGGGTTACGAAACTCCATTTTCCGCCTTCGGGACGGCGAGAAGCGGCCGTTCAGGAGCGTGAGGCGGGCCTGTGCTCCGCCCTCGCGGAATGGCCAGGAACGACAGCGTCCTCGATTCGGCTCACGCGGTCGACATCCGCGTGTCCTCACCGCCGGGCTCCCACCTCGTGGGGGCGCGCGTCGGAAATTACGTCATCGAGGAACCTCTCGCGCGTGGCGGCATGGGCTCGGTGTTCGTCGCACGGCACCCGCACCTCGACCGTCGGGTCGCGGTGAAGTTCCTCTCGGCGGAGGTGAGCTCGGACCCGGATCTCGCGCAGCGGTTCCTCACCGAGGCGCGCGTGACCGCCGCGCTTCATCATCCGAACATCGTCGACATCTTCGACTTCGGCGAGCTGGACGGACGTCTCTACTACGTGATGGAGCTCCTCCGCGGCGCGAGTCTCCGTGCGGCGATGAAGGCGAAGGGCAAGTACTCGGCGCGCGAGTGCTTCCCGTACCTCGAACAGATCTGTCTCGCGCTCGCCGCAGCGCACGACGCGGGCGTCGTGCATCGTGATCTGAAACCCGGAAACGTCTTCGTGCTCGGGGGCGACCGGCCGCACCTGAAGCTCCTCGATTTCGGCGTCGCGAAGGTGATGTCCACGGAAGCCGTGACGAACACCGAGTACGGACAGATCCTCGGGACGCCGACCCACATGGCTCCGGAGCAGGCGTCCGGGGAGGTGTCCCAGATCACTCCGCAGAGCGACCTCTACTCCCTCGGCGTCATCGCCTACGAGATGCTCACGGGCAGGCCCGTCTTCTCCGCGGAGAACAAGGTGATGCTCATGGTGATGCACGTGCGCGATCCGTTCGTGCCCGTGCGCCAGATCGCGCCCGAGGTGCCCGAGGGCGTCGCGCGCTCGATCGAATCCTGTCTCGCGAAAGATCCGCACGCCCGACCGCGATCCGCCCGGGCGCTCGCGGAGGGGCTCGCGGCGTCGCTTGCTCTGCCGAGCGCGTTCCGGGGCCACGGCGCCGTCGCGCTGTCGCAGAAGCCGGAGCGCGTCGCGGATTCGCAGCTTCCACCCACCGAGATCGGCGCGCCGGGCCCGGAAGATCCGCTGTTTCGTGCCGAGTCCGAATCCACGGCGATCATCCGCGTGGACATCGTGCCGCCCGGCACGGTCCCGCTGCCGGCGAGCCCCCCGGCCGAGCCCGCGGTCACCCGGACGTCGAGCGCGCGCGGCGGCCCCGAGGCCGTCGCCGCCACGGTGAGCGCGCGAAGCGGCCCCGAGGCCGTCGCGGCCACGGTGAGCGCACACGGAGAACCCAAGTCCCCCGCGCCGCTCCTCGGTCCCGCAGCCCTCGACGTCCCCGTCGTCGAACGGACGCTCGCCTCGGGGAACGACGCCAGGCGCGTCGAAGCGCCCGCGACCGCCGTTCGGGCCCCGGCTCCCGCCATCGCCGTTTTCGCACCGGCATTCGCCGTTCCCGCGGCGCCGCCGGCACCCGCGCCGGCACCTGCGCTGGCCGCGCCGAGACCCGCCTTCGCCACGCCTGCATCCGAGTTCGCGGCGTCTGCACCCGAGTTCGCCACGCCTGCATCCGAGTTCGCGGCGCCTGCACCCGAGTTCGCCACGCCGGCACCCGAGTTCGCGGCGCCTGCACCCGAGTTCGCCACGCCTGCACCGGCACTGGCCGCAGTGGCGCTCGGGCCGAGCACCGAGTCGCGCGACGCGGTCGCTCCCCTTCCGGAGCCGTCGATCCCACCCGACGAGCCTTCGTCCTTGCCGCTCAGCGCGGAGGGCGAAGCGACGCTGAAGAAGCTGCTGTTCCGTCTGCGTCAGAAGGGCGATTTCACGGCGTTCGCGCAGAACGTCGGCGAGGTGAGCAAGAAGGCCGACGTCGGCGGGACGTACTCCGCCGGGGATCTCGGCGCCTCGATCCTCAAGGACTACGCGCTCACCGCGAAGTTCCTGAAGGTCGTGAACTCGATGTACGTGAACCGCTTCGGCGGGAAGATCTACAGTGTCCAGCACGCGATCGTGATCCTGGGGTTCGACCGTGTTCGCTCGATTGCGCTCGGGGTCACGCTCTTCAAAGGGGCGGGGCGAGGCAAGCAGTCGCAACGCGTCCACGATTCGGCGATCAACGCGCTCATCAGCGGCGAGATCGCGCAGTGTCTCGCGTCGCGCGCGCGCGTGAGCGACGAAGAGGCCATGCTCTGCGGCATGTTCCGCGACTTCGGTCGTCACCTGGTCATTTCGTACCTGCCCGAGCAATACGACGAGATCGTCCAGAGATCGGAGCGGGAGCGCATCAGTCTCCGCGTCGCGTGCGATCGCGTCCTAGGGACGTCTTTCGGCCGTCTCGGCGTCGCCGTCGCCGATGCGTGGCGCTTGCCGCCCATCCTGAAGCAGGCCGTCGCCTGCACGCGGATCCCGGACGCGGAGCTCAAGCGCCCGGAGGACCGGGTGCACGCGCTCGCGGAATTCGCGAGCGAGCTCTGCGAGATCGTGGCGTCCAGGCCGCCCGCCGAGCGGCCCGGGGCGACCGAGCGGCTCCTCGCCCGATTCGCCCGGCTGATCCCGATGCGGAAGGAAGAGGTCCCGGGGCTCGTCGCCAGTGTCGACGAATCCTTCCGCAAGCGCTATGCGGCCCTCCTCGGTCTCGACCTCCACGCGAGCCGCTTCTTGAACGCCGCGGAGGAGCTCGCTCGCGCGGCAGGCCCGGAAGCCCCCGCGCCACCGGTGCCCGAACCGGCGGGCGGCGCCGCGGAGCCCGGTCCCGGCCGGGCCGCCGCGAAGGCCGTCACCCCGAAGCGCGCCGCGAGGGATCCCGGCCCTCAGCGCGTCGCCGCGCTGAAGCTCGCGAAAGCCACGGTCGCCGAGCTCACCGACGTCGACCCGGCGGCGAGGAGCCTGGAAACCCGCGTGAAGGAGCTCGAGGCGGAGCTCGCCACGTTCGTCTCGCCGGATGCCGTCGTCGCCAAGGCGATCGCGCTGTTCGCCGAGCGGGTCGGTGCGGCGCGGGTGCTCCTGCTCGTGGCGACGCCGGCGCGCGACGCGCTCTTCGTCCGCGCCGGCATCCGCGACGATGTGGAGGCCGTCACGCGGGAGCTCAGGATGCCGCTCAAGCGAGGGGCCGTGTCGGTGGATCTGCTTTCGTCCGCGTTCGTGTCGGGGCGTGACTTCTCCGTCCGCGATGCCTTCGCCGTCTCGATGCCGCCCCGGTACTACGAGGTGCTCGGTTCGCCGTCGTTCGCCGTCTTCTGCTGTCCCGGGCGCGGCCAGCCGTCGGCGCTCCTCCTGGTGGACGCGGATTCGCCCGAGGACCTCCCGTCTCTCGACGCCGCGAAGCCCCTCGAGCGTCTCCGTTCGCTGATCGCGCGCGCCGCGGCTGCGAAGCGCTGAGTCCTGCGCCGAAGCGCTCGGTCCGACGGAGCGCGTTCAGTCCGGCGATTCGAGCCGCCCGAGCAGCCCGAGGGCCTCCCGGAACCCCGGCGACCGCCGCGCCACGCGCTCGTGCAGGAACCGCGTGACGAGACGGCGCGGGAGCGACTCCTTCGCGAGAAGCCGGAGGTCGTCGAGCTTCTCCACGAGCGCCTCCGTGGCACTCTCCGGCAGGTTCGACAGCAGGAGGGTCGCGCGCTCCACCTCGCCTCCGCCGATCGCGTCGACGATGGCGCCGATCACGAGGTCCGGAGCCCGGTCGTGGAGCGCCCGCACGGCCTCCGGAGGCAACGGCCCCCCGGCGAGCGCGAGCGGCACGACGTCGAGCGGGATGGTCCGGAGCGCCGCGGGGACGCGAAGGACGCGCGCTCCGGCGTTCACGACGAGCTCCCGGAAGAGCCCCGGCGGCAGCGCTTCGTACGGGAGGCGTGACGCGTCCAGGCGGTCGCATCGAATCGCTTTCGAGACCAGCGGCGCGGGGGACGCGGCGAGGATCGCCGCCGATTCCGCCCATTCCGGCGACAGAAACGACCCGGCCGCGATCGCGTACGGCGCGCGGTCGAAGCACTCGAACGCCGCGCCCGCGAGCCGCTGTAGCGTGACGCCGCGACGGTCACCGAGCGAGAGCAGTGCCGTCATTCCCGGCGCCGTCACGGACGCCGCCAGCTGTCGCCACTCGAGGCGCCCCGCTTCCAGCGCGTCGAGGACGACGGTGGGCCACTCGAGCGGATGCACCGCGCGGGGAAGCTCCGCTTCGTCCTGCCGCGAGCGCCCGGCGAGCTCGAAGGCGGCGAGCGCCCAGCGCGTCCCGCGA
Source organism: Polyangiaceae bacterium (assembly GCA_035545855.1). Classification (GTDB taxonomy): domain Bacteria; phylum Myxococcota_A; class Polyangia; order Polyangiales; family Polyangiaceae; genus DASZVB01. The sequence continues at coordinate 7,782 of DASZXK010000191.1, forward strand.
ACGTCGACGCCCGGGAGCGCCTCGAGGATCGAGTCGAACAGGCGGTGACGCTCCTCGCGGCGCGGGAGTGGCGGTCGCGCTTCCGGCGCGTGCCCGGCGAGCGCTTCCGCGACCGAAAGCGCTGCGAGCCGGAACGTCCCGATGCGGAGGAGCGGCTCGTCCTTCGCGACGGAATCCGGATACGGGATGCGCGGGTGAGGCCCGTCGTCGAGGCCGATCATGAGTCGGTTCTGCCGCTCCCACAGCGCGGAGAGGACGCCGTCGCTCACGTCCGCGCCGCCGAGTCGACCGAGGCCGGCGACACGAAACGCGAGCTCCGTCGCCGCGATGGACTCGGCCGACTCCGATTCCGGGAGGTCGAGTGCTTCCGTGAGGATGTCGTCGTCGCCGCCCTCGACGCGGGCAAGGACGCCGCGAACGAGAAACTCCGGTGAACGACCGAGCAGCACTTCGCCCCAGCCCTCCGGACTGCCCGAGATCACTGCGGTTTTCGCGCGCTCGTGGGCGATGCGCGCGACGACGCGCGGCGCCACGGAAAGCTCGTGGCCCGCGCCCTCCTTGCGGAGAAGGCGGGCGCGCTCGAGCGAACGGACGACGCGGAACGCGCCCGGCGACGTCTCTCGGAGTGCCCGCTCCACTTCGCGCACGGTGCGGGGCGCCGCCGCGCGCTCGAGCGACGCCTTCAGCCACTCGACGTCGATGCGATCCTTCCACTCCGGCGGCACGGAGGCGACGTACGACTCGAAGCTCCGTGGAGCGTCCCAGGCTTCCTCGGAAGCGAGCGCTCCGTGGGCGAGCCGCACGAGCACTTCCATTCCATGCTTCGCGATCCACGTCGGCTCCGTCCCCGATTCTCGCGCGGCGCGTGCGAGGCGTTCCGAGACGAGCCGCTCCGCGGCGTTCGCGACTCCGCGGGTCGCGAGCTCGTCGGGCCCGAACCGGTCGACGAGCCCGGCGAGTCCGAGCGCGCTCCCGAGACCGTCGACGACGCCGCTCTCGCACTCGCGTTCCAGAAGCGCGCGCGCGCGTTCCGGATCGAAGCGTCCGTCGCTCGGAAGGCGCGCCGCGAGCCAGCGAACGAGCGCCGCGACGAACGAGCGCGGTGGAGGCGATCGCACTACGGCGTAGCGTCCGTCCTCCGGCGCCGTCGGGCCCGCGATGCAGATCCCTTCTCGATCCAGGTCGGTCGTATCGACGCTCTCGTGTCCCCAGAGCTCGACGAACACGGGACCCTTCGCGGGAAGCCGGTCGCGCGCTTCCGCGAACGTTCTCGCCGGAACCCAGCTCGCGAGTCCGCGCGCCTCGAGATACGCGCCGGCGAGGCTTCGCCCCGACCCACTCGGGGCGAGCCAGAACGCTCGTCCCCACGTGCGCGGGACGAGCACCTCACCCGGGATCCCGGGCGGTGGCGGCTCCGCATGGAGGTCGAGGGGCGCCGCGAACGAGACGTCCTCCAACCGGATGCGGGCCCTTCGCGTCTCTTCGCGCCCGAGCCCCTCCGCGAGCGCTTCCGCGATCCGGGCCGGCGTCGCTCCGAGCACATCGGCGAGTACGCCCTGAATCTCGGGTCGGTCGGCCAGCCAGTCTAGTTCGAGGCCGCGGTCCAGCTTGGAGAGCAGCGACGCGAGAGACCGCTCCTGGGGCTTGGCGCCCTCCGGCCATCCGGGATGGGCCAGAGCCAGACGCGCCAGACCCCCCAGGCTGCGGATCCGTACCGGACTGTCCGCGATCAGCTGAGAAAGCCAGCGCACCGGTGCATCCTAGTGAATACTGCGTGCAGAATGCAGAATACTGTGAATAGCCTGGAGACACATACGTAAATTCCAGTAGATACGATGCGGGTCGCGGAAGAGGCGCTCGGAGCGGACGGAGCTTGTCCAGCGACGCTGGAGCCGTCAGACTGCCGGCGATGTTGGCCTGGAAATGGCGCGTTGCGTCGTTCATTGGCCTGTCGACCGGTCTACTGGCGGGTTGCCGGAGCGTCAGCGCTCTGAAGCAGCGCTGCCTGGCCGGGGACGGATCCTCCTGTGAGGCCGCCTGCTCGAAGGGCGTGCTCGGGGAGGGGGGCTGCTTCCACGCCGCGGAGGACCACCGTCGCCGGGCGGCAGGAGATCCGGCGAGCGCGGAGGGCCGTCGAGCGACCGAGCTCTACGAGAAAGCCTGCGCCGGCGGTATCGCGGATGGATGCCTCTACGCGGCGCAGGCGCTCGAGGCGCCCTTCACCGGGGGGCCGAACCCGGCGGGCGCGCCACCGCCCCTCATCTCCGACGAACTCCTGGCAAAGCGCGACCGGAAGCTCGACCGCGCCTGCTCCCTCGGTTCACCGGAGGGGTGCAAGCGTCTCGGCGACGCGACCATCGGTCGGGACGCGGCGCGCGCAAAGGGGGCGTACCTCAAGGCCTGCCGCACGAGCGCGGACGCGAACGGGTGCGAAGCCGCGCGGGGCCACGAGGTCGACGTCGCCGATCGATACCGATCCGAGTGCGTGCGCCACGTCGCCGACTCGTGCGCGTCGCTCGGAGACTTCTTGTTCGCCGTGGATCCCCCTCGAGCAGCCCGCGTCTTCGCCGGCGAATGCGAGCTACGCGGCGTCGCCGACCTCGCCGGGGGCGTTGCCGCGTTCGTGGCCCTGCGCGAGCGTCAGGCGGCCCGCGGCATCCCGCTCGTCGACGGGCAGCCACACGCCGCGCCTGCCCCTCCGCCGAGCGCGCCGAAGGTCCTGGCGAGAGCCGAGGTCGTCCGCGGGCGCGTCGCGGTGGTCGAGATCGATCGAGTGCTCGCGCGGCACGCGGACGACCTGGCCGCCTGTACGGCGGCGCTCACGCCGAAGGCGCCGCTCCTCGTCGAGGCCGAGCTCGTCGTGGATCGGACGGGTGACGTCTTTCGAGCGACCGTCCCGGACGGGGTCGTCGACGCGGGCGCGGCGCGCTGCCTCGGCGACGCGCTCGAGTCGCTATCGTTCTCCGAACCGCTCGGCGACCTGCCGCAGATCCGCGTCAGCCTCACGATCTCGCCGGCCGAGGTCGCGAAGGTTCGTCCGTGAACGGCGTTTCCGTCAGCGTCGCTCGGCCGCGAGCGGGGCGCGTTCGCGCGGTGCTTTCGTGCGGCGGCCACTGGTAGGCGGGACGGTTTCTCGCTCGGGCTCCACCAGGACGAGCTCCTCCCGAGGCCTCCGTGCCGTCTGCATCGCGGCGAGCACGAGCTGTTGCAGCCGCCTCCGGTTCCTCGCGGCCGCACCGAAGTGGCCGTCGACGGCGAGCACGGAGAGACCGTGAACGAGCGCCCAGGATCCGAGCCACAGCGGATCGACGGAGCCGAGCTTTGTCGCGCCGATTTCCTGGGCGAGCGCCTGTTTCACGAGGTCGGCGGCTTCGGCCGACGCGCGCACGAGCTCGGGATGTCTCTTCCTGTCTGCGCCGATGGGGCCGAACATCAAACGAAAGCGCGCCGGGAAACGCGCCGCGAACAGCACGTACGCGACTCCCATCGCGCGCGAGCGAGCCAGCGAATCTTTCTCGGCGCGATCGGCGGCGCGGCTCATCTCTTCGCGGAGTTGCCGAAAGCTCTCCTCCGCCACCGCCGCGAGCAAGGCTTCCTTGTCCTCGAAGTGGTGGTAGGGCGCGCCGTCGGAGACGCCCGCGAGTCGCGCGGCTGCGCGCAGCGTGAAGCCATCCGTGCCGCGCGAGTCGACGAGTCGAAACGTCGCCTCGACGAGCGCGCGGCGCAAATTGCCGTGGTGGTAAACCGCCCCCTTTTTTCTCAAGCGCCTGTCTCTTGCCACGAGTTCGCGCCGTAGAAAAGCGTCTCCGGGCCGATCGCTCCCGGGATTTCCCTCGGACTGCCTCCGTGCGAAAAGAGCGGGGCGCGAACCGACCCTGGCGTCGGGTCACGGTCACTCGGCGCACGAGTCTCTTCGTGCGCGAATAGTCAGGTGTTTTTCGAGGATTCATGAGCCCTCCTCCCAATCGTGATGCCGCCGGCGGCGCCGAGGACGATGCGGCCGCCGTCTCGCTTCCGGAGCACGCGAGCGCGTACTACTCGCCGCGTCCACCGCCGGCCGTGACGTCGCACGAGACTCTGGAGCTCCTGCCGGTGAAGCTGGATCCTGCGGTGGATCCGCGGTTTTCCGACACGCATCGCGTGAGCGTCGACGGGCTCCAGCCGCCGCCATGGCTCGCGCGGGAGGGACCGTCCCTCGCCACCGACGATACCGTTCTCGTTCCGAGCGTGCGCGCGCGCAGGACTCGTTTTCGCGCCTCGACCGCGGCCCTCGCGGCGATCTTCGGAGCGACGCTGGGTGGCTGGTTCGGCCTCCGGCACATGGAGAATTCCGGCGGGGACGGCGGCGTGCTGTCGCAGGTTCCGCGAACGGTACCTGGCACGAAAATGGAGTCACCGCGGTCCGCGGCGCCCATGGTGACTCGCCCGGGGGTTGTGTCCACCCCGGTGGACACATTGGGAACGCTTCGGCCCGGAGCCTCGACGGGCCCCGGGGTGGCGGAATCCACCACGGCACGGCCGCCGCCGGCCACTTCTGCACCGACCCCACCCCGCACCCTGCGAGTCAGCAGGCAGAAGGCATGGCTTCGATAGTCTCACGGGGGGCCGTGGCGTGCGCCGCGCTGCTTCTGCTTGCTCGGCCCGTCCTGGCGGACGCTCCTGCTTCCGGCGCCGCGCGCCCGGATCGCGCGGAAGAAGCCTTTCGTCGTGGGACGGCCGCGTTCGAGGCCGGTGAGTACTCGGACGCATACGCGGAGCTCCGCGCGGCCTGGGACCTTTCGCCTTCCTACCGGACCGCGGGAGGCCTCGGTCAGGTGGAGCTCGGCCTCGCGCAGTACCGCGACGCTGCCACGCACCTGTCCGCCTGCCTCCGGATGTTCCCGCGGGACGGCGACCCGGCGGCGCGCGCTCACGTCGAGCAGGGGCTCGCGCAGGCCCGGGCGCACGTCGCCGCTCTCCGCGTTCGGGTCGACGTCCCCGGCGCGACGCTCACGGTGGACCGCATCGTGGTCGGTCATGCACCGATCGAGGAGCTCGTGTTCGTCGATCCGGGTCACCGGGTCATCGAGGCGGCCGCGCCGAACCACGACCCCACTGCCGTTGCGGTCGACGCGATCGCGGGCCGAACGCAGGACGTCGAGCTCACCCTGGGCCCGGCGGGCGCGCGCGGCGGGAGCGTGCCCGTGCCCGTCCACGACGTTCCTCCCCGGCGGAAGCTCGCGCGACTCCCCCGTGACTCCACGGCGAACGCGGCGGACGGCGTGGCGCCCTCCACCTGGGCGCTCGCCGTCGGCGGCGGGATCACCGTGGCCTTCATGGCGACGGCGGCCGTCTTCCTCGGGAAGAGCGTGGCTGCGTCGAGCGACGCGAGCTCGCTCAGGTCCGAGCTCTCCCCGGCGGGGGGCTGCGTCGAGCCGACGCCCGCCACTCGCGCGCGCTGCGATGACCTCTCGGATCTCGTCGACGCGAGGAACCGGGACGACGTCGCCGTCACGGCCGCCTCGATCGGCGCCGGCGTCGCGGCGCTCGCCACCGTCGGCCTCTATTTCGCCCTGTCACCCCGGGAACGGGCGCAATCGGCCTCCATTTCGGTCGGTGCCCGGCGCGACGTCGCCGGCGTCTCCGCGGTGGTGAGAGGCGCCTTCTGAGGGGCCAGGTGACCGTCGTGACCACTCCTCGTCGCCGGCTCGGGTCGTCCGCGGTAGCGTGGACGGGACGTTTGTTGGTTCGGGACCCGGGCGGCATTCGTCACACGGGCCGCCGCCCGGAACCGGCGCAGACGCGCCTCAGGTTCTGCGTTGACGGCACGAGGACCCCCGTGTGACGGTCCAGCCACACGCGAAAGGCAATGCAAAGTGGCTTCCAAGAAGGCTTCCCCCGGAGACGAAGGCAACGCGAGCGATTTCATCCGCGCTCAACCCGTCGACATGACGGCTCCGGAGGTCGTCGATGCCGGGAAGAAGGCCGGCTTCGATTTTTCGACGAGCCTCGTCTACGCCGTCCGCGGCCGCATGAAGAAGAGCGGCGCTCCGTCGTCTCGTCGCGCCGAGCCGGAGGCGCCCGCGAGGCGCACGAAGGCGGACGTCGGCGGCGGTAAGCTCGAAGCTCAGATCGAAGCGCTCGTTCGCGCATTCGTGCAGGACATGTCCGCGCTGGTCCGTCGAGCGGCCCTGGACTCCGTCCGCGACGCCCTGGGCGATCGCTGACGGCGCGACACGGTCTCGCCCTCGCCGGCCTCCGATCCGGAGCACGCGAGCGAAGCTCGTAGGCAGACGCACGGCGTCCGTGTCGTCCGGCTATTTCGTCGGGAGCGCCCGCGAACGCCGCTTCTCTTCCACTTCCGGCTTCACGCTGAAGGTCTCTCCGCAGCCGCAGGTCGTGGCCTCGTTCGGATTCTGGAACTTGAGGCCCTGGAACATCAGGGTGTTCTCGTAGACGATCCGGCTGCCCTCGATGTAGTCGAGGCTCCGCGCGTCCACGAAGACCTTCGTTCCGTGGAAGTCGTACACGATGTCCCGCCCGCGCGGCGCGTCGTCCGTGTAGTCCAGCACGTAGATGAGCCCGTTGCATCCGCCGCCCCGCACACCGACGCGGAGCGCGGCGTTCGGACGGCCCTCCTTCGCCAGGCGCTTCTTCACGAACTCCGCGGCTTCTTCCGTGAGGGTGATCCGCGGGGTCTCCGCTGCGACTTCTTTGATGGGTTCTGCGTTCATGGCGACCTCCTGGGTCAGAGCAGTCCGAGCTCCAGCTGGGCTTCCATCGACATGTTGTCTCGGGTCCACGGCGGGTCCCACACGAGCTCCGTCCGGGCGAACGAGACCCCGGGCGTTTCGCGGACGCGGTCGTGGACTTCCTTCACCAGGGAGCCTGCGACCGGGCAGCCCGGAGCGGTGAGCGTCATCTTCACGTGGACCTCGGATTTCGGGCTCACGTCGACCGCGTAGACCAGCCCGAGGTCGTAGATGTTGAGCGGGATCTCCGGATCGTAAACCGTCCGGAGGCCCTGGATCACCCGGTCCCTGAGCGCGGAAGGCGGCGAGGGCACCGTGTCCGGGACCTCCCCCGGGCCCTCCAGAACGAACGCGTCCGTCTTCTCCGTCGCGCCCGCGGCGGTGTTGAGGACGCCGAGGTGCCTCCGCTTCAGCTTCTCGAACTCGGGATCGGCGACGGGTTCCGACATGATCACTCCGTGGACGCGGAGCCGCCGCCGTCGAGCGCGGCCTGGAGCGTGTGCCAGGCGAGCGTCGCGCACTTCACACGCATCGGAAATTCGGACAGGCCGGCGAACGCGGCGAGCTTGCCGAGCTCCTCCGGATCCCCTTCGCCCCTGCCGGTGACGAGCTCGTGGAAGCGGTGGAACAGCGAGTCCACCTCCGCCCGCGAGAGCCCTTTCACGGCCTCCGTCATCGTGGACGCCGCGGCCGTGCAGATCGCGCACCCCGAGCCCTGGAACCCGACGTCCTTCACGACGCCGCCTTCGTAGTCGGCCCGGATGATCACGTGGTCCCCGCAGAGGGGATTCTTTCCCTCCGCGCCGTGGGTCGCGTGCTCCGGAACGCGGAAATTCCTCGGTCTCCGCCCGTGGTCCAGGATCAGCTCTTGGTACAGCTCTCGCGCGTCCATCAGGAAAATAGCTCCTTCGCCTTTTCCACCGCCCTGACGAGCTGGTCGATCTCCGCTCGGGTCGTGTACATCCCGAAGGAGGCGCGCGCCGTCGCGGGAACAGAGTAGCGCTCCATGAGCGGCTGCGTGCAGTGGTGACCGGTACGCACGGCGACGCCTTCGCCGTCGACCAGCGTACCGAGGTCGTGCGGGTGAATGCCTTCGACGACGAAGGAGACGACGCCGATCTTGTCCGGCGCCGTCCCCACGATGCGAAGCCCCGGGACCTTCGACAGACGGGAGGTCGCGTAGTCCAGGACGTCCTTCTCGTGCGACGCGAGCGCGGCTCGGTCGAGGGCGCTCACGTAGTCGACCGCGGCGCCGAGCCCGACGGCGCCCGCGATGTCCGGCGTGCCCGCCTCGAATCGGTCCGGCAGACCCTTGTACGTCGTCTTCCGGAAGGTCACCGTGTGGATCATCGAGCCTCCGCCCTGCCACGGCGGGAGCGCCTCGAAGAGCGCGCGCCGCCCGTAGACGGCTCCGATGCCCGTGGGGCCGTAGAGCTTGTGGCCCGAGAACACGTAGAAGTCCGCTCCGAGGGCCTGCACGTCCACGGTGAGGTGCGGCACTGCCTGAGCGCCGTCCACCACGACGACGGCGCCCGCCTCGTGGCAAAGTTCGGCGATTTCCCGCACCGGGAGCACGGTGCCGAGCGTGTTCGAGGCGTGGGCCACGGCCACGATCTTCGTACTGGGAGAGAGCTTTTCGCGGAACGCGCGGAGCGTCACCTCGCCCTCGTCCGTCACGGGGACGACGGACAGCGTCGCGCCGGTCGCCTCGCAGGCCATCTGCCACGGGACGAGGTTCGAATGGTGCTCGAGCTCCGTGATGAGCACTTCGTCCCCCGGGCGGAGCTTCGTCCGCCCGAGCGTCTGCGCGAGGAGATTCACGCCTTCCGTCGTTCCTCGGACGAAGACGACCTCCGCCGGCTCCTTCGCGCCCAGGAACTTCGCGACCTTTTCCCGAGCACCCTCGTACGCGAGCGTCGCGCGCTGAGACAGAAGGTGCACGGCGCGGTTCACGTTCGCCGTGTCCCGCTCGTACATGCGGTCGACGGCCTCGATGACGACGCGGGGTTTCAGGGCGGTCGCCGCGCTGTCCAGGTAGGCGAGGGGCTTCCCGTGCACTTCCTGATGGAGGGCGGGGAAGTCCCGGCGCACGCGCTCCACGTCGAACGGCGCCGGCGCGAGCGAACGGGCGGCGGTGGTCTCGGTCATGCTCCGCCCTCCAGGATGCCGCCGGGGAACGCGCGCGACAGGCGAGCGTCGAGCGCCGCGCGGGTCTTCTCGTCGGAAACGCCGAGGACGATCTCGCGCGCGAACGCGACGGTGAGCACCGCCCGCGCGGTTTCGAGGTCCATCCCGCGGGAGCGGAGATAGAAGAGCTGAACAGGGTCCAGCCGGCCGACGGTCGCGCCGTGGCTGCATTTCACGTCGTCCGTGTCGATGCGGAGGTGCGGCTTCGCGTGCACGACGGCGTCCCCGGAGAGGAGCAGATTCCGGTTCTCCTGGTGCGCCTCCGTGCGCGAAGCGTCGGGGCGCACGATCACGGTGCCGTCGAACACGGCGGTCCCGCTTCCGCCGACGAGCCCCTTGAACCGCTGCCGGCTCGTCGCGTTCGGCGACGCGTGATCGACGGTCGTGTGGTGGTCGACGAGATCCGCTCCGGAGGTCAGGTAGAGCCCTTCCAGCGCGCACTCGGCGCCCGCTCCCGCGAGGGTGACGGCGAGATCCAGCCGGGACAGGGCGCCGCCGAACGCGAACACCCGCGCGGTGTAGCGGGAGTTGCGCGCCTGGCTCACGTTCAGAGTCGCGAGGGCGCGCGCGTCCGCCGCGCCGTCGTGGATGCGCACGTGCTCGACCGAGGCGTCTTCCCCGACGAACACTTCGGTCGTGGCGAGCGTGAGCGGCGAGAGCTCCGGCCCGACGTGGGTCTCCACCAGGGTGAGCGTGCTCTCCCGCTCGGCGAGGACGACGATGCGTGGCATCGCCACGGCGGAGGCCGTCCCGACCCGTCCCGCGACGCGGACCGTCCCGCGGGCCCCGCGGCTCGCCACCACGACGAGGACGTCCGCGAGGAGCGCCGCCGAGAGCGCGCCGAAGCCGTCCCGGAGCGCCGCGCCGCGGCCGAGCGTTTCTTCCAGCCGATCCGGCATCTTTGCGAGCGCCGCTTCGAGGGAGAGCGCGCTCACTCCGTCCCCTTCCACGGCGGCGGCCGGCGCTTCCGTCCCCACGAATGCGAGGGGCGCCCGGAGCGCCTCGCGCACCGGGGTGAAGCGGAACGCCTCGAGCCGCTGCGTCGGAAAACCATGCGCGCCAAACCAAACGGATGCTTCCCTCCGCAGGCCGGCGAGCCACGACGGCCCGGCGCCCGGTCCACGCGCGAGCGCCGTCTCCGCCGAGCGGAGGAGTCCGCTCTCTCCGTCCGGAGCGCGAACCACGGAGGGCGCCGTGGAGGTCACGTCGCCGTCGCCTCCCGGGCTCCGCTCCGCGCCTCTTTCTCGATGCGGGCGTATCCCTCGTCTTCGAGCGTGCGCGCGAGCGTCTTGTCTCCCGTCTTCACGATGCGACCGTCCACGAGCACGTGCACGACGTCCGGCACGATGTAGTCCAGGAGGCGCTGATAGTGCGTGATGACGATCATCGCGCGATCGGGGCTCCGGAGCGCGTTCACTCCGTTCGCCACGACGCGGAGGGCGTCGATGTCGAGCCCCGAGTCCGTCTCGTCCAGGATGGCGAGCTTCGGCTCCAGCATCGCCATCTGGAAGATCTCGTTCCGCTTCTTCTCCCCGCCCGAAAATCCGGAGTTCACGGGGCGCTGCGCGAGTTTTTCGGGGAGCTCCACGAGTTTCATCTTCTCGCGGGCGGCCTTCATGAAATCCATGGCGTCGAGCTCCGGGAGCCCGCGATGCTTCCGGACGGCGTTCACGCCCGCCTTCAGGAAGTAGAGATTCGAGACGCCCGGGATCTCGACCGGGTACTGGAACGCGAGGAACACGCCGCGGCGGGCTCGTTCCTCCGCGGCGAGCGCGAGCAGGTCTTCCCCGAGGTACTTCACGCTCCCTCCCGTGACCTCGTAGCCTTCGCGACCGGAGAGGACGCTCGCGAGAGTGCTCTTGCCGGAGCCGTTCGGGCCCATCACGGCGTGGACCTCGCCCGGGGAGACGGAGAGAGTGAGACCCTTCAGGATCTCCTTCCCGGCGACCGTCGCGTGAAGGTCTTCGATCTCGAGCAGGCTCATCCGACGGCTCCTTCGAGGCTCACTCCGAGGAGCTTCTGCGCTTCGACCGCGAACTCCATCGGCAGCTCCTTCAACACTTCCTTGCAAAACCCGTTCACGATCAGCGAAACGGCGTCTTCGGCGCCGAGCCCCCTCTGCTTGCAGTAGAAGAGCTGGTCGTCGCTGATGCGGGAGGTGGTCGCCTCGTGCTCCACGGTGCTCGTCGCGTTCCGTACGTCGATGTACGGCACCGTGTGCGCGCCGCACCTCGACCCGAGGAGGAGCGAGTCGCACTGCGTGTAGTTCCGGGCGTTCTCCGCGTTCTTCCCGACGCGGACGAGCCCCCGATACGTCTGTTGCCCGCGCCCCGCGCTGATGCCCTTCGAGACGATGGTGCTCTTCGTGTTCTTCCCGAGGTGGAGCATCTTCGTGCCCGTGTCCGCCTGCTGGCGGTTGTTGGTGAGAGCTACGGAGTAGAACTCCCCGACGGACTCGTCTCCCTGGAGGATGACGCTCGGGTACTTCCAGGTGATGGCGGAGCCCGTCTCCACCTGCGTCCAGGAGATCTTGGACTTCCGACCAGCGCACTTGCCACGCTTCGTGACGAAGTTGTAGATGCCGCCGCGCCCCTCCGCGTCCCCGGGGTACCAGTTCTGCACGGTGCTGTATTTGATGTCCGCCCCTTCCAGCGCGACGAGTTCCACGACGGCCGCGTGGAGCTGGTTTTCGTCTCGCATGGGCGCGGTGCAGCCTTCGAGGTAGCTCACCGTCGCGCCCTCGTCGGCGATGATGAGCGTGCGCTCGAACTGCCCCGTCTTGGCCGCGTTGATGCGGAAATACGTGGAGAGCTCCATGGGGCAGCGCGTGCCCCTCGGGACGTAGACGAACGAGCCGTCCGTGAAGACGGCGGAGTTCAGCGTCGCGTAGAAGTTGTCGCTCACGGGGACCACGCTCCCCAGGTACTTCTTCACGAGCTCGGGATGCTCCTTCACCGCTTCCGAGAAGGAGCAGAAGATGACGCCCATGCTCGCGAGCTTGTCCTTGAACGTCGTCGCGACGGACACGCTGTCGAACACCGCGTCCACCGCGATGCCGGCGAGGGCCGCGCGCTCGTGGAGCGGAATGCCGAGCTTGTCGTACGTCTTCAGGAGCTCCGGGTCGACGTCTTCCAGGCTCTTCGGCCCGTCCTTCTTCGACTTCGGCGCGGAGTAGTAGCTGATCGCCTGGTAGTCGATCTTCGGGTAGTGGACGTTCGCCCAGGCGGGCTCCTGGTCCGCGAGCTTCTTCCAGCGCGCGAACGCCGAGAGCCGCCAGTCGAGCAGCCACGGCGGCTCCCCCTTCTTCTCCGAGATGAGGCGGATGACCTGCTCGTCGAGCCCGGGCGGAACCCGGTCTTCCTCGATCGCCGTCACGAAGCCGGCGGCGTACTCGCCTTCGAGGAGCTTTTCGACGTGGTCGGAGGAGGTCGTCATGGGGAAAAACGAAACCCCCGCGGAGGGGGCGAAAGCGCCGGAGCGCCCGGTCGCCGGGACCGGATCAGCCGTCCGTCGCGGTCAGACGGCTCAGGGGGATCAGGACGGGAAGGTTGGGCTTCACCATGTCCGCGAGCGTGATGCCGCGGAGGGTCTGGCGGATCGCTTCGTTGATTCGGAGCCAGTTGGTTTCCGTCGGACAGTGACCCTCGAGGTCGCAAGATCCGCGCTCGACTGTGCTGCACTCCGTGACGGCGATGGGCCCTTCCACGGCGTCCACGATGTCCGCCACCGTGACGAGCTCCGGCGCGCGCGCGAGCCGGTAGCCGCCGTTCTTGCCTCGCTCGGAGGCGACGAGCCCGCCGCGACCGAGGAGCTTCAGCACCTTGCTCACGGTGGGAGCCGGGATCTTCGTTCGCTCCGCCACGTCCGGCGCCGCGGAAGCGTCCGCCGCCTGGGGCCGCACGAGATCCGAGAGGATCAGGACGGCGTAGTCCGTGAGCTTGGTGATTCGGAGCATTTATTCAGTACTTTCAATGATTTGGAATTCGGTACCTCGAAAGTACTGATTTGGATTATAGGCAGGGGGACTTCCGTGTCAACCAACGAGAACCCGGGCCGTTTCGAGCGCGCGGTCGCGGCGTTCGACGCCGCCAACGCGGCGGACCCGAACCGCGTCACGGTGAACGGCGTCTCGCGCCCGCGCGAGCTCGTCGACGCCGAGCGGCTCTCGGCGTGGGTCGCTCGGCTGGACCCGGGGGCGTCGGAAGCCCTGCGGCTCGCCGCCCGCTCCCAGCACCTTCGACGGTTCGCCGTCCCGCGAGCCGAGTATCCCGAGGGACGCATCGGCTACCTCGAGTGGAGGAAGGCGCTTCACCGCTTCCACGCGGACGAGGCGGAGAAGATCCTCCGCGGCGTCGGCTACGACGGCCTCACCATCGAAGCCGTTCGCGCCATCGTCCAGAAGCGCGCCATCAAGCAGAACCCCGACGCGCAGACGATGGAGGACGCGCTCTGTCTCGTCTTCCTCGAGTTCGAAGCGGACGAGTTTGCGACGAAGCATCCGCCGGAGAAGGTCGTCGACATCCTCCAGAAGACGTGGCGGAAGATGAGCGAGCGGGGGCACGAAGCGGCGCTCCGCTTGCCGATGTCGGCGGGCCTTTCGGTGCTCGTGAAGCGCGCTCTCGAGGGCTGAGGAAGACGCTCGCCGCTCCCGGAAAACGAAGACGCCGCCGCCCGTCGAGGGGCAGCGGCGTCTCTCGTCGACGCGTCGTCGGTGCCGTCAGTTCGACGTGCAGCAGCCGCTCGACTCGCCGAGGCAGTTCGCCTTCATCACGTCCGTCACGGCCTTCGCGATGATCGCCTGGCCAGCCGCGGACGGGTGGATGCTGTCCCCAGCGAAATTCAGCGGATTGCCGTCCCCGCCTGCGGCCTTGAACGGCTCCACCATGTCGACGAAGTGGCAGCGCATCTTGCCGCCCGTCGTCGTCTCGGCGCCGTCGCAGAGGGCCTTCGCCTTGGGCTCCGCGTAGTCGAGGATCTCCGAGTAGCCGGCGTTCGCACCGGGCAGATGCGGGTAGAAGAAGTACACGACGTCCCGGACACCGGCGTTCGCGCTGTCCGTCATCAGCTTGCCGGCGGTCGAGATCGCGAGATCCACGATGTCCGTGCAGACCTTCTGCTGGGACGAGCCCGCGGCCTTGCAGAGCGCCGCGCAGTTCGGGTACGTGACGGCGCTGCAGATGAGGATGTCGTTGCCGCCGCCGTCCATGATGACGAGCTTCGTGTTCGGGTGCTGCTGGAGCGCCGTCGTGCCCTGCTGGGGAACGTTGCCGTAGAGGCCGGTGCAGATTCCGCCGGACGCCATGGAGCAGCCCGCGCCCGCGTAGTTCGGGTACTGGCCGATGGAGGAGATGATCTTGGCGAGCTCGGGCTGGAGAGCCGGCGAGCCGAAGCCGGTGACGTACGAGTCGCCGAGGATCACGGCCTCCTGCGCTGGATCCGTGATGCAAGGGGCGGACGTGTCCCCGCCGGTTCCACTGCCGCCGGTGCCCTGTTCGCCGCCGTTCCCCGCGTTCGCGCCGCCGCTCCCGGTGCTCTCGCCGCCGGAACCCGGATTGTTGCCGCCAGCGCTCTGACCATTGCCGCCGTTTCCGGTGTTCGCGCCGCCGTTGCCGGTGCTGCTACCACCGGCGCCGTTGCTCGCGCCCGCGGTGGAGTCCCCGCCCGTGCCCGTGAAGAAACCCGCCGTGCCGCCCTGGGCGCCGGTGCTCGGGCTGCCTTCGTCCCCGGAGGAGCCGCAGGCGACCGCCAGAGCCGACAGGGCGAAGATGAATGAGGAAGTGGATGAGAGCGAACGATGCATGGAAGGTGTGTCCGATCGTGGGTGCCGCGGCGTGGACAATAGCCGGCCGGTTCGGCGGACCAACCGGTACTCGGTCACGTTTGCGCTCAATGGTTGAGCGCCGTCGCGTCATCCGAACGCTCGCTTCTTCGCGCGGACGAATCTTCTCGCGCTCGCGGAAAGAAGCTGGGCGGCTGATTAAAACTTCCTCGTACCGGTGCCCCGATCACCCGACGTCCGGCACGCTGCCTCGTCGGCGCTTCGGGGGGAGCGGCGGGGGCTTCGCTCCTCTTGCGGTCTGGAGCGCGGCGAGCGCGTCCGGGGAGGAGGCGAGCTCCTCGAGACGGAGGGTGGCTTCGGCGCTCGGCGCCGTCGGCGAGATCGTCGGGCGGTTCTGATCCGCGCGCCCGGCCTCGCCGACCGGGAATTGCCCCGTCACGCTCGCGAGCGCGAGGCGGCGTGCTTCGAGCGACGTGCTCGCGATGGTCGCGATGACGTCCGAGACGTCGTCCGTCGTCGCGAAGCGGCCCGGGCCGAGCGCCACGAGCTGGCGCTCGAGCTCGTCCAGGGTCCGCGGGCGGTCCGCCGGATTCCGCTCGAGCGCGCGCGCCACCACGGTGGCGAGGGCGCGATCGATCGGCGCTCCGGCGCGCACGACCGCGTCGAGCCGAGGAATGGGCATCTCGAGGACCCGGTGACGGGCGCGGGCGGCCTCTTCGGCGGGGCTCGGCGCCGACGCATCGGCGGGGGTCGAGTTCCGGAGCCACCGCGGCGACCCGAAGAGCGGGCGGTTCGAGAGCAGCTCCCAGAGCACGATCCCGAGCGTGAACACGTCCGAGCGCTCGTCGGCGACGGACGTCGCGAGGTGCTCCGGCGCGCGGTACGGGACGAGCTCCGGATTGTCCGACAGCTCGGCGCGGGAGAGCGCGAGCCCGGCGACGCCGACGTCGAACAGGATGGGCTCGCCGTAGGTCGCGACGAGCAGCGAATCCGGCGTGATGCCGCCGTGCAGGGCGCTCTTCAGGCTCGGATCGTCGTCCGTGACGGCGCGCCACCCCTCCTTCGCCAGGATGGCGGCGCGGGTCAAGTCGAGCGCGAGACGGAGCGCGACGGGAACCTCGATCGGTCTGTTCCCGAGCCCGATCCGTCGCTGGAGCGACCGGAGGAGCTCGCCCTCCACGTACTCCGTCACCACGGCGACTTCCGTCCCGGTCACGACGACGTCGAGGACCGCCGCGACGTTCCCGCCGCGCACGTTCATCGCCGTGAACGCGCACGTCGCGAGCTTCCGGAGGAGCGCAGGATCGAGCGGCGGCCGCCTCCCGATGCGCCGGATCGAGACGATGCGGCCCGCCTCCGGGCCGTCGGCGGAGCGCGCGACCCAGAGCGGTCCCCACGCGCTCGTCGCGATCTGGGCGATCATCTGGTAGCGCGACTTGCCGAGGGCGAGGCGCGTCGCGGAGCTCTCCTCGAGGGGGCGAGGGTCGCCTTTCTGCGTGCCGTCGGGCGTCACCGGTAGTCGTTCGGGTCGAGGGCGTAGCGCCTGAGCCAGCGCTGGACCTGGTTTCTCGCCTTGCCGGCTTCACGCGCGACGGCGCTGACGTTGCCCTGGTGCTTCGACAGGAGCCCGATGATCTCCGCTCGATGGCGCTCCTGATCCGGGGTGAGCTCCTTCGGCGGCACGTCGCTCGCGTCGTCGTCCTCGCCGAGGTCCACCGGGTCCGGCAGATGCTCGGGGCGGATCGGATCCGACCCGGAGAGAGCGAGCGCCGCGCGGAGCCAGTTCTCCAGCTCTCGGACGTTCAGCGGAAACCGGTAGGAGAACAACGTCCGCGCCGCCTCGACCGAGATCGTCACCTTCGTTGCGTCGGCGCCCGCAATCCGCTCGATGAGCGCTCCGATGAGGAGCCCGAGGTCGGCTCGCCGCTCGCGGAGAGGCGGCAGGACGACCCGGAAGCCCGCGACCCGGCTGAACAGGTCGTCCCGGAACTTCCCCTCGCGGACGAGGCGTTCCACGTCCCGGTTCGTCGCGGAGACGAGCCGCACGTCGACCGGGACGGCGTCGGTTCCGCCGACGGGGCGCACGCGCCTCTCCTCGAGCACCCGGAGGAACGCGGCCTGCGCCGGCAGGGGAAGCTCGCCGATCTCGTCGAGGAAGAGCGTTCCGCGGTCCGCGGAGCGCACGAGTCCCGGACGGTCCGATACGCTCCCCGAAAACGCGCCCTTCGTGCTCCCGAAGAGCTCGGACTCGACCAGCGTGCTCGGGATCGCGCCCGCGTTCACGCCGACGAACTTCCCCGACCGCTCCGAGAGCGCGTGGATCGCGCGAGCGACGACCTCCTTGCCGGTGCCCGTCTCCCCGAGCACGAGGATGGGCACGCCGGCCTTCGCGAGTCGCTCGAGCTTGCCGAAGCTCTCCGCGAGGGACGGCACGAGCGTCGCGAAGCCGGGGGCGGCCGCCGAGACGCTCGCGTGATCGACGTCGTCCGGTCCGGCCCCGTGCAGGGCTTCCTCGTAGAGGAGGAGCGTATGACCGAGCTCGACCAGGTCCCCCGGCTCGAGCACGTGCGATGCCTTGGGGGCACCGTTCACGCGCATGCCGTTCTTCGAGCCGGCGTCCGTGATCGCCCACTTCCCCACCGCCCCGTCGAGGCGCGCGTGCGTCTGCGACATCCAGCGATCGGGGATCCGGAGCTCGAGGTCCGTGGCGCGATGGTCACCGCCACGACGGACCGTCCGCGAGGCGCCCCGACCGATGACCGCGCGTCCGCCGGCGCCGAGCCGGTGTCTCGATGAGAGCGCGAGCGGCCTGTCGCACTCGAGCGCGACGACGAGGTGAGGCTCGACGCGGACGGTGGCGCCGGCCCCCTGGGGGCTCGCCTCGGCGTCCAGCGTCCGGTCCATGAGCTCGGCCATGAATGCCCTCGATTATATCGGACGCGGAAATTCCAACGGGGTCGTCGAGCGTGTCGGTGACACACCTGACACAGGTAGCACCCCCTCGGGAAATCCCTCCCGGTCCTCCGGAGTGGCCCGATTCCTGCGGAAAGGCAGGCTCTGCCGTGGCACGCCGGCTGCACAGGGTGCGGTCTGCCATGGAGCCCTCCTTCCAGGAATCCGTCGAGAGCACCCTCGAAGCACTGATGGAGCGATACGCCTCGGGCGACGAATCTGCGTTCCGGGAGCTCCACCGCCGCATGGCCCCGAAGCTCCTCGGGCACCTCATGAAGCTGTCCAGGAACCCGGCCATCGCCGAGGATGCGCTCCAGAACGCGTTCATCAAGCTCCACCGCGCGAGAGAGACGTACGTCCGGGGGGCTCCCGTGACGCCGTGGGTCCTCGTCATCGCGCGCCGTGCCCTGTACGACGAGCTCCGGTCGATGCGGACCCGCGTGGACGTCCTCTCGGACGACGGCGCGCTACCCGAGCGCGTCGTGGACGACAGCCAGAGCAAGGATGACGCACGGGAGCTCGAGCTCGCACTCGCCGCGCTGCCCGATCACTACCGCGACGCCATCGAGCTCACGAAGCTCCAGGGGCTCTCCGGTGGTGAAGCCGCGGCCGTCCTGTCAACCACTCAGAGTGCCATCAAGCTCCGCGTTCACCGTGGCTACCGGCTCCTTCGCGAACATTTCGAGGCCCAGGCCGCGTAGGAACCCGGTGTGAGCGTCCGCGGGCCATGGTGGGAGCCCGAGCGGGGGTGGTAACCTCGAGGGTGCGATCGAAAGCCCCCGGGTGAGCGAAACGGAACAGGACCCTCTGATCGGCACCCTCATCGCCGATCGCTATCGCGTGGAGAAGCGCCTCGGACAGGGCGGCATGGGGGCGGTGTATCTCGCGGAGCACGTGCGGATGCACAAGCCCTTCGCGCTGAAGGTGCTCCACAAGGAAATGGGGCGCCTCTCGGAGGCCGTGTTCCGATTCGAGCGCGAGGCCGTCGCCGCCGGGCGCGTCGACCACGAGCACCTCGTCACCGCGACCGATTTCGGCGAGCTCCCCGACGGATCGATGTACCTCGTTCTGGAGTACGTCCCCGGGGAGAACCTGACGAACGTGATGGCGGCGGGGCGGATGCCGGCCCCGCGCGCCCTGAAGATCGCCCGTCAGATCGCGACGGCGCTCGGAGCGATCCACGGAGCTGGAATCGTCCATCGGGACGTGAAGCCCGACAACGTCATGGTCGCTCCACGGCCGGATCGGGAAGACTTCGTGAAGCTCCTCGATTTCGGCATGGCGAAGGTCCACGTGGACGCTCCGCCCGAGGAACGTCAGGTGACGAGGCAGGGACTCGTCTTCGGGACGCCTCGCTACATGGCGCCCGAGCAAGCCGGAGGCGAGCCGACGGACCATCGCGCCGACCTCTACTCCCTCGGCGTCATCGTCTATTCCATGCTCGCGGGGGATCCGCCGTTTTCGGCGGAGGAGATCCGCGACGTGCTCCGCATGCAGCGGGAGGCGCCGCCTCCGCCGCTGCCGGCCGACGTCGATCCCGCCGTCGCCGCGTTCGTGATGAAGCTCCTCGCGAAAGATCCGGCCGAGCGCGTGCAAACCGCAGAAGGCGTCGTCGAGTACATCGATCGTCTCCTCCACCGTCTCGAGGCGCCGCCGCCGCCGTCGCTCGAGGAGCGGGCCATGCGGTTTCTCCGGACTCGCCTCGGAATGGGCGTCGTGGCGGCGATCGTCGTCGTGTCCTTCCTGCTCGCGTTTCTCGCCGTTCGTGCGTTCCGGAAGCCGGTGATCGCGCCGGTCGCGTCCGCCGCGCCGTCGGCGTCCGCCGCGCCGGTCGACCCGGGGCTGGAAGCGGTGCTGGTACGCGCAGAGGTGGGGGACGCGGCCGCGTGGAAGCAGATCGAAGCCCGTCCGGACACGGCGCGCGGCGCGCGCGAGTGGTTCGTGCTCGGCGAGGCGCGCATCACGCACGGCGACACGGCCCGAGGGCTCGACGCGTACCTCCGCGCGAGCGAGCTCGATCGCAAGTACGGGAGCCATCCGCGAGTCCTCCGGGACCTCATGCTCGCGGTGCAGCGAGACTCCTGGGAAGCCGCTCTTCGCGTCGCGGCCGCGCTTCCGGGCCCCGAGGGCGCGGACATCCTGTTCGACACGTGGGCGAGCACGCCGAAGGCCACCGTCGCGACCCAGCGCGCGAGAGAGCTCCTCGCGACGGATGCGGTCCGCGCGCACGCGTCTCCGCAGGTGCGGATCGCGTTCGACCTCCGGAGCGTGCAAGGTCAGAGCTGCGAGGTGCGGAAGCCGCTCGTCGACCGCGCCGTGACGGACGCCGACACGCGCTCGTTCCGTCCGTTGATGCTGCTCGTTTCACGGACCGGCTGCGGTCCCCGAAGTCGACACGATTGCTTTCCGTGCCTTCGCGTCGACGACGCGCTCGACCGGGCGCTCGTTCGCGCGCGCGACACGCTCGCTCCCGACTACTCGCGCATTCAAGCGGCGAAGCCCTGACGTCGTCGCGCTGCGACGCGCCATGAGGATGAGCTCGGCATGAGCTCTCGGGTGATCTCGGTCGACGTCGAAGCGATCGACAACCGGCTCGCAAGTTTCGCGCGCATCCGGATTCCATCTCACCCGCGCGAGAACTCTCCAGCAGAGGCGAAGATTGCGCACGATTTGGCATCTCGTCTTTCCCGCGTTCCGCGATATGGACATTCCCTCGGTTCGGAAACACGACGAGGCAAACACCATGAACGAATCGCTCGAGCAGGACCTCTGGCACGTGGAAGTCGCTTCCGGTGAGGTGAAGGTCGTCACGCTGGATCAGCTCGACGAAGCCTTTCAGCAGGGGCTCGTGAACGAGGGGACGCGCGTGTGGCAGGAGGGGATGCCCGCCGCGATGACGCTCGCCGAGCTTCTCGGCGGAGGCGAGGACGAGTCCGAGGGAACGTCCGAGGAGTCCGAACCGGAAGCTCCCGCGCTCGAGCGATATCAACCCGAACCGCAGCCGACGCTGATCGGTCTGCCGTTGAACTCCCCGGTTCTCGATGAGGCGCCGATTCCTGCGTCGCTGCGTCCCGAGCCCGCGCCCGCCGTTCGGGCCGCTCCGGCGTCGGCGTCCGAGCCGCCCGCGGCGCGAGCGTCGATGTGGCCGCCGCCGAACGGCGCGGCTCCTCCGGTGTCGGTCGCGCAGAGCCGCGGGCCGCGCGTCCAGGCCGCGAGCGAATGGCCGCCCGTCGTGACTCGCGCCGCGCCGCCCGCGCAGGCGCAACCGCCATCGTCGCCGCCGCCGTCGTTCCGTCGGCCCCAGGTCGCGGAGACCGGTTCGGCGTGGCCGCCCGTCGTGACCCGCAGCACGCCGCCCGCTTCGTCGAGTCCGGACAGCCTGCGGCCCGTGATGGCGCCGAGCGTGCCGCCACCGTCGCTCGCGTCGAACGCGCTCCCGATGACGTTCGATCTCGACGACGCGCCGTTCGCGAAGAAGTCGGGGAAGGGCAAGGTCTTCGGCATCGGAGTCACGCTGCTCGCTGCCGCGGCGGGTGTCGCGTTCGCGGTGAACGGGGGCGCGCTCCCGGGTGACGCTCCACCGTCCGCGGTCGCCGCCGCGGCCGTCGCGCCGACGGTCGCTCCCGAGCCGCCGAAGAGCCACGCCTACGATCCGGGAAGCACCCCGGTCCACCTCTCCGATGCGCCACCGCCCGTCGTCATCACGACGCGGCAGAACGAGGAGAAGAACCTCGCCGACGCGATCGGGAAGAAGCTCGGCGTGAGCGGAAAGGCTGCGGCCGCGCCCAAGGCGGCGCCGAAGACGGCGGTTCGCTCGACGCACCGGACGGGCAATACCTCCGCGGGCGCCTTCAAGGGGCGCGGCAAGGGCAGCACGTACGATCCGTTGAACGGCGCGCTCTAGGGACCGTCTTCGGGGAAGGTCGCCGCGCGCGGGCCGTCAGGCGTCGAACTCGATGCCCTGCGCGAGCGGGAGCTCGGCGCCGTAGTTGACCGTCGTGGTCGCGCGGCGCATGTACGCCTTCCACGAATCCGACCCGGACTCGCGCCCGCCGCCGGTGTCCTTCTCACCGCCGAAGGCGCCGCCGATCTCCGCGCCGCTCGTGCCCGTGTTCACGTTCGCGAGGCCGCAATCCGAGCCCGCCGGTCCGACGAACGCCTCCGCCTCGCGCTGGTCGGTCGTGAAGATCGCGGAGGAGAGGCCCTGCGGAACCGAGTTGTTGATGGCGATGGCGTCCGTGAGCGCCTCGTATCGGTGCACGTAGAGTATCGGCGCGAACGTCTCTTCCTGGACGATGGGCGCCGCCGCGTCGATCTCGACGATGGCCGGGCGCACGTAGACGCCGCCCTCGGGGACCCCGGAGAAGGTCCGCGTTCCGCCGGTGAGGAGGCGGCCGCCCTGGCTCTCCGCCGCGCCGAGGGCTCGCGACATGGCGAGCCACGCGGCCTCGTCGATGAGGGGACCCACGAGCGTGCCCGCGGCGAACGGGTCGCCGACCGGAAGGCGCTGATAGACGTTCCCGAGACGCGTGACGAGCGCGTCGGCGATGCTCCGATGCACCACGAGGCGCCGGAGCGTCGTGCACCGCTGCCCGGCCGTGCCCACGGCTCCGAACACGATGGCCCGCGTGGCGAGCTCGAGGTCCGCCGAGGGCGCGGCGACGAGCGCGTTGTTCCCACCGAGCTCGAGCAGCGAGCGCCCGAGTCGCCGGGCGACGGTCTCCGCCACCCGCCTTCCCATGCGGACCGAGCCGGTCGCCGACACGAGCGGGAGGAGACGAGAAGACGCGAGCTCTTCGCCGACGTCGGCGCCTCCCACCACGACGGAGACGACGTCCGCAGGGACGTCGGGAAACCCGGCGATCACGCCCGCGGCGAGCGACTGACACGCGAGCGCCGTGAGCGGGGTCTTCTCGGACGGCTTCCAGACGACCGGATCCCCGGCCACGAGGGCGAGCGCCGCGTTCCACGCCCAGACGGCGACCGGGAAGTTGAACGCCGTGATCACGCCGATCGGGCCGAGTGGATGCCACTGCTCCATCAGGCGGTGGTTCGGGCGCTCGCTCGGCAGCGTCGACCCTTCGAGCTTCCGAGAGAGGCCGACCGCGAAGTCGCAGACGTCGATCATCTCCTGAACCTCGCCGAGCGCTTCCTGGCGGATCTTTCCGCACTCCCACGTCACGAGCTCCGCGAGCGACTCCTTCTTCGCCCGGAGCGCCTCCCCGTAACGCCGGACGAGCTCGCCTCGCCGCGGCGCCGGAACGACGCGGAACGCCTGGAACGCCCGCGCCGCGCGCTCGACGACCCGCGCCGTCTGTTCGGCGGTCGCGGCGGGGAGCTCCGCGAGACGGCGACCGTCGACCGGGCTCCGGACGGAGAGAGTCCGTCCCTCGCCTGCGATCCGCTCGGCCCCGATCGCGACGGCGGCCGGCGCGGTCAGGGAAAATTCCCTCGCGATCGCCTCGAACGAGCTCATTCGGCCGCCTCCCTCGCTCCCGGCTCCGGCCGGAGATCCAGCGTCGTGGTCGTCCGGTACACTTGCCCGAAGCGGTTCCCGAGGAACGCCTCGAGCGTCACTTCCTCTTGCTTCACGAATCCGCGGGAGGGAAGGCGCCCCCCGAAGTGCAGATCCATCATCGCCACGGCGCCGGCAGCCGTCGTGATCTGGATCGCGCTCCAGTTCTCGCCGTCGATGGTCTGGTTGTAGATCTTCCGAGCGTCGACGATCTGCGCGAACTGGCCCTGCCGTTGCCCGGACACGGCGCAGAACACGATGACGACGTCCTGGAACGTCACGGGCACCGCGTGCTCCAGGATGTCCTTCAAGAGCTCACGCCGCCCGTTCAGCCGGAGCTCGTTCATGAGGAAGGCCGCGAGGTCGCGATGACCGGCGTAGCGAACCGTCTTGTAGTCGAGCGTCTCGACCTGGCCGTCGAGCGTCTCGCAGAGCGTGCCGAGGCCGCCCGACGTGTTGAACGCCTCGTACCGGACCCCGTCCATGGAGAAATGCTCGAGACCCTCGAGCGGCAGCACCTCCCGCCGCCTCCCGCCGACGATCGCGTCGCACGGGTTACCGTACTCGTTGATGAGCCCGTCCGTCGACCACGTCAGATTGTACTTGAGGGCGTTGGTCGGAAACTGCGGGAGCGCGCCGACGCGCATGCGCACGGCGTGGAGCGAGTCGAAGTGGCGGCAGAGGTCGTACGCCGCGACCGAGACGAAGCCCGGCGCGAGGCCGCACTGGGGCATGAAGATCTGCCCGGGTCGGGCGCGCTCGGCGATGGCGCGGACGCGCTTCGTCGTCTCGACGTCCTCGGTGAGGTCGAAGTAGCTCGCGCCAACGTCCGCCGCGAGCTCGGCGACGGTCGGGTTGTGGTGATACGAGAGGGCGGAGAGGATCGCGTCGGAGCCCGCGACCTCACGCGAGAGCGCCGCGCGGTCCGTCGCGTCCACCCGGACCGCGCGCGCCTCCGGGACCTTCGATTCGACGCGTGCGACGGCGACGGGATCGCTGTCCAGGATCCGGACCTCGAAGTCACCCGTCCGCGCGGCGAGCTTCGCGATGGTCCGTCCGATCTTGCCGGCACCGAGGATGGAGATCCGCGCCATCCTTCTAGTGTGAGCCCCGGCTGACCATGCGCAACCCTCGGGAAAGTACTGGGTTTTCGGCATGTGAAGGGTTTCCTTCCACACCCGAACCTCGGGGACTGTGACAGGATGCGCGGGATGGCTCGAGCGCCGAAGGTCGAGGCTCCGGGCGGCCGGTCGCGGTCCTCGCAGACCCCATCGACACGCGATCGACTCGTCGCCGCCGTCCTCGAGATCGTGCGGAGCGACGGGCTCGGGGCCCTCACGACGGTCGAGATCACGCGACGCGCCGGCATCGCCCAGCCCGGCTTCTACAAGCACTTTCGAAACGTCGACGAGTGTCTCGAGGAAGCCACCACGGAGGCGCTCGACGGCATGCGGGAGACGTTCGGCGCGATGCGCCGTCGCATCCGTGACCGGAACGATCCGGCGGAGGTCGCCGCGTACTTCCTCGCGGTGCTCGACGCGGTCGCCGCGGACCGGTCCTTCAACGAGCTCCTCGCCCGCTATCGCCGGGATACGTCGACCCTGGGTCGAGCCGTTCGCGACGCCGAGCTCCGCGTCATGAACGACTTCGTGGAGGAGCTCTGGGGCCAGGCGAAGAAGGCCGGCATCGGAGCCGCCTATCGCGGTCGCGTGGCGCTCGTCGCGGAGCTCATCTTCGGCGCCCTGGGCGCCGCGATCGAGCGCGTCGTGGACGACCCCGGCGCCGATCGCCGGGCACTCGCCGACGACCTCGCCGCCTTCGCCATCGCCGGAACGCGGTCGTGCCTCGGCCGCCTGCTAGCCGACCCCGACCGTCGTCAGCGCCGAACCTGACCGAAGACAACAGGGCCTCACCGCGAACCGCGCCGTGGGGGTATCACCTCGCCGGACAGTTTGTATACAAACCAAATGGACCCCTTGATTGGTCCAGCCGATACACGGCCTCGCGAGCACGGCGAGCGCGCGCCGATAGGCGCGGCAGGGGGAGAGGTCGCGCCTGCGGCGCGAGCCTCGGGGGACCAGGTCCCCCGCAACCAGACCCCACGACGTTCACGCCGTGACGTCCGCTCGCGAGGCGAGCCAGAAGGGGGCGAGCCCCCTTGCAAGAACTCACAGCGTCGGGTCTGCGGAGAAGCAACAGCGGAAGCCGGTGTCGGAGAATTTGAACGTGGTCGGGACGCTGTAGAAGGTGAAGTCGCACATCGCGCCGTCGTCCGACGCGGTGTCGTACGCGCCGCCCATGAGCGGGTAGTCGTTCGCGGCCCGCTTCGTGATCTCGCGCAGGTTGCCGGTGATGTCGTAGGCGCTCGCCGACGCGCTCCCGTTCCAGAGCGCGTAGCAGGAGCTCAGGAACGAAGACCCCGTCGGGAGGAGGCCATCGGTGATCGGCGCGGTGAAGCTTCGATCGAAGTCGTACCCGTGGAGATTGCAGAACGGCGTGTTGCCGGCCGGCGGCGGGTAGTTGGCGGCCGTCCCGCAGCCCGTTCCGTAGCCCCACTTGCAGGTTGCGCTGGACGACTGACAGATGGTCGTGAAGTTCGCCGTGGAGCAAACGAAGCCGCCCATCGCCTGACAGGTCTGCTCGACCTCGACGGGCGTCACGTTGAACCAGGGGATCTTGCCCTGCACGGAACACGCCGGGGTCTTGTCGAGCGTGACGCCCGCGGGGACGGTGGACGCGACCCCGCCCGTGCAGGAGGCGCCCGAGCACCAGTAGCCGTCCCCCGTACCGGGGGAGTTCGTGCCGGCGTTCGGCCGGCTCGCTTCGTACTGGAACGTCCAGAGCGAGGCCGAGATCTTCACGGCGGCGGGTTTCACGAAGTAGGTCGTGTTCGTACCCTTCTTGCTGAAGGGTTCGTCGACGCTGCCGTCGCAGTCGTTGTCCACGCCGTCGCAGAGCTCGGCGCTGATGTTGGCGAGGTTCTTCGTCGCGTTGCACGCGGTCGTGGTCGTGCTGTTGCACTGCCACGAGCCCGTCCCCTGGCACGCGCCGTCCCCGGGCGGCGGCTTTCCGTCGTCGCTCGCGCACGGCTGACCGATGTACCCGGTCGCCTTGACGGGCAGCTTGTACGGCTCGTCCGTCGCGCCGTTGCAGTTGTTGTCCTTCCCGTCGCAGAGGTCCGACGTGCTCGAGCAAGCGGCGGGGGAGCCGCCGTTGCAGTACCCGGTCGGGAAGGTGCACTTCCAGGCTCCCGAGTTGCACGCGACCAGGACGCCGTTGGTCCCGTTGCCCGCGGCGCAGAGCGGGTCGCTGGCAGTCGCGGACACGCCGCACACCTGGCTCGGCGTCGGGATGCTCGCGATGTTGTCGTCGACCTGGCAGTTGCAGTCGTCGTCGACGCCGTTGCACTGCTCGGCCCCGGAGAGGGAGCACGCGCGCTCGCAGTCGCCGTTGACGCCGTCGCAGTTGATGTAGCCGTTCTGGCAGGCCGTCCGCTGGCAGGCGCCCGCGACGCACGCCCAGACGCCGTGCTTGCCGGCGTTCAAGGCGTTGCAGTCGTTCCCGCAGCCGCCGCAGTTCTGGACGTCGGTCAGGAAGTCCGGCTGGTTCGTGAGGGTGCCGTCGCAGTTCGCGTCGACGCAGCAGGTGTCGGGCGTGGACGGCGACGCGGTGACCGAGCCGTTGCAGGTCGTGACGCCGCTCGTACACGCGAGCGTGCCCTTCTTGCAGGGCGACGTGACGACCGGGCACTGCGCGGTCGGCGGCGGAGGCGCCTTCGGGACGTTGCAGTCGCCGCCGAGCCCGCTCGGGCTGTTGTCGACCTGGTTGTCGCAGTTGTTGTCGATGCCGTCGCAGATCTCCGGGGTTCCCGTCACGGCGCCCTGGCACACCTTGGCGCCGTTCTGGCAGACGTACGTCCCCGGGATGCACGCGCCGACGCCGCTGCCGCAGGGGCCGCCGACGTCCGTCGGGTTGTTGTCGGGGTTGCCGTCGCAGTCGTCGTCCTTGCCGTTGCACGTCTCGGACTGCTGGTTCGGCTTGAGCAGGTTCGCGCCCGTGCAGACGATGCTGCCGCTCTGGCACGCCGTGGTCCCCGCGTGGGCGACGGCCGCGCACTCGCCCTGCGTGCCGCCGAAGCACTGCGTGCCGACGCCGGACGGGGAGTTGTCCACCTGGCCGTCGCAGTTGTCGTCGACGTTGTTGCACGTCTCGGGCTTGCTCTTGCTGTTGTCCTTCACGGCGGTGCACGTGGTCCCCGTACCCGCGCCGTTGCAGACGTAGGTGCCGGACCCCTGGCATGGCCCGTCGCTCGCCGGCGTCGTGCAGGACTGACCGAGGAAGCCCGTCGTGAGGATTGGAGCCTTGAAGAGCTCGTCCTGCACGCCGTTGCAGTTGTTGTCCTTGCCGTCGCAGAGCTCGGTGGTCGTGTTGCAGTTTCCGGTCGTGCAGTAGCCGGCGGGGAACGTGCACTTCCAGGTGCCGGCTGTGCAGGTCGTCGTGACCCCGGAGGTGCATCCCGCTTCCGTCGCGGAGGGACTCACGCCGCAGACCTGGACGGGCGTCGCCGCGGGGACGTTGTTGTCGATCTGGCAGTCGCAGTTGTTGTCCACGCCGTCGCAGATTTCCGTCGCGGAGCTCACGATGCAGGCTCGCTCGCACGTATTTGCGTTGCCGTCGCAGTCGATGTGGCCCGTCTTGCACCCGGTGTGGACGCAGGTGCCCGCGTTGCAGGCCCAGGTGGAGTTCGGGTCGAGCGCGTTGCAGTCGTGGCCGCACGAGCCGCAATTCAGGACGTCGTTGTTCGAGAGCCCCGTCTGACCCGTGAGCTTGCCGTCGCAGTTCGTGTCCTCGCCGCAGGCGTCGGCCGTGGCCGTCGCCTTGATGGACCCCTGGCAGATCTTGGAACCACCGACACAGGAGTAGACGCCGGCCTTGCACGGCTGCGGGACGCCCGTCGGGGGAGGCGGGGGGACGTCGCAGGCGGTGCCGACGTCCGTCGGGCTGTCGTCGATCTGGCCGTTGCAGTTGTTGTCCAGGCCGTCGCAGATTTCGGCCTTTGGCCCGGTGTCGCTGCAGGTGAGCACGCCCGCCGTGCAGGTCCGGGCGCCGGCCTTGCATTCGCCGACGCTCGAGCCGCAGACGCCGCCCGTGTCCGTGAGGTTGTCGTCGACGGTGCCGCTGCAGTCGTCGTCCTGCCCGTTGCACGTCTCGAGGATGTCCCCCGGCTTCACGAGGTTCGCCCCCGTGCAGCCGATCGCGCCGTTGACGCACTGCTGCGTGCCGGCGTGAGCGGGCTGCGCGCAGACGCCCTTCGTGCCGCCGAAGCACTGCTGACCGATGCGCGGATCACTCAGGTTGTTGTCGACGGTACCGTCGCAGTTGTTGTCGACGCCGTCGCAGACCTCCGCCGTGGCCTTGGTCGTGTCCTTCTTCGCGCTGCAGACGGTCGCCGAGCCGCCCGCGTTGCACACGAAGGTGCCCTGGGTGCGGCAGGGGCCGTCGCCCGGCAGCGGCTTTCCGTCGTCGCTGAAGCAGGCCTGGCCGAGGAAGCCCGTGAGGAGCGCCGGGGGACGGAAGCCCTCGTCGATCACGCCGTCGCAGTTGTTGTCCTTCCCGTCGCAGATGTCGGGCGTCGTCGAGCACTTGCCCGTCGTGCAGTACGCCGGGTCCGTGAACGTGCACTTCCACGCGCCGCTGACGCAGGAGAGCGAAACCTTGGCATTGCAGCCCGGGTCGGTCGCGCCGGAGGCGACGCCGCACGCCTGGATCACGGAGGGCGGGGTGATGCTGCCCTCGTCGATCTGGCAGTTGCAGTTGTTGTCGATGCCGTCGCAGAGCTCCACGGACTGGTCGAACGTGCAGGACGTCTCGCAGTCGTTCGCCGAAGCGCCGCCGCACTCGATGAATCCGGTCTGGCAACCGGAGCGGACGCACGTTCCGGCCTGGCACGCCCACACGCCGTGGCCTCCGGCCGCCGCGAGGCAGTCGTTTCCGCAGGCGCCGCAGTTCTTCGGGTCGTCGTTGGCGAGCCCCGTCTGGTTCTCCAGCACGCCGTCGCAGTTCGTGTCTTCGCCGCAGCGGTCCAGGTCCGAGGGCTTCTTGATGGAGCCCTGGCAGACCGGGACGCCGCCGAAGCACGCCATCTTGCCCGGCCTGCACGGCTGCGTCGCTCCCGAGGGCGCCGCCGGCGTGACGTCGCACGCGAGCGGGGCTCCGGTGGTCCCGTCGGCGATGTCTCCGGCGGGGCGCACGCAGCTCTTCGTGCCCTTGTTGTCGATCTGGATGCAGGAGACGAACGGCGCGCTCGAGGCGCAGTCCGCGTCGACCGAGCAAGCGATGACCCGCGTCTGCGGCGGCGTCGCACCCGTCTTCGCCGTCGTGTAGTCGATGACGCCGTCGCAGTCGTTGTCCTGACCGTCGCACCGTTCACCCGCCGGATCGGGCGGAATCGCGTCCGGACAGGCGAGGGCGCCCGCGATGCACGCGGTGTGCCCGAGCTTGCAGGTGCCGACACTCGTGCCGCAGACCGCGCCCGAGTCGACCGTGGAGTTGTCGACGTCGCCGTCGCAGTTGTCGTCGAGCCCGTTGCACCTCTCCTGGAGCTCGTTCACCGAGACGACGAACGGACCGACCGCGCCGACGCACTGGTTGTTCCGGACGCCGAAGTCCGGGTACCGACCGTTGCTGGCTTTGACGTTGTTCGAGTCGACGTCGCAACAGGTCGCCACGCCGTCGATGCACTTCATGACGCCCGCGTTGGCGGGGTCGGCGCACACGCCCTTGTCCCCACCCTGGCATGTGACGCCAAGCGCCGCGTCCGTCAGCGAGTCGTCCGCGTTGTCGACGAGGCGGTCGCAATCGTTGTCGACGCCGTCGCAGATCTCGATGCCGCCGTTCGTCGGCACGCACGGGTACTCGCAGCCGTCGTCGGGGCTGCCGTTCGCGTCCACGTAGCCGTCATGGCACTTGCCGATGGCGCAGTGGGCGTTGCCCTCGCACTCCGCGCCCGTCTTCGTCGAGACGCAGGTGACCGTGTCCGTGTTGGGGAGCGTGCAGGTGATGCCGCAGCCGCCGCAGTTCTGCGGGTCGTCGCAGTAGTCGAGGTTGTCGTCCTTCTTGCCGTTGCAGTCGTCGTCGATGTCGCACCCGAACGGACCGGGCAGATCGACGGCGTTCTTGCCGTCGGGGTTGAACGGGCAGGCGTACTCGCAGCCGTTGGTCCGGTCGTGGTCGATGTCGTAGTAGTTCGGGCTGCAGGTGTCGTACCCGCACGTACCCGGATCCTTCCCGACGTTGCTCGCGGGCGGCGTGCACGTGACCTTGTCGACGGTCACGGGGGACACCTGCTCGAGGCAGTTGTTCGTGCAGTTGCCGCACGTCGTCGGGTCCGTGTAGTCGATGCCGTCGGGCGGGACGCCCGGCTCGTCGACGAGGCCGTCGCAGTCGTTGTCGATGTTGTCGCAGGCCTCCCGTCCGCCGTTCGTCTTCTCGCAGTTCGGATGCGTGCTCCCGCTGTCGTGTTCCTGCGGGTTGCAGCCGAGGCCGAGGCAGCTCCCGTCCCCCTGGTTGAACTGGGTGCCGCCGCTGTCGGGCTGGACGACGGTGCCACCGCCGTTTCCGCCCTTGCCGCTGCCGTCGCAGTCGGCGAAGCAGTACCCGTCGGTCGTGCATCCCGTGGCTCCGAGGAGGAGCCCCACCGAGACGCCGAGCCCGAGAAGCGCGTCGCGAAGGCGCGTGTTCATCGCGCACCTCCTTCCGCGCGGGCCCGACGTCGGGTGACGAGCGCTCCGAGGAGGAGCGCGGCCATCGCGAGGGCGCCCCGGGACGGCGCGCCCTGCGTGCCGAGCTCGCAGCGACAGCCGCCGCCGCCCGTGGCGAGACCGATGACCTCCTTCGAGGGCGGCTCGTTGCTGGTCGCGCCGCCCTGGCCGCCGTTGGCCTGGCCGGTGCCGCCGGTGCCGGCGCCCGTGCCGCCGGTGCCCGGCGTCGCGCCCGTGCCACCGCCGTCCGTGCCGGAGGTCCCACCGGCGCCCGTGCTGCCGGCGTTGCCGGACCCGCCCGCGCCGTTGCTCGACGCCGTCTGGCATTCGCCCGCGACGCAGACCTGGTTCGCCGGGCAACGGATGGCCTCGCACGGGTCGTTGCCGCAAGAGCCCGTGTACGGATCGCAGTACGAGCCGTCGGCGCACGTCGGAGACGCGCACTTGCTCGGGCCGCAGGCGCCGCCGCCGTCGCCGCCCGCGGGGAGACAGAGGTCGCCGTTCGCGCAGGGCGCCGCGCATCCCGTCGGGGCGCACACGCCGTCCTGGCACCGCTCGGTCGCCTTGCACGAGACGTTCGCGCAGCTCGGTTCGCAGCGGGCCCGATCGAAACCCGTGGACGGCTTGCAGACTTCCGTCGCCTTGCAGGGGTTCGGCGTGCACGGGTCGTCCACGCAGACGCCGCCGTTGCAGGCCTTGCCGTCACCGCAGACGTCGAAGAAGCGGCAGTCGGTGTTCGAGTGGCACTCGCCGACCGCCGGACCCGACTTCACGCACGCCGAACCCGTGCCGCACACGACGCCGAAGCACGGGCCGTGGCAGTCACCGGCGGCGCAGGTGCAGACGGGGAGGGCTCTCCCGCTCGAGTCGAGCGTTCCGGCAGGGCCGCACTCGTCCGCGACCGTCTTGTCGCCGCATTTCGCGCACGGATCGTTGCTGCTGATGCACACCGCGACCGTCGAAGACGAGCTCGAGCTCAGCGGGAGCGTCTCGCAGTTCTGCCCGCTGCCGCACTTGAACTCGCCCGACTTGCACTTCGGTGCGCAGGAGCAGGAGCCTCCGTTGTTCACGCACGCGGAGTTCGAGCCGCAGAGGGTCGCCGGTGCGGCGGGGTCCTCGTCGACCTGGCCGTCGCAGTCGTTGTCCTTGCAGTCGCAGATTTCCGGGCTCGGGCGGACGTCGCCGTCACACAGGAGCTGGCCGCCCTTGCAGACGTACTTGCCGAAGTGGCAAGCGCCGACGTTCGAGCCGCAGTCGCCGCCGACGACGCGCGTCGGGTCGTTCGGGTCCTTCGACCCATTCACGCCGTCGGGCGCGTCGCCGGCCTCGTCGATCTGCCCGTCGCAGTCGTCGTCGAAGCCGTTGCACACCTCGGGCTGCGGGCCCTGGCCGCCTTCGCAGAGGAGGGTGCCGGTGCCGGTCGTGTCGCAGCGGAGCTTGCCCTTCTTGCAGACGCCCTGCGTGCGATCGCCCGGGTACTTCGTGGTGTCGTAGGCGGGCGTGCAGGGGTTTCCGAGCGGGAGCCCGTTGTCGACGACGCCGTCGCAGTCGTCGTCCTTGCCGTTGCACACCTCGGCCGTCTTGCCCTGGCCGTCGCACGCGAGCTGACCGTTCACGCAGTGCTGCGTGCCGAACGTGCAGGTCCCGACGTTGATGCCGCACTGCGCGCCGCCGCCGGGATCGCCGTTGTCGGCGTTGCCGTCGCAGTCCTGGTCCTGGCCGTCGCAGATTTCCGCGGTGGGGAGCTTCCCGCCGACGCAGGACCAGCCCTTCGAGCCGTCACAGCGGAGCCGGCCCATCTGGCACGGCGCCGTGAGCGTGCCCGGGTCCTGGCACTGGCCGCCCGCCGGTGGATCCCACTTCGCGTTCTTGTAGCTGCAGGTGGTCCCGGGGTTGTTCCAGCAATCGGGATCCGGGGGCGTGTCGTCGAGGGTGCCGTCGTCCACGAGCCCGTTGCAGTCGTCGTCGAGCCCGTTGCACGTCTCGGGCTGAGCCTGGACGGTCGACTGGCAGATGAGGGTTCCGCCGATGCAGGCGGTGGTGCCCGTCGCGCACTGCCCCGTGCAGGGGACGCCGGCGCCCGGGGCGTTGTCATCCGCGGTTCCGTTGCAGTCGTTGTCCTTGCCGTCGCAGAGCTCGGGTGAGGGGGGGATCTCGCCGACACACGTGATTTGCCCGCCCTTGCAGTGCAGCACGCCCTTCTGGCACTCGCCGGTGTCCGTCTGACCGCAGGTGGCGCCACCGCCCGGATCGCCGTCGTCGACCGCGTTGTTGCAGTCGTTGTCGACGTTGTCGCAGACCTCGCTCGCCTGCGGGAGGCGTCCGCCGGCGCATTCCCATCCGCCGTTCCGGCAGATGAGCGCGCCCGGCTTGCACGGCGTGGAGAGCGTTCCGGCCGTCGTACAGGTGCCGCCCGTCGGGGGATCCCAGTGCACCGTCGCGAAGTTGCAGGTCGTGCCGGGGTTCTGCCAGCAGCCGGGGTCCTGCGGCGTCTCGGTCGGGTTGTCGTCGATGGCGCCGTTGCAGTCGTTGTCCTTGCCGTCGCAGATCTCGGCGGTCGCCTTCACTTCTCCCTGGCAGACGGGCTTGTGGGTGACCGCGTCGCACACGGTGACGCCGGCCTTGCACGTGCCCACGTTCGAGCCGCAGATCTGACCGAGACCGACGAGGTTCGCCGGTTCGTCGATCTGGCCGTCGCAGTTGTTGTCGAGGCCGTCGCAGATCTCCGGCGACGGCTGCGTGCCTCCGCTGCACGTGAGGTTGCCGTTCGTGCAGGAGAGGACGCCCTGCGTGCAGACGCCGGTCTTCGAGCCGCAGGCCACGCCACCGCCGGGGTTCCCGTCGTCGACCTGGCCGTTGCAGTTGTTGTCGACGTTGTCGCACACCTCGGGGATGGGCGGGACGTCGTTGCGGCAGACCCAGCCCGTCGCGCCGACGCAGACGAGCGAGCCCGTCTTGCACGGCGTCGTGAGTGAACCGGTTCCGTTACAGGTCGCGCCGTTCGGCGGGCTCCACTGGACGTTCTTGAACGTGCAGGCCGAGCCCGGCGTCGTCCAGCAACCCGGGTTCGCCGGGGCGTCGCTCAGGTTGTCGTCCGCGGTCCCATCGCAGTCGTCGTCGAGGCCGTTGCAGGTCTCGGTCCCGGGCTTCGTCTCGCCGCTGCACTGGATCGTACCGGCGACGCACGCCGTCACGCCCTTCTTGCAGATGCCGAGGTTCGAGCCGCACGGCGCGCCGACGCCGCTCGTGAGGTTGTTGTCGACCGTGCCGTCGCAGTCGTTGTCGACGTTGTCGCAGAGCTCCTGCGAGGGCTTCACCTCGCCCTGGCAGAGGAGCTGACCCGAGACGCACTGGAACGTGCCCTTCTTGCAGGGGAGGACGTTCGGCGCGGTACCACAGGAGGTGCCGCCGCCCGGGTTTCCGTCGTCGGCGGTGCCGTTGCAGTCGTTGTCCTTGCCGTCGCAAGCTTCCGTCGTCGGGAGGACTCCGCCCTGACAGACCCACTTGTTCACGCCGGCGCAGACGAGGCTTCCGGCCGAGCAGGGCGTGGTGAGCGAGCCGAGGCCCGTGCACGTCGCTCCGGGGGGCGCGCTCCACGTCTTTCCGCCTCCGGTGCAGGTCGCCCCCGGGAGGTTCCAGCAGCCGAGAGCCGCGGGAGCGTCCGTCGGATTGTCGTCGATCGCGCCGTTGCAGTCGTTGTCGAGGCCGTCGCACACCTCGGCGCCGGGCTTCACCTCGCCCTGGCAGACCGGCTTGCCGGAGACGCACGCGAGCGTGCCGGTCTTGCAGGTTCCGAGGCTCGAGCCGCAGGTGGTGCCGACGCCCTGAAGGTCCGGATCGGCTCCGTCGACGAGGCCGTCGCAGTCGTTGTCGATGCCGTCGCAGATCTCGGTGGAAGGCGTCGCGCCGCCCGTGCAGGTGAGGACGGCGGACACGCATTGCCTCGTGCCCTGGCACGCGGAGCCGAGCACCGTGCCGGGCGGAGCGCAGGCAGCGCCGGTTCCGGTGATGCTCGAATCGGCCGCGTCGAGCTGGCCGTCGCAGTCGTTGTCGACGCCGTCGCAGACTTCCGGCTGCGGGAGCACACCACCCACGCACGCCCACTTCGACGCGCCCTGGCAGACGAGGGAGCCCGCGAGGCACGGCGTGGTCAGCGTCCCGACGCCGGTGCAGGTCCCGTTGGTCGGAGCCTTCCAGGTGAGATTCGCGAAGGTGCATCCGGCGCCCGGGTTCTGCCAGCAACCGTTCGCGCCCGGGGCCGGGCCGTCGGTGAGCGGGAGCTCGTCCGTCTGACCGTTGCAGTTGTTGTCGATGCCGTCGCAGATCTCCGGCTGGGGCTGCGTGCCGCCCTGGCAGACGAGGGTGCCGCCGACGCAGGCCGTCTTGCCCTTGGTGCAGATGCCCTGGACGCTGCCGCAGTCGACGTTCACGCCGGGGAGGGTTCCGTCGTCGACGATGCCGTTGCAGTCGTTGTCGAGGCCGTCGCAGATCTCCGTGCTCGGACCGACCCAGCCGACGCAGCTCGTGCTGTGACACGCCTGCTGGCCCTTCACGCAGACGCTCGCCGGGTTCACGTCCTTGTAGACGAGAGCCGGCTGACCGTTCGTGCAGGCCGTGGAGGGCGCGCCCTCGTCGACGACGCCGTTGCAGTTGTCGTCCAGATTGTCGCAGGTGACGTCCGTCGTGCCGGGCGTGCTCGAGCACGCGCCGAACTGGCTGACGCCGGGCTTCGTGACGCCGGCGATGCACGCGCCGCGCGACGCGACCGCGACCGCCGGACAGCTCCGCGTTCCGGCGCAGTTCGCGGGGGGCGAGAAGCCGCACGCGAGAGGCGTGATGCCGTTGTCCGCGACTCCGTCGCAGTCGTCGTCACAGCCGTTGCAGATTTCGGGAGAGGGGATGCACCCGCCGGGGCAGATGCTTCCGGGGACGCCGCTCCCCGAGGCGTTGTCGACCACACCGTCGCAGTCGTCGTCGAGGCCGTTCGGGGCTCCGACGGGGGGGCAGACCTCGGCCTGCGGGCAATGCGCGGGCGAGCCGCACTTCAGCTGCTGCTCGTCCGCCACGTTGGAGGAGAAGAGAGCGGCGGGCGCGGTCGCGGTGGTGAGGACCTGCTGATCACAGTCGTTGTCCAGGTTGTCGCAGGTCTCGCCCGGGTCCGCGCAGAGCCACTTCTGTTCCGGGTTCGTCATGCCGCCGGCGGCGGTCGGGTCCCAGCACGGCAGGAACCACTGGCTCCCCTGCGGCGTCCCGGCGGAGATGCTCGCGGAGTAGGCGGAGAGGCAGGCGTTGCGCTCCGCGGTGGTGGTCCACGTGCAGCAGTTCGCGATCGTCTTCGGGTTTCCGGCGTTCTGGAGGTAAGCGAGGCTCCGCGCCGTCTTGTTGCGACTGCACCAGAGCTTGGAGCCCTCGTCGATGCAGCCGTTGCAGTTGTTGTCCGCGTTGTCGCAGACCTCCGGTGCGGCCGCGCCGGAAACGATGCCGGAGAGCGCCTGCGCGAGCTCGACCTCGTTGTTCGCGCTGTAGGACGCCGTCGTACCGCCGGCAGCGGCGATCGCGTCCAGGGAGGAGACGGTCGCGCCGGCGAACCCGATCACGTACGTCTTGATGGGCACGCGAACGCCCTGGATCACGACGCCGACGGCGTTCATGGCGGTCGCGGCGTTCGGAGCATTGCCCCCGCACGTCTCGTCACCGTCCGTGACGAGGATGACGTTCAGGCTTCGGCAGGTTCGATCGTTCACCACGTCGACCGGGATCGCGTGATCGATCGTCGAGCCGCCCGACGCGCAGTAGGTGCCGCCGGTCCATCCGGAGGCCCAGCCGCCCGCGTAGTACTGGTGCGCCGTCCGGAGGATGCCTTCGAGCGGGGTGCTTCCGTCGGCGAAGATCTCCCGGCTGTTGTCCGTCTTGCCGTCCACCCACTCGAGGAGCTGTGGCACGTTCGTCGCGGGGGTGGCCGCCTGGTTCCAGGTCGGGTCCAAGAGCATGTCCACGACGACCTTGCCGCCGTTCCTCCATCCGTCCGCCGGCAGCGTCACCGCGGTCCCCCCCAGTACGGGCGGCGTGGAGCCCGTGCCGATGGTGGTTCCCTTGTAGATGTTCGCGTTGTTGCTGCTCGCCCCCGCGCAGCTCGGCCCGTTTCCGCAGCCGTTGTCGCCGCCCGGGAACTCGGTGATGGTGCAGCCGTTCGCCGCGTAGTGTTCTCCGCCGCAGTTCCGCGCGCAGTCGTTGCAACCGTTGGTGTTCGATCCGCTGCAGGAGTCGGGGACGTCTCCGGCGTTGCAACCCGTGAGGTTGTGCGCGTACGTCATCAGGCCGAAGTTCACCTGTCCGGCGAAGGCCTCGACGGTCTTCCGGACGGCGCACTTCGCGTCGTTCAGGCGCGTGGGTTCCATCCCGCAGGAGTTGTTGACGGCCGCCGTCCGGCAGGAGTCGTTGCCGGCGTGACCCGCGGCGAGGTCGGTGCAGTTCGTCATGCTGCCCGACGTATCGACGGCGAGCATGAAGTACGGCTTCGACGACGGCGGCCACTTCTGCGGGTCCGAGCTCCGGCAGTCGTAGGGCGCCGGAACCGTCTGCGCCTTCGACTTTTCTGCAGAGAGCAGGAATGCCGGGAGGGCGAGCCCGGTTACGAGAAGGAGGGCGAAGCGCGACCGGGGCGTGCGGGCCAGGACCAAGGGAGGAGGGCGGTGCATGGTGACTCCAGCGAGGTGGCGACCGACGCGAGGGTGCAGTCCACCACCTTCCAATACTCGCACGGTTCTTCCGCCCGTTGAATGACAATCCGAGTGACCTCGGCTCCGGCGCTCACTCAGGTGTCGCGAGCTCTCGCTCGCTCCGTGGCTCTCGCTCGCTCCGTGTCGATTCGATTCCGCCGACGCCGACGTCGGGTCTCTCGTGCAGTCTGGAGGAGTCGCCGCGAGACGTTCGGTTTCTCCGGCGCGTTCCATGCTTCTCGGCCGTGCGCCATCGCGAGGAGGCGGGAGATCGGCCCGAGCGGTGGTCCGACATCGGCGTCGACCTTGTTTTCGACCGATTTCGTCGCTCGGGCGCTGCAGGAGTCGCGTGGACGCCGGACTCGAACCGCGGGAATGGAGACGATTGTCTCCATTCATCTCTGCTGCGCCGCGCTGACGGCGCCACGCAACTTTTGCGGGCGTTCAGGGGCGCTCGCGGCGGAACCCCGACGCCCGCGCGAACTGGGTCACCTCTGCACGCGATTTCAGTCCGAGCTTCTTGCGGATGCGATGGCGGAACGTCTCCACCGTGCCGAGCCGGACGCCGAGCTCGGTCGCGATCTCGGGCCCGGTGTGTCCGCGAGCCACCAGATCGAGGACGAGCGCCTCGCGCTCGGTGAGGCTCGCGAGCCGCGACATCGGTCCGTCCCCTTCGAGATCGATGCGCTCCTCCATCATGCGGGCGGCGAGTGGAGGATCGACGTAGCGCTTGCCCGCGCGCACGCGTCGTATCGCCGTGACCAGGTCCCCCTCGAGCGACTGCTTCAGCACGTAGCCGGATGCTCCCGCCCGGAACGCGTGCGCGGCGTCGCTCACGTCGTCGAACGCGGAGAAGATCACGACGGCCGCGCCCACCTCGTGACTCGCCACGTGGACGGCGTCGAGCACGCCGCCGCCCGGCATGCGCAGATCCACCACGACGACGTCCGGCTTCGTCCTGCGCACGCACTCCTCGAGCTCGCGCGCCGAGCTCGCGTCGCCGACGACCTCCATGTCCGCCTGCCGTCCGAGGAGCGCCCGGAGCCCCGCCCGGACGACGGCGTGATCGTCGGCCGTGACGATCCGGATGCGCCTTGCGGGGTGGCTCGGTGGGACCATGGCTCTGTCGGTGGCCGGTTTCCGGAAAGCCGTCGACCGGATCTCCAAGTATCGCTCCGGTCGGCGCCGCGCGGTCCGGAGAAGCTAAGGCGCTGCGCCCGCAAGTAAAGCAATCCTTTACGAGGACGCCGGGGTTCCCTCGGTGACGGATCGACGACACACGGCGCTCCGGCGCGGACTCCCAGGCCTTTCCGGGAGCCGCAGGGAGCGTCGCGGCGCATTTCCAGATTTCGACCCGGTAATGGAATGCGGTGAAATCCTCCGAGGCCGTATCCCCACGGAACTGCGGCAAATTTGGCCGTGTCCGGAGCCTCGCCGTATTCGTCGCGCCGTGCGGAGTTCCCGTTCAGAGAGCGTCGAGCTCGACCCCGTGACGGCGGTCGCCGACGAGCCCGTCTCGGCGCGCGTCGCTCGCGAGCCGCTGTCCCGGACGCTCTTCGGCGTCGACTGGAGCGCGCGACTGCCGATCGAACTCGCGCCGGGGATCGTCGCGGAGGCGAGCTCCTACGATCGCGCACTCCCGTTCATCGCCGCGCACTACGCCGAGATCTTCCAGGAAACCCCCGACAGCCCTTTCGCGACTCGCGTCGCCGCGAAGAAGGAGCGCTACTACCGGCTCGCGGCCGACTTCTTCGAGTTCAAGGAAGGGCGGCGAACCGTCGGTCTGTTCGTCTGCAACGCCGTCGACTGGAGCACCTACTACATCCGGAGCGCCGC
>DASZXK010000192.1:0-68196 GCA_035545855.1 Polyangiaceae bacterium
TCGGGGGGGGGTTTCGGGGGGGGCGGGGGCGGCTTCGGGGGCGGCGGCGCCTCGGGGAACTGGTGACGGATGGCGCTCCTCCCGGAATCGGACGTTCGG
The DNA here is from genome assembly GCA_035545855.1 of Polyangiaceae bacterium. Classification (GTDB taxonomy): domain Bacteria; phylum Myxococcota_A; class Polyangia; order Polyangiales; family Polyangiaceae; genus DASZVB01. Next base: position 100 of record DASZXK010000192.1, read on the forward strand.
CGAATCGAGGCCACCATCGCGAAGATCGAGGCGGAGGTCGACGCCGAGCTGGTCGTCGCGGTCGTGCCGCGGAGCGCGACGCACGCCGAGCTTCGCGGCGCCGCGGCGCTCGCCATCACGGTCGCGGCCGCGCTCGTGGCGTTCCACTACCTGCCGCGGAGCCTCGACCCGTTCGTGCTCGCGCTGGAGTTGCCGTCGTTCGCGGCGCTGTTCGCCGTCCTCGGCCGGCCGTGGTTTCAGCGCCACTTGATCCGGGCCCGGGACGCGGACGAAACGGTCCGCGCCGCGGCGCTCAGGACCTTCGCGGAGCGCGGCGTGCACCGGACGGCGAACCGCACGGGAATCCTCGTCTTCGTCTCCGAGGTGGAACGTCGCGCCGTGATCCTCGGGGACAGCGGCGTCCACGACGTCGTCGGGGACGAGGGCTGGAACGGACACGTCCGGACGCTCGTCTCGCGGATCGGCGAGGGCCGGACCGGCGACGGCATCGTCGAGGTGCTGGAAGGGCTCGGGAGCGCGCTCTCCACGCGGTTTCCTGCGCCCGCGGACAAGCCCAACGAGCTGCCGAACGCCGTCCTCCGGAGCTGAGCTCAGCGCCGGATGGAGATGCTCATCAGGAGTCCGAACCCGGCGAGCGTCGTGATGACGCTGGACCCCCCGTACGAAAAGAGCGGGAGCGTGATGCCGACGACCGGCACGAGCCCGAGCGCCATCCCCACGTTGAAGAAGACCTGGAAGAAGAGCTTCGCGCCGATGCCGACGGCGACCGCGGCACCGAACCGGTCCTTGGCCTGGGACGCGATGTTCACCGCCCAGACGCAGAGGAAGCAGTAGAGCCCGAGCAGCACGACGCAGCCGATGAAGCCCCAGTCCTCCGCGAAGACGGCGAACGCGAAGTCCGTGAACTGGTCCGGCAAGAAGCCGAACTGGTTCTGCGTCCCCTCCCGGAAACCGGCGCCCCAGAGCCCGCCGTCGCCGATCGCGGTGCGGGACTGAAACGCGTGCCAGCCGGACCCCGTCTTGTTCGCCTCCTGGTCGAGGAAGCTCGTGATGCGGAGCCGCTGGTAGTCCCGGAGCCCGAATTTCCACATCCCGGCTGCCGCAGCACCGATGGAGAGGATGCCGGTGATGAGGCTCGAGGTCCGGATCTTCGTGATCGCGAGCATCGAGAACACGGTGAGGAGGTAGATGATCGACGTGCCGAGGTCGGGCTGCGCCATGACGAGCGCCGTCGGGACCGCCGTGAGGAGCAGCGGCGGCGCGAGGTCGACGAGCGTCCGAGGCTCCGTCTTCGAGTCGTCCGCGAGGTACCGCGCGACCGCGAAGATGAGCAGGATCTTCATGAACTCGCTCGGCTGGAAACCGAAGCTCCCGAGCTGGATCCAGCGCGCCGAGCCTCGGACGTCGGCGCCGAGGACCCACACGAGGAGGAGCCCCACGATGCCGGCGGCGTAGAGCACGTATGCGAGCCGCTCGAAGAAGCGGTAGTCGATCGCGGCGAGGAAGATCGCGACGAGGCCGCCGACGACGAGCCAGTACACCTGCGAAACGTAGACGTCCGCGATGCCTTCCCGGCCCGCCATGCCGATGTACGGGCTGGTCGCGGAGTAGAGGTTCACGACCCCGGCGACGGAGACCAGGACCACCCCGAGGAACAGCGGCCAGTCGAGCCGCTCCCGCGGGCTCGCGCCGAGCAGGCCGATCATTACGGGGTACTCCGCTTCGCGGCCGCGGCGCGATCGGCGGTCGTGTGCGCCTCCAGCCGTTCCGCTTTCATCTTCTGCCAGTCCCGGACGACACGCATCGCGATGGGTACGGCGTTCAAGCCGCCGCCGCCGCCGTGCTCGACGAGGACGACGATGGCGATCTCGGGCGCATCGGAGGGCGCGTAGCCCGCGAACCAGGCGTGGTCCCGGTTGAAGTACCAGGTCTTCTCCGGGTCGATCCCCTTCGGCGTGACGTGGGTCACCTGCGCCGTGCCGGTCTTGCCGGCCATGTCCACCTCGGGGAGGCGCTCCTTGTTCGCGGTGCCCTTCTTCTCGTACACGACGCCGCGGAGCGCGCGGTGGATGAGATCGAGCCGCTCGTGGTCGATCTCCACGATGCGCCGGACGCGCGGCGGAAACTCCTGCACGATCGTGCCGTCGCTCGTCTCGATGCTGCGGACGACCTGCGGCTGGTAGAGCGTCCCGCCGTTCGCGAGCGTCGCGTACGCGAGCGCGAGCTGCGTCACGGTCACGGTGGCGGCGCCCTGGCCGATGGCGGCGAGGAGCGTGAACCCGCCGCGGAACGCGCCCTTCTGTCGCCGCGTGTACCACGCCCGGGTGGGCATGCGGCCGCGTGCCTCCGGGTTCACGCCGACGCCCGTCTTCACGCCGAAGCCGAAATCCAGACCGATCTCCGCGAGGCGGTCGATGTGGATCTGCTCGCCGAGTGAGTAGAAGTAGGTATTACAGGACTGGACGATCGCCTGGTAGAGGTCGACGTTCCGGTGAACTCCCGTGCAACGGAAGAAGCGCCGGCCGAACTCGTACCCGCCGTGGCAGTCCACCTGGGTGCTCGGCGTGATGAGATGGTCGGCGAGGCCCGCGAGCGCGCTGAAGGGCTTGTACGTCGACCCGGGGGGGTACGCGGCCGACATGGTCTTGTCGAGGGTCGGCTTCAGCGGATCCGTGTAGAGCTTGTTGAAGGCCTCCCGGATGGCGCTCGTGCCGCTCCCGCCGGACACGACGTTCGCGTCGAAGCTCGGCTTGGAGAACGCGGCGAGGATCCGGCCGGTCCGGACGTCCACGACGACGACGGATCCGGCGAGCTGGCCGCGCATGGCGCGCTCGATGGCCGCCTCGAGCTCGATGTCGACCGTGAGCGAGATGTCGCGCCCGGGGATCGGCTCCACGGTGCGCGGCTCCTCCAGGAAGCGAGCTTCCATCTCTTCCCGCTTGGCGTGAGCCCGCTGCCAGTGAACGACCTTCTTCAAGCCGCGCTCGCCGCGGAGGTAGCTTTCCCAGCGCCGCTCGATTCCGACGGCGCCGATCCGGTCGCCGGCGCGGTACCCCTGATCTTCGACGCGGGCGAGCGTATCCGGGTCGATCTCCCGCATGTACCCGACGAGGTGCGCTCCGAGGGCGCCGTACGGGTAGTAGCGCACGGGGACGGGCACGACCTGGATCCCGGGGAGGTCCGCCTCGTGCGTCTTCAGGGCGGCGACGACGTTGCGGTCGACGTCGACCTTGAGGAGGATCTGCTGGCTGCGCCGGGCGGACGGCGTCGCCTGGATCTTCGCGATGCGTTCCTCGAGCGACTGCTTCTCCTGGTCGTCCAGCGCCATGAGCTGCGCCGCGACGGGCCAGGTCGCTTTGAGGTCGATGGCCTCGGGGACGACGTAGACGTTGTAGGAAGGGCGATTCGCCGCGAGAACCCGGCCGTAAGCGTCCCGGATCACTCCACGCGTCGTCGCGAGCCGGATCTCCCCGGTGATGTTCCGTCGCGCCTGCGCGCGGTGGACCTCTTCGTCCACGATCTGGAGCTGCACGAGCTTCACCCCGAGCCCGACGAACCCGAGGAGCACGGCGAAGACGAGCCACCGGTAGCGTCTCCGGAACTCGCCCACGTCCGAGCGCTGAACGAGGAAGCTCATCTCGCCACGTCTCCCGAGCGCGGGGCGGCCTGCGCGGTCTGGTGGAGCCTCTCGGCGACGCGGAACACGAGCGGCGCGAAGAGCGCCGTCGCGACGCTACAGGGGACGATGATGGTGACGAGGGGAGTCGGCCGCTGCGAGTCCGCCCCGAAGACGACGAGGAGGACCAGCACGATGGTGCTCTGGACGAGGGAGAACCCGAAGGCGAGCGCCATCTGCGTCGGCACGGTCTGGGCCGTCAGGCGGACGCCCGCGATGCGCGCGAGCCACCACAGCGCGACGTACACGAACGTGAACAGCCAGAGCGGCGCCGAGGCGAAGAGGTCGAGCGCGTGCCCGATGACGAACGCGAGGATCGCTCCCCGCGCCATGGAAGGCTCGTGCACGCCGAGGAAGATCACGAGCGGCAACACCGCGCTCGGCGTGAGCCCGCGGAGGTGGAGCGGCCCGAGGATCCGGTGGACGTTCGCCTGGACGAGCAGGAGGGCCAGGGCAAACGCCAAGAACGCCGCGTTCCTCATGGGTCACCGCTTCGGGGGCGCGCAGTCCTTCGCGTCCGTTTGCACGATGAGGACCTCGTCCAGCCGAGAGAAGTCGACGGTGGGCTTCGCGTCCACCTGCTGGTAGATGCCGAAGTCACGCTTCACGACGTCCGTGATCGTCGCGACGGGGATGCCGCGCGGAAACCGGCAGCCGTACCCGCTCGTCACGAGCACGTCCCCCTGCTCCACCTCGTCCGTGCGCTGCACGTATTCCACGCGGATCACGTAGCGGGACGGGTCCCCGACGCCTCTCACGAAACCGCGCGCGCCCGTCCGCTCCACGACGACGTCGACGCCGAAGCCGCTGTCCACGCTGAGCTGCACGTCGACCCGTTCGCCGGCGACGCGCTGGACCGTGCCGACGACGCCGTCCAGGGAAATGACGGGCATGTTCGGCCGGATGCCGGGGGCGGGGTTGTCGAGGGCGAGGTGCGCGACGCGGAAATACTCGGTGATGTCCTTGGCGATGACGACGGCGCTCACCGTCTCTGCCTTGGCCGTTTCCCGGAGCCCCACGAGGCGCCGGAGGCGCCGGTTCTCGCCTTCCACCGCCGAGAGCTTCCGGACGTCCCCGCGGAGGCGCGCGTTCTCGTAGGCGAGCTTGTTGTTGTCCTCCTTCACGTCCACCAGATAGACGTACCCCGAGAGGAGGTTCGACGCGCCACGGGCGACGGCGGACGCGAAATACTCCACCGGCGTCGACAGGCGGAGGAGCGCCCGATCGATGGGGCCGAGGTCCTCGGGGTTCCGGATGCTCGCGCGGAGGAAAAAGAACGGGACGGCGAGCAGCAGAACGACGAGGAAGATGTCTCTGTAGCGTCGAAACCGATTCAAGCAGCGCCAGTGTTACCCAATGGCGACTTCTTTCAACAGCTCGATGTGATCGAGCGTCTTCCCGCTTCCGAGCACGACGGCGCTGATCGGGTCGTCCGCGACCATCACCGGCAGGCCGGTCTCCTCGCGGAGGAGGACGTCTATGTTCTTCAGGAGCGCGCCGCCGCCGGTGAGGACGACGCCCTTGTCCACGATGTCCGCCGCCAGCTCCGGCGGCGTGCGTTCGAGCGCGAGGAGGACGGCTTCCACGATCGCGTTGATGGGCTCCGCGAGGGCCTCGCGGATCTCGTCCGAGTTCACGACGACGGTCTTCGGGATGCCGGCGACCATGTCCCGGCCCTTCACTTCCATCGTCATCTGCTCGTCGAGCGCGTACGCGTTGCCGATCGTCATCTTGATGCGCTCGGCCGTCTGCTCGCCGATGGCGAGGTTGTACTTGCGCTTCATGTAGGCGACGATGGCCTCGTCCATCTTGTCCCCGCCGACGCGGACGCTCTGGGAGTAGACGATTCCGGCGAGGGAAATCACCGCGACCTCGGTCGTCCCGCCGCCGATGTCGACGACCATGTTCCCGCTCGGTTCCGTGATGGGGAGGCCCGCGCCGATGGCGGCCGCCATCGGCTCCTCGATGAGGTACACCTCGCGAGCGCCGGCGCTCTCGGCGCTCTCCTTCACCGCTCGCTTTTCGACCTCCGTGATGCCGAAGGGGACGCAGATGATGATGCGGGGCTTCACCAGCGTCCGGCGGTTGTGCGCCCGGGTGATGAAGTAGCGAAGCATCGCTTCGGTGATCTCGAAGTCGGCGATGACGCCGTCGCGGAGGGGCCGGATGGCCTGGATGTTCCCCGGGGTGCGCCCGAGCATCTCCTTCGCCTCACGGCCGACGGCGAGCACGCTCTTGTCACCGCGGGCGTCTCGCTGGACGGCGACGACGGAGGGCTCGCAGCTCACGATCCCCTTCCCCTTCACGTAGATGAGGGTGGTCGCCGTCCCGAGGTCGATGGCGAGGTCGTTCGAGAAGAGGCCGTAGAGCCAGTCGAAAATCATCCGAGCTCAGTTCCGGAGCGAGGGGGCAAAAACGCGAAAGCGCCTACGAAACCGCCCGTCCGGAAGTGGCCTGGTCGTAACACGCGGCTCGGGCCCTTCGCAATCCGCCCGAACGCGGCGCGCCACGATTTTACGGAAGGCGCGCCCCTTCCTAACCAGTTGAAATAGTTAGGAAACTGGAGGTAGGCGCCCGTTCAGTCGTCGTCGTCGTCGTACATGCCGCGGGCCCGGGGGCCGCGGAGGCCCTCGCCGTCCCGCCGGTTCGGCTTGCGATCGGAGCGACCCGCGCCGCCACCCGCACCGCCACCGCGCTTCTTCTTGTTCTTCCCGCGGCGGTCGTCCCCGCCCTCTTCCGGGGGCGGTCCACCGCCAGGGTCTCCGCCGCCGCCTTCCCCCCCGCCCCAACGGGGCTCGTCACGGCCGGCAAAGGAGCGCGGCGGGTAGCCGCCGCCCGGCGGCGGTCCTCCGGCCCCTCCGCCGAACGACGGACGAGGAGGACGCGGCCCCGTGCCTCGCGCGTGCGCGATGCTCGCCGAGATGCGTCTCCCCTTGAGCTCCGCCTCGCGAAGCGAATCCACCGCGGCTTGCGCCGCTTCGGCGCTTCCGAGGGTGACGAACCCGAAGCCGCGCGGTCGACCCGTCGCGGCGTCCAGCGGGAGATTCACGCGCTGGACCGACTCGACTCCCGCGCGCTGGAGCATCTGCTCGACCTCGGCGGGCGAGGTGTCGTACGGGAGGTTCCCGAGATAGAGCGTGCGATCTTCCGAAGCGCCGCCGCCGGGGCCGCCGCCGGACGGACCACGGTCGAAGCCGCCTTCGCGTGGTGCCCCTCCGCCTTCACGCTTGGGCGGGCCAGCCTGGAACGGCCGGACGGAGATGGAGCGGCCGGATTGCATGGAGCCGTCCAGCGCCTGCCGGGCCGCGATGGCCTCCTGTTCCGCGGAAAGAGTCACGAACCCGAAGCCTCGCGGGCGGCCCGTCGCGCGATCGCGCGGGACACTCACGTCCACGACGGTGCCGCCGGTGGCTTCGAACAGCTGTCGAAGCACCGCTTCGGAGATCGAATCTGGCAAGCCCGCTACGAAGAGCTTGCAACGGTCGTCGATCGCCATTTGAGTCCCGGCCCTCTTGGAATTCTTGGGTTGGCCAGGGTCGAACCCCTAGAGCCTCTTCACGATATCGTTTTCGACTGGGCCGTCAAGCGCGGAGACGAGGGGTTCGGGGTGGACCCACGGAACGGGTTCCGACGGACTGCTCGTCCTTTGGAGGACCGGCGAGGCGTGCGAACATCCGGCGCCCGCGGGGAGGGGTCCCCCGTCTCAGGAGCCTCAGAAGCCGATTTCGAGATGAAAATTCGAGTCATCGTGAATCCCAAAGCCGGCGCCGGGGCTGCCGGCGCGAGACTTCCACTCATCACGCGGGCGCTCGAGGCGCGCGGCGTGGCGTACGACGTCGTGCAGACGGGTGGCCCCGGAGATGCGACGGTCCTCGCTCGCCGTGCCCGGGAAGACGGGGTGACCACGATCGCCGTCGTCGGGGGCGACGGGACGCTGAACGAGGTCGTCCAGGCGTACGTGGGCGCCGACGGCCAGCCGATCGAGGGGCCCGAACTCGCCCTGATCCCAGCCGGGACCGGAGGCGACTTCCGGCGTGCCCTCTCGGTCCCGAAACATCCGGAAGCCGCCGTCCAGCGGCTCCTCGCCGGGAAGGCGGAGCGCGTCGATCTCGGCGTCGTGGACCTCACGGGAGACGACGGGCGGCCCGTCCGTCGGGCGTTCGTCAACATCGCGAGCTTCGGGGTCTCCGGGAAGATCGACCGGGTCGTGAATCGAAGCCCGAAGTGGATGGGCGGGCGTCTCGCGTTCGCGCTCGGGTCGGTGCGCGCGATGAGCACGTACCGGAACGCGAAGGTGAAGGTCCGGGTGGACGGAAAGGACTGGTACGAGGGGCGCGTCGTCGTCGTGGCCGTCGCGAACGGCCGGTACTTCGGCGGAGGAATGCACATCGCGCCGGAAGCAGTCCTCGACGACGGCCTGTTCGACGTCGTCACGGTGGGAGACATGTCCTTCCTCGAGTCGCTCGTCGTGTCACCGTCGCTCTACCGGGGGAAGCACCTCGCCGCGAAGCGCGTGACGTCGATCCGCGGTCGCCTCGTCGAGGCGCTGCCGCTCGGGCCCGAGCCCGTCTACGTCGACACCGACGGCGAAGCGCCGGGCCGCCTGCCGCTCGCGATCCGCGTGCTCCCGGGGGCGCTCACCGTGCGGGCGTGACCGTCGGCGCCTGCGGCCCGGCGGGTGCGGGCGACGGGGGTGCGGTCGCCGGCGCGGCGCTCACCGGCGCCGGGTCGGGAACGACCACGATGCGATCTTCCTCTTCGAGGGACAGCGCCGAGATGGCGCGGAAGGAGACGCCGTCGCAGTGGCGCTCCAGGACGACCGGGCTCACGGCCTGCACCGCGCAACGGGACGACGGGAAGTTCGGCTCGATCGCGAGCGCGAGGACCTGGGTCGCCTGACCGATGGCCTCCGCTCGGGCCAGGGCGTCCGTCGGCGAGACGGCGGAGAGAGTGACGGCTTCGCCGAGGCGCGAGAAGAGGTCGGGGCCCGTCACGTAGGCGGAGACGACGCCCCCGTTCGAGAGCTCGAGTCCGACGTCGAAGACGGCCTCCCGCGGGCTCTGCACCTTCCCTTCCGGGATGGCGTAGGAAACGACGACGGTCTTGACGCATCGATCGTCGTCACAACGCGCCGCGGGCTCCGACAGCCGGTAGGCGAAGATCATGTCCGAATCGAGCTCCGACGTGCGCTTGCCCCACGAGCGCACCGCCGCCACGTGCTTCACCCAGGAGACGAGCTGGGACACGAGCCTCCGACGACCCGCGTCGGCCGCGGCGAGCCTCGACTGCATCGCCTCGATCTTCGCGTCGAACGAGTGCTCCGTGCGAGCGCGGTACTCCGCGGCGAGCTCGAGCTCCACGAGGCGCGTCGCCGCGCGATCGGCATATTTTCCGTGAGGAACGACCCGGAGGAAGCCTTCGAGCCCCTGCGCGTCGTTCCAGACGCGGCCGAGCGTGTCCGGCTCGGTGCGTGCGAGATAGCTGCGAACCTCCTTCTCGTACGACCCCCGGGCCCAGCGGCTCACGTAGTCGTAGCCGGCGCCGAGCTTGCCCCCGACGTTCTCCGCGAGGCGGAAACGCCGATACGCCGCGTACTCCTCCGGAGAGACCGTCGTGTGCCGCCCGAGCTCCGAGCAGCCGAGCACGGCGAGCGCGGCGGCGAGGAACGTAGCCCGCGCCGTCATTTGCCCTCCGGGCAGAAGTCGCACTCCGTGGGCACCACGGGCGACTCGTCCGCCACGTACGTGGCGTAGTCGTCGCAGCTCGCGTCGAGGAGCGCGCGGAGGCACACCTCGCCGTCGTGTACGAGCGGCTGACAGTCCGCGGGGAACGCCGTCACGAGCGGCGGGTTCCGGCTGCACTGGTAGTCGCAGGTCTTCGTCGCGATCGCGCACTCGTCGCAGCGGCGGCAATCGACGGTCTTGTGCGCCGAGAAGAACCGGGGCGCGTCCAGCGCTTGCACGGGCTGTCCGCACGAGCCGATGTCCCCGGGAACGGGCGCGGCGCAGAGCAGCGCCGTGACGATGGCGGCGCCGAGCCGACGTCTCGGACGGGGGCTCGACGGCCCCGGTCGGGGTCTCACGGTCTTCGTCACAGGAACCCCTCGAAATCGTAGATCACGGCGAGCTCCGCCGACACGATGGGGATCGCCGTACGCGGCGTGTCGAGCGTGGCGGCGCCGTAGAAGAGGCTTCCGACGAGCGACGCGCTCACCGCGACGCCGGCCGTGGCGAAGAAGAGGCCGCCGGCGGCGAGCTCGAATCCGGCGTTGAGGTCCGGTTCCACGACGATGGGAACGCCCGCGCGCGCGGTCACGCCCCACCTCGGGACCGGACGGTAGAGGAATTGATAGGACGGCGTGAGGACCTCCTGGGGCACGCCCTCGAGCGCGAACGACGCGTGCAGCGAGACGCCGTGGGAAAACGGTCGCGCCGAACCGAGGAGGGCGCCGAGCTGGACGTCCGCGTACGGCGCCGTCAGCGACAGGGACTCCGCGTCGCTCCCGAGCTCGGTGCGGAGCCGGTAGGGGTTGTTGAAGCGGATCCCGCGTCCCAGGCCGAACCCGGCGAAGAGGTGGTACGGCGTGTCCGGATTCACGGGGCGATCGAGGGGCGTCGCGGACGCGCGGACGGGCGCAAGGACGCTCACGAGCGCCGCGCCCAGCCCGAACGCCCCGGATCGAGTCACGGTCCCCGTTCCGCTCTCACTTGCGACAGGCGAGCTCGACGTCCCGCCTGCGCTTCGGGATCGCCTCCGACAGGACCCGACACCCGTCCGCCGTGACGAGCACGTCGTCCTCGATGCGGACGCCGATGCCGCGGTACTCCGCGGGCGCCTGATCGTCGTGAGCCGCCACGTAGATCCCCGGCTCGACCGTGAACACGACGCCCTCTTCCAGGGGCCGTGGCTTTCCGCCGACGAAGTACCGCCCGACGTCGTGCACGTCCATCCCGAGGTAGTGACTCGTCTTGTGCATGTAGTAGCGCTTGTAGCGTTCCTCGGAGATGGCGGCGTCCACCGGACCCTGGACGAGGCCGAGCTCGACGAGGCCCTCCGTGATCACGCGCACGCTCTCCGCGTGAACGGCGTCGAGCGTCGCTCCGGGCTTCGTCGCGGCGATGCTCGCGTCCTGGGCAGCGAGGACGAGGTCGTAGATTCGACGCTGGGGGGGCGTGAACTCCCCGCTAACGGGAAACGTGCGCGTGACGTCGGCGGCGTAGTAGCCGTACTCCGCGCCCGCATCGACGAGGAGCAGATCCCCGGCGTCCATCTTCCGGTCGTTCTGGTGATAGTGAAGGATCGTCGAGTTCGCTCCGGAGCCGACGATCGGCGCGTAGGCCGGCCGCTCCGAGCCGTTCCGGCGGAACACGCCGCGCAGCAACGCCTCGATCTCGTACTCGTGCATGCCCGGGCGAACCGCGGCCATCGCCGCGACGTGCGCCTCGGCGGTGATGTCGATGGCGCGCTGGAGGAGCGCGACCTCCCCGGCGTCCTTCTTCCGGCGGAGCTCGTGGAGCACCGTCTCCGTGTCCACGATTTCCGTCGGGTACGACGACCCGCGACGCGCGCGCGGACGGGTGCGCTCGAGCGCCGAGAGCACCCGATCGTCCGCGGCGCGGTCCCGCCCGATGCGGTAGTAGAGACGATCCGCGTTCTCGAGGAAGTCCGGCAGGCGCTGCGCGAGCTCGGCGATCGGAAACGCCTCGACGGCGCCGAACTCGGCCACGGCGCCGTCGACCCCCGCCCGGGGCCCGTCCCAGGTCTCGCGCTCCGGATCCTTCGGGCGCACGAAGAGCACGAACGGCTTTTCGTGCACGCGGGAGAGCACGAGGACGGACTCCGGTTCATCGAACCCCGCGAGGTAGTGGAAGTCGGAGTCCTGGCGGTATTCGTGCTCGACGTCGTTGTTCCGGATGGCCTGCGGCGCAGAGAAGACGACGAGCACCCCGGACTTCATCGCCTCGAGGACCCTCGCGCGACGTTCCGCGAAGACTGGATCGATCATGGGCGCGAGAAGCTTAGTACGGATCGCCCCCGCCGGACGGCCCCGAGCCCGCCGAGCCTCGAGCCGCGTACGGCGATCCCTTGACGCGCATGCGAGCGCCCCGCCGGAGGTACGCCGCGACGTTCCCCCGCCCCGCGTGCGTCGAGAGCCGCACCTCGTAGTCCCCCGGTTCGGCGGGACAGAAGGGCCCCTCCTCGCCGAGCACGACCCAGCGCCGCCCTTGATTCGCGAGCGTCACGGAGACGCCTTTCGGACCGACCACCTCGGCCTCCAGATCGTCCACGGGAGCGTCCGCGACGGCGAAGACCCGGAAACAGTCCCCGCGCACGGCCGTAAACGGCAATCGAACGGGAGGGCCCGCCTCGTCGACGATCCCCGTCGCGTGCGCGTGACGATCCAGGCCCGTCACCGGCCCGCACGCGACGGAGAGCCGGAGCGCGTCCACGCGAGCGTCCCTGCCCGGCGAAAATCCGACCAGGCACGAGCGCCACGGCGACTGAGCCGAAACCGCGGAAGTCGCGGCGACCGCTCGGGTGCCGGCGCCACCCGGCGTTCCCCCTGCAGCGGACCCCGGAAGCTCGACGGCGAGGGACACGAGCGCGACGGCGAGCGCGCGGGCGTTTGACTGACGCATCGCGCCAGGGTACTCCGTAATCGTGCAGAGTGAACTGCCTCCCCCGCCCTCCGGCGATCGCCCCGACAGCGACCGGGATCGGCGACGCCTCGAGCGACTTCTTCCCGTGCTCGTGAAACGGCTGCTGGAGGCGGGGCTGGAGAAGCTCGCGGACGCGCCCGAGAACGCGCGGAACCTGGTCTCCGAGCTCAAGCTGCCCAAAGAGATCCTATCGCTCCTCCTCCAGCAGATCGACGAGACGAAGAACGGCCTCTACCGGGTGGTCGCGAGGGAAACCCGCGAGTTTCTCGAGCACACGAACCTCGCGGAAGAGATCGCCCGCGTCCTCACGACGCTCTCGTTCGAGATCAAGACGGAGGTCCGCTTCATCCCGAACGACTCGCGCCTCGGAGCATCCCCGGACGTCCGCGCGCGCGTGCGCGTGAAGAAGGGGGACTCGGAACGGAAGCCGTCGGTCCCGCCCTCGCAGCCCCCGCCTTCGGCGGCCAACGGAGAGCCCGAGACGTGAGTCGCGCCGGGGGCCTTCCCTCGTCGCGAAAATCCCGAAGCGTGCGCCCGTCGAGAACGGGGGCAAAGACGCTCCTCGCCGCCGTCGCGCTCGCGGCGTCGCTCGTCTCCGCGCGCCCGAGCCACGCGGAGGTCGTCCTCGCGCCGAGTCCGGAAGGGTACATCGGAGCGTGGCTCCTCGCCGGGCCGCTGCCGCGCCGTTCGGGCCCCGCCGACGTGAGCATGCCGCTCCCCGCCGCAGGCGCTCCCGTCGGCGAACGGCTCGGGTGGCTCACGTGGTCGCTCCGCGACGGCGGAACGGGCCCCCTCGACCTGAACCAGAAGTTCGGACCGAAGGAACGCCGCGCCGCGCTCGCGACGGTCCTGTCCGTGCCGTCGGAGGTCGAAGCCCTGCTCCTCGTCTCCGCCGACGGCTACCTGACGGTGGGACTCGACGGACAGACCGTCTTCACGCGACCCATTCCACACCTCCGCGGCTTCGGGCTCGATCCGATCCCGCTGACGCTCGCGCCCGGCGACCACACGCTCACCTTGCTCCTCGAGCGTCGCGGCGGGCCCTGGAACGTCGAGGCGCGCCTCGTCTCCCGTGCGGACCTCGAGCCGCCGCCGGGCGTTCGTCTGAAGTATCCGGGGACGACCGACGCGGAGGCCCAGGCGCTCGCCGCGAAGCTGTCGCACGTCACGGTCCGGGCCGGGCTCGTCCCGGCGGGATACCAGCCGCGCGTCGTCGTGGAGTTCCCGCGGGGCGCCCCGGTGGACCCGTCGGTCCACGTGCAGGTCTCCGAGACGCTGAAGGGCGCGGCGCTGGGCTCGCCGATCGACGCGGGGGCGTTGCCCATCGACGGCGGCGGCGCGGAGCCGCTCACCGTGTTCCTTCCGGCGGTGCCCGCGAACCATCGCGGTTCCGTCCCGGACGACATCGCCGTGACCGTCGCTTCGGGGACGACGCGCCACTCTCCGGCGCTCGACGGGGTCGCTCCGGCCCTCGCCGAGCGCCTGCTCGCGGTCCGCGCCTCCGTCCAGGAAGGCAAGCATCCGACGCTCTACGATCCGGAGGTCGTCGTCGCGAGCGCGACGGAGCTCGTCCGCGAGCTCGGGGCGCTCGCCGATCGCGGAGACGGGTTCCTCCCTTCGGTGGAGAAGCGAGCCGCGTCGTTCGTGGACGCGGTGGAGCAGGATCGAGACCCGATCCTGGAACCGGGAGTGCAGATCCTGGCCCTCCCGTCCCCGGTGGATGGAGAGCCGGACGGCATGCGCGTCCACGTGCCGCGGAGCTACAAGCCGGGGGAGGCGCGGAAGTACCCGCTCGTCGTCGTGCTCCACGGTTACCAGGGGAGCCCGGCGGGGGTGATGAACGCGTTCCTCGGCACGGAGTCGCTCGCTCCGCATCCGGCCGTCGACGGCTTCGTGATCGCGCCGAACGCACACGGGGACGCCTTCTACCGCGGCCCGGGCGAGGTCACCGTCATCGACGCCATCTCCTGGGCGCTCCGGACTTACCCGATCGACCCGGACCGCGTCTCCATCACCGGGATCTCGATGGGCGGCACCGGCGCGACGCACATCGCGTTCCGCTACCCGGACCTCTTCACGACCGTCGCGGCACTCGCCGGCTACCACAGCCACTTCGTCCGGCGCGACGTGACCGGAAAGCCCCTCCGCGCCTGGGAATGGATGGAGCTCTCGCGCTGGTCTCCCGTGAGCTACGCGGAGAACGGCAAGGATCTCTTTCTCTACGCGACCCAGGGGACGCAAGATCTTCCCCTGGTCCACACCACGTCGCTCGCCGACCGATGGCGAATGCTCGGCTACGACCTCAAGGAGGACTACCCGGAGATCGGGCACGACGTCTGGCGCATCGCGTGGAAGGACGCTTCGCTCTTCCCGCTCCTCACCGGAAGGCGGCGCGTCACGGATCCGACGCACATCGTCTACCGGACGGATTGCCTCCGCCTCGGCAAGCGGGCCTGGGTGAACGTGACGGACCTCGAGAGCTGGGGCGTGCCCGCGCGCGTGGACGCCAGGGTCGCCGCGAAGGACACCGTCGTCGTCCACACCAGCGGCACCGACGGGCTCCAGGTGACGCGCCCGGTGCGGTGGATCAAGGAGGCGACGCCGCTCACCGTCGTGGTGGACGGTCAGAAGTTCCCCGTCGGTACGGAGCCGACGCTCGCCGTGTCCAAGGACGCGGGCGGCAGGTGGGTCGCCGGGGCGCGGGAGCGAGCCCCGGGCGAGAAGCGCGCCGGCCTCGAGGGACCGATCCGTGACGCCTGGTCGGCGCCCCTCGCGTTCGTGTACGGCACGCTGGATCCGGCGCAGACGAACGCGACGCGCGAGCTCGCCGAGCACTTCGAGGCGCGCTACGGCGGCTCCGCGAAGTACCCGGTGATTGCGGACGTGGCCCTCCCGAAGTCGATGATGGACACGCACTCGCTGTTCCTGGTCGGCTCCCCCGCGGCGAACGCCGTCGTCCGCGACCTGGACGCGGGCCTGACGTTCGGCATCACGGACGCGGGCGTGCGCGAGCCGCGCGGCACCCTCACCGGAGACGACGAGCTCGGCTTCCTCTACGTCCAGCCGAACCCGTGGAACCCGTCACGGTACGTCGTCTTGCTCGAGGCGAAGAACGCGCGCGGACTCTTCCGCGCGCTCTCGCTCCCGATGCAGCTCCCCGACTTCATCGTCTACGATTCGAGGGTCGCTCCTGCGGCGGGCCAGCAGGTCCTCGCGGACGCGAGTGTCCTCGCGGCCGGCTATTTCGATCGGAACTGGGCGCTTCCTGCCGACTTCTCGGACCGGATTGCGATATCTGCGGGGCGCGACGGCTCCTGGTGGGTTCCGCCTTCGGAACCCCGTACTCCCGCCGGAGCTCCGAAAGCTCCGCCTCCGTGAGGGGGCGAGCTTCGCCCGGACGAAGTCCCTCGCTCGTGATGCCGGCGAAAGACAGGCGGGACAGCCGCATGACGGGGAAGCCCGTCGCCTCGCCGAGCCGGTGAATCTGCCGGTTCTTCCCCTCGCGGAGGACGATCTCGAGCCACGTCTTGTCGCCTTCGTAGCGGAGGACGCTCACCTCCGCGGGGCGCGTCTTCCGCCCGTTCACCTCGATCGGCTCCTGCCAGCGCTCGAGGTCCTTCTCGCCGACCTTGCCCTGCACCTTGGCGACGTACACCTTCGGCGATTCCTTCCTCGGATGAAGGAGCCCGAGCGCGAAGTCGCCGTCGTTCGTGAGGAGGAGCGTGCCGCTCGTGTGGAAGTCGAGACGACCCACGGGGACGACACGCGCCGGGACCTTCTTCAGGTATTCCGCGACCGTCGGTCGCCCCGCGGGATCGCTCATGGTGCTGACGACGTTTCGCGGCTTGTTGAAGACGAGGTAGTGCTTCTCTTCCGCGAACACGCGCTTGCCGTCGATCTCGACCCGCGACGTCTCCGGATCGGCCCGACTGCCGAGCTCCGTGACGACCTTGCCGTCCACGGTGACCCGCCCCGCGACGATGAGCGCCTCCGCCTTTCGGCGGGACGCGACTCCGGCGCGAGCGAGGATCTTCTGAAGGCGTTCTCCGGCCACCGGGGCGCCCATTAACAGAACCCCCACCCCCGCGGTACCCGGAACGCCCTTTCCGCGCGCGGCGCGTCGCGCTAGGGAGTCCGCCATGCGTCGCGTCGAGAAACCCTGGGGTCACGAGCTGATCTGGGCCGAAACGGACCGCTACGTCGCGAAGATGCTCTTCGTCGCGAAGGGCCAGCGGCTGAGCCGGCAGTACCACCGGAAGAAGGACGAGACGTTCTTCGTCGAAACCGGGGAACTCACGCTCGAGATCGGGCAGGCCCCGTCGATCCAGACGCTGGAGCTCAAGCCGGGGGACAGCTTCCACTGCCCCCCCGGAACCGTCCACCGGATGGTCGGAAAGACGGACGTCCGCGTCTTCGAGGTGTCCACCCCGGAGATCGACGACGTCGTCCGCCTCGAAGACGCTTACGGCCGCGAAGGCACCGACGCTCCCTGAGCGCCGCCCCCGGGCGCGCCTCCGCTATTTCTTCGGCGCCGCGTCGGGAGTCTTCGTGTCCCCCGCGGGCTTCGCCGTGTCCGTCTTCGTCGCATCGGACTTGGGCGCGTCGGCCTTCTCCGCATCGGCGGCGCCCTTCTGAGCGTCCGCGGCTTTCTGCTCCTCCGCGCGCTCTTTCTCCTCCGCGATGCGATGAGCGATCTCGTCCCTGTCCCACCGATCCACGTGGCCGTCGAAGTCCAGATCGACGCCCATGCGCTCGAGCTGCCCGTCCGCGTAGACCTCCCACACGTCGGCCTTGCCGTCGTGGTTCGTGTCCCTCTGGACGCGAGAGAGCTTCCCCTTCACGTAGTAGCGGGTCTCGTCGGGACGGCCGTCCCCGTTGTCGTCCAGCTCCACCTTCGAGATGCGGCCGCCCGAGAACCGGATCCAGGTGTCGACCTTGCCGTCGTAGTTGCTGTCCGCCTGCTCGTCGACGGCGTCACCCTTGTCGTTGTACGTCCGGACGACGTCCTTCGCGCCGTCGAGATTCGTGTCGATCTCCCGGCAAAACAGGACCCTCCGGCGATCGTCGCCTTCACCGAGCACGCCGAACACGCGGCGCACGTTCGGCATCATCGCGCCGGGCCCGGTGGACTCCACCACTTCACGATCCGCACGCCCCTTGAAATCGCAGCGTGAACCGTCGTCCGCGGCGCCGTTCATCTTCCGCTGGTCGATCGCCGGATTCGCTCGCGACGCGGGAGTCTGGGACGTCGCGCCACCGCCGCACGCCACGGCCGCGAGCGACAGCGAAAGCAGAGGGACGAGGGTCTTCACTTCTTCTTCTCCCCGGCGGCCGGCGTGGTCTCCACCGGAATGTCGGACGCTTTGTTCTCGAGCTCCGTCGGGACGGCCTCGGGCGTCGTCTTGTCGAACGTCGCGCCGGTCGCTGCCTTCTCGGAGGCGCGCTCCGGCGGCACGTATCCGCTCGCTTCACCGCAGACGTTCACGGTCGCGCCCGGATCCGGGTGGCCGTCGCCGTCCACGTCGGAGTGGATGACCGGGCATTCGGGCTGGTCGGGCTTCGGGTACTCCCACCACTGATCGACCTGCGCGTCCCCGTCGGAGTCGCGCTCGGCGCGGGCGAGCTTGCCGCCCTGGTAGAACTGCCAGGTGTCGAGTCGACCGGCGAGCGTCGTCGCTCGCTGCTTCTCGACGACGACGCCGCCCTGGAACAGGGCGATCTCGTCGACGCGACCGTCCCGGTCGTAGTCGTTCTCGCGCCGGGTCACGTTGCCGGAGCCGTCCCGGTACACCCAGGAGTCCACGACGCCGTCGAAGTTCATGTCGACCGAGCGACACACCTCGTGCCCGCCGGAGGAAACGATGACGATGTCGGGCCTCGCGTCCCCACCGACGTTGATCTTCTCGGCGGACCCGGAATCGACGGGGCACGCCTGGTGCGCGATGCGGATATCGCGTCGCGTCACCTCCCCCGGCTGGTTGGCTCCGCCCACGGAAACGGAGCCCCCGCACGCAGCCAGCGGGAGAACGGCCCCGAGCAGCAGGGACTTTCGGACCAAGTGCCGGAAACGCATGGCGAATCTCGATTTCATGGGGTCGACTGGAGCGACGAGCGGAGGCGTCCCCTCCGGGCGATGCCGGAGTCGGCGTTCTCCACCTCGAAAAAAGCAGGACGTGCTCGTCGATGCTAGGCGGCCCAGATCCCGGTGGCAAGCGTCCGCTCTGCCCGGAAGGGAGCAGCAAGCGTCGCAACCGAACGGACGGGAGATTCAGCTATCTTTATGATTTCAATGAAATATCTGGCGACGCCCGCGGGAAGTCTCGATTGACACCATGTATATGGGAATCTATTGTAACGGCTGGCAAGTCCGCTCCGAGCCTCCGCGATGTCCCGCAAGAAAATCTCGACGACGGTCTACATCACGCCGGAGCAAAACGAGCGGCTCCATCTGCTACACGAGCGCACGAAAGTGCCCGTCGCCGTCTACATCCGCGAGGGGATCGATCTGGTCCTGAAGCGCTACGAGCACGAGCTCCCGGGGCAGATGTCTCTCGGGGAGACGGCTCCGCGCGCCGCACGGAAGTGACGGACGCGCTCGCCGTCCCGGGCGTGCTCGTGTGGTATGCCCTCGCGGCGTTTTCGGGCGAGTGCCCGCTAGGACCTTCCCCGACATGCCGACGGACCCCGCGATCATCCGCAACTTCTCGATCATCGCGCACGTCGATCACGGCAAGAGCACCCTCGCCGACCGGATCCTGGAACTCACCGGAGCGCTCACCGCGCGGGAGAGCAGAAACCAGTTCCTGGACAAGATGGAGATCGAGCGAGAGCGCGGGATCACCATCAAGGCGCAGTCCGTCCGGCTGAAGTTCAAGGCGAAGGACGGCAAGGAGTACCAGCTCCAGCTCATCGACACGCCGGGCCACGTGGACTTCTCCTACGAGGTGAGCCGGAGCCTCTCCGCGTGCGAGGGCGCGCTCCTGGTCGTGGACGCGACGCAGGGCGTGCAAGCGCAGACGGTCGCGAACGTGTACCTCGCGCTCGACAACAATCTCGAGATCATCCCCGTGCTGAACAAGGTCGACTTGCCGTCGGCCGACGTGGACCGCGCCGTCACGATGATCGAGGAGGTCATCGGGCTCGACTGCAGCGGCGCGCAGCTCGTCAGCGCCAAGACGGGCCTCGGCGTGCCCGAGCTCCTGGAGGCGATCGTGGAGCGAATCCCGCCGCCGAAGGGGGATCCGACGGCGCCGCTCCAGGCCCTCGTCTTCGACAGCTGGTACGACAGCTACCGCGGCGCCGTCGTGATGGTGCGCGTGAAGCAGGGCGTCCTCAGGAAGGGCGAGAAGATCCGCTTCATGGCGACGGGCCGGACGTACGAGGTCGTCGAGCTCGGCTGCTTCAACCCGCACCCCCAGGCGCTCACGGAGCTCGGCCCGGGCGAGGTCGGCTTCGTCGCCGCGAACATCAAGAGCGTCAGCGACACGAAAATCGGGGACACCGTGACCACGGCCGTGAAGCCTTCGACGGTCGAGCTCCCGGGTTTCAAGGAAGTGAAGCCGATGGTCTTCGCTGGCATCTTCCCGACGGACTCGGCTCAGTACGAGGACCTCCGGGACTCGCTCGCGAAGCTCCAGATGAACGACGCCTCCTTCCAGTTCGAGCCGGACACGTCGGAGGCGCTCGGGTTCGGGTTCCGCTGCGGCTTCCTCGGGCTCCTCCACATGGAGATCATCCAGGAGCGCCTCGAGCGCGAGTACAACCTGGACCTCATCACCACCGCGCCGAGCGTCGTCTATCACGCATACAAGAAAGACGGCGAGATGATCCGGGTGGAAAATCCCTCCAAGCTCCCGGACATCGGCGAGACGGACCGCATCGAGGAACCGATCATGAAGGTGACGGTCCACGTGCCCTCGGAATACGTCGGCGCGGTGGTGGCGCTCTGCGAGGACCGCCGCGGGGTGCAGAAGGGCATCCAGTACGCGACGCCGACGCACGTCGTCGTGACGTACGAGCTCCCGCTCGCGGAAGTGATCCTGGATTTCCACGACAAGCTGAAGAGCGTCTCTCGCGGCTACGCGAGCATGGACTACGAGCTCATCGGGTACCGCCCGGAGAAGCTCGTGAAGCTCGACATGCTCGTGAACGGGGAGGCGCTCGACGCCCTCTCCGTCATCGTCCACAAGGACACGGCGTACACCCGGGGCCGCGCCCTCGCCGCGAAGCTGAAGGAGCTCGTTCCGCGCCAGCAGTACGAAGTGGCCATCCAGGCGGCCATCGGGTCGAAGATCATCAGCCGTGAGACCGTCCGCGCGATGCGAAAGGACGTGACGGCCAAGTGCTACGGTGGGGACATCACCCGCAAGCGGAAGCTGCTCGAGAAGCAGAAAGAGGGAAAGAAGCGGATGAAGCAGGTCGGCAAGGTGGACGTTCCCCAGGAGGCGTTTCTCGCCGTCCTGAAGCTCGAGTGACGCTCATGGCCGGATCTTCTTCTCCGGGCGCCCGTCGCGCCGCGTATCTCGCCCTCTTGAACGAGAAGGCGCCGCCGTTCGGCAAGGTGACGTGGGAGCGGAGCGTGCCGTTCGGGCGCGCGCTCTCCGTCGAGTCCTTCCGCCTGGAAAACGGGCTTCGCGTGCTCGTCTGCGAAGATCGCTCGGCGCCGGTGGTCGCGTACCACACGTGGTACCGCGTCGGTTCTCGCCACGAGAAAGAGGGAAAGACGGGGCTCGCGCACCTGTTCGAGCACCTCATGTTCAACGAGACGGAGAACCTCGGCGCGGGCGAGCTCGACCGGAAGCTCGAAGAAGCGGGCGCGGAGAGCAATGCGGCGACCTGGCTCGACTGGACGCAGTACAACATCGCCGTGCCGAAGGACCGGCTCCCCCTCGTGGCGAAGCTCGAGTCCGAGCGGATGCAGCGCCTCGTGCTCCGGGATCCGCAGGTCGCGAGCGAAAAAGAAGTCGTCGCGAACGAGCGGCGCTACCGCGTGGACGACGACGTGGAGGGCGCGGTGAGCGAGCTCCTCTGGGCGACCGCGTTCAAGTCCCACGCCTACAAGTGGCCGACGATCGGGTGGATGCCGGACATCGAGGGCTTCACCACGGAGGACTGCCGCGTCTTTTACGACACGTTCTACGCGCCGAACAACGCGACGATCGTGGTCGTGGGGGACGTGCCGGAGAAGCGCGTTCTCGAGCTCGTCGTGAAGGAGTACGGGAGCATCGAGCCGTCCGTCCTGCCGGACGAAGACGTGCGCCCCGAGCCGCCGCAGCGCGAGGAACGAGTCGTCCACGTGAACAAGCCCGCGACGACGGAGAAGCTCGTGGTCGGCTACCACGCGCCCGCGCTCGGGGACTTCGATCACCCCGCCCTGTCGCTCCTCACGGAGGTGCTCTTCGGCGGCCGCGCGTCGCGCATCTACCGGAAGATGGTGCGGGAGCTCGAGCTCGCGGTGGACGTGAGCGGGTCCGTCGGGCCCTTCCACGATCCGGGGCTCTTCGAGATCTACGTCTCCGTCCGGGAGGGAAAGACGGCCGCCGAGGCGCTCGCCGTGCTGGACGCCGAGCTCGACCGCTTGCAGGAGTCCCCGGTGCTCGCCTCCGAGCTCGAGCGGGCCAAGGCGCGGACGGAGCTGTCCCTCCTCGCCGGGCTGGACACCGTGGACGGCAAGGCCTCCACCATCGGCTTCTACGACACCGTGCTCGGCCGCCCGGCGGGCGCCTTCGAGAAGCTCGAGACGACGCTCGCGCTGACGCCGAGCGATCTGCTCCGCGTGGCCCGCCGCTACCTCGGCCGGGACAACCGCAGCGTGCTCTTCGTGCACCCCGAAAAGGGCCACGCCGGAGCGGCGGCGTGAGCGCGGCGGACATGGAGCCCCAGGTCCTCGTCGAGGCGAGCACGGCGCTGCCGCTCGTCACCGTGACGGTCGCCGAGCGGACGGGCGCCGTCGACGATCCCGAAGGGAAGGAGGGACTGTCCCGCCTCGCGGCCCGGCTCGTGCGCCGCACGGGGGACGGGCTCCCCACGGAGGAGCTGGACGAGAAAATCGACTCGCTCGGCGCATCGCTGTCCGTCGACGTCGGTCAGAGCACGTGCCAGTTCCACGGCACCGTCATCGGCCGGTCCCTGGAGAGATTCTCGGACCTCGTCGTCGCCGTCCTCTCGCGACCGAGCCTCTCCGGCGAGGAGCTCGGCAAGCTGAAGCGGGAGACGCTCGCGGATCTCGTCGAGGCGCGAGAAAACGACCGAGACCTCGCGCAGAAATGGTTCCGGAAGACACTGTTCGCCGGGCACCTCTACGGCCGCTCCGTTTCGGGCACGCCCGCGAGCATCGCGAGCATCTCCGACGCGGACGTCCGGTCCCACGTCGCCGGGACGCTGGCCGCGAAGAACCTCGTGTTCGCGTTCTCCGGGGACGTGGACGAGACGACGGCGCGCGCCCTCGCGACGCGCATCGCCGGCGCTCTCCCGCCCGGAGAAGCCCGGGTGGACCGCGTGCCGGAACCCGCGCCCCTTCCGAAGGGACGAAAGCTCGTCCTCGTCGACAAGCCGGACCGGACGCAGACGCAGATCTACATCGGTTGCCTGGGCACGCATCCTCACGACGAGGATCACGTCGCGCTTCACGTCGGGAACACCATCTTCGGAGGCACGTTCACGGCGCGCCTCATGAAGGAGGTGCGGTCCAAGCGCGGCTGGTCCTACGGCGCGTACTCGAACCTCCCCTACGATCGACGGCGCCGCGGGTTCAGCCTCTGGACGTTCCCCAAGGCGGACGACGCCGCGCCGTGCATCGCGCTCGAACTCTCGCTCCTCGAGAAATGGGTCGAAGGCGGCATCACGCCGCGGGAACTCGCGTGGGCGAAGCGTTACCTCGTTCGCTCGCACGCCTTCGCGGTGGACACGGCGGCGAAGCGGCTCGCGCAGCGGCTCGACGAAGTGCTCTACGGCCTCCCTCCCGGCTATCACTCCGAGTACCTCGAGAGAGTCCAGGCAGTGACCGTGGAGGACGTGAACGCCGCCATCCGGAAGCGGATCACGCCGGAAGATCTCGTCATCACGGTGCTCGGCACCGCGAAGGACGTCCTGGTCCCGATCCGGACGGCGATCGGCCACCTCACGAGCGAGGAGATCGTCCCCTTCGACCGGGACGACTGAGCGCCTCCCGGCCCGCCGAATCGTCGCAAGCGCCCGTTCTCGCGGGTATTTCTGGGCGGGCGCGGGGGCGAGCGCGGCGCTGCCCGCCGGATGTAAAATGGAGGGTTCGGAGGTGTCTCATGCGACGTTCGGTGCCGTTCGTGTGCCTGTCGACTGCCCTCGGGCTCCTGTGCGCCGGGGCGTGTAGCTCGGACTCGAAGTCCGGTGCGGCGCCCGGTGAAGGGGCCGGGCGCGACGCGAGCACCGGCGGGACCGAAGCCGACGGGCAAGTCGGCGGTGGCTCGGGCCAGGGCGGCCGCGGAAACGGAGGGGGAATCGGCCCGGGCGGTTCCTCGGGCGCGGGAACGGACGCGGGCGCGACCTGCCTGCCGCAGGACCAGGTGCCGAAACCCACCGTCCTCGGCGTGTCCGCCGAGGACTCCTGCTCGATGCCCACGGGCGCCTGCGCGAGCCCGCTCGACGACACGAAATGGCGACTCTCGGACGTGTGCCTCGACGCGGGGACGCTCTTCCCGCAGGCGGCGGCGCGTTGCTCGAGCGTGACGTTCGGAAGCGTCGTCACGAGCGCGGTGCACGGCTCGGCGTCGTTCAGCGGCAGCTCGGTGGAGCTCGACCTCGCCGTCGACGCCACCGTGTTCCTGGACTTCCCGAACTCCTGCCACTTCTGTCGCTGCTCGGACCTCGAGACGGAGCTCCTATCCGCCGGGATGACGGACGTCTCCTGCAGTCCGGTGTGCAACGGAGGCACCTGCTCCTGCACCGCGAGCACGTCGCAGACGCTCACGGTCGCTTCCACGTATGCGTTCGGCAACGGGACGTTCACGTCGGGCACCGTCTCGTTGAACGCCTGCGCGGCCGAGGACGCCCTCTCTCTCCAGGATCCAGAGACGCACACGGTGTTCACGCTTCGCCCGCCGAGCGTCGTCGACACGCCCGAGATCTGCGACGGCAAGGACGACGACGGAAACGGCAAGGTGGACGACGATCCGGTGGAGTGCCCGCCGTGCAAAACCGTCGGGGTCTGCGGCGAGGGCGTCAATCCGACGTGCAGCGGCACGTGGACCTGCAACTACACGTCGCCCGCGTGGGAAGAGCAGGAAACGACGTGCGACCACCTGGACAACGACTGCAACGGGCAGGTGGACGAGAACCTCCCCTGCCGCGAGGTGTGCGACGGCAAGGACAACGACGGAAACGGCAAGGTGGACGACGACCCGCTCGATTCGCCGACGTGTACGCAGGTGGGCGTCTGCCAGGGTGCGACGGGCGCTTGCGGCGGCGCGAACGGCTGGGTCTGCACCAAGAGCACGGACTTCGAGGCCGCCGAGACGAAATGCGACGGCAAGGACAACGACTGCGACGGCGCCGTGGATGAACATTGCTGCGCCGCGGACGCAGCGCGCGTCTACTACTCCTACCAGGCAATCGGCGACTCCGGCGTCCAGGGAGTCGTCATCGCCCGCTCCAAGCTCGACGGCTCGGGCAGCGAGACGCTCGTCACGGAGCCCTCCGGCTACTGGATCGACGTCTCCGTCGATCCGGTCGGCAAGAAGATCTACTGGGCGAGCCTCCTCGACGACACGATCCGGCGCTCGAACCTCGACGGTTCGAACGCCGAGGTCGCGCTCACCGGGGACAATCAGCCCCGGCTCGCGCTCGACGTCGCGCACCGATGGATCTTCTGGCGTGGCAACGGCGGCGTGAACCGGACGAACCTGGACGATCTCTCGAAGACGGATCCGGTCCTGCCCGGTCAGCTCCCCATGACGATGACCGTGGACACGCAGGACGGCTGGCTCTTCCTCGCGGACGCTTCCAGCGTCTCCCGCGCGAACCTCGACGGCTCCGGGCTCGTCACGGTCACCGACCAGGTCGGCTATCTCATCGAGGGCATGGCGTTCGACCCCGTCGGGCGGAAGCTCTACTGGACCGCAGGCGCGCTCTTCCGCGCGGACCCCGATCTCTCCGGCGTCGAGTCCCTGTTCTCGCTGAACTACCCCGTGGAGCTGCACACCGCCGCCGCCGCCCGGAGGCTCTACTGGTCCGAGACGACGGGGAACCGCATCGGCTGGACGTCGATCGCCGGAGCGACGCCCACGGCGCCGACGTACGTCGACTACCCCGACGAGGTCATCTGCGGAGAAGTCGTGGACTGCCCGCCGTGACCCGGGCGGCCCATCGTCCGTAACCGGAAGCGGAGTCTGCCGTACGCCGGACCATGGCTCATTCCCTGCGGGTCGCCACGGTCGACGAAATGGACGTGATCGTCGCGATCGACGACGACGCGACGAGCCTCTACCGGGCGGCAGGGATCGTCATCGACCTTCCGCCGGACCATCCCTTCACGGTCGACGAGCGACGACGCTGGACCGCCGCCGCGGAACGCGGCCGTCTCGTCCTCGCCGTCGACGATCTGGGCGAGCCCGCGGGCTTCGCGGCGCTCGACTGGATCGACGGGGCCGCGTACCTGGATCAGCTCTCGGTGCGGCGCGACCGCATGCGCCGCGGACTCGGTCGAGCGCTCCTCCGCCATGCGGTCGCCTGGGCGGACGAGACCGGCTCCGCCGCCCTCTGGCTCACGACGTACGCCCACGTCGCGTGGAACCGCCCGTTCTACGAGCGCGAGGGGTTCGTCGTGGTCCCGGAGCCGGAGTGCGGCCCCGAGCTCTTGCGTCACCTCCTGGCCCAGCACGAAGCGCTCCCCTTCCCGGAGCACCGGGTCGCGATGCGACGGACGCCGGAGCACCGGGTCGCGATGCGACGGACGCCGTAGCACCGGGTCGCGATGCGACGGACGCCGTAGCAGCGGCGTCAGAAACCTATCGCGCCGACGACTTCCTTCGCCATGGCGCGCGCCCTCTCGAAGAGCGCTTCTTCCACCTTCGACACTGCCGTTCCTTCCGGGACGTCCCCGCGGAGGTCGACGTAGACCTTGAGCTTGGGCTCCGTGCCGCTCGGGCGGAGCAGCGCGCGCCCCGCATCGCCCAGATCCAGGACGATGAGCGGCGTCTCGCCGAGCCAGGGCGGACGCGCGTCGCCGCCGCTCCGGAAGTCCGTCACGGACTTCACCGGGACGCCCCCCACGGCGGTCGGGGGATTCCTCGCGGCGCGATCGACGGCCGCGGCGATCTCCTTGGCGCCCTGGACGCCCTCGCGCGTGACCGTGCTCTGGGCGCTGACCCAGACCCCGTGCGTGCGATAGAGCGCTTCGAGTCGTTCGAGGACGGTCGTCTCCTTCGCGCGGGCCTCGGCCGCGAGCTCGGCGAACACGACGGCCGCGCTGATGCCGTCCTTGTCCCGAACGAGGCGACCGACCGAAAATCCGATCGCCTCCTCGAAGCCGAACGCGAAGCGGACGGAGGACGTCTCTTCGAGGCGCATGGCGGCGTTCCAGACCCACTTGAAGCCGGTGAGCGTCTGCTCGAACCGCGCGCCGTGGCTCGCCGCGACGGCCGCCGTCATCGGCGAGGAGACGATGCTCTGGAGCACGATCGGCTGGGGCGCCTTCGCCGCACGGGCGAGCATGAAATCGGCGAGGAGCACGCCGATCTGGTTCCCGGTGAGCGGGAGGTAGCGCCCGGCAGGCGTCCGCACGGCGACCGCGAGGCGATCGGCGTCGGGGTCGTTCGCGAGGACGAGGTCCGCGTCTTTCTCCTTGGCGAGAGCCAGGGCGAGCGCCAGCGTCTTCGGGTCTTCCGGGTTCGGGAAGCGGACGGTCGGGAAATGGCCGTCGGGCTCGGCCTGCTCCGCGACGACGACGACGTCCGAGAACCCCGCGGCGGCGAGCGCACGGAGCGCGATGCGGCCGCCCACGCCGTGAAGCGGCGTGTAGGCGATGCGGAGCGAGCGGTCTCCGTCCGTGTGCGGGCGGACGGCCTCGACGTCCGCGAGATACCGATCGACGAGCGTCGCCGGCACGGGACTCACGAGGTCCGTCGTCTGCCCGAGCGAGAACGGGAGGGTCGGGATCTCCTTCGCCGGAGGAAGCTTCAGGATCCGGGCCTCGACGTCCTCGTCCGCAGGCGGGATGATCTGCGCGCCGTTCTCGGCGTAGAGCTTGTATCCGTTGTACTCGCCCGGGTTGTGGCTGGCGGTGATGACGATGCAGGCGGAGGCCTGGAGCTGAAGGATCCCGTAGGCCGCAACCGGGGTCGGCACGGGCTCCGGGAAGTAGCGCACGGGGATGCGCGCCGCCGCGAGAACGCCGATGGTCGCTTCCGCGAGGCTCCGGCTCGACAGGCGGCCGTCGAAGCCGACGATCACCGGCCGCGTCTTCGCATCGCGCACGTGGACCGCGAGATGTTCGGCGACGGCGCGGGTCGCTCGGATCACGACGGCGCGGTTCATCCGCGACGGCCCGGCGCCGACGAGTCCCCGGAGCCCGGCGGTCCCGAACGTGAGCGGCGCGGCGAACCGTTCCCGGAGAGCGGCTTCGTCGCCGCCGTCGACGAGCGCGGCGAGCTCGCGCCGCGTCTCGGGGTCGGGATCTCCGTCGAGCCAGGCGCGAGCAGTCTCGATGAGCGTCGAATCCATCAGGCCCCCTTTGCGACCGCCTCGGCGAGGGCGGTGTCGTACGTGCCCGAGGCGAACCGGGCGTCTTCGAGCAATTTCCGGAGGAAATCGAGGTTCGTCGCGCGAGGGCCCTTCGGCCCCGCGAGGCGGAGCTCCGTCTTCGCGAGCGCCGCATCGAGTCTCAGGATGGCTTCTCGGCGGGTCTCGCCGTGGGCGATGACCTTCGCGATCATCGGGTCGTAGAAGGGAGTCACCTCTCCTCCCTCCTCGATGCCCGCGTCCACGCGTACGCCGGGGAGCCCCTCGGGCCAGGCGAGCCGCTCGACGCGACCCGGCTGGGGCACGAAGCCCTTCGCCGGATCTTCCGCGTAGACGCGCGCTTCGATCGCATGGCCTTCGGGACGTGCCGCGAGGACGGCCGCCGGAAGCGCTTCCCCGGCCGCGATGCGGAGCTGGAGCTCCACGAGATCGAGGCCCGTCACCGCTTCGGTCACGGGGTGCTCCACCTGGAGGCGGGCGTTCACCTCGAGGAAGTAGAGGTCCCCGGAGGAGTTCGCGACGAACTCCACGGTGCCCGCGCCCTCGTAGTGCGCGGCTTCCACGACGCGAAGCGCGTCCGCGTGGAGCTTTTCCCGGCGACGAGCGCCCTCCGCACCCGCGAAGAACGACGCCGGCGAGGGCGACTCCTCGATGATCTTCTGGTGCCGGCGCTGGACGCTGCACTCGCGCTCGCCGAGGGCGACGCCGCTTCCGTGTCGGTCGCGAAACACCTGGACCTCGATGTGGCGAGGGCCCGCGAGGTACCGCTCGACGTAGACGCGCGGGTCCGAAAATGCCGCGTTTCCGCGATCGGAGCAGGCGCGGGCCGCGCGGGCGAGATCGGACGGATCGCGGACGATCTGCATACCGATGCCGCCGCCGCCGCCTGCGGCTTTCACGAGCACCGGAAACCCGACGCGCCCGGCGACCGCGCGGAGCGTGGCCTCGTCCGAAGGATCCACCACGCCGTCCGAACCCGGAGGCGGCTCGACGCCGACCGAGCGCGCGACGCTCCTCGCCTTGATCTTGTCGCCGAAGGCGTCCAGCGCGGCCACCGGGGGCCCGATGAACGTCATCCCGGCTTCGGCGACCTGCGTGGCAAAACCGGCGTTCTCGCTCAGGAGGCCGTAGCCCGGATGGATCGCCTCCGCCCCGTGCTCCTTCGCCGCGGCGACGATGGCCCGCGCGTTCAGGTAGCTCTCCTTCACCTGCGGCGGACCGATGCGGACGGCGTGATCGGCCGCGCGAACGTGCGGCGTCTTCTCGTCGGCGTCCGAGTACACGGCGACCGTGCGGATCCCGAGGCGCTTGCAGGTCCGGATCACGCGGAGGGCAATCTCCCCGCGATTGGCGATCAAGACGGTTCGGAACATTCCTGGGCCTTCCTGAGGAGCTTTTCCTTGAGCACGAGCTGTCCGCACGCCGCGTCGACGTCGTCGCCGCGCTGCTTCCGGACGAACGCCGAGAGCCCCTCCAGAGCGAGTGTCTCGCGGAACGCTTCCACGCGCCCCGGGGACGGCGCGCCCAGAGAGGACGCCGTGATCGAGTTCATCGGGATGAGGTTCACCTTCACCTTGAGGCCGCGGAGCACCCGAGCGAGCTCGCGCGCGTGCGCGACGTCGTCGTTCAGGCCCGCGAGGAGCGTGTACTCGATCGTGATGCGACGGCGCTTCGGGAGCGGGTACGCTCGGAGCGCGCCGAGGACGTCCGCGACGGAGAAGCGCGCGTTCATCGGCATGATGCGGCCCCGGATCGCGTCGTTCGGCGCGTGGAGGGAGAGCGCGAGCCCGACCTTGCCGCCGAAGTCCTCGCCGAGCTTCCGGATGCCGGGGACGAGGCCGACGGTGCTCACCGTGATGCGGCGCGGGCTCATCCCGAGGCCCTCTTCGTGGGTGAGGATGCGGATGGCGCGCGCGGTCTCGTCGTAGTGGTGGAGCGGCTCGCCCATGCCCATGAAGACGAGGTTCCGGAGGCGCTCGCCGGGCTTCAGGTGGCGGCGCGCGGCGAGCACCTGCGCGACGACCTCTTCCGCGCCGAGCCCTCGCTCGAGCCCGGCCTGGCCGCTCGCGCAGAAGACGCAGCCCATCGCACAGCCGATCTGCGTCGAGATGCAGAGCGTGACGCGCCCGTCCCAGGGCCCGTCGGGGTCGTCCGGGTCGTCGTCGGGGTCGTCCGACATGGGGATCACGACGCACTCGACGCGCCCGCCCCGCGCGAGGTCGCACACGAGCTTCCGGGTGCCGTCCCGCGCGGCGCGCACTTCGCTCACCGTGAGCGGAAAGTCGAGCCCCTCCTCCGCGAGGCGCTCCCGAAAGGCGAGCGGAAGGTCCGTCATCTTCCGGGCGTCGTTCTCGTCCCTTCCGTGGAGCCACTTGAACACCTGCCGGCCACGAAACGGCTTCTCGCCGAGCTCCGCCGCGCGCGCCTGCCATTCGTCCGGGAGGCGCCCGTACGGGGAACGCTCCTCTCCGCGCGCGCTCACGACTCCCTCGCCTTCGCTTCGTTCCAGAAGCCGTCCATCTGTTCGAGGGAGATGCCTCGCGTCGGCTTCCCCTTCGCGTCCCGGGGCCAGTCTCCGTGGACCGACTTCACTCGGCTCTCGACGTGATCGAACCGGGACGCGAAGCGGTCCGCCGTCTTCCGGAGCGCCTCTTCGGGCGAGACGCCGTGGTGCCGCGCGAGGTTCACGATCGAAAACAGGAGGTCGCCGAGCTCCGCCTCGATGCGCGAAGGTCGTCCTCCGCGGATCGCCGCGTCGAGCTCGGCGAGCTCCTCCGCGACCTTCTCGCGAGATCCGGACGAGTCCGGCCAGTCGAAGCCGACGCGACTCACCTTCTCGCTCATCTTCGTGGCGCGAAGGAGCGCCGGCAGCGCTCGCGGGATGCCGGCGAGGAGCGGGCGGTTCGCCTTTTCCCGCTCCTTGATCCGGGCCCAGTTTTCCAGGACCTCTTCCGAACCGGAGACGACCTGATCACCGAACACGTGCGGGTGCCGGCGAACGAGCTTCTCGCAGATGAGCCGGATGGCGTCGTCGGGGCCGAAGGTCTTCTCCTTCCGCCCGAGCTCCGACAGAAACGCGATTTGCAGGGCGAGGTCGCCGAGCTCCTCCGACAGGTCCTCGGGCGATCCGCCGTCGATCGCGTCGATGACCTCGCAGGCCTCCTCGAGCACGTACTCCCTCAGGGACTCCCTCGTCTGTTCGCGATCCCAGGGGCAGCCGTCGGGAGCGAGGAGCCGCTGCATGAGCTCGACCAGCGCGACGAAGGTCTGGCCGCGCTGCTCCTCCAGTGGCAGGCGTTTCGGAACCGAAAAAGGACGCGGCATCGGCTTTCGCGGAGCGACGCTAGCACGGGGTCTCGCCCCCGGCATGCCGGGCGCCGCCCGACGAGCGCGCACGGAGTCGGGGAAATCCCGTACCATTCGGGGCATGACCGCACCGGTGCTCGTCGTCGAGGAGGAAGGCCCCGTGGCCGTCCTGACCCTGAACCGTCCGTCCACCAAGAACGCGCTGAACCCCGAGCTCGTGACGGCCCTTCGCGAGACGATCCCGGCAGTCGCGCGGAAGGAGTCGCTCCGCGCGGTCGTGCTCACCGGCGCCGGTGGAGCGTTCTGCTCCGGGGCGGATCTGAAGTCCGGCATGACGGGAGGAGACGATGCGCCCGTCGGCGCGCGGCTCGAGCAACTCCACGAGGTGCTCCGCGCGATCGTGCACGCGCCGAAGCCGTTCGTCGCCGCCGTCGACGGCGCGGCCGTCGGATTCGGCTGCGACCTCGCGCTCGCGTGCGATCTCCGCGTGCTCTCCACGCGCGCCTATCTGCAGGAGATCTTCGTGAAGATCGGACTCATGCCGGACGGCGGCGGAACGTTCTGGGTCCCGCGGCTCGTCGGGCTCGGCCGCGCGATGGAGTACCTGATGCTCGGGACGCGCATCGACGCCGTGCTCGCGCGCGAGGTCGGCCTCGCGAACCGGACGGCGCCGCCCGAGGAGACCCTCGACGAGGCGCGGTCTCTCGCGCAGGCGCTCGCGAAGGGCCCGCCGCTCGCGCTCGAGCGCATCAAGCGCGCGGTGCGCGAGAGCTTCTCCGGAACCATCGACGAGGCGCTCGACCGGGAGAAGAAGAGCCAGCTCGAGCTCCTCCAGAGCTCGGACCTGATGGAAGGGGTGATGGCCTGGGCGCAACGGCGCGACCCCCATTTTCAGGGGAAATGACGCGGGGTTCCGCGACCCTGCCCGACCGAAGCCGCTTTACGTACCGACCGGTACATCGCATACTCCGCCCCATGCGCTTCTTCCGCCTCGCCGCGTCGCTGGTTCTCGTCGGATCGGCCGCCGCGGTTGCTTGCTCGAGCGATTCCAACGAAAAGACCACCGGCAGCCAGCACCCGGGGGACTCCGGCGCGGGCGGCGGCGACAACGGCGGAGCGTCTTCGGGCGGCAAGGGCGGAGGAAGCTCCACGGGCGGCAAGAGCAGCTCCGGTGGAGCTCAGGGCTCCGGCGGCTCCGCGGACGCGGGCCCGAAGACGTGCCCCCCGGACGCCGGCCCCGACAAGTGCCGCCCCTGCCTCACGGACCACTGCAACGACGACTACACGGCGTGCACCGGAGAAGCGACGTGCAGCGACAAGTTCGACGCGTACCAGGATTGCGTCCACTGCGCGGCCGGCGAGGCGAACCAGATCTCCGAGTGTTTCTCGTCGTTCGCCGGGGACACCGCCGCGCAGCACGCGAAGCTCACGACCTGCATCTACAACAGCTGCAGCATCGAGTGCGGCGGCCCCATCCCGCTCTGACGGCTCAGAAGAGGTAGCGCTCGCCGGAGTCGCAGAGGATCGTCACGACCTTCCCGCCGGGGAAACGCTTCGCCACTTCCGTCGCGGCGTGGACGTTCGCGCCCGAGGACGGCCCGACCAGGAGCCCCTCTTCGCGGGCGAGACGCCGCGCCATGCGCTCGGCGGCGACGTCGGTGACGGTCATCACCTCGTCGATCACGGAACGATCCAGGATCTTCGGGACGAAGCCCGCGCCGAGGCCCTGGATGCCGTGCATGCCCGGCGGTTTGCCGGAGAGGACGGCGCTCTGGGCCGGCTCGACGGCCACGACGAGCGCGGCCCTTCCGAGCTTCGCGCGGAGCGCGCGACCGACGCCCGTGATCGTGCCCCCGGTCCCGACGCCGGCCACGAACGCGTCCAGGCTTCCGCCGATCTGCTCCAGGATCTCCGGCGCCGTCCCGTGCTCGTGGCTCTCGGGGTTCGCCGGGTTTTCGAACTGGCTCGGCATGAAGGACCCGGGCGTCCCGGCGACGAGCTCTCTCGCGCGCTTCACGGCGCCCGTCATCCCCTCCGACGCGGGCGTGAGCACGATCTCGGCGCCGTAGGCCCGGAGGATGTACCGCCGCTCGACGCTCATGTCCTCGGGCATGACGAGCGTGCACTTGATGCCGCGGAGCGCGGCGATCATCGCGAGGCTGATCCCGGTGTTGCCGCTCGTGGCCTCGACGATGGTCGCCCCGGGCGCGAGCGCGCCGCTCTTCTCGGCGGCTAGCACCATCGCGAGCGCGGGCCGATCCTTGACGCTGCCGCCGGGGTTCTTGAACTCGGCCTTCGCGTGGACGATGGCGCCACCTTCGGGAGAGATCCGCGCGAGGCGGACGAGCGGCGTTCGCCCGACGAGGGCGAGCGCGCCCTCCATCCCCTTCGCTGCCCCGCTGGTTTCGGTCTCTCCCTCTCGGCTCCGGCGGCTCGACGGCATGGACGCCGGCAGGATACCCCGCCGGCCCGCACTCGGCTCAGCGATTTGCCTCGGCAACGACCGCGGGGCGGCCGTCCACCACGAGGCGGGTCCCGACCGGCACGACGCGCTCCTCCAGCACCGCGAGAGCGACCGCGCCCCCGTGGACCTCGCTCTCGACCGAGCTCCGGGTCTCCCCGACCTGCGCTCCGGCCTCGTCGAAGACGGGCGTTCCGAGGGCCGGCGCCGGCGCGTCACCGAGCTCGAGGAGCGAGAGGCGGCGCTTCACCTTGCCTCGCATCTCCAGCATGCACACGGCCTCCTGCCCGAGATAGCACCCCTTGTCCCAGGACACGGCGCGGCGATCGAGGCGGGCTTCGTGCGGGTTCTGGCTCTCGGTCACGTCCACGCCGTGGACCGGGAGGAGCCGCTCGATTCGAAGGCGCTCCCAGTCCGCCGCATCGCCGAGCGAAAAGGCGCCAGCCGTCGGCGCCGCGGCCGCCGCGAGCAGATCCGCCGCCCGGTGGTGCGCGACCACCAGCGCCGCGCCGCCGAGGCCCGTCGGATCGACGGCCCCGACGTCCCCCCCGACGGGAGCGGCGAGCCGCCGCGCCTCGTCGAGACCCCGGGGACCGTGAAGGAGCGCCCAGAAGTGGGACGTCGTGCCGTCGGCGATCTCCGCGTCTTCCATCACCAGGAACCCGAGGAGCCAAGCGAGCACGCGCTCGCGCGCGGACGCGGACACGCCGAGCAGCACGAACGCCTTCGTGGCGACGACGAGGACGTCGGACAGGATCTTCCCCTGGCGGGTGAGCACGAGACCGTAGCGCCCGTCTCCCGGCGAGAGGTCGGCGACGTCGCACGTGAGCACCCCCTGGAGCCACTCCAGACGGTCGGGGCCCGACACGACGAGCGTCGCGAGGTCGGGCCGGGGCACGAAGAGCGCCCCGGTGCGAGCAGCCTGGTCCGCCGATGTCACCAGCGAAATCTGGGCGGGGACGCCCGCCGCGTCAACGCCCGGCGCCGTCAGTCGAGCGGCACGTCCTCGTCCGAGACGGGGTAGATGACGCCTTCCATCAACGTCACCTTGCGCTCGTTGGTCTTGTCCGCGCGGCGGACGAGGAGCTCGATGCCGGTCTGGGCGTTGGCATTGATGAGGCTTTGTGCCTCGCCCTCTTCCATCTTCGCGACGCGCTTGCCGCCGATCTCGAGGATCTCTTCCCCGGGCTCGAGCCCCGCCCGCTTCGCGGGCGAGTACTTCATCACGCGCGTGATGCCGATGCCGATCGTGCGAAGCTCGTAGGAAAACCCGAGGCCCCACCGAGGGTGGGCCGGCTCCACCGTGAGCGTGACGTGCGCGCCGCTGTCGCAGACGATCTCCACCGGGTTCGGGCCTGCTTGTTCGGGCAGGTTCCGGAGGTTCTTGAGACAGATGGGGTGATTGTTCAACGTATTCGCGTCCCACACCTCGACGCGGATGCGCGCTTCCGGCGAGATCTTGTAGTTCGCGCGCTTCTGATCGCGCCAGGTGGGCTTCAGTGTGTCCGACTGGACCGGGGTCTGGAGGATCTCCTTGTCGTTCACGAGGATCTTCGCGAACGGGTCGGGCGCGGCGCCCCCCATCGAATCCCACTGCCGACCGTCCCGGGTGCGCTCGGGGATCTCCGCGCGCGCGACCACGACGTAGAGGAGATCCGAAGGCGGCGCCGGCTCGAGGGCCCTGCCCGCCGGGGGCGCCTTCACGGGCGGAGCGATCTCCGGAAACACCGCGCCGCACGCCACCGACGACAGCGCGAGCGGGAGGAGCAGGACGGAAGCCTTCATGGCGCCTACGCTACTCCAAGG
This sequence comes from Polyangiaceae bacterium, assembly GCA_035545855.1. GTDB lineage: Bacteria > Myxococcota_A > Polyangia > Polyangiales > Polyangiaceae > DASZVB01. The sequence continues at coordinate 35,720 of DASZXK010000192.1, forward strand.
CCGCGAGCTCGAAAACAAGCGCGGCGCGCCCGGCCCCGAGCGACGGCCCCCACGCGCCCGCGTGCGCCTCAGGTGGAACCGGCCGCGGCTCTCCGCAGGGCGATGGCGTCCGCCACGACGGAGGGCTCCCGGGCCGAGAGGGCGAGCGCCACGAGCGCTTCCCCGAGCTCGGCGGCGTTCATGGAGGCGTAGCGATCCCGCAAACGGCGCGCCCCGAGCCCACCGAGCAGCGACAGCGCTGCGTCGGTCACCGTCGCCGCGATGCGCTCTCCGGGGCGGTCCTCGGCGCGGTCGGGGCCGGTGATGAAGGACGGTCTGGCGATGACGTACGCGAGGCCGGACGAACGAAGCTCGGCCTCCACCTTCCGCCGCGCGGCGTAGTACGCGCCGGGGGACTCCTCGACGCCGAGGCTCGAGAGATACACGAAGCGGGACACCGAGCCCGCCTTCGTCGCGGCACGGAGGAGGAGCGCCGTGAGACCGTAGTCCACGGCTTCGTACGACGCAGGCGGCGCGCCGGCCCGTGCGGCCTGCCGCTCTCGCTTCCGCGTCGTTCCGAGGAGCGCGAACACGACGTCGGGGCGCAGGCGGGCGATGGTCTCCGTGAACGCGGCTTCCTCCCAGGGCGTCGTGTCGACGACCGCGCCGTCCCGCTGGAGTTCCCCGGTCACGTCAGCGAGCGTCGGGGCATCCGGACGTACGTGTGCAACCGTATCGACGCGACGCCGCACGAGCGCTCTCACGACGGCTCTGCCCGTGTACCCGGTGGCGCCTGCGACGAAAGCGGTCGGCATCGATGAGATGGCGTTTAACCAAATTCGCCCCGCGTCACAACGGAAGGGCTTGACGCGACGCGGGCAAAGGCAAACGGCGAGGCGGCGCAGAGCACGAGCGAGAAGACGAAACGGCCGCCGGCCCGGGATTTCGCGCGTGCGGGCGCGGAGAAGGCGCACTACACTGACCGGAAGAGATCATGGCACGAATGTTCGGCTTCATCGGCAATCGCGCGGATCTCGGAGCGCGAGTGCTCGCGCTCCACGCGGACGTGCTCCGCGTCTCCGTCGGCGCGGGCGGCCCCATGGGTTGGGGCATCGGCTTCTATCAGGCCGGAGAGGTCCTGCTCCGGCGCCGGCCGATCGACGAGCGCACGACGATCGACCTCGTCCCCGTCATCGAGGGCGTCCGGACGGACGTCCTCATCGGTCACGTACGGCGCCCGACGGTCGGAGCGCTCCGCACGGAGAACACGCACCCGTTCCGCTATCGGCAGTGGCTGTTCGCCCAGACGGGCACCATCTTCGGCTTCGCGTCCCTCCGGGATCGCCTCCTCGAGTCGCAGCCCGAGTTCCTGCGCCGCAACGTCCGTGGAGACACGGACAGCGAGCTCTTCTTCTACCTGTTCCTGTCCTTCCTGCACGACAGCGGGCACCTGTCGGATTCGCAGGTCGCGCCGGAGCACATCCGTGCGGCGCTCCGCGCCTCCATGTCCCTGGTGGACCGCCTGTCCGCCGAGGAAGGCCACGAGAGGAACTCGGGGGATCTCCTCGTGACGAACGGCGAGTTCCTGGTCGGCGCCCGCCGCGGCGAAGAAGGGCAGATGGCCTATCGCGTGCTCGCCGGCCGACAGGACGTGGAAGAGCTTCTCGGTGACGACGGCATGCAGCAAGCGCGCATCCCGAACGTGGACACCACGCACTTCTCCATCGTGGCGAGCGGGCTCGAGCAGATCCCGCAAGGGTGGAAGCCGATCCAGGATCGCTCCTTCTTCACCATGACGCGCGCGGCGGACCCGACGTTCGAGCCGATCTGATGAGAGAGACGGGGGCGCACGGCCCGGCGCGTGCGGGCGCGCTGGGATTCGTGTTCGTGTGGGGGGCGCTCGCCGCTTCGGCGTGTACGGCACCGGCCGAAGCGCCCAGGATCGAGTACGCGCCGCACCCGCAGGGCGTCGCGATCGATCCCGTGCTGGCGCTTCCCGCGGCGACCTCGGAAGCCGAGCCAGCGGGGGGAGTCGTGGTGCTCGCCGAGCCGGTGGATCCCGAACCGGCGCGGAGGCTCGTGCGCGAGTTCTTCGAGGCCGTCGTCGCGGAATCGCTGCCCGATCTATCTCGCGTGCTGGACCCGGCCGCGCACGCCCGCACGACCGGCAAACCGCCACGGCCCGAGCCCGCCCTACCCTGGTGGCGGCGCCGCTTCGAACGGCTCGACTACACGGCGCTCGGGGCGGAGGTCTTCTACCGGCGCTCGGAGATGGAGGCCCACACGGCCCGGGACACCGGAGGCACCGGACGAGCTCTGCCGGTCGTTCCCAGGGAAAATGAGATCGTCGTCGTCGTGGCGGTCGCCGGCCAGGCCGCGAACAAGCTGTTCGGCCCCGAGATCACGTTCCTCGTGCGTCGCGGAAAGCGCATGACCGCGGGCGATGGCCGGGCGGGCGAGGGACCCGCGGGCGCCGCTCCGGGAAGTAGTGGCGGGCCAGCGGGAGCCGCCCCGGGCCTCGAGACGAGCGACTACAAGATTGCCGAACTCTACGAGGACTTTCGGCTACCCTGAGGAGTCGAAGCTCGAGGGAATCAGCATGGAGCAGACACGACCGCTGGCTTGCATCCAGTGCGGAATCGTCCTTGCCGTCGCGGGCGGCCGGTGTCCTCAGTGCGGCGCGCTCCAGCCGGAGCCCGGCTCCCCGCTCTCCACGGACCCTTCCGCGTCGCTCCACTCGCGCGCCTCGAGGGGCGCCCCGTCTCCCGTGCGGCCGCTGCCGAAGCGGCCGAACCAGGCGCTCCCGTGGATCGTCCTCGGCGTCGGGCTCGCGGTGATCGTGGTCGCCGGAATCCTGTTCTCTCCGAAGAGCCAGGATGCGGCTCGAGCCGCACCCTCCGCGGCGCCGAAGGCCGCTCCGGCCGCGACGCCGGCCGCACCCGTCGACCCGAACGATCTCGGCATCGCCGATCGGTCGGCGGCAGACCCGGGTGATCTGCTGCTCCACGCGAAGACGCGGGCCCAGACCTGGAACGCGGATGCCGTCCTGGTTTCGCTCCGCGCGACCCGGGTCGGAGACGGCAAGGTGAACCTCGCAGGCGGCGCCACCATCGAATACGTCTTCGGCAAGCCGACGGGAGAAGGCTTCGCCGCGGGCGCGAAGGTGGCGCCCAAGCACCTCAGGATCGTCGTCGGGTCGGGCGCGACGTCCGTGGAGGAGACGGGGCGCGGCGGAGGCCGGGCCGCCCTGGAACCGAACTGCCCGATCGACGAGGCCGCGCGGAAGGCTCGAGCGGCTGGGCTCTCGGGCTCGGCGCCGCTCGACGTCCGGTACGAGTTCAGCGAAAAGCACAAGAAGGCCGTGTACCGGATGTACGCCGAGGGCGACGAGGCCCACGACCGCACCATCGACGGCCAGTCCTGCGCCGTCCTGGTTCGCTGAACGGCGCCGCAGAACCGAAGAGCTTCCTTCGCCTCGCGCGAGGCGGTCACGTCACGCCGCCGACCGAGCGGCGGAGGAACGTCACATCCCGGAGAGGATGCGGAAGCTCTCGCCTTCCGGAACCAGCTCGAGGCGGTTCTCGGCGACTCGACGCCGCCACATGTCGCCCGTCGGCGTCGGGATCTTGTAGCTCGCCGAGTACGTGTAGTCCACGAGCACCGTGTGCTTCTTCCCCTCGCCCACGCGGCGGTAGCGGATCTCGTATCGGATCGTGCGCGTCTGCTTGAACTTGTCCTCGAGGTAGCTCTTCAAACCCGCGTAGTCGAGGTCGTCGGTCGCGTCGGCGTTGCCGCCGTCCTCGTAGTATTTCGGGTGCGCCATCTTGAGGAGCTTGTCGACGTTCCGCATCTCGACGGCGTGGCGGTAGTCCTCGCAGAACTCGATGACGCGGCGGTTCGAGTCCGTGTCCTCGACGTCCGTGTTCGGGATGTAGTGCGTCGCGCAGCCGAGGCAGAGGGCCGCCGCGACCACGGCGCTCAGGACCTTTCGCGGGATCATCCGGCGAACGAACGCCGATCGGTCGAGGACCATTCCGCGGCGGACAGTGCCAGAACCCGACCCGGACGAGCAACCCCGTTCCCGCTCAGGAAGGATGATTTCCCGGGGAGAGTCGCTGGATTAGCCCGATGAGGGACGGATACCCGGGCGGGTCCCCGCGCGGGTTCTCGGACCGGGACGCTTCACGAAGCGCCCGTGAAATCACGTCCCGCGGGATGCCGCTCCCCCCGGGCGCGCGCTCGAGCAGGACGGCGACCGCGCCCGAGACGGGCAACGGGAGACCCGCGGCGACGAAGACGTCGGTGACGACGGGGCCGACGTCTTCCGCCGCGACCACGACGAGCGCGTCGGCGTCCCCCGCTTCGAGCAGATCGACGGCCACGAGGAGCGCCTCGACGGCAGCGGCAGGCCCGGCACCGACCGCGAACGATGGCCCCCGAAGACCGAACGCGATCGAGCACTGCCCGGGGGCGAGGTTCGGCGAGGTCGCCGGAAACCGCCGCGGCGCGGCGCCGGGACGTCCGCGCGCGCGGAGGCCGGCCTGGAACGCTTCGTTGTTCTCGAGGCACGCCGCCGCGCTGCCGAGGATCACGCCCGTCCGATCGGGAGTCGTGACGAGCACGCCGTCGAGCACCGTTGCGACCGCCGCGACGGCGGCCGCCGAGAGCCGGTCCAGCCGCTCGAGCTGGACGTCGGGAAGACGCGTGACGCCCCGAAGCGCGCGCGCGTCCTCGGCGGAGCGCGGTGTGCCGACGCGAACGATGCGCGCCGCTCCGCGTGCCACGGGCGTCCCCGGGGCGGAGCCGGTGGTGACGACGAGCGCCGCGTTCGCGCCGCCGAACGCCGCGGAGAGCTTCAACGCCGTCGTCGGGCGTCCCGACTCGTTCCGTTCGAGGAGCCTCGCCGGTGCCTCGGGATCGGGCATGCCCGGGGAACAGGCGCCGGGCGAGATCCCCCGGCGCATCGCCTCGAGGACCGCCGCGATCTCGAGCGCGGCGCTCGCGCCGAGGGTGTGCCCGACGACCGACTTGAAGGGATGGACGACGACGTCCGCAGCGTGAGGGCCGAGCGCCGTCGCGAGGGCACGGGCCTCGGCCGCGTCGTTGAACGGCGTGGCCGTCGCGTGCGCGCTGACGACGTCGACGTCCTCGGGTCGGATGCCCGCGTCGGCCAGCGCCGCCACGGCCGCTCGGGACAGCCCCCCGCCCTCGCGATCCGGCGCGGTCACGTGCACCGCGTCCGACGAAGCCGCGAAGCCGGCGAGACGACCGAGCTCCGGGAGCCCCGACGCCGGCAACGCGAGAACGAAGAACGCGGCCGCTTCCCCGAGCGCCATGCCGTCCCGCCCGACGCGAAAGGGACGCGGCATGGATGCGCTCGTCGCGCCGAGGGATTCGAAGCCCGTCGCGACGAACGGGGTCACGGCGTCGTAGCCGCCGGCGATCGCGAGATCGACGTGGCCGAGGGCGAGCAGGCGCGAGGCGTACCCGAGCGCCACGGCCGACGACGCGCACGCGGCCAGGATCTGAACGCGCTCCTCGAACCGGACGCCGAGTGCGTCCTCCAGGGCCCGGAGCGGGCCGAAGTACGGCGCCGCCGCGGCGAGCTCCGGCGAGAGCGCTCCGCCCCGGGCCCGGGCATCGAGGGCCGCGACGAGCGACGCCATGCCCCCGGACGACGTGCCGACGACGAGCGCGATCCGTCGTCGCTCGAGCTCGGGGACGCGCTCGCGGAGCGCCCGACCCAGGGCGCCGCCGACCCGACGGAGGAGCACCGCCGCAGGATCCTCTCCCTTCGGCTCGTGGACGGCCCGCGCGAGGAAGGGGCGCTCGAGCCCGGCGGCCTCGAGGATCGCATCTTCGTGAATCGCCGAGACGGGGCGCTCTCCGACCTCGCCGACGGAGTACGCCCGCACGCCGCTGCCGAGCGCCGATTCGGCCTCGATCGCGACGATGGAGACCGGCGTCATCCGGGGCCCGCGAAGTGGAACGCGTAAAGCCGGCGGGCGTTCCAGCCCACGACGAGCACGTCCGTCGCCTGCCCGCGGACGACCAGCGCCCGGGCAAAGGCGAGCGCGTACGCGGTGACGCCCTCGTGGAACCCGGTCTCGGGCCCGAGCACGCGGATCTCGGCGGAGCCCCACCCCGATCGGCGGAGCAGGTCCGCGGCGAGGACCGGCTCGCGAACGGCGAGGACCAGAGCGCGCCCCGGTCCCGAGGGCGGTTCGAGCCGGAGGGAGTCGAGGCTCGTTCGCGCGGCGACGCGTCGCTGGGCGAGCCGTACCCGCGTGTCGGCGCCGCGAGCCCGGGCGTGCTCGTCGGATTCGAGGAGGACCCAGGCGGCTCCCTCGCTCCGGGGGATGTCGCTCACCGTTTCGCAGGCGGGGCCGAGCAGGTCGGCGGCGAACGAGTCGTACGGGTCGCCGCTCCCGGCCACCAGCGCTTCTGCCTCTCCGGACTCGAGCCAGTCGCACGCCACGTCCACCGCGGCCTCACCCGTCGCTTCGAGGTCGCAGGTGGAGAGGATCGGGCCGCGCAGCCCGAGGTAGATGGATGCGTTGCCCGACGCGGCCGACGGAAGGAGATGCGGAAACTCCGCCGGGGGAACCCGCTTGGGCCCCTTTTCCGCGCCGGTCTGGAGGAACGCGGCCGTGCGCTCGACGTTGCCGAACGCCGTCCCCACGACGAGACCGACGCCGCTCCGTCCGCCCTCGCCGAGCCCGCCCGACTCCAGGGCGGCGCGCGCACCGAGCGTCGCGAACGTCGCGAGCGAATCGAAGCGCCGACTTCTCTCGGGGTCCAGGTCCGCGAGCGGCGCCCACGAGAGCCGCGCCGGTTGCGCCGTCGACCCCGGCGCACACGCTTCACCCGACAGCACGCTCGAAGGGCCGAACGTCGACGCCGCGGTGACGACCACCGTGCGTCGCGCGCGCTCGGGTGTGGGCCGACGTCTCGCATCGCCGCGCTCGAACGCGAGCACCGTCCCCGTCCCCCCGAAGCCGAACGAGCTCGACAGCGCCGCGCGGAGGGGCGAAGGTTCTCCGCTGCCAGTCACGTGACGCAGACGGCACGCCTCGTCCGGCGTCACGAGACCGCCGGTGGGCGGGACGACGCCCTGCGAGAGAGCGAGGACCGTGACCGCGGCCTCGATGGCCCCGGCCGCGCCGAGCGTGTGCCCGAGCTGCCCCTTCGAGGAGGAAACGAAGACTCGGCGCGCTTCGGCGCCGAGCGCCGCGTGGATCGCGAGAGTCTCCACGGTGTCGTTCGAGGTCGTGCCGGTGCCGTGGGCGTTCACGTAGTCGACGGCGGTCGCGTCGAGCCCCGCCCTCCGGAGCGCGCCGGCGATCGTCCCGGCGGCGGCGCGCCCCGACGGCTCGGGCTGCGTGATGTGGTGAGCTTCCGCGCTCACGGCCCACCCCGAGAGGAATGCCACGACGGTCGCTCCCCGCCGGGCGGCGGCCTCCTCCGTTTCGAGGACGAGGAACGCCGCTCCCTCGCCCAGCGTGAGCCCCTGGCGGTCGCGGTCGAACGGGCGGCACGGGACCTTGTCCGTCGCTCCGAGGGAGTTGAATCCGGTGAACGTCAGGCGGCAGAGCGCGTCCGTCCCTCCGGCGAGCACCCGCTCCGTGCGTCCCGTCACGAGCCAGGACGCCGCCTGGACGAGCGCGTTGGCGCTGCTCGAGCATGCGCTGCAGATCGTGCGGCTCGGGCCCGTCGCGGACAGCGCCTCGACGAGGCGATCGGCCGTGCTCGACAGCGGATAGGAGAGCAACGGCTCCGCGGCGGCGCGGAGGTCTTCCACCTTCCGGGCCGCGAGGAGCGCCTCGGCCTCGAGCATGCCGCCGGTGGTGACGCCCACGGTGACGCCGAGCCCCTCGCCGCTTCCGACGCCCGCGCGCGCGAGGGCGTCCCTCGCCGCGACCAGCGCGAGCGCGTCCGACCGCGACCAGGGCGCGGTGAAGCCGCGTGGAGCTTCGGCTCGAGGCGCGAAGCCACGGACCTCGGCGGCGAGGGTCGTGCGCTGCCCGGAGACGTCGAAGAGCGACACCTCCGAGAACCCGCGGTCGCCGCGCACGAGGGCGGCGAAGGTCTCCTCCGCGCTTCGGCCGAGCGCCGTGATCATGCCGACGCCGGTGACGGCGATGCGGCCCCGGTTCATCTTGCCGCCCGAGCTCCGAGCACGTGGTCCGCTATCGCCGAGACGGACGCGAAGATGGCCTTCGCGCGGTCGTCCTCCGGGATGGTCACCGCGAACTTCTCCTCGATCGCGACCGCCAGCTGAAGCGCGTCCAGCGAGTCCAACCCGAGGCCCTCTCCGAAGAGCGGAGCATCCTCGTCGATGGACTCCTCCGTATGACCGCGGAGGTCGAGCTCCTCGATGATGAGGCGCTTCAGCGCTCGCTTGAGCTCGGCGGCATCCATCTCGCTCAGGTTCCCGCCTTCTGCAGCACCGCCTGCACGACGTCGCGATCCGTGACGCCGTCCGCCTCGGCGCGATACCCGAGGACGATCCGGTGCCGGAGCGCCGGGAGCGCCATGGCGACCACGTCCTCCACGTCCGCCGCGGCTTCCCCGCGCACCGCCGCGCGTGCCTTGGCGGACAGGACGAGCGCCTGACTTCCTCGGGGGCCCGCACCGAACCGGACGTACTTCTGGACCCGCTCGGGCGCGTCCGGCTCGCTCGGACGGGTGCGCCGCGCGAACCGCACGGCGGCGTTCACGGCCTCCTCCGTGATCGGGATCCGCGGAACGAGCTCGGCGAACGAGTGGAGCTCCTCCCGCGTCACGACGGGAGAAAGCTTCACGACGCGACCCGAGGTCGTCCGGCGCGCGATCTCCCGCTCCTCTTCCTCGGAAGGGTACCGGACGTGAATCTCGAGGAGGAACCGGTCGAGCTGGGCTTCGGGGAGCGGATACGTGCCTTCCTGCTCGATTGGATTCCGCGTGGCGAACACCTGGAAGGGCTCCGGGAGCGAATGGGTCTTCCCGCCGGCGGTGACCGTGCGCTCCTGCATCGCCTGGAGCAGGGCCGCCTGCGTCTTCGGCGGAGTCCGGTTGATCTCGTCGGCGAGCACGAGGTTCTCGAAGATGGGACCAGGCAGGAAGCGGAGCTCGCGGCGCACGACGTTCCCGACCTCGACCTCGTTCAGCACGTCGGTGCCCGTGATGTCCGCCGGCAGCAGATCCGGCGTGAACTGCACGCGACCGAAGGTCAGGCCGAGGGAGTCCGCGACGGAGGCGACGAGTAACGTCTTCGCCAGGCCCGGCACGCCCACGAGCAGCGCGTGGCCGCGGGCGAGGAGAGTCACGAGGAGGCCGTCGACGACGTCGTCGTGACCCACCACGACCTCCGCGACCTGTTTCCTGAGGCGCTCGCAGGCAGCGCGGCAGCGATCCAGAAGCTCGACCGGACTGGGAGACTGTTCCAAGGGGATCCGAAGAAGCAGGCGAATGGGGCGGGCACGGCCGGGCTCGGGCGCCCGGCACGGACATCCAGCCTAGCACCACTCGCCCGATCAGCGGCCGTCCCGGGGCCCGCGAAAACGCTTGTCTTGCGGGACGATAGCCGTGTAAGCGGGCCCGAAGACATGTCCCAGAACGACCCCGGTGAACCCGTCGGGCCCACCACGGTCATCGAGCGCCCGCCCCCGGGCCCCGGCCGGGGGCACTATCCGGTGCCCGCATGGGTCGTGGCAACGCTGGGCGCGACGGTCGTGCTCGGCGCGCTCGCCTGGTTCGCGTGGCGGCTCATCCGGAGAGCGAAGTGAGCCCCGCGGTTCGCCGCCTCGTCGGGGCGATGCTGCTCGCCGTGCTCCTGTACGGCGTCGCCGTCGCCTACACGGGACTGCACACGATCCAGGAGAGCCTCTCGACGTTCGCGTGGTCGTCGTTCGTCTTCGCGGTGCTGCTCGCGAGCTTCAACTACGTGCTCCGGTTCCTCCGCTTCCGCTACTACCTCGGTCTCCTCGGCGTGACGACGGTCGGCGCCGTGGACGCGCTCCTCGTGTTCCTTTCGGGCTTCGTGCTCACGGTGACCCCGGGGAAGGTCGGCGAGGTCTTCAAGAGCGCCGTCCTCGCGCAGACGCACGACATCCCCGTGCAGCGGACGGCTCCGATCGTCGTCGTCGAGCGGCTGAGCGATCTCATCGGTGTGGTCGCGCTCATCCTCGTCGGCAGCGTCGGGTTCCCCTCGGGGCTCTCCTGGGCCCTCGCGGGCGGCGGCGCCGTGAGCGCCGGCTTCGTCCTGATTCTCTGGGAGCGCCCCTCGAACGCGCTCGTCGCGTTCGCCTCGCGCCATCCGAGGCTCTCCCGGCTCGCGCCGAAGCTGGAGGAGGCGTTCCGGAGCCTCCGCCTGCTCGCGGGCCCTCGCGCGATCCTCGTCCCCCTCGTGCTTTCCGTCGTCGCATGGGCGAGCGAGGGCATCGCGCTCTGGGTCCTGCTGCGCGGGTTCGGCGAGCACGCGCCGCTCACGCTCTCGGTCTTCTTCTACGAGACGGCCTCCCTCGCGGGTGCGCTCATCCCCGTCCCTGGGGGGCTCGGCGTCGTGGAGACGATGCTCCGCGAGCAGCTCGTGCACCTCGGCGGCGTCTCCGTCGGCGCCGCGACGTCGAGCATGATCCTCGTCCGCTTCGCGACGCTCTGGTGGGCCGTGGCAGTCGGTTTCCTGGCGCTCGGCATCCTGCGGAGCCGCTTCCCGCGGCTCCGCGGCGTCTCGCCCTGAGCTCAGGCGCCGAGCGCGCGGAGGGATTCCACGGCGCGCTCGAATTCGGGCGGCGGCGGGGCCGTGAACGTGAGCCGCTCGCCGGTTTCCGGGTGCGAGAATCCGAGAACCTCCGCGTGCAGGGCCTGATGGCCGAGCGCACGCCAGATCTCGCGGAGCGCCGGATCCGACGGCTTCTTCCCGTAGAGCGCGTCCCCGAACACCGGCGCGCCCGCCCTCTCGGCGAGATGCACCCGGATCTGGTGGGTGCGCCCCGTCTCGAGCACGCACGTCACGACCGCGGCTCGGCCCGCGGCGAGGCGCTCGTCCACGGTGACCTCCGTCACCGCCCGCCGCCCCTTCTCCGTCAGGCTCGTGAAGCGGAGTCGAGACAGGCGACTCCGCGCGTGCAGAGTCTCGATGCGGCCGGCCTTCGGCACACCCGACGTGATCGCGCGATACCGCCGCGCGACGCTGTGCTCGGCGAGCTGCCTCTTCAGCCCCTCGCGCGCGGCGTCGGTCTTCGCCACGACGAGCACTCCGCTCGTGCCCTTGTCGATCCGGTGCACGATGCCCGGGCGGAGCGGTCCCATCGGGTCTCGCGAATCGAACGGGGCGCGCTCGAAGCCCGGCCGCGCGAGGAGCCCGGCGACGAGCGTGTGCTCCCAGTTGCCCCGACCCGGATGGACGACCACGCCCGCCGGCTTGTTCACGACGAGGAGCGCCGGATCCTCGTAGAGGACCGTGAACGGAACCGACGGGTCCGGCTCGACCGTGCTCGGCAGGGGCGCGCCCGGCTCCACCTCGACGACGCTTCCCGCCCGCACGTCGTCCTTCGCGCGACACTCGCGCCCGTCGACGCGCACCCGTCCCTCGGCGATCCAGCGCTGCACGGTCGCGCGCGACACGCCGTCGAGCAGCGAAGGGAGCACCTTGTCGACGCGCTCGCGTCTCTGTTCGGGTCCGAGGACGAACCGGAGCGAACCGGGAGCTACCAGAGCTTGCTCTTGATGTGCGCCTTGGACCTCACGAGGATGTCGACGAGCGCGCGGTCGTAGAAGTTTCGCTGGTAGAGCTGCGGAGCGACGCGGCTCTTGTAGAGCGCGCGCCCCTCCTCGATCTCCTCCGTCAGCTCGGAGAAGAGGTTGTCGTTCTCGATGCCGCGGACGATCTTCTCTTCGTTGTAGAGCGAGAGGTCACTGGCGATGGCGCGGGCGAGCCTCCGGGCGGCTTCCTCGGTCTCGATGAGCGGCATCCTTCAATTATCTCTCGCCCGGCTTCCGAGTGTCAAAACCGTGCCCGCGAGGGCGGAAAGAGCCGGAAAGCACACCAGGGAGTACCGTCCCGCCCCGAAGAAGACGGCGTGGACCAGGGCCGTCCCGAGCACGACGGCGGCCGCGACGAACGCCGGGGGCCGCCGGAGCACGTCGCGGCCGAGCAGGGCGACCGCCGCGACGAGACCGAGGTGAGCGACCCACGCCGACCGCGTGAAGAGGAGCAGACCCGAGACCAGGCTCACTCCGCGGCGGGGCCTCGCGCGAGGCCCCGCGGAGCACCCGATGGCGATCAGCGACGCGAGGACGACGAGCCGCTCGTACAGGGTCTCGACCGTTCCGAGGACCACCTTCGCGCGATCCGGGAACGCGACCGGATCGGAAGCGTGGAGATACCAGCCCGCCGCCCCGGCGTAGTCGAACGTCAGCGCGAGCTTCCGCGGAACGAGCGAGATCCACCGGAGCGGGTCGCCGGAGATGGCGGCGCGTCCCGCCCGACCGAAGCACGCGTCCTTCTCTGCCTCGTCCCAGACCGTTCGACACTCGGGAGGGACACCGAGCGCTTCGATGGGCGCGAACGTGCCCGTCGCCCCTCGGGCCGCGCCGATGTAGAGGTTCCACCCCGCGTTGACGCTGACGAGCGCGCAGGAGTGCATTCGCGCGCAGTTCCGGAGCGTCCACGGCGAGCACACGGCGAGCGCGACTCCCGTGGTGACGACGGCAGCCCATGCGCGAGCCTTCCACGCGCTCCCCGCGAGGAGCCCGAACAGGGGCGCGAAGAGCAGCACCTGGGGCCGCACGAGCGTCGCCGCGCCGAGGGCCACCCCGGAGCCGACGACCCGGACGAACGACGCACGACGCGAGGTGACGTCGCCCCGGACGGCGAGCCACGCGGCCACGACGACGAGCGCCGCCGCGGCGCCCTCCGTCATCAGAGCGGGAACGTACAGCACGAGCCCGGGGTGCAGAGCCGCGAGGACGGCGGACGCGGTCGCCGCACGCCGCGATCCCGTCGTCCAGACGAGGCCGTGGACGGCGCGGACGGCGACGGCTCCGAGGAGTGCGTTCTCGACCATCGCGACGACCGGGTGAGGACCGAAGAGCGCGTAACCGAGGCCGACCAGCGCCGGATACCCGACGGGATAGTGCGCGGCGTAGGTGACGGCGCCATCCGGCCAGAGCCACGTGTATCCGAGCCCCGCAGCGATTCGCCCGGCGACGACGTCATAGAAATGGCCGTCCTCGACCGGGGGAAAACGCGGGGCCGCCCACAGAACCACCGCCAGCCGTACGGCGAGGCCGACCGCCGCGAGCGACCAGCCCGCACGCGCCTCGTCGTTGTCGGCGCCCTCCGCGGCTCGAGCCGGCGTCATGAGCGCGGCAGCGGAAAACGCGGAAGGATCTCGAGCGCCACGAGATCCCGGATGACCTCGGACGCGGGGAGGCCCACCACGTTCGAATACGAACCGTCGATGCGCTCGACGAGAAAGGCGCCGATGCCCTGCACCGCGTAAGCACCCGCCTTGTCGAGCCCCTCGCCCGTCTCCGCGTACGCTCGCACGTCGGCGGGCCCGACCTCTCGCATGGTCACTCGCGTCTCGACCGTTCGCGCGACCGCCGCCACGCCGACGGAGGGGGCGCGCGCGATCGCGTAACGGGTCCGGACCCAGTGATCGCGCCCGACGAGGCGCCCGACGAGCTCGGCGGCCTCGTCGACGTCGCGGGGCTTGCCGAGCACGTCTTCGCCGAGGCAGACCACCGTGTCCGCGACGACGATGGCAGGCGCATCCGCGACCCCGGCGCGGCCGACGACGTCCGCGAGCTTCGACTCGACGACTCGAGCGAGGTACGTGGCGGGAGCCTCACCGGCGTACCAGGTCTCGTCGGCGCCTCCCGGCACGACGCGCACGGGAACGCCGAGGGCGGCGAGGATCTCCTTGCGCCGCGGCGACGCCGAGCCGAGAACCAGAGGCCGATCGGCGCTGACGATGCTGGGAGGCTGGGGCACGCCGCCGGGAGGTTACGCATGGGCGGTCCGAGCGGGAAGACCGGTGGTACTGTGATCGCCTCCCCTCGCATGAAACCGCGCGCCCGAGGAACGGCCCCGCTCATCCTGAGCCTGTGCGCGTTCGGCGCGACCGAGCTCCCGCCGCGAAGCGCTCTCGCCGGAGATTGCTCGCCGAGGACCGCACAATCCACGTGCTTCGACGCCGATCAGCTCTGGGTGCCGGCCGCGCCGAGCCGCTTCGTCGGCATCCCGCGAGCCTCGGCCGGCCGCCGCGGGACGTTCACGCTGGGTCTGGACGCGACGTACCTGTCGCGGCCCGTCGTCATGCTCGCGCTCTCGCCGGATCCGGCGGGACGACAGGTGCGGGTGGTGGACGACGTCCTCGACGCGGCATTGTCGGGGGCGTGGTTTCCGGTGGAGCACCTGGAGCTCTCGCTCGTCGTGCCCGCGGCGCTATTTCGCACCGGCACGGGCGAGACCGGCGTGACGACCCAGACCGGCCCGAGCCTCTCCGCGCAGGCGCTCCGCGACGTTCGCCTCGGCGCGGCGCAGGACCTCGTGGAGAAGCGGGTCGGCAAGGGCACGGTCGCGGCCGGAGCCCGGCTGGATCTCGCGCTCCCGACGGGAGACGAGGGCGCATTCGCCGGCGAGCGCGATCCCGTCCTGGCGCCGTCCTTTGCCGGCGAGATCCGGTGGGGCCGCGTCTACGGCGCGGCCTCGCTCGGAGCGCGCCTCCGGCGACCCGTCCCGCTCGGCGGGGTGCGCCTCGGCAGTCAGCTCGTGTCGATGCTCGGAATCGGCGTCGGCGTCCTGCCGGAGCTCGACGTCGCGGCGGAAGCGTGGGCCCTGCCGACGCTGCTCTCGCAAGATCGCACGCTTCGCGACGGCGTCCGCGTGACGGACGGCGCGCTGGTGCCCGCCGAGTGGATGCTCTCCGTCCGCCTGAAATCCGGCCCCTTCCAGTTCCAGGGCGGGTTCGGGACGGCCATCCCTCTCTCCGGCGAGACGCGGCGGAGCCCGACGGGCGTCGAGGCAACCGACCACTTCGCCGGCGTGGGCACGCCCCGGATCCGCGGCGTGCTGATCCTGCGCTACGCGCCCGACGCCGCTCCCTGACGGGAGACGGCGCTCAGAACACGCGTTCCCGCACGTGGATCTGATTGCCCGACGCCGCTCCCTGACGGGAGACGGCGCTCAGAACACGCGTTCCGGCACGTAGATCTGATCGCCGGCCTGGAGCAGGATGTCGGGCGAGCCGCCCTCGGTGATGGCGTCCACGGAGACCACGACCGTCTGAACGTCGTCCTTCGTCTTCCGCTTCAGCGTGACGGAGTCGTGCTTGGCGACGGCGTTGAACCCGCCGGCCATCGAAATCGCCTGGATCAGCGTGATTCCGGCCGAGAACGGGAAGCTGCCGGGCTTGGAGACCTGGCCGAGCACCGTCACGTGCTTGCTGTTGTACTCGCGGACGCGAACGATGACGCTCGGGTCGCTCAGCACCTTCATCTCCATGAGCGTCTTCCGGACCAGAGCCGAGATTTCCTGCGGCTCGAGCCCCTCCACGTGGAGCCGGTGCACGTACGGCAGGTCCACGTTGCCGTCGGAGGCGATCTGAAACTCCGTCGGGAGGTCTTTCTCTCCGACGATCTCCAGCGTGAAGACGTCCCCAGCTCCGACCGTCGTGTTCTCGACGGGCGGCGCCA
This sequence comes from Polyangiaceae bacterium, assembly GCA_035545855.1. GTDB lineage: Bacteria > Myxococcota_A > Polyangia > Polyangiales > Polyangiaceae > DASZVB01. Next base: position 51,383 of record DASZXK010000192.1, read on the forward strand.
GCTTGATCCGAGAATTGTCCGTCCGAGGCCCGCACCCCGTCGACGGGAGCAGAAGCACGAGCCCGAGAACGAGCGCCAGGAGCGAACGCAGCACGAGGAACTACAGGAACCAGCGCAGCCCGAGGAACGCCTGGTACCGGCTGAACATCAGATCGTCCGTGGCGATGTAGGCGTGGTCGAGCTCCGCGTCGTAGCGGAACGTGAGGTTGATGCCGAGTGCATCGCCGGGGCGGTATTCGAAGAACGCGACGGCGTCGACGCGCTTCTCGCCATCCGGGGCCTGGTACGCCCCGCCGCTCTGAACCACGGGCGGGCGGGCGATCGCGCTCAGTCCGCCCGTGAGCGTGAGCACGAAGCGGTTCGCGAGGAAGTAGGAGAGGCTCGCGTACCCGCGGTCCCGGCGGTAGTAGTCCCCGAGGTAGCTGATCGCGAAGTTACGCGTGTACCCGAGCGACACGGCGGAGAGACCCACGGGCGCTCCCTCCGACGGCAGCTTCGGCTGAGGCGTCGGGAACCAGGTGATCTCCGCCTGTCCGATGACCGTGTCCACGTTCTGCGCGGTCGCGCCGTCGAAGAAGCTCGCGCCCCAGCCGATCAACCCGAGGAACCCGAGGTGATTGGTGAAGAGACCGTTCAGACCGATCTGGGAACGGACGATCGACCCGTCGTGGCGCGCGTTGGCCGCGGCGGCCGAGTTCCCGTAGCTGACCCACGTGAGCTCCCCGCGATACACGAGCGCCGTGCGAGGGAGGAACGTCCAGTTCCCCTGCGTCTCGGCGCTGTGCTGGGTGTTGTTCAACCCCTTGAAGCCGCTCTCTTCGAAAATGTTCGCGGTGAAGCCGTACCCGAGGCGCCATGTAAAGAGGCCGCCTCCCGGCCGGAAGTTGATGCCGGCCTTGCCGTGAATGGTGTCCCGCCTGAAGGCGTTCGCCGTATCCGGGTCGTTCGAGGCCTCGATGACGCGGGTGACGTCTCCACCGAGGTCGGCGCCCCAGACGCTCTCGGGCAGGATGTCGAGGCCGAGACCTGCGTTGCCCGAAATGTAGTTCGACTGGTTCGAGACCTGGCTCGAGTACTGGCTGTCCGACGCGAACAGGGCGTTGTAACTCGCCGCGAGACGCCCATTGAGTTTCAACGTCGGCGGCGGCCCTCCCCCTTCTTCGGCCGTACGACGCCCCATCGTCTCGAACGAGAGCGAAGGCGTCACGCGAAGGCGGTACGCGCCGATGAGCGGCTCCGGCGGGCTGGGCGGCCCGCTCGGAGGCTGCGTCGTGCTGTTGCCCTTCCGCTGGAAGTAGTTCGAGTCGTACCCGACCTCTCCGGCGACACCCGGGTGCAGCTCGAAGTCGCCCGCCTTGACGCCCATACCGTTTGCGACGCGCGGGTCCGACAGGAACGCCTGTGCCCAGCCACTTCCGGCGTGGGTTACGGAGACCGCGGCCATGGCCGCGAAAAGAAAGCGGGGCTTCATCGTGAGCTCTTCCTTCGAGTGACGAACGATGTCGAGTTAGGTTCCCTCTACGCCTTCACTCACATCGTCGGACTGCTGCTCACGGGCGGCTCACTGATGATGTCGGTGTCGTTGCCGAGCTTCGAAGGGTCGTTGTCCGGGATGCTCGGATCGACCTCCATGGACACGTGCGAGTCACCGATGAACCCGGTCTCCTCGCCGATGCACTGATTCGCTTCCTTGACGAGCTGCTCCACGCGCTCCCGGAGGACGCCGAGGATCATGAACTCGTGCTTGGAGCGATCCTTGTCTTTCGAATCCACCGCGCCCTGGAGGACCACCATGCGGTCCTTCGTGGAACGGGATGCGACGTCGATCTGGCTGAGCTTGTCGTTCAGGCAGAGCGCCTTCACGACGTCCTTCGCGGCGCGGGCCGCTTCGAGCTGACCGCGCACGGTCATCGCCGCCTGGTCCATTCGCATCGAGATCTGGTGGCCGATGGCGAGCTGTTGATCTTGCGGGATGTCGAGCTCTCGCGGAGCCTGGATGTCTGCTGGCGCGCCGAACAGGCGCATCGCCGGCGCACCCAGGAGGCTGCCTGTCCTGGCAGCCGCCACGCCAAAGACGCTGAGCGTCAAAGCCCCGGCGGCGAGCGACCATTTGAACTTGTTCAAGCGCATCGGCAGAAGCCTCCCTCGTACAAGGCGGGACCCGAAAATCGAGGGCTACTATATGAGAGCCCGGTTTTCTGTGTCAACGCACGTGCGAGGCCGAAAAATCGTTTCGTTTCTGGGGCATAGCACGAATGACGCATCCAGACGGTGGCAGGACGGTGACCGCTCGGCCGCCGGGGTGCGATGGTCGGATGCCGCGACGCGCGCGTCCATTCACGCCGGTCCGTCCGCGGCGCGGGGCCCGGTCCGGAACGCCGTGAGGCGCTCCACGCGCTACTGCTTCACGAAGGTGACCGGAACCTGGATGACGGCGAGGCCGCCCTGGGGCGGGTCGAACTGGGCGGCCTGGGCGCGCGCCTTGACGCAGGAAACGACGGAATCCGGCAGGTTACCGCTCGGGGCCGCCGAGACCCCTTGGACCTCGCCGCCGGGGCCGACACGGATCGACAGCGAAATGCGCCCTTCGACGTCGGGGTTGGAGGCCAGGGCGCGGTTGTAGCAATTGCGGAAGCCCGCCCGCATGCCTGCCACGACGCGCGCGGCGTTTGAAACGGTGCCGCCGCTGACGTTCGCCGCGCCCGTCGACGCGTTGCCCTTCGGACCCTGAACGACGGCCGCGGTGCCCGTGCCCGATCCACCTCCGGCAGTGGAGGAGCCGAGGCCGCCGAGGCCGCCGCCTGCGGCGCCGGGGCGAATCGCGCCGCCGCCGCCGCCGAGCGTGAGGCCGCCGACGCCGACGCCGGCGCTCGAGGCCGCCGCCTTGTCCAGAGCGCCGGTGGGCACTTCACCCGTCTTCAAGACGCCTTCGGTGGCGGGCCCGGCACCGGCGAGCGCGCCGAGCGTGGCCATCTCCATTTGCTCGAGCTGATTGCTGAGCGCAGCGGCCTGCGCGCTGCTCATGGCGCCGGCCTTTCCGGCGGGCCCCTTCGAGGCCTGGGTCTGCGCCTTCGGCGCTTCCGCCTTCGTGTCCGGCGCGGCCGTGTCGGGCTTCTCCGTGGGCTCCTCCACGGGCGGAGGCGGCGGGAGGCTCCTCACCGAGTCGAGGAGGTTCGAGATGTTCACGTCGTAATCGACGACGGGATCCAGCCACTCCGAGTAGATCGAACCGATCGCGGAGAAGTGGATGAGGAACGAGAAGGCGGCGATCATCGTCGTCGCCCAGTCGATCGACGTCGCGCCGCGCGTGACGGAGACCGGAAGCTGCGGCCTCGGCTGGATGGGCGGCGGAGCGACGAACTGGAAGAGGAACGTGGTGTCCCCGACCACGACCTTTCCGCGAGAATCTTCCGTGAGTCGAACCTGGTAGGCCCCCTGCTGCGTACGGCGAGCCTGGCCCTTCAGCACGGCGAGGTCCGAGATGCCCGTCGGGAGCGCCACGCGACCCGTCATCCCGTCGACGAAGTTGAGCTGGTAGTCGTTGCCGACGAGCTCGAACAGCCGGAACGAGGGCGGGAGGTTCCCCGCCGCGATCACGAACATGTTCTTCTCGTTCGAACCGACGGTGACGTGCGTGCGCTGCTTGATGATGCGCTCTTCGATGACGCGCCCCGACTGAACCAAACCGATGCGGAGAACCTTCGGACCGGTCGCGGCGACCGCCCGCATCACCGCGGTCATCTGCCCGGGACGACCCGGAGCGCCGGAAGGCTGCGTCTGCTGTGTCATCGAATTTCCTCCCCAGGAACCCGTGCGAACGCGAAGACGCTCGCCCGGGAAAGTTCCGGGTTCTCCGAGGTTAGCAAAGGCATCGCCTTTCGGTCCACGCTTTCTACCCTGCGAAATGTCGATGGAATCCGGGGCGAGCCGGGCCCGGGTCGGGACTCGGACACGGGGACGCCCCGGATGCTTGGGGCCGTCCGACCGCGGATTCGACGAAATCGGCCGAGTCCTCGGAAAGCGCGCCGAGAGGCTCAGGTCGGGGGGCCGGAGGCACGGCCCGCCTCGAGCCGCGCGGCGAGAAGGCGCCCCACTTCGTCCCAGCGTGACCGGGCCCGTTCCTCGGCGGCCGTCACCCGACGGGTGATCTCGAGGCTCGCGCCGGCGAACACGACGCCGGCCACGAGCGACTCCAGTGGGTGAATCCATGCCGCCGGTCCCGCCGACCCACGGAGGGCGACGTCGAAGACGGCGCCGAAGAGACCGGCGCCGAAGGCGATCCGCGGAAGTGTCCGAGAAAGGGTGGCGCCCTCCTGCAGCTCCCGACCGACGTCACCGAGGTGCTCGTCCACCGTCACGATGGCGACGGGACGAGACGCCTGCCCGAGAACGCCGGCCGAGACGGCGTCCGCGTCGGGCGCCGAGAGCAGCGCCGCGAGCGCGGAACGGATTCGAGCCGCGTCGCCCGACTCGAGCGCGCTCCGGAGCGGCGCGGCGTCCGGCACCAGGCGACGGACCCTGCCGAGCGCCCGGAGCGCGGTCGCGAGCACCCCGACCCCGATCAGGACGACGAGCGACGTCGCCACGGGCGTCCGTCAGAACGGATCGCGGGAAATGGCCTTCTCGATGCGCTCGAGAAACGGCTGGCGAAGCTCGGCGAGCGTGAGCTTCGGCTGGATCCGGCTGACGTCCACGGCGGCGATGGGCTTCTGCACGCGGCCGACGATCGTGACTTCGCTGATCGTGACGACGCGGCCCTTCGCAGAGTCGGCGAGGGCGACAGGCGCCGCGGTCAGCAGGGCCGGCGCCGCGAGGACGAGAAAGCGGAGAGAACGCATCATGGGAGCATGCCTCATTTCTGCGGGAACGCCGCGCTCGAGCCGGCGCTACCGGCTGGAGCAGGAGCAGCCGGAGCGCCGCCGGTCGCGCCGCCCGTGAGCGGCGGCGGTGCAGCGCCGGCGGCCGCGGGCTTTACAGGGGCTGCCGCGGCGGGCGCGGCATCCATCTTTCCGGTCGCGGTGGCCTGCGTCGCTGGCGCCGCAGGTGTCGCGGCGGGGGCCGCGGCGCCGGGCGCAGGCGCGGGTGCAGCGGCGGGCGCGGGTTCCGGCGGGGGAGACGCCGCTTCGGCGGCGAGGATCGCCTTCTTGTTCTTCGCGCGGCCGAGGAGTTCGTCCGTGTCGTCCCCGGCGCCGGCCTTCGTGCGCGGGCGCATCGCCTTGAACTGTTCGAGCTCGGCGATCGCCTTGTCGATCGCGGTCGTCGGAGTGACGCCGGGCACGCCCGTCGAGAAGAGATAGAGGAGGCCGAGGTCGTAGTGGACCTCCGCGTTCGTCGGATCCTTCGAGAGCACCCACTGGAAGTGCTTCAGCGAATCGGCCGGACGTCCCTGGAGACGGTAGGCGTCGCCCAGATTGAGGTGCACGAGCGTGTTGGAGGCATCGTAGCCGAGCGCATTCTCGAGGAGGGGAACCGCTTCCGTCGCATTGCCGGCCTCGAGCATGTACTTCGCGAGGTTCAGCTTCGCCTCGACGAGATCGGGGCGGAGCTCCGTCGCGCGCTTGAAGTCCGCGAACGCCTGGCGACGCTTGTTCTGCTCTTTGTAGATGAGGCCGCGAAGCAGGAGCGCTTCCGCGTTGTCCTTGTCCCGCGGCGGGTTCTCCGGCCCGTAGCCGTCCAGGATTGCGGTGAGCGCGTAGAGGGCGAGATCGAGCCGCCGGTTCCGGTAGTGATCGCGAGCGAGCGTCACCATGGCGGGGCGGTAATCCGGGTTCTTCTTCAGCGCCTCCTGCGCGAGCTGCTGCGCCGCGCCGGAGTCCTTCTGGATCGACTTCACCTCGGCGAGCGAGGCGAGCACCGCCGCGCTGTCCGGAAGCATCGCGCGCTCCCGGTTCAGGAAGTCCTCCGCCTCGCTCGCGTCCCCCGTGCGAGCGAGCAGCATGGAGTACGCGGCGATCGCCGGCTCGTAGTCCTTCACGATGCCGAACGCCTGCCTGTACGAAGCGAGCGCCTGCGTCTTGTTCCCGAGCCGCTCCTGCACGACGCCGAGCGAAAACTGCGCCTGATACGCGTTCGCGTCCGCCTCCGCGGCACGGGAAAACTGCGCCTTCGCGCCGGCGAGATCGCCGGCCTGGAATGCCTGGAGCCCCGCCTGGTACGCCTGCATCGCCGCGGCGTTCATCGGTGGCCGCTTCGGCGCTTCGGGCGCGGCCGCGGTGGGCGCGTCGCTCGCGGCGTATTGCTGACCGCTCGCGGTGGTCGCCACTTGCGAGGTCGCGGGGCCGGAAGCGGCGGCCTCCGGGGAGCCGGGCGCCGGGGCGCCCGTCGGCGTCTTCGCGTCCACCTTCGCGCCGCCACCGCAGGCGACGAGCGCGAGCCCGAGCGCCGACAGGGACGTGAAGCGAACCAGTGCGTTCGTCGTCATCCGCTCTCTCCTCATTGCGGGATCACCGGCAACGGAGCCGCCGTTCCGTTCGATTCGGGTGCCGTGACGAGGCCCGGACGGATCCGGAGGAACATCCCGGGCGTGTAGTTCAGGTCCTTCACGCGAGACGCGTACTGCGGGAGTTTCGCCTCCCCGATGACGTCCGTGAAGAACGCGAGACGCTGGATCGCGCGGACGATGGCGGGATTGGAGACGTTGTATCGCCTCGCGAGCATCACCGCGTTCCCATACCGGTCGATCATGATCTGATCGGCGCTGTTGAGCTCTTGCTCCCGCTTGTCGCGCCAGGCATTCGTGACGTTCGTCCGCGCGGCGTCGGCCTTCTCCTGAAGGTCGGGGTTATCACTCGTCTCCGCCATCTTGAGGAGCTGCTCCGTCTTCTTGTCGAACATGACGAGAGCCGGAGGCCGCGTCTCGTAGAGGCCCGTGCGGAGCGAATCGTAGAGCGACCCTTGCCGTGCGATCGCCGCGGCCGCCCACTCGGGCGCCGCGTAGTCGTCCACGATGCGCTGGAGCTTGTCGTACCACTTCTTCGCCTCCACCGCGTCCGACTGGTAGTTCTTGATGACCTCGACGGCGGTGCCCTTGTAGTGGTGGTGGCCCGTGTCGTAGTCGAACCCGGATCGGATGTCCTGGTCGGCCAGGGTGAACGCGCCCTCGGCCGCCATCGCTGCCTCGGGCGATCCGACGGCGCTGTTCGTGCCGTCCTTGTTCTTCGGTGCGACCGCCTTGTAGCGGTCGAACGCCTTGATCGTGTCGTCCCACGCCGCGTTCACGCTCGGCGCCTTGGACGCACGTTTCGAACGAGCCACGTTGTACGCGGCCTGGACCACGAACTGCGCGGCCGCGTCGTTGTTCTTGTTCGCGTCGTAGTAGTTCTTCATCGAGAGCTCGGCCTTGCGCCGTGCCGCCTCGTTCGCGCCCGTGTCCGGGGAGAGCTCGTCCCACTTCTTCAGGTCCGCGCTCGCGACGATGAAATCAGCCTCGGCGCGCTCCTTCGGGGAGGCGCCGAGGGAGATGAAACGATCCTTCGCCCGTCCCATCGCGCTCGTATTTCCGAGGCTCGCGTAGAGACTCATCGCCTGCTTCGCCGCGGCGCGCTGGTCGGCCTGGGTGAAGCTCTCGTTCCGGCTGATCGTGTCGAAAGTCTCCGCGGCCTTCGGATAGTCGAAGAACAGGACGCGCGCGTTCGCGAGGGCGTCGTACGCGTTCTTCAGGAACCCGACGCGACGCTCGTACTCCTTCGGATCGGCCTGGACCGGAGGCGAAGCCTTCGGGTCCCCGTGCTGGAGCTGGTCCAGTTTCTTCGGGTTTCCGTAGTTCGCGATGAACAGCTCGTACATCGCGATCGCCTTGTCGTACTCGCCGACCTGCTTGTACGCGTACGCGCCGTTCATCGCGGCCTCGGGGGCTTCGTTGCGCCCCGGCGCGGCGTCGAGGGCCGTCTTGTACGCGGCGGCGACCTGACGCCACTTCTTGTCCCGCTCGGGACCGGGCGGCATCTTCTCCGCTTCCTTGTAGAGATCTTGCGCGGACGCGTACGCCGCGCCCTGCAAGATGGGCTTCCTGAACGCCTCGTCCGCCGCCCGCGAGTCCTCGTCGTACGCGCAGCTCTTCGCCTGCGCGAGTCGCGTGGCCTCGGCCGCGTCCTGCCGCTTCGCGGCCATGCTGATGAGCTGGGACCACGCCTTGTAGCCCCACTCGTTCTGGCCGCAGTTCTGCTCGTAGATCGGCGTGTAACGGGCCTTCGCTTCGTCGAAGTGACCGTAGAGGAAGAAGTAGTCGGCCGCCTGGAAGGCGTAGAGCAGCCCGTTGTGCTCCGGGTCGCGATCGGACGGCACCCGCGCGTTGTAGTCGTCGCGAGCACGAACCGCATCCATCACCTCGGGCGGCATCGGGTCGGTGACGACCTTCTGAGTCTCGCCTTCCCCGGTGACCTTGAGCTCGGCGCGCTTCTCGATGCCGGTGGAGCCGCCGGACTGATCGAACTGACGGTACTTGTCCTCGAGGACCTTCTCGGCGATCGAGACGAGGTAATACGCGGACGGCTGGAGGTACTTGTCGTCCTCGTTCGAATCGCGGACCTCCGTCGCGGAGTCCCGCGCGAGCTTGATCTCGTCGGGAGTCGGGGTCTTCTCGATCGCGATCTGGAGAACGACGATCCAGTAGCGGGCGTCCGCGAGCCAGAAGCGGCTCTCGTACGAATCCAGCGCCGTGGGATCCTGGGCGATGTAGGCCGCCCAGCCCGTCTCGGCGAGGCGATACTCCGCGATGGCCTTCTCGAGGTGCTGCTTCTGCTCGCCGGCGTCCGACAGCTCCTTGGCGCGCTGGAACTCCGCGCGGGCGAAGTTCGTGTGGTCGGCGGCCGCGCGCTGGAGGCCGTTCTTGACGAGCTCTTCCGCCGCGGCGAGCGCCTCGGGGTCGTCCCGGTTCGCGTCCGTCCACGGGGTCGTCCCGACGTAGGCGGCGAGTTTCGTTCGAGCCTCGAGCGCCTTGCCGGAGTACTCGGCCTTCACCGGCGAGCCTTCCGGCGCGAGCCGCGCGAGCTGATCGTACAGCTCGGCGACCTTGTTCTGCATCTTCGGCGCGTCCCGATCCATCGGGAACTTCTTCAGCGTCAGCTCCAGAACGGCGATCGCGTTCCGGTTCTGCGTGATCTCGATGAACTCCTGCGCGAGCGCCTTGTAGATCTCCACCGTCCACTTCTTGTCCTGCGGGATGAGCGCAGGATCCTGGACGCGGTCGATCGCGATCCTCATCTTGTCCTCGGCGACGACGGGGTTCGTCTCCACGTCGAGGACGTCGTTCCTGGGGATGTTCGGGTGATCGGCGGGTGGACCGTCGAAGTCCACGTACGTCAGCGAACCGGCGATGTACGTGTACGCCTCCTGCCGGAAGTCCGCGCCCGGGTCCCCCGTCTTCGCTTCCTGCTCGTCGGCGTAGTGCAGGAGGTTCACGAACTGCTGCACCGCGGTCTTGTACCGCTGCTGCTTGAAGTACGTCCAAGCGCGCTTGTACATCGCGACGCCGTAGAGCGGCGGCTTCTCGAACTTCATCGAGTGCTCGTACGCGCTCATCGCGCGGCTGAGCTCGTACGGCCCGCCCGAAACGTCGACCTGGTCGAAGTGATAGTTGCCGATCTGCCACCAGACCTCGGCGACGTACTTCGGCTCCGTGCCCGGCTCGACGTGCTGCGCGACGGGCTCGCACGTCTCCGGGTACGGGTCCTTGAAGCGGAGCTCGTCGTCGTCCTTCTTGAGGAGCGTCGTGCCGGCCTTGCCCGCCTTCGCAGGCGGCGTGTACTTGCGCTTGCCACCGCCCGCGCCGACCTGGTCGAGCGGAATCGGGTGCCGGTTGTACCAGTCGTTCCAGAACTTCTCGTCGTGATCCTGGGCCAGCGGCGTGAGAGCGATCTTCTCGGGGTTCGTCGGATCGTCCTTCACCGGATACTGGTTCAGGCAGACGAGGGCACGCCACGCCTGCTGGCCCTCGGCGAGCCTCGACGAATCCGTGTAGGCGTGGCCGAGGAAGTAGTAGACGCCGGCGATCTCCTCGTACTTCGGGTACTCGCGGATGATCCGCCGGTAGAGGTCGATGGCGGGCTTCAACGTCTTGGACAGATCCCCTTCGAAGTCCGAACGAGCGCGCTCTTCGTACAGAGCGGCGAGTCGGTACATCGCGTCCGGAGTCGCCTCTTCGTTCGCGTTCGGGCCGCTGTACGTCTCGATGAACTGCTCGAGCCGACGGATGGCCTCGTCACGCGCATCGGCGAGCGCCTTCTGCTCGGTGCCGATCTCGCGATCGAGCGCGGAGAGCACACGGCGACGCTTCTCGTCGTAGTGGTGCCTCACGATCATCGTCAGCGTGTCTCGGTAGTCCTTCGCGGCCGACTGGTACTCCCCGAGCTCCTTCTGGAGCTGGTCCATCGCCGAGAGCTGAGCCGCGGAGGGTGGCGGGAGCGTCGAAGCGCGACGGGGCGTCGTTCTTCCGGCCGTCGGCGCCGGCGGATTCAGGGAGGGCGCGGCACCGGCGCCCCCGGGGCCCGCGGTGGTCGGCGCGGTGCCCTCGCCGCCCTTGGCGGCGCCGCCCGAGTCCTTGTCCTTCGCGGAGTTCTTGTCCGTCGCCTTCGAGGCGTCCGCCGCCTTCGCGGAATCGGCCTTCGAGGCGCTCTTGTCCGCGGCGCCCGCGGACGAAGCGGCCGGCGCCGTGGTCTGGGCGAATGCCCCGGTCACCAACGACACGACGAGTAGCGCCGACAGGGGGCGCATCACCACGGATCTCACTGCTGGCCTCCGGCGTCGTCGAGCACCTCTCGGAGCTCGTCGTTCAGGTTCTGCTCTTCGCGGGCACGCTCGCGCTGGAGATCTCGCACGCGGAACCGCTGCTCCTCTCGGATCTCCCACGCCTGCTGCACGATGCCGACGTCCGCCCGGAGGACGATGCTCTTCAGCTTGTCCCGCACGAGCCCGAAGTTCTTCATCGCGACTTCCCCGACGAGGAGGCGCGCGTTCTGGTCGAGCGTGTCCAGCCGATCGGCGTAGCCTCGGAGGTTCTCGGCCTCCTCGTTCACCTGCCGCTGAAGCTCGACCGCGCCCGTCCGGACCCTTTCTTCCAGATCCTTCCGGAGCCCGTCCAGCCGCGCGTCGACGGCATCCGCCTTCGAGAGGAGCGCGTCGATGGTCCTCGCGTACGCGACGGTGTCCACGTCCGCCTGGCCTGCCGCCGCGAGCTGCACTTCGCGGCCGAGAGCCTCCCGGAACTGCTGCCGGGTCGCGTCGTCGTCCACGTAGCGCTGATCGCCGAAGCCGATCTGGACGCGCCCCATCTCGATGGCCTCCCGGTACGACTGGATTCGTTCGCGGTACGTCGCGAGATCCCGCTCGTTCGCCTCGAGCTCGGCGCGGAACCGCTCGCGGGAAACGGGATCCTTCACCTGGCCCGTTCGATCGGCCTCGTCCAGCAGGCGACGAAGCGCGTTGGTCATCGCCTGGAGCTTGTCCGCCTCTATCGTGAGGCCCTGGAGCTTCTGGGAGACCTGGTTCCACTGACGTTCGCCGGAGTTCTCCCGAGCGAGGAAGTCGGCCTCGGTGACTGGCAGATAGCCGAGCCGCTTCATGAGCGCGCGGCGCTGATCCCGGACCTGCCCGGCCTCTCCGGAAAGCGAGCCGGGGTTCACGCTGTCGAGTCCCTGCGCGAGCGCGAGCCGGGCCAGCGCCACCTTGTTCTCCAGCCCGATGGCTTCCTGCAGGCCCGCCTTGAGCTCCGGGAACGCGCGAGCGCGCGTCGGAGAAGAGAGCACCGCCGTCAGCTTCCGCACGAGATCTCGGGAGCGCTTGATGAGGTCCCTCGAGCGAGTCACGTCGTCGATGACGCCGAAGAGGCGATCGTCCTCCGCGGCTTCGCGGACCCACTTCAGCACCGTCGCGGGGACCGGCGCGCGCGCGTCGTCGATCTGCTCCTCGACGAGACGGTCGTAGTAGACAGTCGGGTCCGTCGTCGAAGACAGGAAGCCGTCGACCTTCTTCCGCATCGGGTCGAACTCCTGGCGGACGCTCTCGTAGAGCTCGAGCGCGCGATCGAACATGCCCGAGCGAAGCATGAGGTCGGCGCGGAGGAGGGAGCCGTCCGCGAGGTGAAGGCTCTCGGGCGCGGTCACGCTGAGCACCTCGAGCGCGCGCTGCGCCCGCTGGTTGTCCCCCAGGCGAACGTACACCCAGGCGAGCTCGTAGAGCATGTCGCTGAACTCGGGCGAGCCGCGATCGACGTGGCTGTAGGCCTCGGCGGCGTCCAAGTAGTTCTCCGTCTCGTAGAAGAGCCGACCGATGGCCATCCACGCGAGGTCGATCACGTGGCGATGGGCGTCGCTGTCCGCGGGAAGCTGCGTCACCTTGTGGAACTGCTCGATCGCGGCGGCGAACCGTTCGGCACCCTGTTGCGGCTGGGACTTGTCCCCGCTGGCGGCAGGCGCGGCGGCCGGCGCCTTCGCGAGCGCTTCCTTCATGGCGACGACGCCCTGGACGTACGCCGCCTGGTGCGCGTAGTCGCTCGTCTTCGGCACCGAGTCGAGCGCGCCGCGCGCACTCGGGAGATCCCCCCGGGCGAGGTACGCCTTTCCGCGCGCGTACTGGAGGGACCCGCTCGCGTCGCTCGGCGGCAGGGACGCGATCTTCTGGAAGACGTAGTCCAGCACGTCGGTGTGCTGCGTCCGGATGGAGACGTCCACGAGGCGGCTCAGCGAGCGCCCGACGTAGGCGTCGTAGGGCGCCGTCATCCCGTGATCGACGATGTCCTTGTAGTGACGGGAGGCCGCGAGGTGCTGCTCGTCCTTGAAGTACGTCTCGCCGAGGAGGAACGTCGCGTCGGCGTTCGAGGCCTCGGGCACCTGCCCCCGCCGGTGAAGCTCGAGGACCTGGGAGAAGACGTCGACCGCGCGGGCGTAGTCCCCCGTACGCATCAAGAGCTCTCCGGCGACGATGCGCTTCTCCGGCGTCTCCGTCTGCCGCTTCGCCTTGTCGATCGCGGCCTGGACGTTTCCCACGTCCGACTCTGCGCCGCGAATCGCCTGTTCGGCCTTGCCCCGGGCCTCGGCCGCGTCGACTGCGAACGCGGATCGAGCTGGAATCAAGCCGAGCAGGGCGGCCGCGAGCGCCGCACCTCGGGCTCCGCGACGAAAGGTCATTTCGCTCCCGTACCGACGGAGAAGCCACCCGAAACGGCAGGCGCGGCCGCGCCCGAATCGGACTTCGGAGCCGCCTGGACGGGCTCGGCGTCGCTGCCCATGCCCGTCTTCAGCTTCTCGATGTAGCGAACCGCGGGGCGCTGCTCGAGCGGCGTGGTGACGCCGCCCTTCTCCCAGGCGACCGCTTCGAGCTCGATCGTCTTGCCTTCGGTGATGGTGAAGGCGTGGCTCGACTTGACCTCGAACTTGTAGCCGCGGAGGTAGGAGAACACGCCGTAGCCGTGGCCGCGGAGCTGCACGAGCACCTGCAGCGTGTGGTCCCCCGGCGGGATGGAGCCGCTGAAGATCGGGATTTCCGGCTGCGAAGCGAGCGCGCCGGTGTCATCCGTCTTGTTGTACTGAACCGCGCCGTCGAGGACGAAGAGCGCGCGCGTGAGCCGGAACGCGGAGCTCATGTCGTTCTTGAAGCGGATCTCCGCACGGGCGCCGCCGACGCCACCGGACAGGATGGTGTCCGAGAGCAGCGAGAGCCGGGTGTGGCTGCGTCGGATCTGCTCCTTCAGCTCGTCCACCCGCGACTCGAGGTCCCGGAGACGCACCGCGTAGGTCGCACCGTCCATCGGCTCTGCCCCGGCCCCGGCCGAAGGCGCGGCAGCGGGTGCTCCGGACGGGGCCGCACTCGGTGCGGGCGCGGGCGCGGGCGCGGCGCTCGCAGCCGGAGCTGCAGCGGGAGCAGCGGCGGTTGCGCTCTGCGTCGAAGCCGAAGGCGCGGGAGCAGCGGATGCAGCGGAAGCTGCTGCACTCGTTGCGGGTTTCGCGGATGCAGCGGGAGCCGCAGCCGTACCTTGAGCAGACGCCACGGAAACCAGGAACAGCGAGCCGACCATCGCTCGTGCGGCGTATCGAATGCTCATCACCGAACCCTCTCGTCAGGAAATGAAGAAGTAACCCAGGGCCCCGAGGCCGTTTCAAAAAGCGACCTTCAGCCGGCGTTTTGCCGGGTGCAACCTTACCAGGATGAGTGCCGGGCGTCGCAAGCGATCAGTACCGGGGGCCAAAGCCCCCATGACCCCAATATCTGAAGACCCTTCCGGCGGTTCGCGCGTCGGATCCGGACGTGAACCGATCCGTCCCCCGCGGGCGGCGAGACCTGCGCCGCGTCCCCCTGGCTCCAGGGAGAGGGTCCCGTGCGGCTCACGGATCGGGTCCCTCCTCCGACCCGCGAGGCGTCGAGGTCTTGGGAGGGAACGGTGTCGCGAGCGCTCACCTTTCCTGGCAGAGTAGCGTCACGTCCGCCGCGTTCGTGGCGGCGCCCGAGGCGGGTTTGGACGGCCGGAAGGCCCCTGTGGACGCGCCGAACGGGAGAGCGGAATGCTCTGACGACCGCGACGGTGGAGTGAAGCGTGGCAGAAGCAACGGGCGCCGCGACCGACGAAGCGCTCATGCTGCGCTACCAGCGCGGCGATCGAAGCGCGTTCGCGGAGCTCGTGCGACGGCACAAGAAGCCGCTCTACAACTTCGTGCTCCGTCACCTTCGCTCCACGGGCGCGGCCGAGGACGTGACTCAGGAGACGTTCCTGCGCGTCGTGCAGCGCGCAGCGGAGTTCAAGCACGAGGCCCGATTTTCGACGTGGCTCTACACGATCGCGCGAAACCTCTCGATCGACCACGGCCGGAAGATGAAGCACCGCAAGCACGCTTCCCTCGACCAGGCGGGAAACGACGGCTCGTCGCGCCCCCTCCTCGAGGTCGTGCCGGACGCGAGGCCCGAGGGCGACGCCTCGCGCGCAGCGGAGTGGACGGACATGCGGCGCTCCATCGTGGACGCCGTGGAGGCCCTGCCCGACGACCAGCGCGAAGTGTTTCTGCTCCGGGAGGTCGCGAACCTGCCCTTCAAGGAGATCGCCGACGTGACGGGCATCCCGGAGAACACCGTGAAGAGCCGCATGCGCTATGCGCTGGAGCGGCTCAGGACGGCGCTGTCGGATTTCGAGGAGTACGCGCGCGCTCTCCGGTGAGGGCTCGCGGAACGGACGGATAAAAACGTGGACGCGGAGAAGTTCGACAAGGTGGTGCTGGACCTGCTCTACGACGAGCTGGACGAGCTCACGCGCGCCTCCGCCATCCGGCACCTCGAGCAGTCCGGGAGGGCCAAGGCCCTCTATTCGGAGCTCCGAGCCACCCGGGAAGTGGGCGCGCTCCCCCTCGTCGAACCCCCGGACGACCTCGAGGCGAAGATCCTCGAAGCGGAGGAGCGAGCGCGCGCCGGGCGACCGCTCCATCAGCGCCTCGGGACGCTCGTCTCCATCGTCGCAGGGTATGCGATGCGACCGCAGCTCGGGATGGCGGCCGTGCTCCTCCTCATGGTCGGGTCGAGCCTCCTGTTTCTCCGGGTGCGGCCGGCCGAGCCGAGCTCCGTGCAGGTGACGGAACGCGGAGTTCCGGAATCCGAGAAGGACACGGTCGCCGTCGTCCCGGCGCCGGCCGCGGCGGTACCCGGGCGCGAAGACCTGACCGCTCGCCGCGAGCGCTCGCGGACCTCGGACGCCCCGCGCGCCACGGAACCCGTCGAAAAGGCGCCCACGAAGGAAGAGGCAAAGGCTGCGTCGGCGGGACTCGCCGCCGCGGATCGCCCCGCGCCGGCCGCACGCGCCGAACGAGACTCGCTCTACGGACGAGGCGATGATTCCGTCGCGCCGGCCCCCCCTGCGGCGGCCGGCGCGGGGGTCGTCGCGGCGCCGACCGCCGCGTTCGACGAGGCCACCGGGGAAGCCGAGCCACGCGACGACTGCGAAGTGACGCTGCCCCGATACGAGGCCGCGCTGGCGCGAGCCGCGTCCCAGATCGAGCGGAACCGAGCCCGGTGGGGCGCCGCGGACTGCTACGCGCGCCTCGGGCGGATCGAGAGCGCCCGCACGGCGTACAAGGCCCTTCTCGGCGCCCCCGCCTACGCCGATCGCGCGAAGGCCGCGCTCGCGGCGCTCCCCGAGCCGGCAGTCGTCGCAGCCGCACCGGCGAGCCCATCGCCGAAGGCCGCGAAAGCGGCGCCGCCGGAGGCTCCCGCCGGACCCTCCGCGGCGGCGAGCGCAACGAAGCCGCCAGCGGCGGCGGAACAGTGACCCGCCCTGGGGCGGCTGGGCGGCGAGTTGCCCCCGCCACGGCCCCGCGAGCACGGCGAGCGCGCGCCCGATAGGGCGCGGGGGAGAGGTCCGAGGACCGCAGGGCGAAGCGCGACCATCAGAGCCTCACCGCGAACGGCCGTGGGGGTATCTCCTCACCGGACA
The DNA here is from genome assembly GCA_035545855.1 of Polyangiaceae bacterium. Classification (GTDB taxonomy): domain Bacteria; phylum Myxococcota_A; class Polyangia; order Polyangiales; family Polyangiaceae; genus DASZVB01. Next base: position 67,788 of record DASZXK010000192.1, read on the forward strand.
GTTTGTATACAAACCAAATGGACGAGACCCGCCGTTCGTCGAGCTCGCCCGCAGGGCGGCGAGTCGCCCCCCGATTGGTCCAGCCGTTCCACGGCCCCGCGAGCACGGCGAGCGCGCGCCGCTAGGCGCGGCAGGGGGAGAGGTTCCCGAGGACCGCAGGGCGTAGCCCGTGGACCGCAGGGAAGCCTCGGGGGACAAGGTCCCCCATGACAAAACCCCACGACGCTCCCCGTCGTCGCGTCGAGCTCGCCCGCAGGGCGGCGAGTCGCCCCCCGATTGGTCCAGCCGTTCCACGTCCCCGCGAGCGTATCCGTCCTAGAACGTCGCGCTGATGCTTCCGCCCAAGATCCAGGCGGTCGTGTCGTCGGGCTGCCTGCCCGCCCACGTGAAGTCGTCCAGGTAGGTCTGG
>DASZXK010000193.1:0-39420 GCA_035545855.1 Polyangiaceae bacterium
GGCGCGAGCTTCGGGCCGCCCGGCGCGCGAGGTGGCGGCGGAGGCGGCGGAACGGAGCGCATCTTCCCCGCAGGCGTGGGGGCAGCCGGAGCCGCCGGCGGCACGGAGCGGGGTCGGCCGGGCGGAGGCGGTGGAACCGAGCGCGGGGCCGCCTTCGCCGGCGGCGGCCCCTTCGCGTCCGGGGGCGGAGGGGTCTCCGACTCACGCCGGCGCGGCGGTCGAGGCACCGGGCGGGGGGCTGCGGGTTCCTTTTCTTTCGTGGATTCGTCGCTCATGCCGCGCCTTCCGGGGAAAGGATCAGTCTATCCCCCTTTCAGCTCGGCTGGAACGCGGAACGCCAGCTCGCCGGCCAGCGGGTCTATCGAAAAACTCAGTCCTTCGTCGCGGCGTCTGCGGGACCGCCGCTGCCGGAGTCCGGCGCGCCGCCTTCCGCGCCGCCGTCCCTCGGAACCCGAGGCATGGATTCGATGAACGCCCGGATCGCCGCCATGCCGTCCGGATCGACGAACTCCGTCGCGAGCGGAGGCATCTGCCCGCCGCCTCGCCGGCTGATTCGATAGAAGAGCTCGCTGTGATCGGGGTCACCGGGCTCGATCACGTGCCACTCCTGCTTGAAGCTGTTCGGCTGGAGCACGGTGGTGCGGTAGCCCTCGGTGTCCTCCACCGTCGAGAGCTTCCCGGTGAGCTCCCAGAAGCGAACGTCCACGGAGGCGGACACGGCCGACACCCCGTTGTGACAGTGTCCGCAGTTCGCGTGCAGGTAGCCGAGCGCCTGCTCGTCCACCGACGGGCCCGGAATGGTGAACGCGCCCGGCGGCGGGTCCGAGAGCGCGTCCTCGGAGATTAGATCCGTGATCGTCATCCCCCCGAGCTGGTGCGAGAGCTGGATCGCGCTCACGCCGAGGAGCCGATCCTTCATGTTGCCGTGGCACTGCTGACAATCCGCCGACGACGGGATGTCGTGCGGCGTGCCGGCGACGTTCTCCGCGCCGTCCGGGAGCGCGGTCGCTTCCGTCTGCGCGTCGTTCCACTGGTAGGCGAGCATGAGCCAGTCTGAAGCCTTCGGCCCGAGCTTCCGCAGCATGCGCGTCTCGAGCTTCTTCCCGTCGAGGGCGAACTCCTTCCACGCGGTCGTCCCGACGGGATACTTCCAGAAATCCATGTCCGTCGTGTCGATCTTCGCGCCGGGCGGCAGGCGGAACCACCGCCGCTTCACGGCGCCGTCCGACCAGAGCTTGTACCTGGGCTCGTAGGCGCGAACGCCGTCGCCGAGGGTCTCCGTCGCCAGGTCCGCGAAGAGGCCCGTCTCCGAGAGCTTCTGCGGGATGTCGGGCGAGCCGGAGTCCATCGTCGCTCCCCCGCTCCCCGCATCCGGTTGGTTGGGCTTGCCGCCCGAGCCGCCGCTCCCGGCGCTTCCGCCGGCCGCGGCATCTTTCGAGCCGCCGTCGTCCTTCGACGGGGCAGATGCACCTTCCGACCCATCGTCGGAGCACGCCGAGAGCACGAGAGCGAGGACGAGCGAAGACGAAGCCAGACGACCCATGAAGCCTCCCGGAAGCCAACGAACGGACGCGCCAGGATAACGCGAGACTCCGCCTTTCCAGAACGCCCTTTCGTTCACGTCGCGGGCCCGCCCGCGACCGAGCGTCACGGGGACCCGTTCAACGCGGACGGAAAGCGTTCGCGGCCGAGAGCTCGGAGAGGAGCTCCTTCCCCTTCGGGATCACCTGGATGACGAGGCCCTCGGCCGCGCCGAGCTGCTGGACCTCGAGCACGTCGAAGAGCGCGTCGCAGACCTCCGGTTTCTCGGAAATCTTGGAGATCGCCGCGCCGACGATCTTCGGGCGCATCGCGGCGGCTTTCGCGAACTCGACGGCGGCTTCTCGGTCCGCGGCCGAACGGATGATGTTCACCCGGTTCGCGCCGTCCTGCTGGATCGCGGCCGTCACCTGGCGGAGCCGGTTCACGACCTTCTGCTCGATCTGCCGGATCATCCCGACGTCCCGGAAGTGCACCTTGCGGACGTAGACGCTCCCGACGCGATATCCCCACTGCTCGGACTGGCCCGAGACCTCCTCGCGCACGACGCGGCTCATCTCGTGCCGCTCTTCCAGCATGCGCTCGAGCTTCATGTTCGAGAGACAGCGCACCGTGGCGTTCGACACGTTCGCCTGGAGGGAGCCGCGCGGATCGGCGTTCTTGAAGAGGTAAGCCACCGGATCCACGACGACCATCTCGCTCCAGACGCCGACGCCCATCGGCGCGCCCTCTTCCGAGTTCACGCCCTGACTCCGGAGGTACGTCTGGTCGAGCCGGAGGTCGACGACGTGCTTCTTGCCGAAGAACGGCACCAGGATCGCGAGCGGCCCGATGACGAGGAAGGGCGAGTGGAGCCCCGGCTCGTCGATGACGGCGCGGACCTGGCCGAAGAGCTCGTAGACGACGGCCCGGCGCTCTTCCACGATCACGTAGAAGCCGAACGCGCTCGCGAACGCGAGCGTCACCGGCACCAGGACGAACGAGAGCGCCAGGGTGACGAGCATCGTGACGAGGAAGATCACGACTCCTCCGTGAGGCTCGTCTCGAGCACGAGCTGGCGCGCTTTCCGGAGGAGCCCGAGTCGAGCGTTCCGGACGTAGGCGCGGAGACTCGTCTTGCCGGAGCCGGCGAGGAGGTCGAGCTGAGCGGCGAGCGTGAGCAGGGGCTCGACCTCGGCCTGGGCGTTCAAGGTCTCGATCTCGACGGCGCGCCGGGACATGACGATCTTCTGGTCCGCGGCCGCCTGCGCGAGGCTGATCTCGCTCGAGACCTGGTTGTACGCGGTGTTGATCGCCGCGAGCGCGGACTCGACCTCCGCCGGGGAGTCGATTCCCGTGATGAGCGCGGCGTCGAGCGAGATGCCGTAGCGAGCCGCCGCGGACGCGCACTCGCGGTTCATCGCCTCGTTCAGGTTCCGGAGGTGCTTCCGGAGGTCGTTGATCGAGATGGTCTGGGCCGCGACGGGTTCCGCCTCCACCTCCGCCTGAGTTCGCGGCGCGGTGAAGTTCGCGATGCGATCGCGGAGGATCGAGATGAAGTACCCCATGACGTGCGCGACCGGCTGCTTCACGCCGAAGAGGAACGCGTAGAGGTTCCGCTCGGAGATCGCGTAGCGGAGCTGCCCCGTGAGCCCGATGTTGAGCTGGTCCTTCGTGACGGCCTCGAGGACCTGCCCGCCCTGGTTCGCCGAGGGATCTTCCGGGTCGAACGCGATGGACACCGTGCCCGTCGCGACGGAGACGCGGTGCACCTTCTGCCAGGGGAGCTTCCAGTAGAACCCCGGCCCCACGACGCGGACCTGCGGGTACACGTAGCGGTCCCGTTCGTCGGCGCGGAGCGTCCCGGCGATGGGGTCGTCGAGCGTCGTCGCGCTGCCGACGCGGGTCGCCCGTCCGAACGTCGTGAGGACGGCGCGTTCGTTCGGACCGATGGTGTAGAAGCCTCCGACTCCGTGCCTGAGCACGAACCAGAGCCCGAAGCCGAAGACGAGACCGAACAGACCTTCGAGCACGAGACCCTCCGTATGGACGAGAAGCGGAGCCTACACCCTCGCCCGTGACGGAGGCCCCGGGAGACGGCGCTCGGCCGGGAAAGGCGGCGAAAATGTAGGCCGTTGCCGGCCTTCCCCCGAAGTAGTAGAGCCGCGGGCGGCGTGAGCACCGAGGCCGAGCTTCTCATCTTCAAGAGCGTCCGGGCGCTCGACCCCGCCCGTGGGCAGGACGACGTCGTGGACGTCGTCGTGGAACGCGGACGGATCACGAAAATGGGGCGCGGCGCGGGCGCCGAGGCCGCGAAGAGCGAGCGCGCCCGCGTCGTGGACGGAACGGGCAAGTGGCTCCTCCCCGCGTTCGTGGATCTTCACGCGCACCTCCGGGAACCGGGGTTCGAATACAAGGAGGACATCGCTTCCGGCCTCGCCGCGGCCGCCGCCGGCGGGTACGCGCACGTCTGCGTGATGCCCAACACGAAGCCCGTGAACGACACGCGGGCCGTGACCGAGCTGATGCTCCGCCGCGCGGCCGAGGTGGACGGCCCGAAGCTGCACCCCATCGCGGCGATCACGGTCGGTCAGAAGGGCGAACAGCTCACGGAGATGGCCGAGCTCCGGGACGCCGGGGCGGTGGCGGTGAGCGACGACGGCGTGTGCGTCATGTCCGCCGCCGTCATGCGAAGGGCCCTCGAATACGCGAAGGTGTTCGACATGCCCGTGATCCAGCACTGCGAGGATCACACGCTGACCGCCGGAGCGGACATGCACGAGGGAGCCGTCTCGACGCGCCTCGGGCTCCGCGGCTGGCCGCGCGTCGCGGAGGACATCATCGTCGCGCGAGACGTGCTCCTCGCGGAGTACACGCGGGCGAAGTACCACGCCGCGCACCTCTCCACGATGGGCGCGGTCCGCATCATCCGGGAGGCGAAGAGCCGCGGCCTGCCCGTGACGTGCGAGGTGACCCCCCACCATCTGCTCCTCACGGACGTGAAGGTCATCGGCTACGACACCGCCTGCAAGGTGAACCCTCCGCTCCGCGAGGAGGAAGACGTCCTCGCCCTGCAGAAGGCCCTGGCGGACGGCACGATCGACGCCATCGCCACGGACCACGCGCCCCACTCGGCGCTCGAGAAGGACTGCGAGTTCTCCGACGCGAAGCCGGGCATGCTCGGGCTCGAGCTCTGCTTCGGCCTCCTCCTCGACCTGGTGCGGAGCGGGGCCGTCCCTCTCTCCCGCCTCGTCGAGGCGCTCTCGCGCGGCCCCGCTCGGATCGCCGGAATCGACGCGCCGACCCTCCGCGCCGAAGCCCGCGCGAGCCTCGTCCTCGCCGATCCGGACGCGCGCTGGACGGTCGGACGGCAGACGCTGAAGTCGAAGAGCTCCAACACGCCGTTCCTCGGTTCCGAGGTCCAGGGCCGGGTGCTGATGACGCTCGCCGATGGCAAGGTGGTGTTCGACGCCGCCGCGACGCTCTAGAAGGAAGACGATGAAAGAGAAGCCCCGCCGCAAAGCCACGCTCGCCCTCGCCGACGGAACGACGTTCGGCGGCTTCGCGTGGGGCGCCGAGGGATCGACCATCGGCGAGGTCGTGTTCACGACCGGCATGACGGGCTACCAGGAGACGCTGACGGACCCGTCCTACTCCGGTCAGATCGTCACGATGACGTCGCCGCACATCGGCAACGTCGGCACGAACGGGGACGACCCCGAGAGCCGAGACGACCGCCCGCAGGTCGCCGGGTTCATCGTTCGCGCTCCGAGCCCCATCGCCGCCAACTTCCGCTCGGAGGAGACGCTCGACCAGTACCTCGCGCGAAACGGCATCGTCGGCATCGGCGGGGTGGACACCCGGTCCCTCACCCGGCACCTCCGGGACAAGGGCTCGCAGAACGGCTGCATCGGGACGGAAGATCCGGCCACCCTGGTGGACAGAGCGCGCTCGGCCCCGAGCATGGAAGGGCTCGACCTCGCCGCGCGGGTGACCCCGAAGGAACGCTACGAGTTCACGGAGTCTCGGGGGAACTGGCGCTTCTCCTTCGACCCGACCGCGCCGATGACGGGCCCCTCCCGCATCCATCGCGACGAGCCGTTCCACGTCGTCGCGATGGACTTCGGCGCGAAGCGGAACATCCTCCGCTGCCTGGTGGACGTGGGCTGCCGCGTGACGGGCGTGCCCGCATCCACGTCGGCGAAGGACATCCTCGCCCTGAACCCGGACGGCATCTTCCTCTCGAACGGCCCCGGGGACCCGGCCGCGGTCTCTTACGCGATCCAGACGATCCGGGAGCTCCTCGGGAAGAAGCCCATCTTCGGGATCTGCCTCGGGCACCAGCTCCTCGGTCTCGCCCTCGGCGCGAAGACGTACAAGCTGAAGTTCGGTCACCGCGGCCTGAACCAGCCCGTGAAGGACCTGGAAACGGGCCGGATCGAGATCACGACGCAGAACCACGGCTTCGTGGTGGACGTCGCGTCCCTCGGTGGTAAGGCCCAGACGACGCACCTCCACCTGAACGACGGCACCAGCGAAGGCCTCGCCGCGCCGGACGCGAAGGCCTTCAGCGTCCAGTACCACCCCGAGGCCGCCGCCGGCCCCCACGACGCTCTCTACCTGTTCCAGCGCTTCACCGCCTCCATGGGCGGCTGACGCGCGGCCCGACCGCCGAAGGCGCGGGCCTCTCCATGGCGAACCGCGAAAAGAAGAGGATCCACTTCGTCAGCCTCGGCTGCCCGAAGAACCGCGTCGACTCCGAGGTCATGCTCGGCGTCGCCGCGCGCTCCGGCTACGACCACGTGGACGCCCCCGAAGACGCGGACGTCATCGTCGTGAACACGTGCGGCTTCATCGACGCGGCGAAGCAGGAATCCATAGACACGATCCTCTCCTTCTCGGAGCTGAAGAAGAGCGGCTCCCTGGAGCGCCTCGTCGTCGCGGGGTGCCTGAGCCAGCGCTACTCCGGGGACCTGGAGAAGGAGCTCCCGGAGGTGGATCACTTCCTCGGCTCGAGCGACATGCTGAAGCTCGAGCGCGTCCTCGAGGGCCGCGCCGAGCGGCTCCTCGTCGGAAACCCGGCGGACTGGGTCCCCTCCGCGTCGGATCCGCGCGTCGTCTCCACCCGGGGGGCGAGCGCGTACCTGAAGCTCGCGGAGGGCTGCAACCGGAAGTGCTCGTTCTGCGTCATCCCGCAGATCCGGGGCAAGCAGCGCTCTCGCACGCCGGATGACGTGGTGGAAGAAGCGCGCCGCCTCGCGGACGCGGGCGTCCTCGAGCTGAACCTCGTCTCGCAAGATACGGTCGCCTACGGCCGGGACCTGTCGGACGCGCCTTCCCTCGCCTCCGTCGTCCGCCGCATCGCGGACGTGCCCGGCCTCCGCTGGGTGCGGATCTTCTACTTGTATCCGGAGAAGCTGGACGAGGCGCTCCTCGATCTCCTCGCGAACCACCCGCGCGTCGTCCCGTACGTGGACATGCCGCTCCAGCACGCGGCAGACGCCATGCTCCGCCGGATGCGCCGCGGCCACGGCGGCAAGCGCCAGAGAGACGTCGTGAGCCGCCTCCGGGAGAAAGTCCCGAACCTGACGATGCGAACGGCGTTCATCGTCGGGCATCCCGGCGAGACGGACGAAGAGTTCCAGGAGCTCTGCGACTTCGTGGAGTGGGCGGAGTTCGACCGCGTCGGCGTGTTCCACTACTCGGACGAGGAGACGTGCCACGCACACACCTTCGAGGGGAAAGTGCCGCGCAAGGTGGCGCTCCAGCGCGCGAAGCAGCTCATGAAGCTCCAGCGCGGCATCAGCAAGCGGAAGAACCGCGCGCTCGTCGGAAGATCCGTCGAGGTGCTCGTGGAGGGCCCGAGCGAGGAGAGCGAGCTCGTGCTCGTCGGCCGGCACGCGGGCCAGGCCCCGGAGATCGACGGCCAGGTGTTCCTCTCCGGCGGAGAAGCGCGCCCCGGCGAAATGGTGAACGTCACCATCCGGAAAGCGACGGACTACGACCTCCTCGGGGAGCTCTCGGAGGACGAAGCCGCGGACGCGACCCGTGTCGCCGCGCGAGGCGCGAAGAAGCGAGGGACGAAGCCGGCGGAACCGCCGTCACTCGTCCACCGGGCCTCCGATGGACGCCGCGTCACGCTCCGCACCGTCTCGTGAGGGGCTCGGTCCCGGTATTCCGGGAATTGGATTTCGAGGATCCCAGCCGGCATCCCGCAAGGCGGGCTACCGGGTGGGGCATTCCCCTCTTCAGTCCCCGCCCCCGTCGAGCGACGGCCCGGCGTCCGGCGCGCCCGTCGGCGCCGCCCCCGCGTCGCCCTTCGCGACGTCCGCCGGGATCACGAACTCGGTCACGTCGCTGACGTCGTCCCCGGACTGGTACCAGAGGACCATGTCGTCGTTCGGTTCGGCGCGAACGTCGAGGCGGTAGACGTCGCTCACGACCTTGCCGTAGACGAGCGAGGTGCGCTGGTTCAAGACGAGCACCGTCCCCGCGAACGGGATCGCGCCTTCGAGGCGGTACTCGCCCTGTCCGATCTGCTCGACGTCCGGCGGGGCCGGTGGGGGGAGCGGTAGCGTGGGGCTCAGGCAGGCGACCGCGAGCGCGGAGGTCAGGCTCCAGAGGAACGCCCGTCGGAAGAGCCGCATCGTCGTCACGCTAGCACGCCGCATGCCCGGAAAGAGGCGGGGCACGAGAGACGCAACAGACGGATTTAACTACACTATTTTCTGCCACCAAGGCAGCCAGTGATGCTCGGGGCCTCGAGAACTGAAAACTCCGTTGCGGGGCGTGCCAATCAGGTTGGCACTCGGCTTCGAACGCTCCTTCGCCCGCTACCGCTCGTCGCCGGCCTCGGTGCCTGGGGCGCGCTCGGCGGGGCGGCTCACCCGCGCGGGGGCGAGAGCCTGGAAAGCGCCGTCGTCCGCACGCTCCGCGAGTCGCGCCTCGACGCCGATCCCGGGTCCATCGGTTTCATCGACGGACCCGGGTCGGCGCTCCAGTCCCGCTTCCGGAGTCGCCGGGCCGTGGCCCGGGCGCGGAAGGGGGACGAACCCTGGGACGTGTATCTCCTCTTCGCACGCACGACGCCCGAGGGGCGCTTGCTCTCGGTCGAGGAGACGCACGATCTGACACGCACGTCGGCCGCATCGGAGACCTCGCTCGTCTCCGGCCGAGCTCACGCCGCGTGGGCGATCGGCGATGGAAGCCGCTACTACCGCGTGGAGCTCGCGGACCTCGGCGGCGAATCGCTCCCGCCGGGCGAGGAGTGGACGAGGCTCTCCCGTTTCCAGCGCGCGGTCACGAATCTGCAGCACACGGGGCAGCTCGCCGGCGTCGGGCGTCGCTCGTTCAAGCTCGACCCGGCCGCGACGAAGCTCGCGCTCGCGCTCGCCGAGGACGGCCTCCACATCGCCGCCGACGATCACACGATCGTCGTGCCCTGGAGCCGCGCGGCTCCGCTCCAGGGCGGACGGTTCCTGCGCGAGGACGAGCGCGAGATCGCCCGCCCCGGCAACCTCGTCACGTGGGCGGTCGACCGCGCTCGCGACCTCTCCTGGTTCGGCGACGAGCGCATGCAGTACACGAAGGCGATCGCCTACTCCTTGCTGGACCGCGTCGACCGGCTCGCGACGCGGCTCGGCGGAGCGAGCGCCGCGCGGGAGAAGCCGGCGGCGGAGGACCTCGGAGAGCTCGGCGCCGCCGCGCCGGAGACGACGGACCCGGAGATCGGATTTCCGCCGCCGCCGATACCGCCGCTCGTCAGCCCGGGCTTTCCCGACGAAGGCGTCTGGTTTTCGCTCGACAAGGATCCGTTCGTGCACGGAAACCCGGGCGTCCCGGTTCCGCTCGTGACGACCTACGTGCGCGGCGACGGAGCTCGCCCGGACACGCGCGTCGTCGTCGTCGCGTGGGATCCACGGCAAGTGGAGATGGACGCGGTTCCCGGCACGGAGGAGCCGCAGAGCGCCACGGGCGAGACGGGGACCGGGATGATCCCGCGCCGCCCCGAGGTGATGAAGCGGCTGCTCGGCGCGTTCAACGGCGCGTTCCAGTCGACCCACGGCGACTACGGGATGCAGGTCGACGGGAGTCTCATCGTCCCGCCGAAGCCGTACGCGGCGACGATCGCGCGCCTCTCGGACGGCGCCGTCGGTTTCGGGACGTGGCCGTACGATCTCGACGTCCCGAAGGACCTCGTCTCCTTCCGTCAGAACCTGACGCCGCTCGTGATGGACGGCGTGTTCAACCCGTACGGTCGGCAATGGTGGGGCGGCGTCCCTCACGACTGGGAAGACGAGACGCACACCGTCCGGAGCGGCCTCTGCCTCACGAAGGAAGGGTTCGTCCTGTACTTCTACGGGACGAAGATCGATCACGAGCACCTCGGCCGGACGATGCTCGCCGCGCGCTGCGTGTACGGCGTTCACCTGGACATGAACCAGGGCCATACCGGCCTCGAGCTCTACCGGGTGTTCGAGAAAGGCGCGCTCCCGCCGCTCGAGAAGCTCGATGGTCATTTCCAGACGGAGGGGGACGTCCTCGACATGCCGGGGTACCGGTTCCGCGGGCGGCGGCTCGTCCGGAACCTCCAGCTCATGCACTTTCCGCGGTACATCCGGCGCGGCGCGAGGGACTACTTCTACCTGCTGCTCCGCCCCGTGCTCCCCGGCGCGCCGCTCGTCCCCGACGCCGCGCCGGGCGCGGAAGGGGCGTGGACGACGAGCGGGCTCCCGCAGCGGGGCTTTCCGCACGCGCTCGCGACGACGTCCCTTCGCCCGGACGCGGCGCGCCCCGAGACCAAGGTGCGGGTGCTGAAGCTCGACCCGAGCGTCCTCCGCGCCGCAAAGGCCGGCGACGCCACGGAGCCGCTCCTCGTCGTCGGGGAGCGTCGGGACGGACGGAGCGCGACGGGGACCGACGTCGCCCTCTACGTGGACACCCGGCGCGCCGTCATCGCGAAGGACGCGCCCTCTTCTTCCGCCGTGCGCGTGCTCGCGGGAATGACGGAACCGCGCGGGCCGGTCGCGAGCGCGTTCTGCGTCGACGACGACGGCATGCTGCTCTTCGCGGAGGTCGCGACGGCAGCCGATCCACCACGCGACGGCGCGCTCCTCGCCGCGCTCCTCGCGCGCGCGTCGTGCCGCGCCTCGCTTTACCTCCCGTCGGAACCCATCGTCGCCATCGGCGGGGCGCGCGACCTCTCGGGACACCCCGTCGCGGTCCCCGACGCCGCGGTGCGCCTCTTCCGGGACACGACGCCGCGAGCCCGCCGCATCTTTCCGGAGACGCCGGTGCTGCCGCCCGCACGGTGGATGCCGCTCCAGAGGCAGACTCGGATCTTCCCGAAGGAGCCCGAACCGTCCCCTTCCGGCTCGGCAGATTCACCTCCCCCGTAGAACTGCAGCGCCTCTGGACTTATCGAGGTGGGTGCCGCCAGCTCCCGCCGGCCAAAAGAGAGGACCTTTGCCCCGGGGAATCACTCGCTATCGATGGAAGGGGGAGCTAAGATCCGAGACCGTATCCCCAGCGTGAAACGTAGAAGCGTGCAGGCCCACCGACCGGGCGGCTGGTAGATCTCGATACGGACAGTGCGGCATGAGCGAAAAGGGCGGCTCCGGCCTCGACATATTCAAAGATCTCGCGAAGAAACCCGGCACGCAGCCGGCCGCTCCGGCGCCGGCTCCTCCGCAGGGTGTCCGCCAGAAAACCCTCCTCGGGCTGCAGGCCCCGGCGGGCGCGTTTCCACCGCCAGGCGGACGCCCGAGCGGGCCGCCGCCGTTGCAGCGCCCCGCGAGTCTCCCGCCGCCACCGCCTTCTCGGCGAAGCGGACCTCCGCCGCCTCCGCCGCCCGCGATGAGCAGCGGGAACAATCCTCGCCCGCCCGGGCCATCGCTCGCGCCACCGCCTGCCTCGTTCGGCGGCAACAAGCCTCCCGCTCCCGCCGTCGACATGGACTGGGACGACGAGGACGAGAAGACGAGCATCTACGACAAGGACAAGAGCGACGATCCTCGGCAGCTGCTCGCGCCGAGCGCGCCGCCGGTGCCGCCGCCCGCCGCGGGAATGCCGCCGCCGTCGATGCCGCCGCCGGCTCGCGTCCCCGCGCCGCCCACGCGGCCGGTGAACCGTCCGCCCGTCGCGCCGCCGCCCGTCGTGTCGATGGCTTCCGCGCCGATGCCCGCGGCGCCGCCGTTCGCGCCGGTGCAAGATCGGAAATCCTCGCTCTACATCGCGATCGCCGCGCTCGCGCTCGCCCTCGCGGTCGTCGGGTTCGCGTTCTGGCCGCGAGTCGGGTCGCTCGTCATCACCGTCTCCGGGCCCGGCAACAAGCCGCTCGACGCCGTCGAGATCCTCGTGAACGGCGAGAAGAAGTGCACGCTCTCCCCGTGTACGCTCGATAACCTGAAGGCGGACACGTACTACGTCCGCGCGCACGCCGCGGGCTACCAGGCGATGGCGGACCTCGCCGTCGTCGTGAGCGCCGGACAGAAAGCCGTGCAGAACCTCTCGCTCGTGCGCGCGCTCGGCACGGGCATCAAGGTCGTGGGCGAAGGGACGGGCCTGAAGCTCTACGTGGACGGTCGCGAGGTCGGACCGCTCCCGCAGGAGATCAAGGACATGGAACCCGGCCAGCACCAGATCAAGGTGGCTGGGAGCGAGCGCTTCGAGCCGTTCGAGCGCGCCGTCACGGTGGAGCCCGAGCAGATGCAGACCATCGGGCCCCTGAAGCTCCGCGTGCTGAAGGGCCTCGCCACGATCGTCCCGGGGTCGAACGCCGACGGTGCGAAGGTCATCCTCATCTCCGGTTCGGATCGCCGCACGCTGCCGAAGCTCCCCATCACGCTCGACATCCCGACCAATCAGCAGCACACGCTGGTCGCGACGAAACACGGGTTCGACCAGTTCAAGCTGCCGATCAAGTTCGACGACGGCCAGGTGGAGAAGACGTTCGAGGTGAACCTCTCCGAGGGTGGCTCGAGCGCGGCCTCGTCCGGCGGCGCCGTGGCGTCCTCGAGCGGCGGTTCACGCCCCTCGTACTCGACGGCGGCCGCGGCCGCGGCGATGGGCGTCGGGGAATCCCCTGCCCCGGCCGCGCCGAGCGGCGGTGGCGGCGGGAGCGCGACGCTCAACATCAACTCGATCCCCGTCTCGAACATCCTGCTCGACGGACGCCCCGTGGGACCGACGCCGCGCGTCGGGCTCAAGGTATCGGCCGGGTCGCATACGGTGGTCTTCGTGAAGGGCACCGATCGCAAGAGCGCCTCCGTCTCCGTCGGCGCCGGCCAGACGAAGACGGTCGCCGTCCGGTTCTGAATCGGAGCGATTTCGAGGTGGTCCAACTCGCAGGGGCTCGCCTTCGGCTGCGCGCCTGCGGTCCTCCCCCTGGCCTCGCCGCGCCTCGGCTGGGGAAGACCGGCGAAGGGCGTCTCGAATGCCGCGATGAGTGACCGCGTCACGGTATGCGCTCGCGAGAGGGCGCGGCGCGACGGGTGAGGTCGTAGCGCTCGCGCGGCTCGAAACCAAGCGGATCGAGGGACCGCTCAGGGAGCGTCCGGGACTCGCGCGTGCTTCGTCGGGTCGTTCCTCTCGGCCCAGTCTCGCCAGGACGTCGCGCAGTCCGGGTCGTCCTCGTGCCCCGGGCCGGCGCAGCGCCACGTGTCCACGCGAGGCAGGAGCGCGAGCATGCCGTTCTTGCTGACGAACGGCAGGTCCGTCTTCCACGCGTCGCGGAACGCCAGACGGCGGAGCTCCCGCTGCTCCGCTTCCCTGTCCGCGAGGTGCTTCGAGAGGTATCCGCTCGCGAGCCTCAAGATGTTCGGGTCGTCCTGGACGACGAGCATCCGCCGGAGCGAATCGATGGCGGCTTCCCGCTGGCCTGCATTTTCCAGCAGACGCGCCGCCGCGATGCACTGATACGGCACGTTCTCGTTGTCGTTGACGAGCTCGCACGCATGCGCGAGCAGCTTCGCGCCCTCGAGGCGAAACTCGTCCCGCATCGCCTGCGTCGGGAGATTCCCGGCCGCGAGATAAGCCATGAATTGCCCCGCGGTCATCCAGAGCTCCGTGTCGCTCGGCCGCTCCCTGAGGCCCCGCCGGAAGATCTCCCGAGCCTTCAGGAAGTCCTCGACCCTAGGCGTCCCCGTCCCGAGCGTGATGATCGTGTCCGCGAATCGGTACGGGTCGCGAAACTTCGGGTCGAGCGCATTCACGGTGTCCAGGTACTGCCCGGCGAACTCGAATTTCCGCTTTTCCTGCGCGTGGAGCCCGTAGGAGACGAGCACGTGAGCGAAGATCGCGTCGGCGAGGGCGGCGCGGTACCCGAGGCTCATCACGACCGTCTGCTCCGGCGACGCGAGCGGGTAGACGTCCGCGGTCACCTTCAGATGACGGAACCGCTCGGCGGCGAGGGGTCGGAGGAACGCGATCCCGAGCGCCCCGAAGAACGCGAGCGCGAGGGAGAAGAACTGGGCGCGCCGGAGCCGCGGGTCACTCGACTTCACGCGACGACTCCATCGGGCGCGTGATCGGCAACGCGCCGTCCCGGGATTCGCCGGTGATCTCGAACGTGCTCGGAAGGCCGTCGCCGTCCAGATCGCCGTGCGCCACGGCGCGAAACGCCGCGACGCCGGGGGCGTCGTGACTCTCGAACGCGAACGCGTACGAGTGCGGTTCGGAGAACGAGAACCGGAGCAGACGCCACGTCGGCGCGTCCCACGTGCCCGGCGGGTCCGCGGCCGGGGCGCCCCGCGGCACGTGCTCCGGCGTGAGGGGGACCGTCTCCGGGTACGCGGTCACGGCGGGCTGCATCGTGGCGAGGGCCGTGGCGCGCGCGGCGATCCGCCCGAGTCCGTCCACCGGCTCGACGAGCCTCGAGGCGTGGAGGTTCGATGCGAACGTCGGAATGAACACCGCGAGCACCGACCCGAGGAGGGACACGCCGGACGCGGCTTCGAGCGGGCTCAGGGGTCGCACGCCGGGCGACGCTAGCACGAGCGCCGGGAACACGAACGCCCCGGCCGTTTCCGGCGCGGGGCGTTCGCACGAGGCCGCCCGGGGCGCGGCCGCGGAGCCGTGGGCTCATTCGTCGGGGAGGTTCTCCGCGATGTTCGGCGCGAGGGTCACGACCGTGGCGCCGTTCTCGGCCTGGATCTTACCGTCGAGCGAGAACGTGGAGACCGTTCCGTTGCCGTCGAGGTCGCCGTGCGCGATCGCGCTGAACGTGTCGTTCGCGGCGCCGGTCGTGCCCGTGGACTGGTAGTCGTACTGATAGAACTGCGGGTCTTGCATCGAGAAGCGGACGCAGGTCCAGCCGACCCACTGGTTGCCCGTCGCCCACTCGGAGGGCGCGGACTGGTACTTCTTCCCCTTGATCGGATCCGCGGTGCTGGGAACCGCGTTGTCGGTCTTGGCGCAGAGGTGGTTCGTCACGCCCGTGCTGTTTCCGAGCGCGAGCAGCGAGGCATCCATGCCTTCGCGGCTGAACGCGGTCGCCGCGTCCTTGGCCATCTGGCCGACGCCGTTGCGCGCTTCCGCGGTCTTCGAGTTCAGGATGTATCGACGCACGCCGTAGATGGCGAGCGCCGCGAGGACGCCGACGATCGCGACGACGATCATCAACTCGACGAGGGTGAAGCCCCTCTTGCTCTTTCTCATGGCTCTCAGGTTCATGTGTTCGTTCTCCTTGGCTACCTGGGTGATTTCCTGTGCTAGGCGGGTCACCCAGGTTCCCGCTCCGCACTGTCGAGTCTCGCTACTCGCCCTCGTTCTCCACGTAGATGTCGCTCGAGTAACTGTGGGAGAGGACGTACGTGTAGCGGCCGGTGATTCCACCGAGGTCCGCCTTCGCTACGGCCACGTACTGCCAGGCCGTAATGGTGGTCGGCAGATTGAAGTTCGTTTTCTCGGTCGGCAGCGCGGGCTGCGCGTCACCCGGCTTGGTCGCGACGACGGCGTAGGAGAACGCGACCGGACCGTCCGGATGGACTCCGAGCGTCTTCCAGTTCGACGGAACCGTTCCGCTGCCCCCGCCCCACTGCACCTTCGACCGACCGGGGGTAGTCGACGGATAGAAGTTCGTCGGGTCGAAGGTGGTGGAGACGTCCAGGTAGATGAAGGTCTCCCCCTTGAACGCTTCTTCCGCGCTCTTGATGCTCCCCATCATGCTGACGGCTTCCCCGACCTTCGCGGAGAGGATGTATTTGCTGACGCCGTAGACGGCGAGCGCCGCGAGCACCCCGACGATGATCACGACGACCATCATCTCGACGAGCGTGAAGCCACGCCTGCTCGTTCGGGTTCGCCGGGTCATATCGCCTCGGTGCCGCAATAAGCAGCCGGCGTGCCAGGACCCGTTCGGCGCGATTCAGAGCCGGATCGACGCTGATTCGTGATATCCGCGCGCCGGTTCCGTAAGCGTGAGGAAGGCATCCTGCCGTAAATTGTCAGTCGCCTCGACTCGACCTGACAAATTCCGCGTCGCGGTCTCGGCGAAACCTACAGGGACGTACGTTGGGGCTATTCGCCTTCGTGATCGCTCGCGACGTCGGGGCGGAAGCTCGAGGCGATGAACTTGGCGTAGACCCCGTCCCCGTCGGCGTCCGCGATCGCCTGGATCACGTACCAGTGATCCACGGACGCCGGAAACGAGAGGCCGCCGGACGGAGTCGCTTCCGTCTCCAGCTTCGTCACCGCGTCCTGCGGACCGCCGGCGTTCACGAGGTAGCCGAACTGAACCGGGCCCGAGACGGTCGGGTTCAGCAGTTTCCAGCGGCAGTCGTCGCTCGGGTTCGGGTCCGGAACGCACGTGCCCGCTCGGAAGAAGGCGCGCTTCTCCGGCCCGTTCGGTTTCGCTGGGTACCACTGGCCGGGCGTGGAAACGTTCAAGTACCGCAGATTTTCGGCCTTCCAGCGCTCCTCCGCGGACCGGATGCTCTGGATCATGCTGTACGCCTCCGTGGACTTCGAGCCGAAGCTCTGCTGGCGGAAAACGGAGACGCCGATCGTCCCGAGGATGCCGACGATCACCACGACGACCATGAGCTCCACGAGGGTGAAGCCCCGTTCGGAGCGGGCGAAGCGTTTCGGGTTCATGAGCGAAACGGGACGGTCATGCACGAGCCGTTCCGGGGAACGACCCGCACAGGGTAGCACTCGCGCGGCGCGCGGCCGAGTTCGGGTCACTCAGGCGTCCGGGGCGTCTTCCACCCCGCCCCCGCCCCCGCCGTCGGGGTCCCCCGCGTCGAGCCCGTGCTTCTCCAGGCGATACCGGAGGGAGCGGAAGCTGATGCCGAGGATCTTCGCTGCGGCCGTGCGAATGCCACCCGCGCGCTCCAGCGCCGATACGATGAGCCGGCGCTCGACCTCCGAGAGGACGTCGTCGAGGAGACAGCCCTCCGACGGGAGCTCGAGGAGCGACGGGGTCGTGGAGGCGGCCATCCCGCTCACCTCCCGCGGGAGATCGCCCAGGCCGAGCGCGCGCGTGGTGGACAGCGCGACGGCTCGCTCGACCAGGTTCTCGAGCTCCCGGACGTTCCCCGGGAACGCGTAGCCCTCGAGGGCCCGGAGCGCGTCCGGAGCGAGCCCTTGAACGTCCTTGGCCATCTCCTTCGCGAACCTCCGAACGAAGCGCTCGACCAGCACGGGGACGTCCTCCCTGCGTTCCCGGAGCGGCGGGATCTCGATGCGGATGACGTTCAGCCGATAGTAGAGGTCCTGGCGGAACTTCCCCGACGCGACGTCGGACTCGATGTCCCGGTTCGTCGCCGCGAGCACGCGAACGTCGACCGGGACCTCCTGCGCCGCGCCGACCGAACGCACGCGCTTTTCCTGCAGCACGCGGAGGAGCTTCACCTGGAGGCTCGTCGGGAGCTCGCCCACCTCGTCGAGGAGCACGGTGCCGCCGTCGGCTTCGCGAAAGAGCCCGGGGTTCCGGGACGTCGCACCGGTGAACGCGCCCTTTTCGTGCCCGAAGAGCTCGCTCTCCATCAGAGCTTCCGGAAGCGCGCCGCAGTTCACGACGAGAAACGGCTTCTTGGCGCGCTCGGACTGCTCGTGGATGGCGCGCGCGACGCGCTCCTTTCCCGTGCCGCTCTCGCCGGTGATGAGGACGGTCGTCCTGGTCTGAGCGACGCGGGTCGCGAGCTCGAGCACGGCCCGCATCGCCGCGCTCCGACCGACCAGCTTGCCGTCGTCCTTGTCGTGCACCCGGGCGCGAAGGCGCGCGTTCTCCTCGACGAGGTGCCGTTTCTCGAGCGCCTTGCCGACCAGCGCCGCGAGCTCGGACGGGTCGAACGGCTTCGTCACGAAGTCGTACGCGCCGCCGCGCATCGCGGTGATGGCGTTCTCCACCGACGAGTGCGCCGTGATGAGGATCACCTCCGTCGAGGGCGCTCGCGCCTTGGCCGCCGCGAGGACGTCGAGCCCCGTCCCGTCGGGCATGGAGAGATCCGTGAGGACGATCGGGAAGGGCTGCGGCGCGCCCTGGATCGCTTCGAGCGCGAGCTTCGCTCCCGCGGCGGACACGACGTCGTACCCCTCCCGGCGGAAGAGGATCTCCAGCATCTGTCGGAGAGCGGGCTCGTCGTCCACGACGAGCACCCGCGAGGCGGGAGGGACGAGCGACTGCATTCCTCGTGAAACTTACCCCGCTTCGAGCGGCGCCCCCACAGTCAGGGGCCGAAACCCGCTCTCCGCCCGCCGGCCGCGCCCCGCCTGAGCCCCTCCTGAAAGGAGGGCCCGCGGCTTGCTCGGGCGGGGGCGCCGAAATACACTGTTCCTTCGGACTGCTTCTTCTTTCTCATGTCTCGCTTGCGCGTGCCCCACGGGGCGCTCGGGTTCCTCGCCGTCGCGATGCTCGCCGGGTGCTCCTCCTCCTCGTCGGCCGACGCCGCCGCCAGCGGCGGACCGACGGGCGCCCCGTCCTCGTCCGCGGAGCCAGATCCCGGTGCCACGAGCCTCTCGTTCTCGACCGCCGAGCTCGTGCTCCTCCCCGGTCAGACGGAGAAGCTCTCCTTCACGGTCGCGCCGACCGGCAGGTACACGGTGAACCTCGCCCTCGTCGGGGACGCCGCGGACGCCTACCTCGACGTGAGCCAGGTCGAGACGGAGGAGAGCGGCATCGGGTGGTTCTCCCTGACGGCCCCCACTTCCCCGTCGGCGTTCTCCGTGCGCGCCGCCGTCGGCAAGGCATTCGCCGAGCTCGCGGTCTCGGAAGGGAAGAGCTCGACGACGCTCGAGGTCGTTCCGACGTACTCCGGCCACCGAACCGTGACGGAGTGGACGGCCACCGTGAACGCCGGACGGAGCTGTGACCCGACGCTCGTGCCCCCGCCGGACGGCGCGCTCGCCGCGACGGCCCCGAAGCGACCGCGCGTCCCCGGCGTGCCCCTCGGCACGCCGCTCACCATCACGGTACGCGCCGGGCATTTCGCGGGTGGTTGCGTGGAGGTCGAGGGCGTCGTCGCCGGCGGCGCAGACTCCGTCACCCAGGTCTCCGTGCCCGTCACCGATCGACCGCTCCAGACCACCGGCGCCAGCGTCCCCGTCCGACTAGGCATCGACACCGGAATGCCGTGGGTGGACGCCTACACGACGCTGAACCAGTCCATGCAGGCCGCGTTCTCGCCGTCGGTCGCGGGAGACGCGACGTCCCTGCTGGACGCCATGCACGACGCGACGCCCGACACGGCGCAGGCGACGTTCACCGTGGAGCGCACCCTCCACGCCTGGGACGAGAAGCTCGTCCGCTCGCTCGGCGGCGACCTCGGCGGAAGAGGGCTCCGGACGACGGTGGGGCGCTGGCTCGACGCGGTCCTTCCCACGCTGACGGACCGCGCGATCGTCGGCCACCTCGACGTGGCCTCGAGCGGAGTCGCTTCCTTCTCGGTCGGTTCGACGGGCGGGCTCGCTCCCGCGGACGTCGGGTTCCCCGCGGCGCTCACCGACGTGTCGTTCAGCGCTTCCTCCGACGACCAGCTCGTCTTCGGCGGGAGCACGGGCGCCTTCCCGATCGCCCGCCTCGCCGGCGCGCTCGCGCTCGGCCCGGCCCGGACGGACGAACCCGGCGCGGATTCGGTCGCCGCCGCGCTCGCCGCCCTCGTCGACTGCAAGACCGTCGGGACGACGCTCGCGGGCTCGTCCGGAGCGGCCTACGGCGGCTGCACGGCGTCGTGCGTGGAGCGTCGCTGCACCGAGGCCCTCGCCGCCATGTGGAACCGCGCGCTCGCCGTGGACGCGACGGCGTCGCTCGACGTCTCCGCGAGCGGCAGCGTCGCGGCCGTGACGGACGACGCGACGCCGTCGGCCGTGGACGGCACGTGGGTCGGCACGCTCACGCTCGGGAAGACCGACGTGAAGGTCGGCGGACTCGCCGACTCGAGCGTCCCGACGGCAGCCGCTCCATGAACGACGTCCGCGAAGGCGGAACCTGGACTCGTCGCCAGCGGGCGAAGAATGCGCTCATCCGCGCGCTGGTCCGCGGGGCGCTCTTCGTCGCGGACCGCCTGCCGGAGAGCGCGCTCGCGAGCACGTGCCGCGGGCTCGCGCGAACGCTGCGCTTCGCGTCGCCGCGCCTCGAGGCGCGGGGGCGGAGCGCGGCGGCGCGCTGCCTCCCCGCCGGGACCGAGAGTCGGGTGGTGAAGACGAGCTTCGCGCGGCTCGGCGAGAACCTGGCGACGACGCTCGCGCTCAGGAAACCCGGCGTCCGCGCGCTCTCCCGGGTGAAGGTCGACGATGCCGACCGGAACACGTTCGATGCCGCGCTCTCCCTCGGGCGCGGGGTGGTCTTCGTGAGCGCGCATCACGGACCGTTCGAGCTCCTCGCAGCCGCCATCGCCGAGCTCGGCTACCGCCCCGCGGTCGTGGTGCGCGAGTCCTACGATCCGGAGCTCGACCCGATCGTCGACCGACACCGGACCGCGCGCGGCGTCGAGGTGATTCACCGCGGCCGCGCGGGTGCGGCGACGCGCATCGTGCGCGCCCTCCGGGACGGCCGCCCGGTGGGCTTCCTGCCGGACTTCGGCGGACGGGTGCCGAAGACCGACGCGCTGTTCCTCGGACGGCGCGCGCCGTTCGCGATCGGCCCGCAGCACCTCGCCCTCAGGCTGGGCGTCCCCCTCGTCGTCGGCGTGCTCTCCCGGCGAGAGGGCGCGCGAGAGGGCCCGGACTTCTCCCTTCGGATTCGCTCGGTCGGGACGGACGACCTCCAGACCGAGCTGCTGACGCAACGCGTCGCAAGGACCCTGGAGGAAGCGATCCTGGAGTCGCCGACCGACTTTCCCTGGTTCGCGCTCCCGGTGGTCGAATGACCGAAAGGACTCGGTGAGCGAGGGGCGGCCGTTGCGGGTGTCCTTCAAAAAGCGTTAGGCTTGTCGACTACTTGTCGGCAGAATCGGGGATCCCAGCGGGACGGGGGGAACGAGGCACCGGTAGCCTGACACCTAAGCCGATTCCGAACGTGGACATCCGGACCCTCCCCATCGGTCCGATGGAGGCGTTCGTCCTGTCCCGGGTCGACGGACGTTCGTCGACGGCGGACATCTCGCTTCAGACGGGGCTCCCGGCGGAGGACGTCCACGCGCACCTGAACCGCCTCGCGGCGCTCGGCGCCGTCCAGTACGGGGAGGTCCGAACGATGTCGGAGCCCGCGCGGGCAATCGCGGACGCGGCGAAGAGCCCGGCCGCGACGGTGCTCGAGTCGTCACGCTCGGGGATGCACCCCCGGGTGGATCCCGTCATCCGCGAGGCGGAGCCGCCGGCGCCCGTCGCCTACGATCCGAAGGAGCTCGACGAACCCGCCGACCTTCCACCGGAGCGAAAGCGGCTCATCCTGGACACCTTCTACCGGCTGGAGCGCGTGAGCCACTACGAGCTCCTGAAGGTCCCGCGGAACGTCGACAAGAAGGCCGTGAAGAGCGCCTACTACGAGGTCGTCGGTACGTTCCACCCGGACAAGTACCACGGAAAGCAGCTCGGCAGCTTCAAGCCGAAGCTCGAGAAGATCTTCCAGAGACTGACGGAAGCCCACGACACGTTGAGCCGCGCGAAGCTCCGCGAAGAGTACGACCGCTTCCTCGAAAGTCAGCTCGCGACGCGGGAGCTGGACGCCGCGGCGGACCCTTCCTCCGCCCTCCCGGAGGTGGACGAGATCTTCCGCGAGATGGAGCGCGAGGCACGAATGGCGGCGGACGCGGGGCAATCGAGCTCGCCGCCGCCCCGGTCTTCGAGCCCGCCCGGCGCCGGGTCCGACCGGCCCGCGCCCACCGGAAGCCACCCGAACGAGGCTCGCCCGAGCGGGGCGCCGAGCAGCTCGCCGCCCGTCGATCGGCCCGCCATGACCGCGGACGAACGCCGGCGCGCGCTCGCCCGGAAGCTCGGCGCCGGCGGCAGCATGCCGCCTTCGTCGGCGAGGCCCCAGGAGGGCCCGACCGCCAAGGAGGCGGCCGCGGACGCGCTGAAGCGCCGCTACGAGAGCCACCTGAACCAGGCCCGGGTCGACCGGCTGAAGCGCTACATGGATGCGGCGAACGACGCCATCAAGCTCAAGAACTACGTCGCGGCGACGAACGCTCTCCGGATCGCGCTCTCGCTCGCGCCGGAGGATCCCGAGCTCCAGGCGCGATTCGAGGCGGCCGAGAAGCAAGCCGCGGCAGGCCTCGCGGACCAGTACATCGAGCAGGCGAAGTACGAGGAGCGTCGGAACGAATTCGGGGCGGCGGCCGCCCTCTACGAACGGGCAATCCGCGGCCGGCCGAGCGCTCAGCTCCACGAACGCACGGCGCACTGTCTCCTCGAGGGGCGAGGAGACCCGAAGTCGGCCTCCGAGCACGCCCGAAAGGCCGTGGAAATGAGCCCGAACGAGACCTCTTATAGAATCACCCTGGCGCGCGTCTACGCCCGGGCGGGCATGGAGAACAGCGCCATCGGCGAGCTCGAACGAGCGCGGACGCTCGACCCGAGCGATGATACGATTAAAGACTGGATCCGCCGTGTGAAGCGCGGCGAGGTCTAGTCCCGGAAGGATTCCATGGAGCGAGTCATCGGCATCGACCTCGGCACGACGAACTCTTGCGTCGCCATCATGGAGGGGGACGTCCCAGCCGTCATTCCGAACCGGGGCGGTTACAAGACGACCCCGAGCATGGTGGCCGTGACGGAGGCCGGGAAACGGCTCGTCGGACACATCGCGAAGCGGCAGGCCATCACGAACGCCGAGAGCACCGTCTACGCGGCCAAGCGGCTCATCGGGCGGAAGTGGAACTCGCCCCAGGTGAAGAACGCGCTCATGACGTCGAGCTACACGATCGTCGAGGGCCCCCACGACGACGTGCGCATCCGCCTCCGGGACAAGGAGTACAGCGTCCCCGAGGTGAGCTCGATGATCCTCCAGGAGATGAAGATCATCGCGGAGGATTACCTCGGCGAGCCCGTGAGCAAGGCGGTCATCACCGTCCCCGCGTACTTCAACGACAACCAGCGCCAGGCGACGAAGGACGCCGGCGCCATCGCGGGTCTGGACGTCATCCGCATCATCAACGAGCCGACCGCCGCGTCGCTCGCCTACGGTTTCGGAAAGAACATCGACAAGACCGTCGCGGTCTACGACCTCGGGGGCGGGACGTTCGACGTCTCCATCCTGGAGATCGGCGCGCACGGGGTGTTCAAGGTCATCGCGACCACCGGGGACACGTTCCTCGGCGGAGAGGACTTCGACGCTCGCATCATCGACTGGCTCGTCCAGGGCTTCCAGGAAGAGCACGGCATCGACCTCCGCCAGGACCGCATGGCGCTCCAGCGCCTCCGGGACGCCGCGGAGAAGGCGAAGTGCGAGCTCTCGAGCGTGAAGGAGACGGAGATCAACCTCCCGTTCATCATCTCCACCGGCCGGAACGAGGCCCTTCACCTGCAGCGAACGCTCGCGCGGGACACGCTGGAGCGCCTGACCGGAGATCTCGTCGACCGCACCGTCTCCATCTGCCGCGAGGCGCTCCAGGACGCGAACCTCGGCACGGACGAGATCGACGACGTCATCCTCGTCGGCGGCATGACGCGCATGCCGCTCGTGCAGAAGGCCGTCCAGGGGTTCTTCAAGAGGGAGCCGAACAAGAGCGTCCACCCGGACGAGGTCGTCGCCCTCGGCGCGGCGATCCAGGGCGCCGCCCTCGTGGACGACAAGCGGGAGATGATCCTGCTCGACGTGACGCCGCACGCCCTCGGCATCATGACGTTCGGGAGCTACTTCGAGGAGCTCATCCCCCAGAACACGACGGTGCCGACGAGCCGCACCAAGGTCTTCACGACGAGCCGGGACAACCAGACGGCCGTGAAGATCCTCGTGATGCAGGGCGAGAGCAAGAAGGCCGACGACAACGAGCTCCTCGGCGAGTTCATCCTGACGGGTCTCCGTCGCGCGCCGAAGGGCCACGTGGAGATCGAGGTCGCCTTCGAGATCAACACGGACGGCATCGTGAGCGTCCACGCGAAGGACCTCGAGACGGGCCAGGCTCAGTCGATCCAGGTGACGGCCTCGAGCGGCCTCACGCAGGACGAGATCAGCAACATGATCGAGAGCGCCAAGGACTACATGGTCGAGCGGCGCACCGACGAGCAGTTCGAGCAGGCGAAGCAGGAAGCGGAGACGCTCATCGCGGAGATCGAACGCATGTTCCCCGAGGTCGAGCGGATCGTCGCATCCAGCGACTTCGGGCGGGACGCGATCGGCAAGGCGCGGAGCGTGCTCGAGAAGTCGCGCGAAGCGATTCGCCGCAAGGAGACGCAGGCCGTGAAGGAACAGGTGGAGGGGCTCGCCCGGACGCAGCGCATGTTCAAGGGCGTGGTCTCCCGGGCGCAATGAGGCCCGGAGGCCCATACTGAGAAGATCGTGGGCACCCGCAAGACCCCCCCTCCCCGCTCCCTGATCCCGGAAACCGGGGAGATCGACGACAGCTGGGACGAGCTCGTCGGGGATGCGTTTCGCGGGCCCAAGATCCCGGAAGACGTGGATTCCGACGTCTTCGATCGCCCGACGGCGGTGCCCGACGTGCCCCCGTCGGGGCTCGAGCTCGACTTCGGCTCCGCCCCTCCTCGTTCCCTGCCGACCGCGCCCCGCGTGGGCCTCCCGAAGAGCGACGCGCCCGAAGACGCGCACGAGGCGGTGATCCCCGGACCGCGCTTTCCGATGCGCGGACTCCCGACGGACTCGATGCCCACCGTGACGCCCGACCAGCGCCACCTGCGGGCGCAGCCCGGCTTCGATCCGGACGACGCGAGAGCGGCCCCACAGATGCCTCTCCCCGGCCGCAGGCCCCACGACGAACCCACGGCGCGACGCAAGCAAACGATGCCGGAGCCCATCGTGGAGCGGTATCTCCAGCGGGTCGAGGCCGGGTCGCCTTCCCCGGTGGATGCGCTCGCGAACCGCAACGCGCCGGACCCGATGGAGGCCGTGCTGGAGACGGCCTCCCCGCTCGAGCTCGTCGAGACGTACCGGAAGTCCGTCGACAACTTCCCCGCGCAGCGCCCCGACGCTCCGCAGCCCGACGACCGGGGCGGTCGGGAAAACTCGTCACCCCGACAGGACATGCAGGACCGCTACGCGGTCGGCGATTTCACGGGCGCCCTCGTCGTCGCGGAGAGCCTCCTCGACGCCGATCCGGAGAACGAGGACGCGAAACGCTACGCGCAGAGCTGTCGCGAGGTGCTGACGCAGATGTACGCCGCGCGCATCGGGCCGATGGACCAGGTCGCGACCGTCGCCGTCCCCCCCGATCAGATCACCTGGCTCTCCCTGGACCACCGAGCGGGGTTTTTGCTCTCGCTCGTGGACGGCGTCTCCACCATCGAAGAGATCCTGGACATCAGCGGCATGTCCCGGCTGGACGCGCTCCGGATCATGTACACGCTGGTCCAGCAGAACGTCGTCACGCTCGCGCAGTGAGCGTCTCGGAAACGGAGTAGGCTCCGCGCGGCCCCCATGCGCGGAAACCGGGCTCTCGACCTCCTGAAAGGCCTCGCCGTGTGCACTCTCGGCGCGGTCGCTCTCGCGCTCGCTCCCGGCGTGGGCGCGCGCGGCGCCGAACCGGGGACCGGGGCGCCGGCGACCGCGACGCACGCGGAGCCCGTCCCGAACCCGCTCCTCGGCGGGCAGACGCTCCTCGGCTCGGAACCGCCCGATCACGTCGGAGAGGCGTTCGACTCGGACGCCTCGCTCCCGGCGCACGCGAAGCCCGTGGCGTCCTACACGCTCTCGGCGAGGCTCGACGCGGAGAGGCACACGGTGGACGGCCACGGCACGATCGTCTTCGAGAACGTCTCGGCGCGCCCGCTCTCCGAGCTCTTCGTCCACGCCTACCTGAACGCATTCAAGAACAGCCGGACGCTGTTCCTGAGGTCCCCGTTCGCCGCGGGGCGGAGCGGTCGCGGCGCCGAACACTGGGGCTACCTGGACGTCACCCGCTTCTCCGTCCGGGAGCTCTCCCGGGAGAACCTCTGGCCCGCGCGCGGGTCGAAGACCGGGGAAGATCCGGACGACGAGACCGACGTGCGCGTCCCGCTCCCGCGGCCCATCGCTCCGGGCGAGACCGTCTCCATCGACCTGGAGTGGACGAGCCAGCTCCCGGAGATCGTCGAGCGCACGGGGTACGAGAAGGACTTCCACCTCGTCGGGCAGTGGTTTCCGAAGCTCGCGAAGCTCTCCCCGGACGGCACGTTCGTCCATTTTCCGTTCCACGCGCAGAGCGAGTTCTTCGCGGACTACGGCTCGTACGACGTCTCGCTCGACGTCCCGGCGGCACACGTCGTCGGGGCGACGGGCGTGCTCGTCGAGGAGAAGGTCGAAGGCGGTCGCCGCAAGGTCCGCTACCACGCGGACGACGTCCACGACTTCGCCTGGACGTCCTGGCCCGATTTCCTCGAGCGCCGGGCGACGGTCGACGGCGTCGCGGTTCGAATCCTCTACCCGCCCGGGAACGAGACGAACGCGGACGCGAACCTCCGCGCGGTGACGCACGGTCTCCGCTTCTTCGGACGGGCGTACGGTCGCTATCCGTATCCCGTGCTCACGGTGGTACATCCGCCCTCGTACGCGGAGGCGGCGACGGGCATGGAGTACCCGACGTTCATCACGACGGGCTTTCCGTGGTGGGTCGGGATCGTCTCCTCGTTCACGGAGCGCGTGGCCATCCACGAGCTCGGGCATCAGTGGTTCTACGGCCTCGTCGGCACGGACGAGCACGCGTTTCCGTTCCTCGACGAAGGGCTCACGACGTTCGCCGAGTCCTCGGCGATGGAAGCGCTCCTCGGGCCGGGAAACGGCTTCCGCGCCCCCGGCCTCGACGTGGACGGCCGGGCGCACCTCCGCGGGCTCGCCGCGTCGGCGGGCCACGACGACGTCGTGGCGCGTCCCGCCCCCGAGTTCTCGTCGTTCCACGAGATCGGAGCCCTCGTCTACGCGCGGACGGACACGATCCTCGCGACGGTCGCGCGGGTCTACGGCGCGCCGTTGCTCGATCGCGCGCTCGGGCGCTACGCGCGACGATACCGCTTCGAGCACCCCGGCCCGAAGCACCTGGTCGCCGTGGTCCGTGAGGTGATGGGCGACGAACCGGCGGACTTCCTCGCCAGGGCGCTCTTCGAGGGCGGCACCGTCGACTTCGTCGCGGACTCCGTGACGTCCCTCCGCGCCAGGGCGAAGGCTGGCGTCTTCGACGGCCCCTCGGGCAGGACGACCGAACCGGCGCCGGCGAAGGAGCCGGATCGATACATCGGGCGGGTGCTCGTCTACCGGCACGGAACGCTTCGCGTCCCGGTCGACGTCGAGCTTCGCTTCGAGGACGGCTCGCGCGAGCGCCGTCGCTGGGACGGCATGGAGCGCTTTCGCTCCTTCGAGTGCGAGGGGCCGAGCCGCCTCGTCGCTGCCGTCGTCGACCCGGACCTCGCCGTCCTCCTGGACGACGATCTCTCGAACAACGCGGTTCGTTCGGGCCCGGGGAGCACCGCGCGCCTCGTGGAGCGCGCGCTCTACGCGAGCGAGCTCGCGCTCGGGAGCCTCGGCCCGTGAGCGCCCCGTACCGGAAAGCCGTGCTCGTCGTCTTCGCGTACCGGCTCGCGGCAGGCCTCGTCGTGGGCTACCCGATGGCGCGGGCCTTCGGCGCCCTCGGAGCGACGTCCCTCCCGGACGGGGATCTCGAACTGTTCGCGCCCCGGGGCTTCCGGCTGATGGAGACGCTCCGTCTCGGCGCGCGGCCTCTCGTCGCCGCGGTGGAGAGCGGGCTCCTCGCGTCCGTCGTCGTCGGCGTCGGCGCCGTCGTCCCGCTGGTGTTCGCGCTGTCGGCGCTGGCAGCGCCCGACGCCGACGCCCGGAGCACCGCATCCCGAACCGCGGACCGGCTCTCGGCGTCCCTGCTCGTCTCGGGACTCGGCCTCGTGCTGAAGGCGGCTCTGGTCGCGCTCCTCTCCGGGTTCGGGTTCGCGGCGGGCCTCGCCGCGTTCGGCTCCTTCCACGACGAGCGGGTCCCGGACCTCGGCGGCGTCCTCTTCGCGGCTCCGGGCCTGGTGCTCGTCACCGGCGTCGGCCTCGCGACGGACCTCGCCCTCGCGATCCTCGCGCGACTGGGCGGCGCAGCGCTCGGGGCACTGTCGCGCGCCGTGTCCCTCCTCCGCTCCCGGCCCGGCGCCGTGCTCCGCGCGTTCACCGAGAACGTCGTGGGTGCGTCGCTCCTGGTCGTCTCCGCGGCGTGGCTCACCGGAGCGATCGACGTCTCGCGCCCGGGCGGGCTCCGGATCTTCGCCGTCGTCCTGGTTCACCAGACGGCGGTATTCGGCGTCGTCGCGCTCAGGATGCGTTACTTCGGAGCACTGGTCGCGCTCGTACCGGAGCCTCCCGGGGAGTCCGCGGACCCGGGAGACCTCAGCGGGCGGGCTTCTGGCGTGCCTGGATGACCTGCTTGTAGACCTGGACGTACCGGCGCGCGGCGCGATCGAAGGAGAGATCGAGCCGCATCACGCGACGCCGGAGCATCGGAAACCGCGGCGCGGCGTACGCCGAAATCGCGCGAGCGACCGCCCCCGCGAGAGCCGGCGCGGACCACTCGTCGAAGAGGAACCCCGTGCCGGTCTCGAGCTCCGCGTCCGCGTCCACGATGGTGTCCACGTGGGCGCCCGCGGCGCGCGCGATGGGGAGCGCGCCGTAGCGCTGCGCGACCCGCGAAAGGACGCCGTTCGGCTCGTAGGGCGTCGGGAGCAGCATGAAATCCGCGCCGGCCGTGGCTCGGCGCACGCGGCTCTCGTCCGCCGTGACCTCGACCCCGAGACGGCCCGAGAACTCCTTGCCGAGCGCCTCGAACGCCGCCTGGATCTCTCCCGGCTCGCGCACGAGGACGACGAGCGAAGCGTCGTTCCGGAGGAGGAGCGGCACGGCCGATTTCAGGAGCTCGGCGCCGTCCCCGGGAGCAGAGAGCGGCGCGACCACGAGCGGACGACCCGGGTCGAGCTCGAGCCCGAGGCTCCGGAGGAGCTCCGTCTTGCAGCTCCCCTTGTTGGAGACGTCCTCCGCGTCGAAGCGCGCCTTCAGGGCGGCGTCGGTGGCCGGGTTCGCGACGGCGTAGTCGAGACCGGAGAGGATGCCGATGGCCTCGCGAGTCCCACGCTCGAGGACGCCGGCGAGAGCTCCCCCGCGTTCGGGATCCAGCAGGTCCCCGGCGACGGTCGGTGACACCGCGGTGACGGCGTCGGCGTCCAGGGCGGCCAGGGCGAGCAGGCTGACGCCCGCGCCCTCTCGCGCCCCCGCAGGGATCTCCCCGACCGAGACCTGGGCGAGCACGGACGCCGGCACGACCCCGCGCTCCGACGCGTCGTGAATCGTGAGGACGACCGGCGCCGGTGACGTCCGGACGCCGAGCGTGAACGCCGCGGATTGCGCGCCGTGGAGGTGCACGACGTCGAAGGGTTCGCCCCGCTCCGCACGGCTCTCCGCGAGCGCCCGCGCGGCCCGCCCGAGGAGCGTCGGATCCTCCGTGCCGGGCGCGTCGAACAGGACGAGCTTCGCCCCCGTGGAGAGCTGGCCGTCGAGGACGGTGAGCTCCACCCCGCCCTCGAGGGCGAGAGGCGTGAGCCGGCGCGCCACCAGGAGGCCGCTCGCCTCGAAGCCGGGACGCCGAGGAGCCGCCACCGTGACGCGGTGCTCGAGCTGGCACAGGGCCTTCGCGAGCGCCGCGACCGCATCGGCCGCCGTTGAGGTTCGCTCGTACGGCGAGAGCTCGGGGGTCACGACCAGGATGTCCATCGCGCTGCCGTGTACCCCAGCGCCGCCCCGAGCCGCAACTCGGGGGGCTTTCCGCCCGCTAAAATCCGGCTAACCTCCGCGCGCGATGGACGACCTGGTCCAAAAAGCCGCGGTTCTGCACGAGGCCCTCCCCTACATCCGGCGCTTCCACGGGCGCACCTTCGTCGTGAAATACGGCGGGCACGCGATGATCGACCCGGCGCTGAAGGAGAGCTTCGCGCGGGACATCTGCCTCCTCCGGTACGTCGGCATCCAGATGGTCGTCGTCCACGGCGGCGGCCCGCAGATCGACCAGACGCTCGACCGGATGGGCATCAAGGCGCACTTCTCCGGCGGTCTCCGCGTCACCGACGAAGCGACCATGGAAGTGGTCGAAATGGTCCTGTCGGGCTCCGTGAACTCGGACCTGGTCGGGCTCATCTGCAAGCACGGCGGCCGGGCGATGGGTCTCTCCGGCAGGGACGACGCCTTCATCCGCGCGGAGCGGATGGAAGAGGTCTCCACCAAGGACAAGGGCGGCGCCGACGTGAAGATCGACCTCGGTCGCGTGGGACGCATCGTGAACGTGGAGCCGGCCCTCGTCCGGAACCTCGTCTCGAACGGCTTCATCCCCGTGATCGCCCCGGTCGCCATCGACCGGGACGGCAAGCCGCTGAACGTGAACGCGGACACCGCCGCGGGCCGCATCGCGGAGGCGCTCGGCGCCGCGAAGCTCATCCTGATGACGGACGTCGAGGGCGTGAAGGTCCGCACCGGCGAGCTCCTCACGTCGCTCGATTCCGCGGACGCGAGCCGCATGATCGCCGACGGCACGATCACCGGCGGGATGATCCCGAAGGTCGAGGGCGCGCTCGAGGCCGTCCGAAACGGCGTCGAGAAGGTGCACATCGTCGACGGGCGGAGGCTCCACGCGCTCCTCCTCGAGATCTTCACGGATCGCGGCGTGGGCACCGAGATCCATTGACCTCCCTCGCCCGGGTCGCCGTCTTCGCTCTCGCGAAGTGCACCCGACCGGCGAGGGCGTTCGGCAGGGGGTGGTGCCGGACGAGGCCGGCCGGGTGCGGGCGCACCCTAGCGCGGCGTGTCCCCATTCGCCTCCATGTTTTCAGAAAATCTGGAAACTGCGTCTTGACGCACCGCGAGAGAGACCGGTGAGCGATCCGGACCGCCCGTGGAAGACCGCCACGCGCCCGCCGGGTGTGCCGGAGGGGGCCGTGGTCCGCGTGTTCCGCGTGCCCCCGGAATCCGCCGGGATGCGCGTGGACGTGTTCCTGAGCTCCGCGCTGCGGAACACGAGTCGCACTCGCGCGAAGCTCATCGCCGAGAACGGGGTCTTCACGCTCGCGGGAAGGAAGGTCCGGGCGAACGACCGGGTGAAAGCGGAGGAGCACCTCGCCGTGTGGCGGATTCCGCCGGACGAGCCCGACGAGGCCGTCCCGCTGCCGATCCTCTACGAGGATCCGCACCTGCTCGTCGTCGACAAGCCCCCGATGATCGCCGTCCACCCGACGGCGCGGCACCACACCGCGACCGTGATCAAGCTGCTCGAGGCGAAGACCCCGGGCCAGTTCTACTCGCTGATCCATCGGCTGGATCGAGAGACGAGCGGCATCCTCCTGTGCGGGAAGACGCGGAGCGCGGACCGCGCCTTCAAGAGCATGATCGAGGACCGGTCGATCGCCGCGGCGACGGGGGCGCCGGTCCGGACGGTCCGGAAAGGGGCCTTCGCCGGGCCGGTCCAGAAGACCTATCTCGCGATCACCTGGGGAACGCCGGAGAGCGGCATCATCGACCTCCCCCTCGAGCGAGACCCGGAGAACTCCCTCAGGGTCAAGATGCGGGTCGTTTCGAACGGCCTCGAGTCACGCACGAAGGTGACCGTCCTCGCGACGGCGGGCGGGTACGCCCTCGTCGAGTGCGAGCTCCTCACGGGGCGTCAGCACCAGATCCGGATCCACCTCTCCAGCACCGGAACGCCCATCGTGGGCGACAAGCTCTACGGACCGGACGAACGGCTCCTCGCGCGGGCCGCGGACGGCGAGCTCACGGACGAGGACCTCGCGAAGCTCGAGCTTCCCCGGCACGCTCTTCACGCGCACCGCTACTCGCTGACTCACGCCGTCACCGGCGAGCCGCTCTCGCTCGTCTCCCCGCTGCCAGACGATCTCGCGCGCTTCTTCGCCGAGCACGGCGGCGTCGTCCCGCGCTGACCGGCGGTCGCCCGGGCGTCAGTCGTGCCCGGAGTCGACGGGCGTCGCCCCGGTATCGGCCGGCCCCGAATCGCCGGCCGGGCCGGAATCGGGACTGCCCGCTTCGGCCGGAGGGGCCCCGGTGTCGGACGGGGTCGCGTCGGGCGGGGAGGAATCCGGTCCGGACGCATCGGGGGGTCCGCCTTCCGGGGTCGTCTGCGGGTGGCAGGACGCGGTGACGGCCGTGATGACGCACGCCTTCGTCGAGAAGTCGTCGCAGGAGGCGTACGCGCCGATCCGGTCGACGCAGGATTTCACGGAGCTCTCGACGTACGTGTCGCACGGGAGGGACCCGCCGACGGCCACGTACCCCGGGCAAGCGAGGGTGTCGTCCGCGGGCGCATCGCAGCGGAGGTCGTCTCGCTTCTTCTTCAGCGCGGCGGTGAGGTCCGAACACGCGGAGGCGGCCGCGACGGCGCCGCCGCCGTCCAGACCCGGCTGCACGGCCCCGCCGACCGGGGTCACGTAGTCCTCGACCTTGTTGTCTTGCACACAGGCGGAGACGACGAGGGCGCACGAGGCCGCGGCGAGGAGGGCCGGAAGTCGACGCATGTTCTCGGCATCCTAGCCCCTCTCGCGCGGGTTCCCAACACTCCTCCGGCGTCATCGACGGGCGGCCCGGACCGGCTCCGCCCGTTGACGGCGCGTAAACGGGGAGATATCCGGGGGACTCTCTCACCGAGATCGCACATGGCGCTTCGAACGGCCCTCCTCTCCGTTTCCGACAAGACCGGCCTCGTCGAGCTCGGCCGTGGCCTCGCGGACCTCGGGGTGCGCCTGCTCTCGACGGGCGGTACGTACCGGACGCTCCTCGAGGCGAGCATCCCCGTCTCCACGGTGGAGAGCTACACGGGCTCCCCCGAAGTGATGGACGGGCGCGTGAAGACGCTCCACCCGCGCGTGCACGGGGGCCTCCTCGCCCGCCTGGGTCGGGACGACGCGGACCTCGCGCGCATCGGCGCGGAGCCGATAGACCTCGTCGCCGTGAACCTCTACCCGTTCGAAAAGACCTTGGAGAAACCGGGGGCTACGTTCGGGGATCTCATAGAGAACATCGACATCGGCGGACCGAGCATGCTCCGCTCCGCGGCGAAGAATCACGAGCGAGTGACCGTGGTCTGCGACTCGGCCGACTACGCCCT
Source organism: Polyangiaceae bacterium (assembly GCA_035545855.1). GTDB lineage: Bacteria > Myxococcota_A > Polyangia > Polyangiales > Polyangiaceae > DASZVB01. The sequence goes on from DASZXK010000193.1 coordinate 33,188, forward strand.
GGTCCTCGAAGAGATCCGGGAGACCGGCAGCACCCGCCCCGAGACGCGCCGGCGACTCGCGGCGAAGGTCTTCGCACACACCTCGGGCTACGACGGCGCGATCGCCCGCTGGCTCGCGAGCCAGGTCTGAAATTTGGCCCCTCCCGGCGGGACGTGAGAATCCCTGGGCACACGACGGACCTCGTAGGTCCCGTCATCGGCTCCGAAATCCCGGGGCCGAACACGAAGCCCGCGCGTCCAAGCGCCGTGCTTCGCCCAGGAGGACGACGTGAGCGAACGCGAACACAGGGAAGCCACCGCGAGGGTTCTGGACAGCGGAAACCGCGGCGCGTTCTTCGCGCCGACCCCGGTGCCGGACACGCCGGCCGCGAAGGCCGACGGAAAGCCGGTACATTACAAGGTCATCTGCATCTCCATGTACACGGACGACCTGAAGCGTCTGGACGACATGGTGGAGACGCTGAAGTCCCGCGGGCTCACGAAGGCGAACCGGAGCGCGCTCATCCGCTACGCGCTCTCCGAAGTGAACCTCGAGCGCGTCCCCAAGGGACTCTGAGCCGAGCCGCGGGGGGCCACCCCCGATGACGGGCGAACGCACGGGAACCGCGGTCGACTGGGTCGACCCGAGGGGAGATCCCGAGGCGTTCGCCCGCTCGCGTTCCATCTCCCGCGAAGCCGCGGACCTGCACCTCTCGTCCGACGTCATCGACCTCCACGTCGATTCGTTCATCTGGACGCGGATCCTCGGCTACGACCTACGGAAGCGGCACGGACGCGGCGCGCTCGGCGCCCGCTTCTACAGCCAGGTGGACTTCCCTCGCCTCCTCGAGGCGGGCGTGACGGGCGCCGCGTGGGTCATCACGACGAACCCGCTCCGGACGAGCGCGGGGCGTGCGAAGGCGTTCTTCCGGAACCTCGTCCACCTGCAGGCGGTGCTTCGCTCGGCGCCGGACGCCCTCGAGATCGTGCGCACGGCCGCGGAGTACCGGAACGCGCGCGAGCGCGGTCTCCACGGCGCGTTCGTGGCGATCCAGGGCGGGAACGCGCTCGACCACGACCTCTCGGACTACCGGAAGATCCCGCCCGGGCTGGTCTCCCGCGTCACGCTCGTCCACCTCTCGTCGTCGAGCCTCGGCAGCACCAGCTCCCCGATGAAGGCCAGGGACGAGGGGCTCACCGCGAAGGGCCACGACCTCGTCCACGTCCTGAACGAGCTCCGCATCTTCGTGGACCTCGCGCACGTCTCGAAGCGCGGGTTCTGGGACGCCGTGAAGGCCCACGACCCGACGCTCCCGCTCATCGTGACGCACACGGGCGTCTCGGGCGTCCACGAGCACTGGCGGAACCTGGACGACGATCAGATCCGCGCCGTCGCGAAGTCCGGCGGCACCGTCGGCATCATGTACCAGTCGAGCTTCCTCGGGGACGCCTACTGGGGCGGCCGCGCGGAGAGCATCGTGCGGCACCTGGAGCACGTCGTGAACGTCGCGGGCGAGGACCACGCCTCGCTCGGGTCCGACTGGGACGGCGCGATCATCACGCCGCGGGATCTCCAGACGGTGAGCGAGCTCCCGAAGCTCGTGCAGATGCTGCTCGACCGCGGGCACTCCCCGGAGAGGATCCGGAAGATCCTCGGCGGGAACTATCTCCGGGCGCTCGCGGCGCTCCGGGGCTGAGCTCGGCTCGGCCCCGGCCCTCAGCCCTCCAGCAGCTCGACTTCCTTGCTCTCGGCGGCGGGCTCCGCGTCGAAATCGTCCTCGACGTCCTCGTCCATCTCCGGGGCGTCCTCGTCGTCCGAGTCCATCGTCGCGAGGTCCGCCTTCGTGAGGCGCGGGAGACGGCGCTTGCCGACCGGACCCTCGTCCACGTACTCGCGGAGCGCCATCATGTCCCGGAGGGCCTCGAGCTTCGCGAGCGCCTTCACTTCCACCTGTCGGATTCGTTCACGCGTGAGATTCATGATGGCCCCTACGTCTTCGAGCGTCGTGCCGCCGCGATCCGCGACGTCGAGTGCGCACGACTCACCCATGTCCCAAACCTCCAGATCCGGGAAGTTCAACTTGATGGCCCCGGTACGGGGCGACACGTCGATGAAGAGGTGGTGCTTGCAGGAGACGAACGGGCACGGACGCGGTCCGTCCGCGCACTCCTCGCGCGACTCGGGCTTCCAGTACGCCGTCTCCGGATAGAGGAGCCGGCCGATCTCGAGCTCGCGCTTCGTCATCCGCTTCACGCTGATGGTTCGCGCGCGAACGGCACGTTTCCTGCGGGATCGTCGCTGCTCCCGGGTGATGTGCTCCTCGGTGGACTCCGGAGCCAGCGCCGTCGCGCCGATCGTGTGGAGCTCGACGTTCTCCGCCGTCCCCGCCGTTTCGACTCTTTCCGACTTCTCGTTTTCCATCGCTGCCTCCACTCGCTTCTCGAACCGAAGGGCGCACGATCCCGCCTGCGTGAGAGAGCCACCTCCCCACGCCTCGTCACCCGATCTCCATCCGCCCGTCCCGGGCTCCGAGAGAAACTCCACCGTCGCGCGCTCACGCGCCGGTGAACACCTCCTCGAAAGCCCGATACACGACGAAACCTTCCGAGCGGCTCATGACACGGAGACCCTCCGGAGCGACGGCCGCGCCGAGAGGCGCGATTCGATCGCTCCGAGCCGCTGAATCAGATCCCTGCTGAGCGCCCGCGCGCCCTCGACGTCGCGGACCACCGCTTGCGCCTGCGCCTCGCCCCGACGCTCCTTCATCACCCGCGAGAGCGTCTGGAAGATGTTCTCGAGCGTCGTCTCGAGCGCCTGGATGTCGCTCCTCATGAAGAGGACGTCCCGCTTGATCTGCTCGATGGTGTAGTTGTCCGCCATCATCTCCTTGATGCGGAGGATCTGGCGGACGACGGTGACCGGGTAGACGCCCTGGGACCCCTGGTGCTTCCCCTTCCTGCCGACTCGCACGCTGCGGGGCAGGAGGCCGAGCTGGACGTACTTGCGGAGGGTCGCCTCCGTGAGGTGGACGCCGCCCTGCGCGAAGAGGTCGAGGATCTCGGCGGAGGTGAGACCCACCGCGTGCTCGCGCTCGATCCGGCTCAGGGTCGACTCGTCCATGTGTCGCTTTCGCTCGCCTCGTTCGCCTCGGGGGCGTGTGGCCCATCCGAAGCACGCGCGAATATATTCTACTCAGTGGATCGCCCAAAACACTTTCCGAGGAAAAATTTGGCCCTCTTCCATGGAAGCTCCATGGACCCTCGTTCCGACGCGAGGTGTGACATTGATTGTCACTACGAATGGAATGTCCATGGAGCTTTTCTGGCGTCCATGCCCACATGGACCCACAGCGCGCGGGCGATCGCGCTCGCCCGGGGCGCGCGCCGCTCGTCCGTTCAGAGGATGGGGGCGGACGCCGCCACGGTCGACGAACGGAAACACGCTCCATCCCACTCTCCCGGTATCGACCGCGGCACGAAGACTTCGCTAACCTCCGCCCCCATGGCGGCCACGCACCGCGACGTGAAGGCGAACGGCGTTCGCCTCAGGGTCGCCATGTCCGGCGAGGGACCGCCCGTCGTCCTGCTCCACGGCCTGTTCATGGACAAGCGCACGTGGGACGCGGCAGGAACGCTCCTGTCGAAAGACTTCCACGTGGTCGCACCGGACTTCCCCGGCTTCGGCGACAGCGAGAAGCCGCCCATCGAGCGCTTCTCGTACGACGTCGCCGCGTTCGCCGAGGTCGTCGCCGATCTGTACGCCGGGCTCGACCTCGGTCGCGCCGCGGTCGTCGGTCACGGGCTCGGCGGAGCCGTCGCGATCACTCTCGCCGCGCGGCACCCCGAGCTCGTGTCCCGGCTCGTCCTGGTGGACGCGCTCTGCTTCGATGAGAAGCTCGACCTCCGCCGTCGCGTCGCGCTCCTCCCGGTCGTCGGCGGGTTCGTCCTGAAGCAGCTCTGGAACCGCGCGACGTTCCGCGCCGTGTTCCGGAGCACGACCTCGCGCGGACGGAGCGGGCTCTCGCTGGAGCAGGTGGATCGCTACTACGACTCCTTCAACGGCCCCTCGTCCCGCGGCAGCGCGCTCGCGACGCTCCGCGCGACGGTGGACACGCGGAACGTCGCCGCGCTCACCGCGCGCATCGCGGCGCCGACTCTCGTCGTCTGGGGCCGGGCGGACCGGCTCCTCCCGGCGGGCCTGGGACAGCGGCTTTCCCGCCAGATCCGGGGCGCCGGCTTCGAGCTCATGGACACCGGCCACGCCCCCCACGAGGAGCGCCCCGACGAGTTCGCCGGCATCGTGAGCCGGTTCCTCAGGTCGGAACGGCCCGCCTGAGCGGGCCGCCGAGGGTCACCTCGGGATCTTCAGTTTCGTGCAGTACTGCTGGCCGTCCTGGATCGTGACGACGTAGCCCGGGGGACACGTGCCGTTCGTCACGGGCGGCGAGCAGACGGCGACGCCATTCGACTGGACGTAGGTCTTCCACCCCGCCGGACACGCGCCGCCGTCGGGGCTGCCCGAGCCCGTGTCGTCCGGCGGCGGCGGGAGACAACACCCCTCCACGCAGACGTTACCGTACGTGCATTGGCCGTCCCCGTCGCAGGGAGCGCTCTCGCCCGGACACGTGTTCCCGGCGCAGAAGGTGATGCACGCTTCGCCGGAGTCGCCGCCGACCTTGTTCTGGTCGCCGTCGTGAACCATCACCTGGAAGCGGTAGTTGTGACCGGGTTCAAGTCGCAGATCCCAGCGCACCTCGGCCCCGTAGGCTTCCGCCTTCGCGATCGAGCCCGCCGGAGCGGTGTCGCCGTTTCCGTAGTCCTGATTGTTCTTCGTCGGGTCGGCGTCCGGCGTGATCGACGCCCCGGTCGCGTCCACGGTACGGACCGCGCCCTTCCACGTTCCCGCGACGTAGGTCGGGTTCACCGGATTTCCGCCCCACTGCCAGTCGCCCGAGACGTCGCTCCTGTTTTGCGTGATGTCCGTGATGAAGAGGGCCGGCCACATCGGGCGCCCGACGGGGTCCACGCCCGCCTGATGCCCGATGATGAGATTCGTCCCGGTCGTGGGGTTATCCACGATGTCCGGGCTCTTCGTCAGCGCGGACAGCGGGAAGTCGGTGGTGACGCCGTCGATGACGGTCTCCCGCACGCCGAGCGTCATCGCGTGTTCGTCGTTGTAGAAGAGCTGGATGCGCGCGAACGGATAGCCCCCGGACGGGACGATGGCCGCTAGCACGTCGCTCTCGTTGAAGAGAATGTCCGTGAGCGGATTCGCGCTCGCGTACGGGTATCCGCACTCCGTGATGATCGGTCCGACCACGCCGGGCTGACAGGCCGTCGTCGGGCCCGCGTCGCCACCACCGCCGCCGCCACCGGTCTGAGGAGTCCCCGACGAACAGCTTCCGGTCTTCGCGTTGCAGCACTTCGCATCCGTGCACGTGAGCCCGGGCTTGCACTTGTTCATCGGCTGGCAGGCGCACCCGAGCGATCCCTTCGCGCAGTCGGTCTGGTCCACCGTACCGGTGGCGCCCGCAGGGATCTCGCACGTCCCCGACTTGCAGACGCCGCTCGCGCAATCGGCTCCCGTCGTACACGTCGTGTTCGGGAGCGGAACGGACGGCATGCACAGTCCGCCGCTGCACTTGCCGCTGCTGCACTCCGTCCCGTCTTTGCACGCGGAGCCCGCCGGAGTCCCGGTGCCCGCTCCGCCGGACTCGACACCGATCGAGCCCCCGTTGTCACCCCCGCCGGAGGACGCGCCGCCCGAGCCGGAGTTCGCCCCGCCGAGGCCGGCGTCGCTCGCGCTCTGGCAGATCCCGGCCACGCAAAGCCGGCTCGCGCAGTCGTCGGCGGTCGCGCACTTTCCACCCGCTGCGAAGCCCACGCGATCGCTCGAGCTGCAGGCGAAAGCCACAGCCCCGACCAGGACGAAACCGAAAAGCCCAGCAATTCCGCGCCGCCGTTGAAGCATCCGCATTTCCTCCGCCACTCTGAGGGTTTCATCGCCCCGCGCGGGCGAAACGGCCCGTGAGACAGGGCCGCTCTAGCCAAGGTAACCGCAGGACGGAAAATAGGGGCTGACGCTCGCGGAAGACCGTTTTCGCGGCCTTCGCCGCGCCTCGCCTCCCGCGGCGTGGGCCGCCCGCGGTCAGATCGGGAACGACGCGGTCGGCGGGGCGCCACTCGGCGGTTTCGGAGCCGGCGCGGGCGCCGGGCGCGCCGGGGGCGGCTCGTAGTGCGGCGCGGGTGCTGCC
>DASZXK010000194.1:0-14658 GCA_035545855.1 Polyangiaceae bacterium
GGGGGACAAGGTCCCCCACAAACAAACCCCACGACGCTATTCGTCGTCGCGTCGAGCCCGCCCGAAGGGCGGCGAGTCGCCCCCGCGATTGGTCCCGCCGATACACGGCTACCCGCGAGCACGGCGAGCGCGCGCCGCCAGGCGCGGCAGGGGGCGAGGTCCGAGGCCCGCAGGGCGAAGCCCGAGGACCCGAGGAGCCTCGGGGGACAAGGTCCCCCACAAACCAAACCCCACGACGCTGTTCCTCGTCGCGTCGAGCTCGCCCGAAGGGCGGCGAGTCGCCCCCGCGATTGGTCCCGCCGATACACGGCTACCCGCGAGCACGGCGAGCGCGCGCCGCCAGGCGCGGCAGGGGGCGAGGTCCGAGGACCGCAGGGCGAAGCCCGAGGACCACAGGAGCCTCGGGGGACCAGGTCCCCCATAACAAGCCCACGAGAGGCCCGAGGACCCGAGGAGCCTCGGGGGACCAGGTCCCCCATGACACGCCCGGGGCCGCGTTCACGCGCTCACTGAGCGACGCAGGCTCCGGCCACGCAGGCCGGCGTCTTGCCCTGGCAGGGTTCGACGAGGCACTGCACGCCGCCCGCGCCATCGCACTTCGGCGGCGTCTCGCCCTTCGCGAGTGCGCGGCACTCGCAGCCGGTGCAGTAGTCGTCCACGATCGAGCAGTCGGCGTCCGTCTGGCACTGCGTCTGGGGAGGGAGCGGCGAGACGAGCACGCAGGCTCCATTCACGCACGCGGCCGTCTTGTCGAGGCAGGCATCGGCGAAGCACTGCACTGCCGCCCCGTTGCACGCCGGCACGGTCTGCCCGGGGCCGAGGGCGCGGCAGTCGCAGCCGCTGCAGTAGTCCGCCTGGGTGCGGCAATCGGCGTCCGTCGTGCACGCGCCGGGATCGGGGTTGCACGCGATCTGGATGCACGCGGCGCCCATCGGCGCGCACATGCCGCAGCTCGCGTTGCAGCAGTACTGACCCGCTCCGCACGTGTTCTTCCCGCATGCGATGCCGCCGCCGTGGGCTCCTGCGGTGCCGCCGCCGGTCGCTCCGGCAGAGCCGCCGCCCGCGCCGTGGGCCTGGCCGCCGCTTCCGGGGTTCGCGGAGGAGCCGCCGCCGGAGCCCTGGCCGTGCTGGGAATTGTTGCTGTCCCCGACGTTCGCGTCGTCGCCGACGCCGCAAGCGGGAAGAGCGAGCGCGAGCGCCGCGCCGAGGGTCAGGGCAGAGAGCGTGTGGATCGTGTGAAAGTTCATGGAAGTCGCTCCTCTGAGAGCTTCAGTGGCCGGGGCGGACGGGTTCCGTCTCGAATGCGGATCGGTCAGGGGTGGTAGGCGCACGAGTCGAGGACTCGCGCGCGCTGCGGAGTGCCCGGCGATTCGCGGAGCAGGGTTGCCGCGGTCGCTGCAGCTTCTGCGCGCCGCCCGAGTGCGCAGAGCGCGAAGACGCGCGCCGCGAGGCGTTCTTCCCGGAGAGCGCCGCTTCCGTAGGTCCGCTCGTGCTCGGCGAGGAGCGCGAGCGCTCGCTCGGCGTCGCCGCGCCCGAGCGCGGCGCGTGCTTCGGAGATCAGCGCCGTCTCCGCGGCGAGTGACGACGCAGCGGGCTTCGCGGCGGCACGCGCGGCGGGTGCAGTCTCGGCCGGCTTCACGACGGGCGGCGCCGCTTCGTCCGTCGCGGCGACGGGATCCGTCCCGGGCTCCGCCACCGGAGGGGGTGCCGGCGCTTCGACGATCGCCTGGGACGCGGGAGAAACGGCGACCTGCGGCGCGACCCGCTCCGTGCGCGCGTCGTGACTGCCGCCGGTGACGAACAGGACGGTGCTCGTCGCGCCGACTCCCGCGAGAGCGCCCACCGCGACCCACGCGGCGATCTTGCCCGTGGTCGTCGCCGCGCCCGCGGCCACCGCCGTCTTCGTCGACGCGGACGCGAGCCGGGCCGTCGCCGAAGCGGCCGCGCCCGCTGCGAGGCTCGTCGCGAGAGCGCTCCGCACGCGCTTCCGATCTGCGTCCGACGGGTCGTCGCCGTTGCGGGCGAGGTCCAAGAGATCCTGGGACTCCGGGCTCATGTCGGTCATTCGGGGCTCCGGCGACGCCGGCGCGCGAGCGCGGCGTCGAAATCGCGCCGCGCGGCCCGGAGGCGAGAGTAAACGGTGTTCAGGTTCACGGAGAGCGCGGTCGAGATCTCCGGCGCGGTCATCTGCTCGAGCTCCGCGAGCACGAACACCGCGCGTCGATCGTCGTCGAGCTCGTCGAGAAGCGACTGGACGAGGCGCGCCGCTTCACGGGACTCGGTGAGGGCCTCCGGCGCGCTTCCTCTGGCGACGGGTTCCTCCGCGAGCGGCTCCGTGGGCTTGCGCCGCGCCGTCCGGCGGAGGGTGCTCGTCACGCGGAGCACGATTCCGAAGAGCCACGTCTTCAGCGACGAGCGCGCCTCGAACTCGTCCAGACGCCGGTACACGACGAGGAAGACGTCCTGGGTCGCGTCGTCGAGCTGGGCTTCGGGGACGCCGAGACGCCGGAGACTCCGCCAAACGAAGTCGAAGTACCCCTCGTAGACCGCCTCGAAGTCCGGCCGGTCGCCGAGCGCGGGCTCGGCTACCCGGGGCTTCGGTGTCCCGGGGCCGGTGAGGACGGAAAGCGGCACGCTCCTCAGTGTCCGCTCTCCGAGAGAACCGTCACTAGAAGGAAAGCCCAGCTCCGAGCGACGCTCGCCCCGAGACCGGGGCGGGTCGAGTGAGATTCACCGAAGTGTCCGTATTTCCGGTGATTTCCGTGAACTGAATGCGGGAGCGCCCGAACGGGAACACGGCGCCCACTGCTGCTCGGACGGACAGCGGAGGAGCCAGGTTCCACGCGAGCTCCCCGGAACCTCCCGCCGCGAGCCAGGTCGCGACGGCGGACGTCGTGCGGTCGAAGTGACTGCCGACGGCGAGCAGCGCGCCCGGCTCGACCGCCGCGCAGACGTCGAGCTCCACCTCGCCGGGCAGCGCGACGAAGCAGCCGCCGACGTCGAACGCGACGAGGGAGACGTTCGCGCCGCGCGCACGGCCGTCCGCGGCGGGCGTCGCCGCTTCCGCGAACCGCGGAAAGAAGAACGCCCCCTCGACGCGAACGATGAACCGGTTCACCGAAAATCCGGCGCCGAGCCCCGCGCCGAGCGAGGCCCCCGGTAGCGCACCGAGCTCACCCACGAGCCGTGCGGCGACGAGGCCCTCGGTTCGGCGCGACGCGGAGATCTCCGGTCGCGTCGAACCCGGCGGAGGTGCGGGCGGAGTCGCAGGGGCGGCGCTCGTCGTCGGTGCCGGCACCGGCGCACTCGGAGGAGCAACCGGTTCGGTGGCGGACGGAGCCGCGAACGACGCGACCGGACCGCGACGCGCCTGCTCCTCGACCGCCTTCGGATCGATCGCGAGCGCGATGACGAGCGCGCCGGCAGCCGTCACCTCCTCGCAGCTCGTGCCGGTGAGATCGCGGGCGCCTCGCACCACCTCCGCCTCGCCGCCGCCCGGAGGCGTCTCGCCGGGGACGGCCGTCTCCAGGTGGAGCCGGACGGCGCCGCCGTCCGTCGTGACCACGCCGGCCGCGACGAACGGTCCGCGCGGAAGCGAATCGACGCTCGCGCCGATGAGCGTGCTCACACGCTCGCGCACCGTCGCCTCCGCGGGGCATCCCGCGGGCGCCGTCCAGCGAAGGACGAGCGGAGACGGTTCTCCGAGCGCGTCGGAGGAGCCCGCGGCGACGCTCAGAGTGACCGCGGCCCGCGTCGCGATCCGGATGGAATGCCGCAGGCGCGTCCCCACCGATCGTTCCATTCGAGGCGAGGGACCGGGTGGTTCGTCAGCGATGATCGCGCTTGCCGGACGCTTCCGCGGGGAGCGGCGGGGGGCTGCTCGCCCGACCGACGTCGACCTGGGACGGAAGCGGAGGCGGCGTGCTCGATCGCGGGAGAGGCGGGGGAACGCTCCTTCGCGTCCGCGACCCGGACGTCTGGCTTCCCACGGCCTTCCGCGGCGAGCTCGGCCCGGTGTCCCGGCGGCGGCGCTCCTCGAACAGGACGATCTTGATGAGCCCGGCGATGTCCGCGTCGCGAATGATGGGATCGCGCGTGTCCACGCTCGGATCGAGGAGCTCGATCATCGCGAGCATCGCCGTGCGGAGCAGCGTCTCGTTCGGGAAGGATTCGCGGATCGAGGCTTCCCGCTCGTCGTCGTCGCTGACCGCCCAGAGGTCCGCGTACATGCTCTCGATGGAGAGGAGGACCGCCGTCGAGATGTCCGCGTGGCTCGGCGGAAGGCGGTCGATGACCCGGAGGCGTTCGATCACGCGCCGCCGGACGTCGTCCTCGTCGGGCACCCGGCCCGGGTCGCTCGGCGCGTCGGGAGCGGCTGGAGCGGCCGCTTCGGGCGCGGGCTGGATGACGGGCGGCTCGGCCATGCTCGGGACGTCCAGCACCGAGTTCGGCATCGACGGTGGGGACTCCTCGGCCGGGCGCGCGGGTGCGTCCTCGACGAAACCGGCGGGAACCGCCACGCGGCGGACCACGACGCGCTCGAACGTGTGATCGAGCGGGACGTGGGCGACGAGCGACGCGAGCGGGACGACCGCGAGGAACCGCTCCTCGGTGAGCGGCGCCCCGGCGCGAGCGATCTGGAGGGCATGCTTCACGACCTCCCGGAGCTCGCTCACGGGGAGAGACGCAGCGATCTCGTCGAAGGTCATCCCGTCCGTCACGTCGGCGAGCGTCAAGAGCCCCTCCGAGAGCGCGCACTCGATGATGAACGTCAGGCGCTCGGCGACCTTCCCCCGGCGCGCCGGATCGTCCGCCGGGACGGTGAACGCGCCTTCGGTCGCGACGAAGTCCCAGAGCTTCTTCGCGTCCAGGTAGCGGACCTTGTCGTCCGGCGGGTAGAGCGAGACGAGCGCTTCCGGCGTCGTCGTGTGCTCGGCGAGCGCGAGCTCGAGATCCTCCGCGGCGCTGGCGGCGGACTTCTTCAGCGCGATCTTCTCGTGAGTTCCCGTCGTCTGGACGAGGAGCTTCACGCGGAGCGCGGAAGCCGACGCGAGCGACTCCACGATCACCTTGGGCGGGAAGCAGGAGAGAAAATCTTCCGCGGACCTCCACTTGTCGTCGATGGTGTGATCCACCACCCGCGCGAGGAACCGCTGTCGCGGATCGGCGAGCTCGGAGACGTGGCGGATGGGCTTGTCCTCGCTGGGGGTCGACATCGTGGGCGACAGGATAATCGGCGGGCCGGGCCTGGCGAGCCCGGGAGCGAGCACCCTCGGACGAATGTTTTCTCCGGTGGACGCGCGAGCAGCGTCCGGTCCGGAGCCTCGGGACGGAGGCCGGATCGCGTGCCGGATCCGTGGGTTCGACCTTGCGCTCGGTCCGGCTCGCAGCGCTCTCCGGGCCGTGGGTTCATCCGCGCGGGAAAACTCCAGTTTCGCCGTCGCCGGTGACCGGGTCGCCCGGCGCCGGTCACGCCCGGTGTTTCACGACGGGGTCGAGCTCTCGCGCCGTTCGTGTCGCCCGAACGCGTGGCGCGGTCCGTGCACGGGCCGCGGCCCGTCACTCCGAGTTCACCCCCGGAAAACCACCGGGACACTCGTTTCAGCGAAGGTGTCGGGAATGGAGACGTGCATTCTGGAGATCGGTGTCGAGCGCGCGCGCCTCGTGTGTGGCGCACTGGACCGCGCGGGGAACTTCACGACGCGCACGCTCGAGACCGCGACGCTCGGCGCAGGCGTCACCGTCGACGAGGTCGGCGGCATCGGTCGCACGGAGGGGGCCGAGGCCATCGCGAAGCTCGGCCGGTTGGTGGAGCTCGGGCGCGCTCACGCGCCCGCGAGCGACCTTCACGTCATCGCCGTGGACTCGCTCGGCGGGGCGTCCAACGCTCGGGCGTTCGTTCGCGGGGTCGAGAGGCGTCTCGGTCTCGCCGTGACCGTGCTTTCGCCACGCGAGACCGTGCGGCTCGCCTACGCGGCAGCGCGGGCCGAAGCTCCGTCGGTTTCGGGCCAGGCCATCGTCGCGCACCTCGGAGACACGGCGGTCGACTTCGCGTCGGGGACACGCGCGACGCTCGACGTCGAGGCGACGGTTTCCATCGGCATCGAGCGGCTCCTCCGCGCCTACGAGACGGGGCCCGACCCTCTTCTGCCGGAGGACGCGGGCGCGCTCTTCTCGCTCGTTCGGCTCACCGCGGGTCCGGCCGCGAAGCGCCTGCGCGCGTGGGGAGCGGAATCCTTCCTGGTCGCGTCGGAGCACGTCGCGTCGCTTCGGGTGGCCGCGTCCGCGTTCGGCTTCGTCGACACGCGGACCCAGAGCATCGATCGGCTGTCGCTCCACGCCTTCGCGTCGGAGGCGCTGAACGCGACCTCCGTGGACTTCGCGCGGTCCGGGATCACGAGGCGACGCGCGCGGTCGATCGGCGCGACGGCGGTGGTCGTCGACGCGCTGTCGGACCTCCTCGGGGCCCGACAGGTCCGGCTCGCGGCGACCGGCCCGGCCGAGGGCGCCGCCCTCGAGATTCTCGCGCGGCCGCTGGATCGCCTCGCGGCGGGCGCCGAATCACGCGGAAGATACTGAGGGGTTACGCGGTCGTAACATTGCCCGCCGTATTCTTCAGGCTGAGAATTCCCATGGCCCATTCGAGCGTTCGATTCACGGAAACCAGGGGCGTCGTTGCCGAGCTGATCGTCGACGCCCCGAGCGGGCAGGTTTCCCTGGAGGGGCTCTGCGCGCTCCTGTTCGCCCTGCGAGTTCAGGTCGTGCGCGCGGCGGAGTCCCACGGGGCCGGCCGCGTCGTGCGGCGCCTCGCCGTGTGCGACTTCACGGGCGGTCCGCTCCGCACCCGCCGGCGCGGAGAGATCACCGAGATCCTCGCGAGCGCTCTCGCCTCGGCGGGTTTCGAGCCCGTGAAGCCCCCGGTCCGGGCGTTCCCCAAGGACGCCTTCCGGGGAGACGAGGTCGCGGCTCCGCGCCCGCCCGCGCCGCCGATCGCGACGCCGCCGTCCCGTCGGGCGGCCTGAGCCCAGAGTCACGCGGCCGCGTCGTCCTTCAAGCACTCCGCGAGCTCGGCGAGCATCCGGTCCGCGAGGGCGATCCCGTCGCGGTTGGGCTCGCCCTCCGCCGCCCGCCGAGTGAGACGCATGTCCGGCGTCACCTTGTAGGGAGACTTCTTCGCCGCGACGAGGCGCCCGACCTTCGCCGGATCGAGCGGCGTGTCCTCGCGGAGGTGGAGGGTCACGATCTTTCCCGTCGCCTCGCAGCCGAGCGCGCGGAGCTTCCGGAGCTCCACCTTCAGCCGCATGAGGTCCACCAGGCGGCGCGCCTCGAGCGGCGCCTCGCCGAAGCGGTCTTCCATCTCGCTCGCCACGTCCCCGACTTCGTCCGCTGACGAGGCGCCCGCGAGGCGCTTGTAGAGCGAGAGCCGGACGCCCGTCTCCGGGATGTATTGCTCCGGGAGGAGCGCGTCGACGTCGAACGTGAGCTCGGGGTCCACCTCGTGCACGACGGGTTCGCCGCGGAGCTCGTGAGTCGCCTCCTCGAGCATCTGGCAGAAGAGCTCGAAACCGACCGTCGCCGCGAAGCCGCTCTGCTCTCCGCCGAGGAGATTTCCCGCCCCCCGGAGCTCCATGTCGAGCGTCGCGACGTGAAAGCCGGAGCCGAGCTCCGTGAAGCGCTCCAGGGCCTCGATGCGATGGCGGGCTTCGTCCGTGAGCTGGCTCGGCGGCGGGACGAGGAGATAGCAGTACGCGCGCTCGCTCGAGCGACCGACGCGGCCGCGGAGCTGGTAGAGCTGGGAGAGGCCGAACAGGTCCGCGCGGTCCACGACCATCGTGTTCGCGCGCGGGATGTCGAGACCGCTCTCGATGATCGCCGTCGAGACGAGGACGTCGAACTTCCCCTCGACGAAGTCGAGCATCGTCTGCTCGAGCGTCTCTTCGCTCATCTGTCCGTGGCCGACCGCGACGCGCGCGGAAGGTACGATCTCCCGGATCGCCGCGGCGCGTTCGTAGAGACCCTCCACGCGATTGAAGACGTAAAAGGTCTGTCCGCCGCGAGCCATTTCCCGCTCGATCGCCTCGCGAACGAGCGCCGGATCCGCCTGGGACGTGATGGTCCGGATGGTGCGTCGATCGACGGGAGGCGTCGTGATGACGCTCATGTCCCGGAGCCCGCCGACCGCGAGCTGGAGCGTCCGGGGGATCGGCGTCGCCGTCAGGGTGAGGACGTCCACGTTCGTCCGGAGCTGCTTCAGGCGCTCCTTGTGGGACACGCCGAAGCGCTGCTCTTCGTCGATGACGAGGAGGCCGAGGTTCTTGAAATGGACGTCCTTCGAGAGGACGCGATGCGTACCGATGACGACGTCCACGCTGCCGCTGCGGAGGCCCTGCACCGTGTCCGATTGCGCCTTCTTGTCATCGAACCGGCTGAGCGAGCGGATCTCGACCGGGAAGTCCTTCAGGCGCCTGGAGAACGTGAGGAAGTGCTGCTGCGCGAGCACCGTGGTCGGGCAGAGGACCGCGACCTGGCGCCCCGCGAGGACGTTCCGGAACGTCGCCCGGAGCGCGACCTCCGTCTTGCCGAACCCGACGTCGCCGCAGACGAGACGGTCCATCACGCGCGTGCTCGCGAGATCCGCGGCGACGTCGGCGATCGCCGTCGCCTGGTCCCGGGTCTCCTCGAACGGGAAGGAGGCCTCGAGCGCCGCGTAGTCGTCGTCGGGCGGCGGGAGCGGCTCCTTCTTGATGGCGTTCCGCTCCGAGTACAGGCGGAGGAGCTCGTCCGCCATCTCCCGCACCTTGCGGCGGACCTTGGCCTTCGTCTTGGAGAATGTCTGACCACCGAGCTTGTCGAGTTTCGGCGCCGCCTCGCCGCCGCCGTACTTCTGGATCTGATTCAGGCGGTGGACGGGTAGGAAGAGCTTGTCTCCACCGCCGTACTCCACGACGAGGAGCTCGACGCTCGCGCCGCCGACGGGCTTGCGCTCGAGGCCGAGGTACTTCCCGATGCCGTGGTCGACGTGCACCACGTGGTCCCCCGGAGCGAGGGCCCTGAGGTCCTCGAGGAGCGCCTTCGCGGGCTTCTTCCGCTCCGCGGGCCGATGCGCACGGTGCCCGAAGATCTCCTCTTCCGTGACGAACACACGCCCTTCGGCGCGCGCGATGACTCCGCGCGAGAGCGGTCCGACGACGACGTGGACGGCGCTGTGCTCGGGCGCGTCCCGGCCCTCGAGGTGGAGCGCGCTCTCGACGCCGTGGTGCGAGAGGAGCGTCGCGAGGCGCTCGGCCTGCGTCGCCGTACGAGCCGCCAGCGTGATCTCGAGCCCGTGCTCGTGCCAGATCGCTAGGCGCTCCTCGAGGGGTCCGAGGA
This sequence comes from Polyangiaceae bacterium, assembly GCA_035545855.1. Taxonomy (GTDB): domain Bacteria; phylum Myxococcota_A; class Polyangia; order Polyangiales; family Polyangiaceae; genus DASZVB01. The sequence goes on from DASZXK010000194.1 coordinate 9,370, forward strand.
CGCCCTGCTTGCCGTGCGTCGCTCGCGCCGCGGTCACGGCGCGCTCCAGGCTCCCCTGGTCCCGCGTGGCGAGGGACGGCGCGTCCGGCGGAACCGCTTCGAGCGTGGAGAGCCCGTCGGTCGCCTCGCCCGCGACGCCGAACCGATGGAGGAGCACCGTCTTCCGTCGGACGAGGCCCGCGAGCACGGTCGCCTCGTCCGCGTAGAGGGCCTCCACGGGGAAGCGCGGCGCCTCCTTCTTTCGATCCACCAGCATCCGCGCGCCCTCGAGCTCCTCGCGGATCGCGCGAACGACGCGGGGCGGTTCTTCCACCACGATCGTCGCGTCCTCGGGGAGGTGCTCGAAGAGCGTCTCGAGCGCGTAGTACGCGGGGAGATACCCTTCCCCGCCGTAGAACTGCTTGCCCTCCGCGACGTCGTCCGAGAGACGACGGGCCTTCGAGCTCGGGAAATTCATGGCGTCCGCGAGCTCGCGCATGGTCTCTCGCGCGCGGTCCGAGACGCCGGGACCGAGGATGGCCTCGCTCGCCGGCGGGAGGAACACCTCGGGGAGGCCCTCCGTCGTTCGCTGGGACTCGGGGTCGAAGGCCTTCAGCGACACGACGAGGTCTCCGTAGAGCTCCGCGCGGACCGGCGCGTCGAGCTGCGGCGGCCAGACGTCCAGGATGCCGCCTCGCACCGCGAAGCTCCCGGGATCTTCCACGACGGGGGCGCGGAGATACCCCGCGGCGGAGAGCCGGTTCACGACGTCCTCGAGGTCGATGCCGTCCTCCGCGACCAGGCGGACGGAGCCGGACCGGATCGCTCCACGAGGGACGACCCGCCGCGCGAGGGCCGTCGCGGGGAGGACGAGGAACCGGGCGCCGCTCCCGGAGGCGAGCTGGAAGAGCGTCGCGACGCGGAGCATGGCGGCGCGTCGCTCCGGGTGCACCTCCGCGTACGGGCTCGTCTCGGACGGCGCGAAGAGCAGCGCGGAGGCCGGCGCGAGCGGAGGCGCGACGTGCGGGGGCCCGGCGGCGAAGAACGCGAGGTCGTCCACTGCTCGGCGAGCGGACTCGAGGTCCGGCGTGACGTACACGACGAGCGGACATCGCTCCGCGAACGCGCGCGCGAGGATGGCGCCGCCGCTCCCTTCCACGCCGACTGCGTGCGAGAGGCCGGGCGCCGCCCGCTCTCCCGCGAGCGCCCGCACGGTGACCACGCGCCGATCGGTGGGGAGCGCGAGATCCAGCGACAGGGCCGTGTCGGGGGCGTCGAGCGACATGGCGCGGCGGGTGAATAGCACGGACCTCCGCCGATCGGCCGCTCCCGTGCTACGCCTCTCGCCGCCGTGACGACCGTGCCCGCGAGCGACGCCGCGATCGCCCAGGCCGGGTCCGTGATCCGGCGGGGCGGATTGGTCGCCTTCCCGACGGAGACGGTCTACGGACTCGGGGCCGACGCGCTGTCGGCTCCGGCCTGCGCGCGCATCTTCGAGGTGAAAGGCCGGCCTCGGTTCGATCCGCTGATCGTCCACGTGGCAGACCAGGAGGGTGCGCTCCAGGTCGTCGCCGGGCTCGACGCGCGCGCGCGGACGCTGGCCGAGCGATTCTGGCCGGGCCCGCTCACGCTCGTCCTGCCGAAGACCGAGCGCGTTTCCGATCTCGTGACGTCGGGGATGCCGACCGTCGCGGTCCGGGTCCCGGCGCATCCCGTCGCGCTCGCGCTCATCCGCGCCGCCGGGCGGCCGATCGCCGCGCCGAGCGCGAACCCGTTCGGCTACGTGAGCCCCACGACGGCGGCGCACGTCGAGGCGCAGCTCGGCGGCGCGGTGGACGTCATCCTGGACGGAGGGCCCTGCGCCGTCGGCATCGAGTCGACGATCGTGGACCTCTCGACGCCGGCTGCCGCGCTGCTCCGCGAGGGCGGCACGGAGACGGCCGCCATCGAGGCCGCGATCGGGCCGCTCGCTCGCCGCGCCGGGACGCTCCCGGTGAACGCTCCCGGGCAGCTCGAGAGCCACTACGCGCCGCGCGTCCCGCTGCGTCTGCTCGCCGCCCGGGCCGCTCCCGGTGACGGCGGCGAACGGCGGGGGCTGCTCGCGTTCGCGGAGCCCCGCCCCGACGTCGCGAAGCGCTTCTCCGTCGTGGAAGTGCTCTCGCCGACGGGGAACGTTCGCGAGGCGGCGCAGCGTCTCTTTGCGTGCCTTCGCCGGCTGGACGACGCCGGCCTCTCGGAGGTCCTCGCCGAGCCCGTTCCCGATTCCGGTCTCGGTCCGGCGATCCGCGATCGCCTCGTGCGCGCGTCCCGGAGGTGAGCCGCATCCGGCCCTAGGGCTCGTCTTGCGGAACCTCGTCGTGCGCGGCGATGAGGTAGTTCCGTGCGCGGAGCCACCACGGCCCTTCCGGGTTCCGGCGCAGGTGCTCCCGGAGCGACGCCTCCGCGCTCACGAAGTCGCCGAGCCGGTAGAGCAAGATCCCGCGAGCGAGGAGCTCCGGGTAGTCGGGATCGCGGCGACACAGGCTCGTCACGTAGCCGGCCAGGACGGCGGGATCGCCGAGGCCGTCGTCGCTCGGCACCTCGGGGTGGGCGATGAGCGTCCGGAAGTAGAGCCGGATGTCGTTCAGCTTGGGTGAAAACGGGCGAACGGTGGAGAGCCCGAGCAGCATCGCCCAGCGCATCTCGAACAGCGACGCGACGCCGTCCGGTTCCAGGACGACGGCGCCGCCCTGGATCCAGCCGTTCTTCCGTGCGCGCGCCGCGAAGCGGCCGCCGAGCTCGACCACGTCCGCGGGAGCCGCTTCCGCAGGCGCCCACCTGGTCACTGCACGCACAAACAGGTCCGTCTGGGCGGCGCGAAGCGTGAGCAGAGGTTCGTCCCCGAGCTCCGCGCGAACCGACTTCGCGGCGGCCACGAGCTCGGCCGCGAGCTCGACCGTCCGGCGCGGATCCGACCCGGCCTCGGCGACGCCGTAGCGACGGAGAGCTTCCCCGACGGCGCGTACTCGAAACGGGAGCGGCGAGGTTCGGGCGAGGTCCACCCGGCGCGCGCGCTCGGCTTCCGCGCGGGCCTCCTCGGTGCGATCCACGACCGGGAGCGGGATCTCCCTGGGGAGGGTGGCCCGGGGCACCCCGATCGCCGCGGCGACGAGAGCCGAGCCGACGACGACGACGGCGAGCTCCCAACCTTCGAGGTGGCGATGCCAAGCGCGCACGGGACGGAGTAGAGTAGATCCGTGCAAGAGAAACGGCGCCATCAGAGAGTCGCGGTCCAGATCTCCGTTGCCTGCACGGGCCCGAAGGGGGAGGTCGTCGAGGGCGTCGCCGTGGACCTGAGCGTCGGCGGTCTCTACATCCAGGCCCCCTCGGCGCCGCCCTTCGGAGCGGAAGTCTCGGTCTCGGGCGCTTTTCCCGGCGGCGCCGGCCTGAAGTTCCCGGCCGTGGTTCGGTGGACGAAACCCGACGGGTTCGGCGTCCAGTTCGGCCTCCTCGGCGCTCGCGAGACGCACGCGCTCGCCGCCATCGTCCAGAAGGGGCGCGCCTAGCCAGGCGGTCCCCATGACCGACGTTCCGTCGGATCCGGAGGCGTTCTTCACGGCCTTCCTGCCCGGGCGCCTCCGGCGGGCGGCGCGCGCATTCGAGGGCATCACCTCCGTCGGGAGCATCCTGTTCCGCGTGCCCGATCGAGAGTGGTCCTTTCGCCTCCGCGACGGCGAGCTCGAATGGACGCGCTCGATCGAGGACGACGTCATGCTCCAGATCACGATCCCGGAGGAAGACTTCGAGGTCGTCGTGGTCGAGCCGATGCGCCGCGAGGAGTCCGCCGTGCCTCCGCCGGACCACCCCGGAGCGTTCGCGGCTCTCGCCGTGCGACCGGAGATCGCGCGCCAGGTGCGGCACGTGCCCGGGAGCGTCCTCTTCTCGGTCAAGGACGGCGAGCGGGCGTACCGCGCGCTCGTCACGCCGGGCCGCCGTGTCGCGAACCTCGCGTCCCCCGAGTGCAGCATCGAGTGCTCGCTCCCGGACGTGCTGGACGCGCGGGAGCGAGGGCTCTCGCCCCTTCAGCTCTTCGCGGCGGGGAAGCTCCGCATCCGGGGCAACGTCCAGATCGCGATGGCCCTCGCCGGCATCTTCACCAAGTAGCGCGCCCCCGGCTCACTTCGGGAGCGGGGCCCAGCGGAGGCTCTCTCCGGTCTGACCGGAGAGGCGCTGAGTCTTCCACCGCTTGAGGGAGAGCAAGTACATCCCGGGCCCCTGGCCGCTCTTCCGGGTGGAGAAGAACGCGAGGAGCCGGCCGTCCACGCTGCACGCCGGATAGGTGTTGGAGCCCTGATCCTGCGTGAGCCGGGCGATCCCGCCGCCGCGCTCGTTCGTCATCACGAGATCTTGCCGGTCCCCCGCGACGGACACGGTGAAGACGAGGCGAATGCCGTCTTCCGTGTCGCAGAAGACGGGGGACGACGCCGCGAAGCCGGACGGCGAAGCGGGCTTTCCGTCCACGTAGATGCGCTGCGTGCCCTGCTTTCCGCCGCCGCCGACCCACGCGAGCTTGCCGGACGGGCTCCACACCGGGTGCGTCGCGATCTCGGTGTTCGAGACCTTCTGGAGCCCCGTGCCGTCCGCGTTGCCGACGTAGATGGCGCTGCCGAGCCCCTCCGCGACCGCGACGGCCATCTTGCCCGTCTTGTCGTCGAAGCTCACGCCGTAGATGCTCGTCGAGAACGGGAGGTTCACCTTCTCCGGGGTTCCGGCCGTGTCCTTGAAGAGCGAAAACGGGGAATACTCGTGGGACGAGGCGTAGAAGAGCGTTCCACCCGCGCCCCACGTCGGAGCGATGGCCGTGTCCTTGTCGTTGCTCCGCGGGGTGAGGTCGTGGCCGTCCGCGTCCATCGTGAAGACGCGCCTGGCGTGGCCCCAGGGCGCGACGTACGTCATGTGGCTCGCGAAACCGCCGTCTCGACCCGTGAGCGCGCCGAGGAGCGCGTCGGTCAGTCGATGCGCCGTGAGGCGGACCTCGCCCGAGCCGACCACGAGCTTCTTCTGGTAGACGGGATCGGCTCCGTGGGAGAGGAAATAGGCGAGCCCGGAGATCTCGACCTTTCCGTCGCGCTTCCGCGCCGCCACCTTGATGACGACCTCGGCGCCGATGTTCCGCCATGCGGGGACGTCCACCGGGTCCTCGAAGCCGTACATGCCCGCCGGCGCCTTCGCGTCCGGGATGACGTCGTACATGCCCGAGAGCTCGAAGTCCCGCCGGACCACGCCGCGCACGACCACGTCCTCGAGGTCCGGCGAGAGCGACGGCAGGAT
>DASZXK010000195.1:0-16878 GCA_035545855.1 Polyangiaceae bacterium
TTACGACGCGATCGTGGTCGCGGCCGGGCCGCAGTGCGAGCCGTCGGCGCTGCTCGCTCAGCTTCGGCGGGGAAGTCATCTCGTCCTTGCGGAGGGAGAAGGCGACCAGATTCTTCGACTCTACCGGCAAGAGTCGAACGACCCCGGCGAGCGGGCAGCCTTTTTCGAAGAAGAAGCGTCGCCGCTCCTCTGGCACACCTTCGTTCCGCTCGTGCCCAGGTCCACGGGACGCGAAGCAAGCTTCCCTCGCGCGTCCCATTTCGACGTGCAGACGTCGTGCGCGCCGACACGCCGGGCGACCGGCGCTGACGCTCACGTGTACAGCGTGCCGTCCTCGACGAAGCAGAGGTCGTTCCCCCACTTGTCCACGACGTAGAAGGAGCGCTCGCCCCAGGGGCGTTCCGTGATCGCACCCGCGGGCTCTCCGTGTACCTGGTACGGCGCGAGCGCGTCGAGCTCCTTCGCGCGCTCGAACGCGGCTTCGAGATCCTTCACCGCGAAGTACAGGGACTTGGGGCCCACGGTGGGGGTGAGACCGCCGCGCGTCGGATCCAGCAGGGCGACGATGACGCCGCCGCAATCGAAGTAGTGGCGCGCGCCGGGGTGGCGCTTTCCGGGCGCCGCGAACAGCTTCGCGTAGAACGCGGCGGCCTCGTCCAGATTGCCCACTTCCACGGTCACCCGGAACAGCTTCGGCACGTCGGTCATCGTCGTCTTCCTTTCTTCCGATCGGGTCGCCTGGAAATCGTTCTCACCCGGGCGGCGAGCTCGGCGGTCGTCCGCGGGCCGGTGGCAGCCCAGGTCGTCGTCGGGGTCGGCGCTTCCAGCAGCCCGAGCCAGCCGCCGAGGACGCGCTGCAGGTGCTCGCGCTCCAGCCGGTAGTGGCTGCTTCGCCCTTCTCGGCGGACCGTGACGAGCCCGGCCTGCTCGAGGACGGCGAGGTGGCGCGTCGTCGTCGGCCAGCTGTGGTGGAACCGCTTCGCGAGATACCCCGACGGGAGCTCGCCACCCGAATGCCCGAGCAGCAGCACGATGTGCCGCCGCGCCTCGTGCGCTAGCGCGGAGAACGCCTTCGCGATCTCGTCGAGCTTCGGCGCCGGCCTGGCGGGCACCCGGATTGATTAGCTCACGGAGTAATTATTAGCAAGTAAGCTAATAAAAGCCACGGGCTCCGGATGGCAAACGCGATCGGCGCCCATTCGGACCACCCGTGCCGTTGCCCCGGTCTGGCGTGCGCCGGCCCCGCGGCAGGTCGGGAAGACGGCCTCTCGCGCGCGAATGACACACGCGTGGGCAGAATGCGCAATTCCGCCCCTGCTCGGTTCGAGCCGCGTCTGGAAATTCGCCGGTCTGCGCGGCGGTACCCGGCTTGCAGGTGTTCCACTGCGGAGGAACCCGTACATGCCGATCTCGACCCTCACCCGCGGATTCGGTCCCCATGGAGTCGTATCGGGTGCCGAGCTCGCGAGCACGCTCATCGTGCTCGCACTCGGCCTCGTCGCCATCGCCCTCGTCGCCTTTCGCACGCGCAATCGCCCGATCGACGCGTTTCATCCGGGCACGCCGCCCCCAGGAGAAAGAGCATCCTTCGCGCACCCGTGATCCGGAGATCCCGATGGCTCCACTCGTGCGCCCGAACCGCGCGCGCGCGGACGCGACTACAAAAATGCCGCTTGTGGGCAACACGCTCGCGCTCTAACCGGTGACTCATGGGCACGCAGAAGCAGGATTTGGCCGGAGGCCAGCGTCAGGCCACGGGAATTTCCGGGCTGGACGACATTCTCGGCGGCGGTTTGCCCAGAAATCGCCTGTACCTCGTCAAGGGGACCCCCGGCGTCGGCAAGACGACGCTCGCAATCCAGTTCCTCATGGAAGGCGCGCGTCGTGGCGAACGTGCGCTCTACATCACCCTCTCCGAAACGGAGGAGGAGATACGTCAGGTCGGAGAGTCCCACGGCTGGAGCTTCGAGGGGATCGATCTGTTCGAGCTCTCGAACGCCGAGAAGGCGCTCCAGCTCGACGACGAGAACACGCTCTACGCCTCCGCGGACGTCGACTTGAAGGAAACCGTTCGCGTGCTCCTGGACGAGGTCGAGCGCCTGCGCCCGGCGCGCGTCGTCTTCGATTCCATGTCGGAGCTCAGGCTTCTGTCGCAGACGGCGATTCGATATCGCCGCCAGCTCCTCGCCTTGAAGCAGTACTTCGCGGGGCGGGACTGCACGGTGCTCTTGCTGGACGATCAGAGCGCGGAATCGGGCGACCTCCAGATCGAGAGCCTCGCACACGGGGTCATCGTCCTGGAGCAGGAGGCCGTGGGCTACGGCGCCGATCGGCGGCGCCTGCGAGTGGCGAAGCTCCGCGGAAGCCAGTTCCGCAGCGGGTATCACGACTTCATCTTGCGGAGGGGCGGCCTCGTCGTGTTTCCGCGGCTCATCGCCCTCGAGCACAGAACCGAGCTCCTGGCGGAGCACGTCCCGAGCGGGGTCCCCGACCTCGACCAGGTGCTCGGCGGCGGCGTCGATCGAGCGACGGCGACGCTGCTCATCGGTCCGGCGGGCACCGGGAAGAGCGCCGTCGCCACCCAGTTCGCGCGGAACGCGGCGCTCCGGGGCGAGAACGCCGCCCTCTTCCTCTTCGAGGAGCGCATCGGCACCCTCCGCCGGCGCGCGCAGCTCCTCGGGACGGACATCGATCCCCTCATCGAATCGAAGCGGATCGTCATCCATCAGATCGATCCCGCGGAGCTCGCACCGGACGAATTCACGCACCTCGTGCGGGGCGCCGTGGAGCAAGGCGGGGCCCGCCTCATCGTGATCGACAGCATCAACGGGTACTACACGGCCATGCCGGAGGGACGCTTCCTCACCCTCCAGATTCACGAGCTCCTCTCCTATCTCGCGGAGCAGGGAGTCGCGACGATACTCACGATGGCACAGGCCGGTATCTTCGGCTCGATGAGCGCGCCGGTGGACGTGAGCTACCTCGCGGACACCATCGTGCTGTTCCGGTACTTCGAGGACCGGGGCAGGATGCGAAAAGCGCTCTCCGTGGTGAAGAAGCGCTCGGGCGCGCACGAGGACACCATCCGGGAGGTGACGTTCGGAAAGGGCGGGGTCGGTCTCGGCAGACCTCTTTCGGACAGGCACGGCGTGCTGAGCGGGACGCCGTCGTTCGTCGGTGAAGGCAAGCCTTCCGCAGGGAACGGCGCGTGAGTCACGAAGCCGAGCGCATCCTCGTTCTGGTCCGGGGTGGACGGGACGGCGAGCTCACGTCCAAGCTGCTCGGGCGTGACGGGCTGACGGCGCATCTCTGCGAAGACGTGGAAGCGCTCTGCGCGGAGATCGAGAGAGGTGCCGGCGCCGCACTCATCGCGGAAGAGGCGATCACCAAGGCCGCCGTCCAGAGGGTGCGTGCGGTTCTGGGACGTCAACCCGTGTGGTCGGACCTTCCCGTCGTCGTGTTCAGCAGCGCCGGCGAGCCGCGAACGCGCCTCCTCATCGACACGGTTCACCAGCTCGGAAACGTCACGTTCCTGGACCGTCCGGTGCAAGTGCGATCCATGCTCGCCGCGGTCCACGCGGCGGTGCGAAGTCGGCGGCGCCAGTACGAGGCGCAGCGAGCGCTCGAATCGCGGGACAGCTTCCTGGCGATGCTCGGGCACGAGCTCAGGAATCCGCTGGGCGCGATCCGCCTCGCGTCCACCGTCCTCAACAGGAAAGATCGGCGCGGGGATCCGAGCAAAGAACTCGCGATCGTCGAGCGTCAGTCGCTTCATCTCTCTCGCATCGTCGACGAGCTTCTGGACGTCGCGCGTATCACGCACGGGAAGGTAGCCCTTCACACCGAGAGACTCTCCCTCGCCGACGTCGTCCGGAGCGCGTACGAGCTCATGGCATGCGCCGGGCGCGACCACCTTTCCCTGTTCGACCTCGTCGTCGAGGACGAGGAGCTCTACGTGGAAGGGGATCGCCAGCGTCTCGAGCAAGTGCTGACCAACCTCTTCACGAACGCCGTGAAGTACACGCCTCGAGGCGGGGCCGTCACGACCTCCGTCAGCCAGGAGGGCGAACGCGCCGTCGTCGTCGTGAAGGACGACGGCATCGGGCTCGCGCCGGAGATGCGGGAGCGCGTGTTCGAGCCGTTCGCCCAGGCGGAGCGCTCTCTCGATCGGTCCCAGGGAGGGCTCGGCCTGGGCCTCTCCCTCGTCCGCGGAATCGTCGAGCTCCACGGAGGGAGCATCCATGCGGAGAGCGAGGGCCTCGGGAAAGGCAGTGCCTTCGTCCTCTCGCTGCCGCTCCTTCCCGTGGGGACGTCCGGCGTCGTGGAGTCGGAGGCCGCCGCTGGGCCGTCGGTCTCGGCGAAGCGCGTGGTCGTCGTGGAGGACAACGCGGACATGCGCGAGCTCCTCGCGTGTCTCCTCGAGCAATCCGGACACGAGGTCACCTGCGCGGAGGCGGGGCCGGAGGGCGTCGAGAAGATCCTTTCGACGCTGCCGGATGTCGCCTTCGTCGACATCGGCCTCCCCGAGATGGATGGCCTGGAGGTCGCGCGGCGCGTCCGCGCGGCGAATTTCGGCGCGCGACTCGTGGCCATGACGGGATACGGGCAGGTCGAAGACAAGGCCCAGGCCCTCGCTGCGGGCTTCGACTACCACCTCACGAAGCCGGTGGAGGACGAGGACCTCGCGCGAGCGATGGCGCCGACGGGAACGAAGTAGCGCCGCTCAGTGCCGGCGGAGGACGAGCAGCATGGCGACGGCCAGCAACCCGAAGCCGACGAGCTGCGACGTCGCGAGCGTCTCCCCGAGCACGTAGCGAGAGACGAGCGCCACGCAGACGACGCCCGAGCACAGGTGGAAGGAAGCCATCTGCGCCCCCGTGAAGGTGCCATAGCCGTAGCGAGTCGCCGCGACGTTGAGGACGTACTCCGGCAGCACGATTGCCCAGCTCATCGCCAGCGCGACCCAGAAGCCGTGCTCGCGGATCCGGAGGTGCGCGAGCCACGCGACGGCCATGAACGCGCCCGACACGAAGATCATCGCCGGAACGACCACGAGTTTCATCGGCCGGGACGATACACGAGCCTGCCGTCGCGAGGGACGGCCCGGATCGAGCCGGTGTCAGTTCTTCCCGGGTGGACCTCCCCCCGCGTCCGGGAACTCGAGCGTGAAGACGCACCCCTTGCCGGGAAGGTTCCGAACGCGGATCGACCCGCCGTGGGCATCCACCGCTTGTTTCGCGATGGCGAGGCCGAGGCCGAATCCGCTCTCGCGATTGGTCATCCGAACGAACGGGGCGAACGCTTTCTCGACGTCTTCCGAGGCGAGTCCGCCGCAGCAATCCTCGACGTCGATCGAGACCCGTTCGTTCCGGACGCTTCCGCGGAGCTCCACGAGGCTGGACGGGGCCGTGTACTTCACCGCGTTCCGCACGACGTTGTGAAGGGCAGAGCGCACGAGCCGAACGTCCAGCGTCACCTCGCGGTTCGGCGGAGCCTGGACGCGAAGTTCGACGGCCTTTCTCTCGGCGTCGACGGAGACCGCGGCCACGGCGTCCGAGAGCAACAAGTCGAGCTTCACGGGCTCCAGGCGGAGATCGACCCCCGACGCGATGCGGGCGACGCTGAGCGAGTGATCGATGAGCTCCTGCATGCGGCGCAGCGACCGCGTGACCGTTCCGGCGGCGGTCGTGCCGGTGCGGAGCTCGCCCTTCTGTTCGAGCAGCTCGAGCCCCATCATCGCGGAATAGAGCGGGCTCCGGAGCTCGTGGGCGACGAACGCGAAGTGCTCGTTGTGCTGACGTTGCAGCTCGGCGTCCCGTTGCCGCGAGTACTCGGCCACGGCGTCGCCGATTCCGGTCACGATGGAGCCGAACGTGACCTGGAACTCGCGAAATGAGATCTCCACCCCCGCGTCCTTCCCCGTGAGGAGGATCGCGTCGTGAAGAAAGCCATACTCCCGGACGACCGCTTCGAGGCTGAACCCGAGCCGGAGCCGCTGCTTGCCGTGGTCCGCGGCGGCCTGGCTTTCCCCCGGCTGCGGCGCGAGCGGAGGTAGGCCCGCATCCGCGCGCAACGCCGCGATCACCTCCTTCACGAACGAGGGCAGATGATCGACGAGCTCCGACGTCGGCGTCTCCGCCGGAGCCAGCCGACCCTGGACCATGACCTTCCATCGGCGAATGACTTCATCGCGATGCGTGGTGAGTGCGTCGTGCAGCGCAGCCATGCCGTGTACTGGGGCGGCAGCGAGTCGCGCGCCGTCACGATTCGGTCATCCTCTCCCGATGCGCGAGTGGCCAGCGCGGATGCCACACGATCGCGCGAGGAGGCGACAAGATCGCCCCTCCTACGGGCTTGGGCCCGCGGAGCCGCGGCCGCCGGAGCGACGCCAGCCGCCGATCACGGGTTCATCGTCAGCGAAGCGTCGTCCAGGTACACGGACACCTGGTCGTCCCCTGCGGCGGCGACGCGGACGGTGCACGCGCCGAGGTTCGGCCCGTTCGGGCTCGCGACCGTGATGTCGCTCACCGAAAACTCCTGATAGGCGGCGGTGACGTTCGCCAGGATGTCGAGCGTCTTGGTGCTGCCCGAGCTCGACGCTTCGAGCCGGAGCGTCGTCAGGGTCCCGGTGCCGCTCTTCTTCGCCCAGACGTGGAAGGTGTACGTTCCGGCGGGGATCAGGAGCGCCTCTCCGGACATCGTCTCGTCCCACGTCGGATCGCCGAAGCCGCTGTAGAGCTTGCCGTCGTAAGCGCCCGTACGCGGCGAATCGCCGTCGACGATGAAGTTCGAGCTGTTGCTCGTCCACGGCGACATCGTGCCGTCCTCGAACCCGGGATTGACGAGCACGTTCTGCGCGACCGTCCCCGAGTCCGTCGCGCCGGAGCCCCCGGTGGAGCCCGAGTCGGTCGTGTTCGAGCCGCCGGTCGAGCCGGAGTCCGCCGTTCCCGATCCGCCGGTCGACGAACCGGCGTCGTGTCCCGAGCTCCCGCCGTCCGCACTGCCTCCGGTGCCCGCCTGTCCCGACGAGCCTCCCGAGCCCGTGTGTTCGCCGCCCGAACCCCCGGAGCCGCTCTCTCCGCCCGTGCCGACGTTGCTTCCGCCGGAGCCGCCGTCCGAGCCGGTCGCGTCTTTCGAGGACGAGCAGGCGACGCCGAGGGAGAGGGTGAGAACCACCGAGCCGAGACGAGTGAACGTGTGAAGCATCGAATCCTCCAAGGGAAGGTTCGAGTAGTTATGTGGCGCGGAACGGCCGAGTTACGGCTTACGGGGCTTACGAATGACCCGCGTCCGCCGCTTCGAGGAGCCCGAGACGATCGAGGCAGTCCCGGAGCGCTCCGCTCACCTTCGCGTGAACGACGACGCGCTCGGGCGTCGCCGGATGATCGAAGGCGAGCAGCGTCGAATGAAGCGCGAGCCGGTGGAGGTCGTATTCGTCGCGGAACTTCCGGTTGTGCTCGCCTTTGCCGTAGCGAACGTCCCCGATGAGGGGGCAGGCGATGTGCTTCAGGTGTCTGCGGATCTGGTGAAGCCGGCCGGTGCGCGGCACGGCGCTCACGAGCGCGTAGCGCCCGGCGACGGCGAGCCGCGTGAACTCGGTGACCGCAGGAACGCGGGGGCCGTCCTCCTCGTTCGGGATGGGGTGATCGATCACCCCGCGCTCGGGGGGATTCCCGCGTACGAGGGCGAGGTAGCGCTTCTCGACTCGTCCCTCGGCGAACGCCGCGCCGACGGCGCGCGCCGCGTCGGCATGCAGCGCGAACGCGACCGGCCCGCTCGCCCCGCGGTCGAGGCGATGGAGCGGATGCACGTGACGGCCGACCACGTTCCGGACGGCGCGCATCAGGTCGTCGTCGTCGTTCGCCCAGCCGCGGTGCACGATGATCCCCGGCGGCTTGTCCGCGACGACATAGTCCTCGTCTCGGTAGAGGAGCGTCGGGGAGAACGTCATGGGCGGGCCGAGTGTACCGTCCTCGGCGCGTGCGTTCACACGGGACAGAGGAGGGGCTCGTCCGCCCACGCGCCGTCCTTGCAGTGCCGGCCCGCGGCGACGGGAGGAGTGCAGCCGGATCCGTAGAGGCAGACGAGGCTCTCGGCGTCGCACGCAGCGCCGAGTCGAGGGGGACGTGACGGGCACCCTGGCGTCACCGGAGGACCAGCGCAGCCCCAGTGCGCTTCGAGCGAGCACGGCCCGCCGAGGCACGCCGAGCAGACGCAGATCGTGTCGCCTCCGAGGTCACACGCGAGTCCTTCGGGCGAACAGAGGTCCCTGCTCGTGGTCGTCGGGCAGCCGTCCTCGCCGGGGCCGGGGAGCGGCGGGCAGCCGGAGATCGAGAGGTGAAACACGCCGCTCTCGCACGTCGCGTGCGTCCGACAGCCGGGGCGGACGTCGTCGCCGTACTCGCAGGAGACGCCGGCATCGAGGTCGCAGGGCGTCCCATCCGGCGGCTGGGACTCGGGGCACAGGTTCTTCCTGGCGACGACGTGGCAGTGTTCGTCGGCCCCACACGTGGCGGACCATCCCGCAGGGTAGAAGACGGCGCACTTCGGGCAAGATTGCCCGGTCTTGCACGTCTTCTCCCGGTAGTCCTCCGCGCGACTCGTGGCGATCGCGATGAGCAGAGAGGGGTTCGGGCCGCACGTCTCGCAGCAGTCCGGATAGCGCAGCCGGCAGTCGTCGTCCTTCGTGCACGCGGAGAGGTCTTCCTCTCGCACGTCGTGCGCGCGACACGTGCTCGCCTCGCAGAACGCGACGAGGTTCGGTTCGAGGGCCGTGGGGCACGCGGGACAGACGGGATGCGGGTCGCCGCACGTCGCGGCGCGGAAGTCGTCCTGCTTGTCCGCATTCACGCCGGCGACGTCCTGGAGCGTCGGCGCGCCGCAGGTGCCGCAGCAACCGGGAACGAGTGCGACGCACTGCCCGGGACCCGTGCAGGTGGCGTAGCTCGCGGTCCCGTGGGTTTCCGTGCTCGTGCCGCCGCATCCGGCGAAGACGCATCCGAGCGCGGTCGCCGCGAACACCGAGAGGACGAAGCGAGGAAGGCGGGTCACGAGGGCCGAAGTTGCATCAAGCGGGCCACGCCTTCCGGTCGTGCTGGTCGGTCGCATGGGCGCGATCGGTGCCTCGCAGCTGGCCCTTGCGGCGAACGGGCTGCGGCGAGGCCGCAGACGCTGCGCGTTCGCGGATCGGGGAGTCCGGCTTCGACCGGACGGCCCTCAGTGCCCGAGGCCGCTGCAGGCCGTGAACGCCGAGTTGCACTTCGACGCGCGGCAAGCGTCGCACGCGGCGCCGCCAGGCGCGGCCGCGCAATCCGAAATGCAGTTCTGGATGGTGCACATGACGTCGTCGCCGAAGCACGTCCCGCACGCGGCCGAGACGCCCGAGGCCTTCGTGACGCAGTCGCCCGCGCACGCGTTCGACTGCCCGATGCAGCTCGCGCCGCACCCGCTGAGGGAGTCGAAGACCGCCTTGTCGTTCACGAGCGCGAGATCGGCGTCGTTGGCGCACGCGCCCTGCCCCACGATGCGAAACCCGGAGGGCCCCGCGTCGCCGCCGGGCGCTCCGCCGTCCGGCGCGGGCGGCCCCTTCACGCAACCGGCGAGGGAGTCGTACGGCGTGTAGTAGAAGACGGCGGCGCACATCTCGGTGTCGGAGCTCTCTCCGTAGGAAACGAGACGGCTCGTGGGATTGTCGTGCCGGCAGTCGATGCCGAGAACGTCCGTTTTGGCGATGGTCGCCGTGAGCGGCGTGATCGGCTGCTCGTCGAAATTCCACGGCTCGCGGTAGAGCTCCGAGCCGTTCCTCGTCAAGACGAGCTCCTTGCCGAGCTTGTGCATGTGCCCGAGCACGGAGAACACGTTCATGTCCTTGCCGGGGGTGCACGACATCGAAGAATGAACGCCGGTCGACGCCGCGGGCAGGGTGATGTCGTGATCGTCGAGGCCGAAGACGCCCGCGGGGACGAAGTCGGCCTCCTTCGTGAGGTCGAGGTGCATCGTGACGCTGTCGTGGATCGTCTGCGTGGTCGTGTTCTGCAGGTGGAGCTGGAGCACGAGCTGCTTGCCGCGCCCGAGATCGATCGCGGCGCCGGCGGGAAGTTCGAGCGGAGACGTGGCCTTGCCCCCGAGGTAGATCGGGATCCACGTCGTCTTGAACAGGACGGGACACTCCGTCATGCCGTCGGGCTCGGGTGCGAGCGTCCACGCGAAGAACACGTGATGCGTGCCTTCGCCGTAGTCCCCGGAGATCTTCTTCACGCGGACGTCGCGATCGTCGGGCAGGTTCGCGGCCCAGCAGAGGTACTTCTCGTCACCCGGGTCGAGATCGTACGTCGTGCTGGAGAAGAGGAGCTCGTCGCCCGTCCCCGTGCTCGGAGGGGCCGGCGAGTCCTTGCCGGTGCAGGACGTGAGAAGGAGAAAGGAGAGGGCCGTGGCGGCTGAACGTCGGCGCATCGCACTCCGTCACTAGCGCGAATCGAGCATTCGGGGCACGGGAACGACGTGTACGCGCGGGGCCTCCGGATCCCATGTCGCTGAAAATACGGCGCTTTCCAGGCCGCAGGTGTATAAACACTCCCCGTAGGAGGACGGCGTGATGACCTGGCTTCGTTCGTTCGGTTGGGTTCTCGCCTCCGGCACGCTCGGCGTCGCCGCAGGCTGTGGTGGCACCGTCGACGGCACGAGTCACGGCAGCGTGACGAACGGCGGCGCCGGCGGAAGCGGCGGAACCGGCCCCGCGACGGGGGGCAGCGGAGGCCGACTCGGCGACGGTGGCGCCGGGAACGGCGCGGGCGGTCTCGGCGGCGTCGGCATCCCGGAGAGATGCTCGCTGAACAGCGACTGCCCGTCGCCCCTCGTCTGTTCGCTCGGTGAATGTCTCGCGCAGTGCGACACCACGCGCGACTGCGCGCTCGGGCAACGCTGCATCGTCGGCCTTTCGGGGAACGTCTGCGAGCTCCCGGAGGACATGGGGTGCGCGTTCGACACGGACTGCAAGGGCCCGCTCGTCTGCGGCCCGGACTCCCAGTGCAGAACGTCCTGCAAGGCGGACCGGGATTGCGTCACGGAGCAGCGCTGCGTCGCGGGCGGCGTGTGTGCGGACGTCGCCGAACTGGACGCCTCGGGCCGGCTTCCGGGCGCGCACGTCGACGCGGGTCCACCGTAGACCGTTCGACGTTGACTGTCCCCGCGTCGCGGCGCCACTCTGTGACGACGCCCATGGGACCTCTTCACGGAGTTCGCATCCTCGAGCTCGCGGGCATCGGGCCGGGGCCCTTCTGCGGAATGATGCTCGCGGACATGGGCGCCGACGTGATTCGCATCGATCGCCCCGGGGGCGGCGCGCTCGCCGCCGGCATGCATCGCGTGCTGTTCCGGAACCGGCGGACGCTCGCGCTCGACTTGAAGCACCCGGAGGGCGCCGCGGCGCTCCGGAGGATGTGCCGCACGGCGGACGCGATCTTCGAGGGCTTTCGCCCGGGCGTAGTGGAGCGGCTCGGCGTCGGCCCGGACGCCTGCGCCGCGGAGAATCCGCGCCTCGTCTACGGGCGCATGACGGGCTGGGGACAGACGGGGCCGCTCGCGAAGGCGGCCGGCCACGACATCAACTACATCTCCCTCTCCGGCGCGCTCCACTCGATCGGCCGTCGCGGCGAACGTCCCGTCCCGCCCCTGAACCTCGTCGGGGACTTCGGCGGCGGCGGCATGATGCTCGCCTTCGGAATCGTGTGCGGGATTCTCGAAGCGCGCTCCTCCGGCAAGGGGCAGGTCATCGACGCGTCCATGGTGGAGGGCTCCGCCGCGCTCATGGCGATGTTCTTCGGGGCCAAGACGTCCGGGCTCCACCGGGAGGAACGGGGCACGAACGCGCTCGATACCGGCGCTCCGTTCTACGAGGTCTACGAAACGAAGGACGGACGTTACGTCTCCGTCGGGCCCATCGAGCCGCAATTCTTCGCCATCCTCCGGGATCGTCTGGGCCTCGACGAATCGTTCGGCGCTCAGCTGGATATTTCGGCGTGGCAAACCCAGAAGGCGGTGCTCGCGAAGGTCTTCCTCGAGAAGACCCGGGACGAGTGGGAAGCCGTCTTCGCCGGGACGGACGCTTGCGTGGCCCCGGTGCTTTCCATGGAAGAAGCTCCGCACCATCCCCAGAACGCCGCGCGCGGGAGTTTCGTGACGGTCGACGGCGCGGTGCAGCCGGCGCCGACCCCGCGCTTCTCTCGCACCGAGCCGGGCACGCCGGAGCCCATGAAAGACCTCGGCGTCGACACCCGCGCGGTGCTGTCGGACTACGGATTCGAGGCCGCGGAGATCGACCGGCTCATCGCGTCGGGCGCCGCGGCCGCGATCTGACGAAGGAGTCGACCCGACGCGGAAGTCAGAACCGACCGAACGCCGTCGCTCCGCCGAGGGTCGGCGCGACGCGAAGCGCCGTGTCGTGGGACTCGGACGCGCCTCCCGGGCCGGACAGCGCGAAGTAGAGGAACGCTCCGCCGCTCACGATCGCCGACGCCGTGAACAGGTCCGTGATGAGCGCGTCCCGTCGAAGGTCCGACCGCGCGTGATCGATCGCGTCCTGGTTCGCCGGGAACTTGCCGAGCTCGCGCGTGAGGTTCTGATCGGCGCGATGGGTGAGGACGCCGAACGAGACGGCGCCGCCGGTGAGGACGACCGTCGACCCGAGGGTCACCCAGAACGGGAGCCTGCCGTGTTCTTCCGGCTTCTCTGCGCGACTCGCGTCCGGTTGCGAGACGCCGCCGGCGGGGGCGCTCGAGGCGACCCTGGGCTCGGCACCGACCGGGTCGAGGCGGAAATCGACGTTCATGACCTCTCCGCCCGCGACCGTCACGGTGCGGGACGCGGGGACGAAGCCCTGTTTCCGGAGCTCGAGTCGGCGGACTCCGGCGCTCACGAGCACGGGATCCGCCGTCGGGAGCACTCCGATGCTCGCGCCGTCCACGACGAGCTCGCCGCCGTCGACGTTCGACGTCACGGCGAGGACCGCGACGCGGGTCTTGAGCGCCGCGACATCGCGCTGGACCTGCTCCTTCCGGTCCGGAGGGATCTCGGCGTCGCCCTGGGCCAGGTACTTTTCGAAGAAACGGAGCGCGGCGACGTAGTCGTGCCGCTCGTTCTGGACCTGCGCGAGGTTATAGAGGAGCCGGTAGTTCGGAGCGAGCTCGTACGCCTTCTCGAACTCGGCGAGCGCCGCGTCGAAGCTTCCTTCGTGGAAGAGGTCGACACCTCGCTGGAACCGGGCGCGTGCTTCGTCGACGTCCACGGAGACCGGCTTGGTTTCCGCGTGAGCCGGGATCGCGCTCGCGAGACCGAGCACGCCGGCGAGCGACAGGGAGAGCATTCGGTTCATGGGGCGTACGGGTCTTTCTCGTCCAGGGTTCGGTGCGGGCGAGCCGCGGGCTTGCCCTGGAGGTCCATTCCCGGCTCGATCGGCGGAGGCGCCGGACGCGTTTCGACCGGCCGCGGAGGGACGATCGACGGCGCCACTTCGGCGCGAGTCGGTCGCGACGGCGCCCGCTTCACGGACCGCGGCGTCGCCGTCGCGGGGGCCCGTTCCTCCGGAGTCCCGACGCTCGGCGCCGTGCTCTCCTCCGGAGCGGCCCTTTCCGCCGTCGCGCTCGGAGCGACGCTCGGCTCCGGAACCGGGCCGACCTCCGGTGCGCGGGACGTCCGGAGGGCGAAGAGCCCCCCGAGGGCCGCCGCGACGAGCGCGAGCAGCACGAGCGGCCAGCGGCGTCGGGGTCGCACGAACGGGTCGTCTTCCGGTCTCGACAGGCGCGGGAGGGAAGGCATGCTCGGGCGTCTCGATTGCTGGAGGAGGAGCTGATCGACCGGGACCTTCGACGTGTCCTCCTCGTCCGGCACGGCAGGCGGAGTCGCGAGCGGGACCCCGGCGGCCTCGGCCGGGGGCAGCGGCGGCAACGAGAGAGACGGGACGCCTTCCGAGGACGGCTTTCTCGAGGAAGGCGGAGGCGGCGGGGGCGACGGAACCACTCGATTCGGCAGAGGCAGCGGGATCACCGAGGACAGCTTGGGCCTCGTGCCGCTCGCGGTTCGCACGCCGCGCGCAGGGCTCTTTCGCGTGTTACTGGCCAAGGGGCACCAGGTGGCCGTAGGTGATGGTGTTCGCGCGGACGAGCAGGCTCACCGTGGCGAGCTCGCGGCCCTCCGGGAGGATCGTCGCCGTCACCGGCACCGTCCCGGGAGGGACGTTCACGAAACCGCCGAAGCCGGACGAATCCGTCTCGATCGCGTTCGCCGCGGGAAGACCGCCGATCGCGTAGAAGGTCACGGCCCCCGCGGCGGTGCCGGTCGCGGTGTACGACACGTGGGGAGCGCCAGTGCCGTCGCACGTGAGCGCGTTCAGGAGCATCAGCCCGAGCGCGGGGTCCTGCGGTGAGCCGAGTGACTTCGTGAGCGCGCCGACGATGCCCGGGGTCACGGCCTGGACCGAGATGCGGCTCTCGTCCTCGTGGACCGGAGGGTTCGGGAAATAGAGGCCGGGCATGATCGCGCCGCCGGTGAACTCGACGTAGCCGTTGAAGCCGCGAGCGAGATCGAGTGTGACGTCTCCGTTTTCGTCCGTGACGAGCGAGTCGCTCTGCGGCAGCTCGCAGTCGACGTCGAGCTTCTTGCACGCGCGTGCCGTCACTCCCACCTGCGGCGTCTGCGAGAGGATGTCCGACAGGTGGAAGGTGACGTGGAAGGGCCCGGGAGCGTCCGTCGTGGGCTGCTCGGGCTCGTCGAGGCAGCGCCACGGATCGAGCCCGGCGTCCGCTGGAGCGGCGGCGCTTCCTCCGGCGTCGACCTTCGGTTCGGGAACCTCCGCGTGGATCGCCTGACAGAGCGACGCCACGCACGCGCTGTGAGCGAACGACGCGCCGCGGCTCGTGCAATCGGCATTCGTCTTGCACTGCACGCGATCGGCATCGATCGCGAGGCTGCATCCCGCGAGTGCGGCCCCGAGGAGGATCAGCCCTCCCGACCCGGCGCGAGTTGAAACGGATTCAGATGCCATGGCCAGCGAGAAAACGGCGACATCGCGCTGCGTATAAGGTGGTAATTGCGCTCGTTTCGTGCCCCGCGCGAGAACGTCTGGCCGGACTAGCAAGCTCCCGAAAATGATCCGCCGTCGCACCCGAGCGGCCGTCCGTTCTCGTGCGTTCGAATGCGCGACGGACTAACGAGATCCGTCGCGCTGCCGTCTTCCACTCATTCCCCTTTCGGGAGAAAGGACCGGAGGATGAACCGTTTCACCTCGAATGCAGTCGCTCGATCGATCGGACTCTTGCTCGTCGTGGGGGGGTGTGCGGAAAAGGACGCGGACGAGACCAGGAAGGGAATCGGCGCCCCATCGGCGTCGGACGCCGGAGAGAGCGCGGAGCTCGGCGCGCCGCTCGAGATCTCCATCACCGTGCCGGGAGTGCAGCCCGGAGAGGAAGGCACGAAATGCCTGCAGCTCCCGCTCGGGAACACGGAAGCCGTCGCCATCGGCAAGATCGAGAACACGCTCTCGACGGCCTCGCACCACCTCGTCGTCTCGGCGGTGAACGACCCCGCGGAGGTTCCGACGGACCTCTTCGATTGCCGTCCGTTCAAGGCGGTGCTCATCGGAGCCCCGCTGACGGTGACTCAGAAACACGACGACGTGATCACGATGCCGCGGGGCGTCGGGTTCCCGCTCGCCGCGAACCAGTTGATGCACCTCGAGATGCACTACATCAACACGGGCAACGATGCGGTCGACGTCGTTGCGAAGTCCGCGCTCTATCCGCTCCGGGACTCGGAGAACGTCCAGGAGGCGAGCTTCATCATCGTCGGCAACCTGGACATCCAGATCCCGCCTCACGCCGAGCACGAGAACCCTCCGGCGTACGTCTCGCTCCCGCCCGAGTTCGCGAGCGCGAATTTCTACGCCGCGACGGGTCACACGCACCGGTTCGGGACGCGCGCCCGCCTCGCGACGGCGGCGAACGAGACCGACCCGGGCACCGTGATCTACGATCCGCCCGGTTTCTCGTGGACCGAAGCGGAGCTGAAGCGGTTCGATCCGCCCTTCCGGGTCCCCTCCGGCGGCGGGTTTCGTTTCAACTGCGCGTGGAACAACACCACGGACGAGACCGTCACCTACGGTGAGTCCGCTCTCCAGGAGATGTGCTTCTTCTGGACGTACTACTACCCCCGCATCGACGGCCGGCGCACCTTGATCACCGGCTTCGAGAACAGCCCGTACGCGAAGCACGACGCGGGCGCTGCCAAGAGCGACGCGGGTCTCGCGAAGAGCGACGGCGGAACGTCGCCCTGAAGACGGCGTGCGCCCGTCCCGACGGGGGCGGGCGCCGCTCCATCCCGTCTATCTATCGCCCGACCGCCTTCAGCAGGACGAAGATCAACAAGGCGCCCCCGAGCCCGCCGCCGAACAGGAGGTAGAGCAGGGACCAGCCTGCCGCGAGAGTGGGTGCGCTCGTCGAGATGATTTCCAGCATGGGTCTTCTCCGGGCTTCGCCCGCGCCTTGCAAGGCGGGGAGCCATGGCCGCCGAAGGAGCAAGGACCCTGCCAGCCTCGAGTCCAGCGACGAGCCGAGACTCGGTCGAAGCCCCGTGGTGGCACCTGCCGCTGCTCGTGTCGTTCGTCGTGGTCGTCTCCGCGACGGGATTGCTCCTCGGGCCGGGTGCGACGCCGCAGAGCCCGCGTTTTCGTATTCTTTCCGCGTACGTTCCGATGCTCCTCGTCGCGTGGGGATTCGTCGGGTACGTGGCGCTCGCCTCGCCGTCGGAGTCACTCGTCTCGCGATGGGTCGGCAATCGTGACCGCGGCCGTCTCGCCGCGGATGTGGCGCTCGGGTTCGCGTCGATGGC
>DASZXK010000196.1:0-59069 GCA_035545855.1 Polyangiaceae bacterium
CCTCCCTGTCGTCGGCGCGTGACGGACTGAACCCAGGCTTCTGGAAGAGTGATGCCGGCGCGGGGCGGCGCTCCGTCGTTCCTTCCACGAATACCGAACGCGCCGGTATCACTCTGCCGGAAGCATCGCGCCCGACACGAGGCGACGCTCGTCGCCACGTCTTTCGGGCGCGACGCTGGAACGACCCTGCCGCGCCACCGGAAGCGTCCCCAGGAAGAAGTTCCGGAGCACACCCTCGGTGGCGCCGCGCAACGTGCAGCGAAGTCGCGGGGTGTGTGCTTCCGAGAGCGCGTCGACGGCGTGCCCTTCCCAACCCTCGAGTTCGTATTGCGCCTCTTCGCCGTCGACGCTCTCTCGAAAGCCTGGTTCAGCGGAAGCCATGAAGCACCCGACGCGAAGGCTCACGGCCACGGAATTTCGGGTCAGCGTGGAAGTTCCGGGACGAGATGGGCGGCTCGTTTCGGGCCAAAGGGCTACTCGACCTTGTCGTCGGCTCGTGAGTGATCGATCCCGGGCTTCTGGAAGAGTGAGGGTGGCGCAGGGGGCCCTCGGTCGTTCCTTCCACGAACACCGAACGCGCCGGCGTCACTCTTCCGGAAGCATCGCGCCCGACACGAGGCGACGTTCGTCCTGGTGTCTCCTGGGCGCGACGCTGGAACGACCTGATCCGGCGGATTCGACCTCCAGGACGCGACGAATCCAGAGCGAGCCAAGCCCCGACGCGCGCGATGGGGGGCAGCCCACCCCCCAGCTCTTCTCCTGCCGATCGATCCGGCTGTCGCCGAATCGCGATCGGTCGTTCAGCGCGGGACGATCTCGGTGAGCTCCGTGCCGGCGGCGTAGGCGTAACTCACGTTGCGGTCGAAGCCGTCGACGAGGACGCCCACCTTGTCCGTCGCGACGATCTGGTGCACACCGTCGTTCTGGACGCCCGCCCCGACGGGAGTCGTGGCGGTGGACGCGAGATCCACCACGGGGAAGCTCATCTGGCAGCGCCAGACGACCCAGTGATCTTCCGAGCCCGAGAGGGGGGTCACCGCGGTGGACCTGCAGTTCGGGAGAGCCGTGACGTCCTGGTCGTCCAGACGGATCTTCGTCTTGTCGGCCGCGATGATTCGGATGAAGTCGAACGCGTACTTGTCGGGCAAGAGGAACACGTAGTCGCTCCGGAACTGCTCGAGCGGCGGCATGACGAGCAGGCTCGGATCTCCGCCCGGCAGGCGGGCGGGAACGCCGGACGCGCCCTGACTCGGGGACACGCTCGCGAGGGTGATCGGCTCCGACGAGGAAACGACGAAGTCCACCTTCGAGTCGATCTGCGCGAAGTCGCCGAGCCCGGAGAGGACGATGTGGTCGTTCGGAGGAGGAAGGGACGTCGTGACCACGGCGCCCCTGGGCGTCGCGGCGATGACGCGGTGGTACTCGTTCGCGTCGTAGTGGGCGAGCGTCGTGACGCCGGCGGCGTGGACCGCGTCGGAGCGGTTCGGCGAGTACGTCGCGACGAACTGCTTGCCTGCAGTGCGGATCGGGTCGAGCTGTTCCTCCAGGTGGTCCGCGCAGCACTGGCGCTCGGCGAGCCGCTTCCACGCAGGCGCGTCCGCCGCCTCGGAGCCGCTGAACACGACGACGGCGGAGTCGCTCTCGACCACGGAGCCCGTGAAGTCCGCGCCGAAGCTCCCGGTCTCGAGGTTCAGGACGTCGAAGGGGTTCAGGACGTAGTCGACGACGCCGCCCTGGGCCGTCGCGGGGACGGGCCCGCCGCCGACGATCTTCGCCTTCGTGTGCACGCGGACGTGCGTCTGCTCGACGGTCCCGACGAGCGTGAGGAACGATCGGAGGTTGATGGGCGCGGTCGTGCTGAAGTTCGTGTTCGGGTCGTCGCTGACGGCGATCGTCTGCGGCCAGCCCGCGACGACGTAGGTCGCCTGCATGCCGCCGCTCACGCGGAGGGCCTCGACGGGCTTCAAGAGCGAGGCGTCGTTCGAGAACACGTTCGCGTTTTCAAGCGGATTGAACTGATACGCGATGATCGGGAAGGTGCTCTGGATCCGGTAGGCGGCGCGGGTCACGGCCGTGTGAGAACCGGCGTCGAACCTTCCGGTCGGAGAGCCGTCCACTTCACGTGGGCCGAGCTTGAAGACGAGCAGGCTCTTCGGCGGCACCGTGGCCTTGGCCGTCTCGGTCGGGGCATTCGGCGCGCCGACCGCGGTGTCGTCTTGCTCGATCGTCACCACGCTGCCGACGTCGGGCTGGGGGTTCGAGACGACGACGGCGAACTGCTGTGCGGCTGCGTTCAAGGAGTCGTCGATGTCGGCGTTGTCGAGGTCGACGGCCCAGTACTCGCAGCCGACGTTGCTCCGGCGCTCCGCCGCCTGGTTGCAGAGGTCGACGCACCGACCGTCCCTGCAGGTGACCCCGTTCGCGGTGTCGCAAGGCGTGCGGGCGGTGATGACGCTTCCGTCGGCCGCGCAGGTGATGACGTCGGTTCCGTCGCAGCTCGCCCCGGAGGGGATGCACGTCGTGCACTGGAGCAGCGTGGGCGCGCAGACCTTGCCCTCCGCGGGACAGTCCTCCACCACCGTCCAGACGCCGGACCGGCATTCCTTCAGCGTTCCCGAGCACTGACGAGCGCCCTCCGTGCACGAAGGCTGCGCCGGGTCGCTCTCGGAGTGAAGGAACCGATCCCCTCGGTCGAACGAACACGAGGCGAGCACGGCGAGCGCCACCGCGCTCCAGGCGTCAGCGGTACGTCTGGAAGACATCCTGAGCGTAGGTGGTGTAGGCCCGCGTCGAGAGCTGGCCGTAGCGGAGCGAGGCGTAATCGAACGTGTCGAGCTTGCCGCGCGTCACGGTGACGCTGATGGGGCCCGTCGGTCCGGTGAGACCGGGGACGAGGGAAAGGTCCGGCACGCGCACGTTCTCCGCGGCGCCGGGCGCGACGACGAGCCACGTCGAGAGCCCGCCGCCGCTCTGGAGCTCCAGCAGGAGGAGATCGGCGTCGGGGCCGCCCGCCGCCGCGGACACCGTGAAGTTCCGTCCGTCCCAGGCGACCCCGGACTCGGGCACGTCCACGTGGGGCACCTCCATGAAGCCACCGAGGGATTCGGTGGTGCCGGGCGTGGTCGTCGAGAGCGCGCCGAGGACGGAGCGCGGCGTGGAGTGGCTCTCGCCCGTGAAGGCCGTCGCCGTGGTGAGGTACTCCGCGCCCGCGAGGCCCTTCACGAGCGGCGGGAGCCCGACGAAGGAGAGCGGATTCGTCGCCGGGAGGAGCTCGCTCTGGACGCCCACGGGAAGGAGCACGTATCCGAACGTGCCGACGCGAATCCCGATCTTCGCCTCGACCCGGTCGGGTCCGCGCGACGTGGGCTTCGGGCCTGCGACGTTCAGGGAGAGCGCGTGATCGAGCGGGATGTCCATCTTGATGAACACGTCGGCGACCGTGGCGCCGGGGGCCGCGCCTGTGTTCGGCGCGATCCCGAGCGTGTACGCGGTGAACAGCGGCGGGTTCTGCGAGCGATCTTCCACGCCGGCGAGCGCGTAGAGCGTCACGTTGCCGGGCAGCACCGTCGTCTCGAACGAATAGCCGATCCGGCCCGTGTCGTCCGGCGTCACTCCGTCTCCCCGCGGCGGCAGACGCAGCGGCTGCGACGTGTTCGCCGCGAGCGGGAAGAGATACGCGACGCGACGCACGTTCGTGTCGCCGTCCGGCACGTCCGGGATCGGCACCGTCCACGGGCCGCGCTTGAACTCGATCGTGCTCGGAAATACGATTTCTCCCTGGATCCGGGCGCCCGACGCGGACGAACCGCCGCCGGTTCCGACGCCCGTCCCGCCGCCGTTCTTCGGAATGCAGTCCGGCGAGAGCACGGGATCCAGGAACGCCGTCACCGTGTCGACGGGGACGTCGACGAACGTGGTCGGCATGAAGCACGGCGCCGCGACGGTGACCGTCACCTTCGGGCCGAGGGTCGCATCCTGGACGTCCAGGATGCCGTTGTCGTCCGTGTGCTTCACGGAAGACTCCGTGATCTCGGTGCCGAGGATCACCGTCGCGGGCATCGCGCGCGTCGTCGAGCCGTTCAGCGTGACGACGTGGAGCTTGCCGGCGAGCGGGTCTCCGCTGAGCCCGCCCGCGAAGCCCGTCTGGCTGTCGCCGTAGGTGAATGCATCGAGGACGTCTTCGCTGCCCGCTTCGGTCGTCACGCGGACTCGCTTCGCGCCGGGCGTGCCGGGCGGCGTCTTGCAGTCGAGCTCCTGGGACTGTTCGGTCACGTGCCTCACGGCGAGCACCGTGCATTCACCCGAGTCCACGAACACTTTCGTCGTCTGGTCCCAGTCGGAGCCGTCCCCGTGGAGCGTCACGAGGGTGCCGCCCGAGAGCGGGCCCGTCGCCGGGTCCACGTAGAACGAATCGTAGAAGTATCCGTCCGGGAGCCTCGTGAGGGTCGAGAGGTCGTCGCCGTTCTGCGCGGAGACGTCGACGCTGCCGGCGCGGCCGGCGGGGACCGTGACCTGCACGCGGCTCGGGTCCACGGGGACGATGTCCGTCGCGGGCACCTCCGTCCTGCCGAACCACACGCGTACGGCGCTCGTGAACCCCGTGCCGCGGATGAGCACGCGAGTTCCTCCGGGGAAGGGGCCATGCGCCGGGTCGACGCTCGTGAGCGAGTGCGGCGGCAGCGACGGGAGCGAAGCGTCCGGATCGGTGCCCGTCGAAGCGTCCAGATGGAGGATCGGCGCGGCGCCCGAATCGCTCACGTCCCGGTGCAGGGGAGGCAGGACGCCCTCGCTGCTCGCGAAGCAGGCGACCGCGAGGAAGCACGGGCCCGAGACGGACACTGCGAGGCCCGCGAAGCGCACGGGCCGAGTATATCCGTCGGCGCGGTGCTCGCCATGGAACCCCGTGACGTTCGAGCGACGTGCCCGTAAACGGCGGGAGACGGCGAGCGTCAGTCCGGCTTTTTCTGCCGGGTCGACGACTCGAGGTCCGTCAGGCGGCCGAGGAGACGCACTGCAAGATCTTTACGCCCCGGAGCCTCGCCCGGTCCGATGCAAGCGGGACAGCCGCCCTCGCAGCGGCACGTCGCGATGAGATCCCGCGCTCGGCCGACGAGCTCGTCGGCGCGCTCGTAGATGCGGGCCGCGAGGCCGACGCCGCCGGGGACGGCATCGAAGAGGAAGAGCGTCGGATCGAAGCCGCCGGTCCGACCGGCGTGCGGGTTCCGCCCCGCCGGGACCGCGCTGTCTCGACCGGATTCCCCTTCGCCGTCTCCGAGCGTGCGGCTCACGTCGGAGGGTTCGCACATGAGGGCGAGCGTCGCGACCGTCTCCAGCGCGACGCCCGCTCCGCGGAGCGCTTCCACCACCTCCGCGCGGGGGGCGCCGAGGCTCTCCACGAGCGGCTCCGGGATCGTGAGCCAGAAGCTCGTCGTGTGCATCTGCATCTCGGGCAGGTGCACGTCCCCGTAGCCGGCGTTCTCGTGCGTGAAGAACTTCACTTTCTTGTAGCCCGTGACGCGCTCGATGACCTTCACTTCCCCGAAACCGAGCACCGCGCGGGCGAGCGAACGCGACGCGCTTTCTTCCAGAACCTCCACCGTGCGGTAGGTGAGGGCGGTGGTGAAGTAGTCCGGGGCGACCTTCCGCACGAACGCCTTGTGGTCGTCGAAGTCGAGCTTCTCCACCTGGTACTGCTCGGCGTCGTGCTGGTAGATCGCCTGCTCGTGGAGCATCGTGTGGGCGGCGCGGAAGTCCAGCTCGGCGATGGATTCGTCCGTCGCGAGATCGACGATGACGAAGTTGTCCCACCCCACCGTGCGGAGGGACACGTTCGTCGCCGGATACGGATCTCCGATCCAGTGGTAGCGCCCGCGGGACTCGTGCACGAGGCCGTGGGAGACGAGGTACTCGAGCGCGTCCCGCGTCGCGCTCGCGTCGAGCGTTCCGTAGGACTCGCCCACTGCGGAGTCCGGCGAGGCGACTCGATCGCCGGGGCCCGAGATCTCGAACGGAGCCTCGAAGGTCGCGCACTTCAGGTGCTGGACGAGGATCTCCACGTTCCCCGGGTCTATCCGTGCCTCTTCCGCGCCGGCGCGGAGGAGATAGTCCGGCTCCCTCGCGAGGAACTGATCCAGCGCGTTCGAGCCGCACACCATGAGCGCGATGCTCTGGCTGCCGCGCCTTCCGGCACGCCCGAAGCGTTGCCACGTCGCGGCGACGGACCCCGGGTAGCCGACGCAGACGACGGCATCCAGATCCCCGATGTCTATCCCGAGCTCGAGGGCGTTCGTCGCGACGACGCAGAGGACCTCTCCGTTCCGGAGCCCCTCCTCGATCTTCCGGCGCGTCTGCGGCAGGTAGCCGCCCCGGTACGCCATGATGGCGTTCTCCGGCACCTCTCCGTGGCACTCTTCCCGGAGGTACTTGAGCATCGTCTCCACGGAGTTCCGCGATTGGCCGAACACGATGCTCGGCACGCGAGCGCGGACGAGATCTGCCGTGAGACCGACGGCGTGCTTCAGCGAGCTCCCGCGCACGCCGAGCTCCTCGTTCACGACCGGGGGGTTGTAGAGGAAGAAGCGGCGGCTCGCGCTCGGGGCGCCCGAGCGATCCACCACGACGACGTCTTCCTTCGGGACGCCGAGGAGACGCGCCGCGTGCTCGCCCGGGTTGCCGATCGTCGCGGTGGCGCAGACGAAGGTCGGCTGAGCGCCGTGGAACGCGGCGAGCCGGCGCAGCCGCGCGACGACGTGGGCCATGTGCGAGCCGAAGACGCCGCGGTACGTGTGGAGCTCGTCGAGGACGACGTAGCGGAGGCCCTGGAAGAAGGACGCCCACTTCACGTGGTTCGGGAGGATCCCGGCGTGGAGCATGTCCGGGTTCGTGAGCACGATGCGCGAGCGCTCCCGCGCCGCGCGCCGGGCGTCCCCGGGCGTGTCGCCGTCGTAGACGGCGGCCGGGAGCGAGAGGCCGGCGGCCCGGACCATTTCCAGGATCCCGTGCTCCTGATCCCGGCTCAGGGCCTTCGTGGGGAAGAGGTAGAGCGCGGACGCGGCGGGGCTCTCGCGGAGCGCTTCGAGCACGGGGACGTTGAAGCAGACGCTCTTCCCGCTCGCCGTGGGCGTCGCCACGACGACGTGCCGGCCGCCCCGCGCGGCGGCGATGGCCTCCGCCTGGTGCGAGTAGAGAGCCGTCACGGACCGAGAGGCGAGCGCTCTTCGCACCTCGGGCGACAGGTCCGGCGGAAGCGGTACGGTGACGGCCGGGCGCTCCTCGATGAGCCGCTCGGCGGCGAGGCACGGCTTCACGACGCCGGACGCGAGCCACGCCCGGACGACGGACTCCGTTCCTTTGGGCTTTTCCCAGGGTGCGGCTGCCACGGCGGGATACTAAACAAATGTGCGGCTGTTTTCAACGCGGGCTCACGCCCGCTTTCCTCGACCGTAAAGGCCCCATCGGCTAACAAAGCCGAGCCCATGACCGAATCTTCGCCTCCCGACGGCCCGTCGTCCCTGGAGCCCGCGGCGGCCTCCGTCGCAGCCCCGGAGCCCGCGGCGGCTCTCCCTTCCGCTCGCCCGTCGAGCGCGTCCCTGGAGGGGAAGCGGCCGTCCTACGTGTTCTTCGGCGGGCTCGCTGCCGTCGGTCTCCTCGCGGACGTCGCGAGCAAGGCGTGGGCGGAGATCACGCTCTCGTCGCGGCCGCCGCAGGATCCGTCCATCGTCCTGGTCGCAAAGCACCTGAGCTTGAACCTCGCGTACAACAAGGGCGGCGCCTGGGGCCTCCTCCAGAACGAGAGCGAGGTCATCCGCCGCCCGTTCTTCCTCTGCGTGAGCATCGCGGCGGTCGTGTTCATCGTGTCGCTCTACAGCCGGCTCGCGCCCGGTCAGCGCGCGCTCAAGTGGGGCCTTCCGCTGGTGCTCGGCGGCGCGCTCGGGAACCTCACGGATCGCGTCGTGCGGACCAGCGTCGTCGACTTCATCGACTACCGCGCGGACTGGATCACCCGCATGAACGAGGGCATCCAGACGGTCGTGAGCGGCTGGAGCGTCACCGACCACTGGCCGACGTTCAACGTCGCCGACATCTGCATCTGCACGGGCGTCGCGCTCATGGCCATCGACATGATCGCGTCCAAGCACCCGCCGGCGGAGCCCGCGCCCGCTCCCGCACCGAACGCGGGCTGAGGAGCCGATGCAGGGGCGGCTCTTCTCGTTCCTGGGTCAGACGGCGCCGAGCTATTTCGTCCTCCTGGTCGTCGGGTTCGTGTTCGCGACCGTCTCGGGCGCGATCTGGGCGAAGCGCATCGGGCAGGATCCCGACGTCGTCGTCGATCTCGGCCTCTCCATGCTGATCTTCGGCGTCGCGGGCGCCCGGATCCTCCACGTACTCGCCGACGGTTTCTTCTGGGACTACGTGCACCTCTGCACGGACCCGTCGCAGGTGAACCTCCACCTCTCCCAGGCGGAGTGCGGGAGCGCCGACTACAACGGCCTCTGGGACGCCGCGCGCGGGATGTGCGTCGCGCGCGAGCGCAATTGCTTCCGCTGGGCCGAGTTCTGGAGCGGCGGCCTCACCTACTACGGCGGGTTCATCGGCGCGACGCTGGCCGCCTGGTTCCAGCTCCGGCGGGATCGCTTCCCGTTCTGGAAGGGCGCGGACATGGCAGGCCTCACGATCCCCATCGGGCTCGGGTTCGGCCGCATGGGGTGTCTCCTCGCCGGGTGCTGTTTCGGCACGCCCACGCACGGCGCCCTCGGCCTCGTCTTCCCGAGCGACAGCCCGGCGAGCGAATGGCAGAGCCAGCACGGACTGCTCGCGACGAAGTTCATGCCGTCGCTCGCCGTGCACCCGACCCAGATCTACGAGTCCGCCGCGTCGCTCGCGATCGCGGCGTACCTGCTGCTCCGCGTCCACGGGAGGAAGCACTACGACGGTCAGGTGTTCCTCGCGTTCACCGCCCTCTACGCGATCGCCCGGTTCCTCCTCGAGTTCCTGCGTAGCGACGACCGGGGAGGGGCGTTCAGCCTTTCCACGTCGCAGCTCATCGGGCTCGCGCTCGCCGGGGTCGCCCTCGTGCTCCACGGGCGACTCCGGGCTCGCGTCCTGGCCCAGACCGCCGTTCCTTTGGCGGTCTGACCCATCGGCGCTAGGCTCGGGCTCCGATGTCGAGGTCCGGGGCCGTCGCCGTCTTCCTGGTTGCGGGGGTCTTCGCCGCCTGCTCGAGCACCAACGAGAGGAAGCCGTATCTCGGGGGCGGCACGGACGCCTTCTCCGGTCCAGGCCTCGTCGGCGGGAAGGGGCGCAGCGGCTCGACCTCGACCCCCGACGGCGGCAGCGGTCCGGTGGGGAACGGCACGCTCACCGGCACGGTGGCCGTCTATCAGGACTCGACGTTCTCCACGGTCCAGACCTTCACCGGGAGCGGGAACATCACCGTCCGGGGCACCCACGACGTCACGGGCACCTTCGTGGGGGGGCAGTTCACCGTCAACGGCGTCGATCGGGTCGCGTCCTTCTGGGTCGGCCTGGAGGCGACGACGCAGACGACGGACCTCCTGCCGACGATCTCGCCGGCGGACGGCACGGCGACGAGCGTCGCCCTCGCATTCGGGAGGAAGAGCGCCATTCTCGACATCCTCGCGTCTGCCGTCCGGGTCCCGCAGGAGCTCGAATCGGACAAGGCGCAGATCTTCCTCGGCTTCGTCTCTTCCTCGGCGACGCCCACACCGCTCGCGGGCGTCCAGATCACCCAGAGCCCCGGGAAGGACGTCCTCTACGACGCCGGCGGCATCTACACGGACGCCGACCAGGCGACGACGCAGGCCCGCGGCATCGCGTTCATCGCCAACGCCACGGCGAGCGCGCAGTTCCCGGGCAGCAACGTCGTCGTCACGTACCAGGCGCCCCGGATCGGCAAGTCCGGGAGCGTCCAGATCCTGGCATCGGCCGGCGCGTTCACGATCGCGCTCGTGCCCGTGAACTGAGAACCGAATTCCCAGCGGGCAGGGCGGGTTTCCGTGGAGCCTTTCCGGGCGCGCTCGCGTCTGGTACGGGGTCGACCGTGGCACGCCTCGTTCTCGACGGAAAAGCGATCGCGGAGAAGGTCCGGGCCGAAGCGGCGGAGGGCGCGCGCGCGTTCCGCGCGAAGCACGGGAGGCCGCCGGGACTGCACGTGGTCCTCGCCGGGGAAGACCCGGCGAGCGCCGTCTACGTCAGGAACAAGGAAAAGGCGGCGACCGAAGCCGGGTTCGCCGGGGAGGTGCACCGGCTCCCCCAGGACGTCACGCTGGACCGTCTGCTCGCCATCGTCTCGGAGCTGAACCGTCGAGAGGACGTGGACGGCATCCTCGTCCAGCTCCCGCTCCCGAACGGCGTCCCGAGCGCGCCGGTGCTCGAGCTCGTGGATCCGAGGAAGGACGTGGACGGATTCCACGCCATCAACGTCGGCAAGCTCTGGTCGGGCGGACGAGCGCTCGTCCCGTGCACGCCGCGCGGCTGCATGCGTCTCCTCGCGGAGGGCGGCGTGGACGTGTCGGGGGCTCGCGCCGTGGTCGTCGGGCGGAGCAACATCGTCGGCAAGCCGATGGCGGCGCTCCTCCTCGCGGAGAGCGCGACGGTCACCATCGCGCACTCGAAGACCCGGGATCTTCCCGCCGTCTGTCGCGAAGCGGACATCCTCGTCGCTGCCGTCGGCCGCGCGAAGATGATCCGCGGAGACTGGATCAAGCCTGGAGCGGCCGTCATCGACGTCGGCATGAACCGGGACGAGAACGGAAAGCTCTGCGGGGACGTGGACTTCGCTTCCGCGGAACCCGTCGCGGGCGTCATCACGAAGGTGCCTGGCGGAGTCGGCCCGATGACCATCGCGATGCTCCTCGAGAACACCCTCGCCGCCGCTCGCGCGCGCGTGGGCGGCTGAGCGCCGTACCGCCGTCTCAGCGCACGATCACGGAGCAGAACCCTCCGACGCAGCGTGCGTGCGAGTCCGCGCAGCAATCCGAGGTCGTCGTGCACTTCTCGTCGACCCTCGAGCACTGATCGGCGGGCGGAGGAACACAGAGGCCGTCCCGGCAGAAGCCCGTGCAGCAATCGATGCCCGTCGTGCACGTGCCCCGATCCGTCACGCACGGGGACAGCGAGAAGAACGGCCGGGAGTTCGAGCCCTGGAGCTCCTGCCCCGGAATGTAGAACGCCGGGTGACTCGGGTCCTTCCCGGGGGTCGTCTGGAGGTCGATCGCCGCCATCCAGATCTTCTTCGTCGTGTAGTCGAC
Source organism: Polyangiaceae bacterium (assembly GCA_035545855.1). Classification (GTDB taxonomy): domain Bacteria; phylum Myxococcota_A; class Polyangia; order Polyangiales; family Polyangiaceae; genus DASZVB01. The sequence goes on from DASZXK010000196.1 coordinate 11,271, forward strand.
GCGCGTGTCGTGAGTGCGCGGATCGCTCGCCCAGGGGTCGCTGGTCGCGACGTTGCCGTACAGACGCCTGCTCATGAACACCATCCAGGCGTACCCGCCGGAGCCGACGGGGCTGATGCTCGGCTCGTAGTTCAGCGTCTCGTCCGTCCCGTGGTCGTTCGGACCCGTCGGGACGTAGCGCCGTCCGTCGGGTCCGAGTCCGTTCACGTTGGCGAGCGGCACGGCCGTCTTCGTCGCGAGGTCGACCCACCAGAGCTCGCTCCGGGCGCCGTACCAGCTCGCGAGCGGGTCGTCGTTGTCTCCCTTGAAATGCCTCTGGAACACGACGCCGCTGCTGTCGGGGAGGAAGGAATTGAACGCGGGACGCTGATCCGCGCCGGGCGCGGTCCAGAGCTTCACCGGGTGACTGAACGTCTTCGTCGCGGGGTCGAAATCCATCGCGACGAGATCGTGACCGTCGTTCGGCGTGATGCCGGCGCCGCCCGGACCCGCCCAGAGCGAGAACGCGACGTGCTTTCCGTCCGGCGAGAACGACGGCAGCCCGATCTGCGTCGCGAATTCGTTCAGCCCGGGCGAGGGGACGACCGCCCCCGTGGTCATGTCGTAGAGCTTCGTGTCGCCGTCGTTCGAGTCGAAGTTGGTGAGGTCGATCGAGTTGGCGAGCCCGAGCGTTCCGTCCGGCGAGAGCCCCGCCCAGCCGACGGTGCCCGTCGCGTACGGGGTGGTCTCCGTGTTGCCGTTCTTCAGGTCGTAGGAAGACGTGTCGGGCCCGTTCTCGTGCTGCACGACCATGCGGTCGCCGTAGGCCGAGACGGAATGGCACACGCGACATCCCGAGCGATCGGCCGACGTCTTGCCGGCGACGAGCTTCGGTGCGTCGGCGCCCACCTGGATCGAGAGAGTGGCGCCGCCGAAGCGGCCCCCCCAGATCGCGTTCGAGTCGAAGTTCTGGACGAACGCGGTGTTGTACGCCTGGTAGTAGATGATGCCGTTGATCGGCGCGAGGGCGATCTTGTAGCTCTGCTTCATCGGCCCGTACGCCTTGCCCCCGGAGGCGACCGTGATCTCCACGGCGAGGGTGGACCCTGCGGCGGAGAGCGTCGCGGCGCGCCAGACGTCGCGGGGGATCGGGTGGCGGACGAAATCCGTGCCCGCGGCGAGCGCCGCAGGGCGACCGAAGTACCCGACGTAGTCGAAGTAGGGAGGCGACGAGAGGTGGATCGCGATCGCGTCGATCGGGCCCGCCTTCGCCGGCGTCCACTGGAAGAGCGGGGGCAGGAGGTCGAGCGGGAAGACGGTCTGGTCGTACGGGTAGAGCATCGCGAGCCCGGCGTCCGCCGAAGCGGCGGCCTTCAGCACCGCGAGCACGTCGTCGGAGACGGCTCCGCCGAAGCCCTCGCCACCGACGCCGCCGAGGCCGCCCGCTCCGGCGTCCGTCGAATCGCCCGGCGTCCCGCCGTTCTGCACCGCCGCGATGACGACCTGGATCGGCGCGGATCCGACCACCTTGCCGCCCACGAGGACCTGCACTTCCCCGACGCCGCCGACGGCGCCGTTCGGCGTGAAGAGGCCGTTCTGGTCGATGTAGCCGAGCGCGGAGTTGGACAGGCGCCAGGTGACCCCCGTCGCGTTCCCCGAGACGCTGAACTGCACCGGGTCGGGTTTGCCGGCGGATGGGTTCACCGTCAGAGCGACCGGCGAGGGCGAGATCCTCCAGGAACCGGCGTCGAGGTTCAGGAAGCCGCCGCCGTCCGTCCCCGATCGGCCGCCGTCCGTCCCCGATCGGCCGCCGTCCGTTCCCCGTCCGCGGGGGGCGGCGTGGTCGGTGTCGGACGCGGACTCCGACGAGCAGGAGCAACCGGCGGTCGCGAGCGCGAGTGCCGGGACGAGGAGGACGAGAGGGAAATGCGTTCGCATGGGGCGTCTCGAGGCGGCGGCGGTCGCCGGCGGTGAAGGAGAGGTTCCTTCGCATCCACGGCGACCCGGGGCCGCTCTCCGTCCGAAAAACGGAGTGCGGACCGCGTCTAGCACAAGCGCGCCGCGGGGCACGTCCACACGGCCCTCGGCGCGCGCTCAGGGTTTCGGATATCGGGCCGGATCCACGCCGAGCTCGCGGGCGATGGCGTCCAGGACGTCGTCGGCTCGTGCGAGGGTCGCCTCGATCGTTCCGCCGTTGTCGATGACGTGCGCGGCGAGGCGTACCTTTTCTGCGAGCGGCATCTGGGCCGCCACGCGAGCTCGGATCTCCGCTTCCGTCGTGCCGTCGCGCTTCACGGCGCGAGCGACCTGGACCGCTTCCGGCACCGTCACGACGACGACCGGCGCGAGCAACGCGTCGAGGCGCGTCTCGTAGAGGAGCGGCACCTCGTAGCAGGCGAGCGGTTCGCCCCTCGCGTCGAGCTCGGCCGCTCGCGCCTGCGACAGCGCCGCGACGCGTGGGTGCGTGATCGCATTGAGCGCCCGTCGCGCCTCGTCGTTCGCGAACACGACCGCCGCGAGCTTCGCGCGGTCGAGCGCTCCCGACGAGTCGAGCACGCCCTCGCCGAACCGCTCCACGATCTCCGAGAGCCCGGGCGACCCCTTCGCCACCGCTTCGCGCGCGAGCTCGTCCGCGTCGATGACCGGGAGGCCGCGGGCCCGGAAACGTCTTGCGACCGTGCTCTTGCCCGAGCCGATGCCGCCCGTCAGGCCGAACAGGTGCAGAGCCACGCGCGGTCAGCGTACACGGGGCTCCGACCCTTGCGCTCGGTCTGCCCCCGGGGGTATTCGATGAGGGCGGGTCCCTGAACCGATGTTCCCCCACGCCCTCCGTAGATGCTCGCTCCCGGTGGCGGCCCTGGCCGTCGCGTGTGGAGCGCCGTCCGCAGCCGCAAAGCCCGCTCCGGTTCCGGTGGAAGCGCGGAGCGCCCCCGCCGTGTCCGTTCCGGGCGAGCCGTCCGAGGAGCCCTCCGTCGCGAACGAGGACGGACGGGTGGAGTTCCGGTTCAACGCCGGAAGCGCGCTCCCAGCCGGTCCCGCGTTGGGCAAGGACGGCACCGTCTACCTCGGCACGGCAGACGGAACGGTCCAGGCGGTCCAGCCGAACGGCGTGCTCGCGTGGTCGTTCACGGTCGAAGGCGCCGTCGCGTGGTCGCCCCTGGTGGACGCGGCCGATCACGTCGTGGTCGCGACCGCCGCGCGTCGTCTCTATGCGATCTCGGCGAACGGGCTCATCGCGTGGCAGACGCGGCCGCCGTATCACGTGACCACGGAGCTCGCGCCGGGCCCGCAATCGGCGTTCCTGTTCGGCGCCTCCGACGGAAGCCTCTGGGCTTACTCCGTGCACGGCACGGCGCTCTGGCACGCGGAGGTGCGTGGCGCGCTCGGGCTTCGTCCCGCGTCGCGAGGGCTCCGGAGCGCCGTCGTCACGCGCGAGGGGGACGTCGTCTGGCTGGACGGCGCCGAGCGGAAGGTGCGCGTCCACCTCGCGGAACCGGTTCGCGTGGACCCTGCTTTCCGCGAGGACGGCGCGCTCCTCGTGCTCACCGGGACGACGCTCGTCGCTCTGGATTCCAGGGGTTCCGCGAGGACCGTCGGGGAGGGCGTGACGGCGTTCGCCGCGGCAGGGCGCGCCGTCTGGACGGTGAACTCGGCGTCCGTCCTCGAGCGACGGGAAGGCGAGGGAGCAGACGTTCGCTTTCACGCCGAACTTCCGGCGCCCCCGTCCGGTCCTCCCGTCCCGCTCCCGCAAGGCGGCGTGTGCGTCGCGCTCGAAAATGGAGAGGTCCTGTTCGTGTCCGGAGGCGGCGGCGTCTCGCAGGTGAAGGTGGCTCGCTCGCCGCTCCACGTTCCACTGGTGGACGCGCCGCGGGCACGTGTCGTCGTGGCGGCAGGCAGCGGTGAGGTCGTCGCGATCCGTTTGCCGGAGTGACCTGATGGATCTCCGCCGGAAACTCGCGACCCTCGGACGCCCGGCTGCGGCGGCTCCCGCCGAACCGGCCGGCTCGGAGCGGGAGTCCGCGCTCTCCAAGCTCCGGCGGGAAATGGCGGAGATCCTCGAACGGCCGCCGACCGTCGCCGGGCCACGGCCCGAGCTCCGGGTCGACGAGCTCCCGTTCTCGCGCGTCGAGACGGAGTCCGGGCCGCTCTACGTCCGCCGCGAGCGTCTCGCGCCTTCGCACCACGTGGGGACCATCCCCGTGGACGCGGCTCTCGCCGCGAAACCGGAGTTGCTCTCGCTCCTCGCGCTGGATCCTTCGCTCGCGGAGACGGACGTCGCTCGCGCCCTGTTCCTCGACACGGAGACGACCGGCCTCGGCGGCTCGGGCACGATCGCGTTCGTCGTGGGACTCGCCCTGTTCGAGGAGGGCTCGCTCGTCATCGAACAGCTTCTGCTCCGGACACCGTCCGAGGAGCGCCCGCTTCTCGAGCACGTGGGGCGGCTCGTCGAGGGAGCGTCCCTGCTCGTCACCTTCAACGGGAAGGCGTTCGACGTCCCCACGCTTTCGGGCCGATTCGTGCTGAATCGGCTGCCCGTGCCGCCGCCGCGGCCGCACCTGGATCTCCTGCACGTCGCGCGGCGCATCCATCGGGCCCGGATCCGCTCCTGCACGCTGAAGAGCCTGGAATCCGAGATCCTCGGCTTCGTCCGGGACGCGGACATCGACGGCGGGGACGTCGCGCCGCGGTACGGTCACTACCTCCGCACCGGGGACGAATCCGCGCTCGTCCCCGTCGTGGAACACAACGCCTGGGACGTCGTGTCGATGGCCGCGCTCGTCGGTTTGTACGGAGAACCCCTCGGGACGCTCCACGCCGAAGATCTGGTCGGGCTCTCGCGCACCTTCCGTCGCGCCCGGGCGCTGGACCGCGCGGAGGAAGCCGCCGAGCTCTCGGTGCGTCGCGGAGCCGGCGCAGAAGGCCTCCGGGCGCGCGGAGAAATCGCGAAGGCGAGGGGAGATCTCCGGAGAGCGCTCGAGGACTTCGAAGAGCTCGCGCGGTCGGTCGACGACGAGCGCGCGCGCCTCGAGCTCGCGAAGCTCTACGAGCACTGGGTGAAGTCCCCGGAGCAGGCCCTCGCCGTGACCGCGCTCGGAACCGGAGAAGCACCCGTCGCCCACCAGAAAAGAAGGGCGCGCCTGGAGAAGAAAGTTCGGGCCGGACGGCGGTGAGCGTCGTGGGGTTTGGTTTGTGGGGGACCTGGTCCCCCGAGGCTTCCCTTGCGGTCCTCGGGCTTCGCCCTGCGGTCCTCGGACCTCGCCCCCTGCCGCGCCTGGCGGCGCGCGCTCGCCGTGCTCGCGGGTAGCCGTGAATTGGCTGGACCAATCGCGGGGGCGACCGCCGCCCTGCGGGCGAGCTCGACGAAGGGCGGGGCTCGTCCATTTGGTTTGGATACAAACTGTCTGGGGAGGAGATACCCCCACGGCGCCGTTCGCGGTGTGGCGGTGTCCGTGTGGTCCTCGGGCTTCGCTTGCGATCCTCGGGCTGCTGTCCCTGCCGCGCCCCATCGAGCGCGCGCTCGCGTGCTCGCAGGGGACGCGTATCGGTGGTGAACGTCTCGGGGTTCCGCGTGCTAAACGGGGGCGCCATGGCATACGACCACCGCGTGATCGAGCGGGCGGCCCAGCAGCGCTGGGAACGCGAAGGGACGTTTCGGACGGTGCGCCGCCCGGGCCATCCCAAGTACTACGTGCTGGACATGTTCCCGTACCCGTCGGGGTCCGGGCTCCACGTCGGGCACCCCGTCGGGTACATCGCGACGGACATCGCTGCTCGGTACAGGCGCATGCGCGGCTTCGACGTCCTCCACCCGATGGGCTGGGACGCGTTCGGGCTACCCGCGGAGCAGCACGCCATCAACACGGGGACGCACCCGGCCGTCACCACGCAGCAGAACATCGACACGTTCCGGCGTCAGCTGAAGCTCCTCGGGTTCTCCTACGACTGGTCCCGGGAGGTGAACACGACGTCGCCGGGCTACGTCCGCTGGACGCAGTGGATCTTCCTCCGGCTCTTCGAGCGCGGCCTCGCGACCCAGGCTGAAATACCGGTGAATTGGTGCCCGGAGCTCGGGACGGTCCTCGCGAACGAGGAGGTCATCGACGGCCGGAGCGAGCGCGGCGGCCATCCCGTCATCCGTCAGCCGCTCCGGCAGTGGACGCTCGCGATCACGCGCTACGCCGACCGCCTCGCGGCGGATCTCGAGACGCTCGACTGGCCGGAGACGAAGCAGAAGCAGCTCGACTGGATCGGCCGGAGCGAGGGCGCCGAGGTCGACTTCTCCGTCGTCGGCCGCGACGACGAGCTCACCGTCTACACGACGCGCCCGGATACCCTCGCCGGCGCGACGTACGTCGTCATCGCGCCCGATCACAAGCTCACGCTGGGCCTCGCGACGGCCGAGCACCGCGCGAAGGTGGCGGAATACGCCGCCGCCGCCGCCCGGAAGAGCGACATGGAGCGGACGGCGCTCGGCAAGGAGAAAACGGGCGTCTTCACGGGCGCCTTCGCCGAGAACCCCCTGACGGGAAAGCCCATCCCCATCTACACGGCCGACTACGTCCTCGGCGCCTACGGCACCGGGGCGATCATGGCCGTCCCTGCCCATGACGAGCGGGACTTCGAGTTCGCGCGCGCGTTCGGCATCCCCATCGTGGAGGTGGTCAGCCCGGACGGGAAGCTTCACGACTCGGTGGACCGGCCCTTCGTCGAGGACGGCACGCTCGTCCGCTCCGGCGAGTTCGACGGCCTGCCGTCCCCCGAGGCGAAGAAGAAGATCACCGAGCACCTCGTGAAGCGCGGCATCGGTCGCGCGAAGGTGAACTACAAGCTCCGCGACTGGGTCTTCTCGCGCCAGCGCTACTGGGGCGAGCCGATCCCCATCTACTTCCCGGTGGAGACGAGCGGAGATCCGCGGAAAGGTGATCCGTACACGATCGACTACTCGACGCCGATCGCCTGCGAGGACTCGGAGCTCCCGCTGCTCCTCCCCGAGCTCGACGACTACCTTCCCGGGGACCCGCAGGGGCCGCTCGTCCGCGCGCTCTCGTGGCGTTTCTTCGAGAAAAATGGCCGCTTCTACGCTCGCGAGACGAACACGATGCCCCAGTGGGCGGGGTCCTGCTGGTACTACCTCCGCTACCTGGATCCGACGAACGAGAAGGAGCTCGTCAGTCAGAAGGCCTACGACGACTGGATGCCGGTCGATCTGTACGTCGGCGGGGCCGAGCACGCCGTGCTCCATCTCCTCTACGCGCGCTTCTGGCACAAGGTCCTCTTCGACGTCGGAGTCGTGAAGCATCCCGAGCCGTTCCAGAAGCTCGTGCACCAGGGGATGATGCTCGGGCAGAGCTACCGCTTCTACGTCGTGCTGGATTCGGCCGGGGAGGTCGTCCGCGCGCTCGACGGCGACGACGCGAGCGTCGAATACGACCGCGAAGCGGGGAAGTATCACGTCGAGAAGACCCGCGAGCCCGTCGAGGCACGCTGGCTCGGCCCGTCCGACGTCCGCATGGACGACCAGACGCCGCGGCACCCCGAGTACGGCGTGAAGCTCTTCGCCGTCGCGGAAAAGATGAGCAAATCCCGCGGAAATGTCGTCAATCCGGACCAGGTCGTCGAGGAGTTCGGGGCCGACAGCCTGCGCGTCTACGAGATGTTCATGGGTCCGCTCGAGCAGGTGAAGCCCTGGCAGACGAGCGGCATCCAGGGCGTGAGACGCTTCCTGGATCGGGTGCACGCCGTGCTCGGGAAACCGATCTCGGAGAGCATGAGCGCCGAGACCCTGAAGCTCATGCATCGCACCGTGAAGAAGGTCACGGAAGACGTCGAGGCGCTCCGATACAACACCGCCGTGAGCGCGATGATGATCTTCACGAACCACCTCGCGACGCTGTCCGAGGTGCCGCGCGAAGCGGCGGAAAAACTCGTTCTGATCCTCTCCCCGTTCGCCCCACACCTCGCGGAAGATCTGTGGCAGCGCGTGCTCGGCCACGCCGAGAGCCTCGCGAACCATGCCTGGCCCTCGTTCGACCCTGCCGAGTGCCTGGACGACGTGCTCGAGATCCCCGTTCAGGTGAACGGGAAGGTGAGGGGAAAGATCCTGCTCGCCCGTGAAGCGTCGGAGGCGGACGCGAGCGCCGCGGCGCTGGCGGACAAATCCGTTCAGGGTTTCGTCGCAGGCAAGAACGTGAAGAAGATCGTCTACGTCCCGGGCCGCATCCTGAACGTGATCGTCGGCTGAACGGCCGCGCCCCGGAACGTGCGTCAGGATACGTTCGCTCCGATGTGGAGATCGTGTTGTTTCCCGTGAAACTCGGCCTGTTCGCGATCCTGATGCTCGCCACGAGCGGCTGCGGGTATCACGCCGCGTACGGAGGGGATGCGCCCGCCTATCGCCTCACGGTGAGCGGCGCGGCGCTCCACGCGCCCTATCCCGAAGCGCTCCAGGCGGCGCTCGCCGGTGCGCGCGCCGAGCTCGCGAAGACGGGCGTCCTCGCGTCCGGCACGGGGTATCCGAGGCTCGTGGTGGAGCTGGTGCGCGTGGACGAGATGGCGGCCGGGATCGCCGCCGTCGAGACGGCGCGCGGCTCGCTTCCCCTCGCCCGGAGCACGGCAGTCGGCGTCGTCGTGCGCGGATGGGTCCTCGAGCGAGACGGTGCCCCGCCGACGCGCGACTCCGGCGACGTTCGCCGGGTCGAGACGATCGCGGAGACGGCCGACGTCGCTCTCGCGGGAGCACACACCGACGATGCCCTCACGGCAGCCGGGCGCGCCGCGGGAGAGGCCGTCGCGAGGCGCGTCGTGGGCATCGCGGAGCCAGCGGTTTCCCCGCTGTGAACGGCGTCTCCGAGCTCGGCGTCTCGGCGTTGTAACGCGAGCGGGCGACGTGTGTTACGGTGCGCCGCGATGCTGACCGTTGGCTGCGCCGGCTTCGCCGTCCCGGCCACGCGCTATTTCAAGGAATACGGCTTCGTCGAGATCCAGGAGACGCACCGGGCGGTGCCGGGGCCGGGGACCATCCGCCGGTGGCGCCGGGAAGCCCCCGCCGACTTCCGCTTCGCCGTCCTCGGTCCGCGGGAAGTCGCCCAGGAGGGGTTCCGGCCGGGGAAGGTCGTGGAGACGGCGCTCGCCGGCCTCGTGGAGACGGCCGCGGAGCTCGACGCCCAGACGGCCGTGTTCGTCGCGAACCCGGATTTCGGCCCGACGCGCCCGAACAAGGCCGCGCTTCGGGATTTCCTGAAGCTCGCCAAGGCGAAGTTCAGTGTGGTCGTGTTCGAGCCCGGCCTCGGCTGGGACGCCGACGACGCCGACGCCCTCGCCGAAGAGACGGACACGCTCGCGGCGAGGGACCCGCTTCAGCACGGGCCGTCCAAGCGGAAGATCGCTTACTACCGGCTCCCGGGCCCCGCCGGGCACAAGTCCCGCTACGAGGACCCGGCCATCGAACGCCTCGCCGAGATCGCCCACGAAGCGAAGAACGACGACGCGCACTACGTGTTCGCGAACGTCGACATGTTCGCCGACGCGAAGCGGTTCAAGAAGGCCTACGGGATGTGAGGGCCGGCGGGGGGCTCCGCGGGTGGTCGCGCGAACAGGCTCTGGACGCGGGGCTGCTCGCGATCGCCGCGGTCATCGTCGTTCCGACGCTCGACTACCGGTACGGGATCGATCAGGCGCTCTACCACTACGTCGGCGCCGGGCTGCGCCACGGAGAGCTCCCTTATCGGGACGCATTTGACGTTAAATCTCCAGGGATATTCATTATTTATGGGTTCTCCCAGTTCGTCCTGGGTGACCACCAGTGGGCGATCCGCGTGTTCGAGGCGTGGCTCTTGCTCGGGACGGGCTGGGCGGTGGGCAGTGCGGCGCGCGCACGCGAGCCGGCCCCCGGGCTGCGCGGCGCGTGCGCGCTCCTCTGCACGGCGTTCTACGTGTTCTCGTTCGGATTCTGGGACACGGCCCAGGCGGAGCTCTGGGAAGGCGCGTGTGTCGCGCTCGCGGCCGTGGCGCTCGTCGGGCCGGGCGAGCGGCGGAGCGCCGCGCTCGGCGGACTCCTTGCCGGGCTCGCCTGTCTGTTCAAGGTGACGGCCGCGCTGCCCGCGCTCGTCCTCCTCGCGACGCAAGCGCTCGTCCTCCGCCCGCGGCTCGCTTTCCGCGCCGAGCGCGCGCTCGTGTTCACGCTCGGTGCGGCCGCACCCGTGGCCGCGGTCGTTCTGTGGTTCGCCCTCGCTCGAGCGACGCGGTTTCTTTCGGAATGGTTCTTTTACCTCCCGCACTACGCCGGGGCGCCGCTCGACCGGGACTGGGTCCACTGGACCGGGCCCGAGTTCATGCTCGCGCGCACGGGCTCCTGGCTCGGGGCGTTCGCCGTCCCGATCGCCTTCGGCGTCGCCGCGAAACCCCGGCGCTCCCTCGCCGCCCTGGCCGTCCTCGCGGCGACCATCCTCACCATCGTCGTGCAGCGCCGCTGGTTCAGCTACCACTCGGCCGTTCTCGGGCCGGTCCTCGTCCTCGCCGGGGCGCACGGTCTCCGCGAAGCGTTCTCCCGCGCGCCCGCGGCCTCCGCCACGGCGTTGCTCGGCGTCGTCGCCGGGCAGTTCTTCACGGCGCCCGAATGGACGGGCAGCCCGGCGATGAACTTCCGCACGTTCGCGCTCCACACCTGGCTCGGCAGGGCTCGCGGGCTCCTCTCCGAGAAGCAGTACGACCTCGCCTTCGCCGGCCCCTTCGAATACGGCTACGCCGCGCAGACCGCGCTCGCCGACCTGATCCTGGCCCGTCACCCCGCGCCGCGCGATGGGCTCCACGTCCGCGGGTTCGACACCACCGTGTACGTGCTCACCGGGCTCCGCTCGCCGTCGCGCTTCATGATGGAATCGCCGCTGCAAGACGCTCGGCTCGCTAGCTACCGACCCGAGTGGCAGCTCGAGCACGACCGTGCGCTCACCGGCCCGCGGAAGCCGCGCTTCGCGGTCACCCAGGTGGGGTACGTCGCGGACATCCGGTGGTGGACGGCGAACGGCTACGGCCTCGCGGGATCGCGGGATCGGTACGTGCTGCTCGAACGCGGTCTCTCCGCGACCCCGTTGGAAGCGGAGGCCGTGAAGGGCCTGCTCGAGGGGCGGACGCTCCTCGGAACCGTGATGGGAGACCTCCCCGTCGCGCTGAGGTTCGGCCCCGGAACGCGCCTCACGGCGGAGTCCGGGGACTCGGCGCTGTCCGGGACGTTCGAGGTACACGAGGACGGCGAGGTGTGCGTCTCGGGCGAGGCCATCGCGAACACCTGCGTCGCGGTGTACCGGCGCCAAGATCGTCTGGTGGCCTTTTCCGCGGACGGCCGCGAGATCGCGAACCTCGCCGTCGGGGGTGGCTAGTCCGGCGCTCGAATCGGCGAGGCGTCACGACGCATCGAGCCCTCGGATCTCCGCGAGCTGGAGAGCGGTGCACAAAACACGAATCCCGGCCGTTTCCGGCCGGGATTCGCGCTCGTTCGGATCGGCTCGATCAGAACGCCGTGCCGAAGCACTTGTCGGAGCAGGGCTGCGTGCCCGCGTCGAAGCCGCGGATGCAGTTGATGAGGTCCTGCGTGGCGAAGTCGAGCGTGATGCCGTCCGCTGCGGCCTGGCCCGAGCAGACTTCCGCGTTCACCGACCCGGCGTCCGCGAACTGGCCCTGCATGCAGGTGAGGAACTTGATGAACTCGCCGTCGTCCGTCGCCGTGGCGCCGCACGGGGCCGCTGCAACGCACGCGCTGTAGTAGCTGCAGCAGGTGTGCTTGATGCAGGTGGAGCACTCGCCGTCACCGCCATCGGCGACCTCGCACACGTTGCCGCCGCCGCCCTCACCGCCCGTGCTCGCGCCGCCCGTGGCCGCACCGCCGCCACCGCTCGCGCCGCCCGTGGCCGCACCGCCGCCGCCGGACGCGCCGCCCGTGCCCGCACCGCTGGAGCCGCCCGTATTGGCGGAACCGCCCGTCTCGCCGCCATCGGAAAGGGGGCTGACGCCGTTGTTGGTCGTGTTGACCGTACAACCCACCGCCACCGTCGCACCCACCAGACCGACCACGAACAGATTACGCCAAGCCATTGAATTTCCTCCAGTTTGCCTTCACGAGCCCCCCGAACTGCGAGAGGCGCTGAAAAGAAGAAATGGGTTTTGCCACAGGGCGCCAAGCCGGTCAATTCGACAGGTGCCGCGCTGCGCCGCGCACGCCACCTTCGCCTCGGCGGATCTCCGAGGCACCGGGACATGGACGGAGCGCGGACAATCCGCATTCACGCGGGCGGCGTTCCTCGCGCCCGGGAGCGGGCCCTCAGGCCGATTTCCTTCGCCGGAACGCGAGGATGACGGAGCCCAGGGTACAGAGCCACCAGGGCGTGTCCCCCCAGAGGTTGTACGGGGTTCTCCCACTCATCCACGCGATCTCGGCGCGCGCCGAGTCTTCGCGGAACGTGCCGGTGTGCGCGACGACGCGGCCCACGGGGTCGACGATGCCGCTCACGCCGCTGTTCGTGGAACGGACGAGGAACCGCCGCTGCTCGATGGCGCGGAACTTCGAGAGCGCGAAGTGGATCCACGGCTCCGTCGAGTCTCCGAACCAGGCGTCGTTCGTGATGTTCACGAGCAGGTTCCCGGAATCGAACCGCATCATCCGGTTCACGAAGGACGGGATGACGTCCTCGTAGCAGATGTGGACGGTGAGCTTCTTGTCCCCGAGCGGGAGCGACGCGAGCCGCTTCCCCGGAGTGAACTTCCCCGTGTTCGGCGACCAGTCGTAGAGGATCGGAAACGTCTCCCCGAGGGGGAGGTACTCGCCGAAGGCCAGGAGATACGTCTTGTCGAAGCGGCCGACGATCTTGCCCTGGGCGTCCGAGAGCAGCGCGGAGTTGTAGAGCGCGAACTCGCGGGCGTCGGAGACTTCCTTGTAGAGGACCGCGCCGAAGACCGCGGGAACGCCGAGCGCGGCCGTGAACTTCTTCGGGTACTCGGCGGCCGCGAGATCTTCGTGGACGGCGCCGGCGACGGACGTCTCGCTCCACACGACGAGATCGAGCGGGCCCTGCGCCTTGAGCTCGTTCGTGAGGCGAAGGTGCCGGCGAAGCCCCTCGATGCGGTCGTGGCGCTTGCCCATCAGGCTCATGTTCGCCTGCACGACGCCCACGTGGCCCTTCTCCGCGGCCCGGACGGCCGCGTCCACCTGCGGGATGCGGATCGCTCCGTATACGGCGGACAGCGCGGGCACGGCGAGGAGCGCGGCGACCTTCTTCACGGGGACGCGCTTCTCGTCGCTCTTCGCGTACCAGAGCTCGGCGAACGCGAAGTTCGCGGCGACCAGCGTCAGGCCGACGACGATGGGATTGCCGAGCTCGGCGACCTGCGTGAGCGCCGGGACCTGGTGGACCGTGGCCCCGAAATACCAGGGGAAGAGCAGCGGGAAGGTGAGCTCGCTCGCGACGAACGCGAGCGAAAATGCGAGCCCTGGAGGCCACCCGCGCTCGGCGCCGCGTCCGTGGAGCCAGCCCATGAGCGCAATGCGGCCACCCTGGTAGCCGCAGAGGATGCACATGAAGAGGAGACAGACCGGCGTCGGGAAGCCGCTGAAGGTCTTCAGCATGTCGAGCAGCCAGTAGAAGCCGCACATCGTCATGGTGAAGCCCGCGGCCCAGCCGAGACCCGCGGCGCGTTTCGCCGTCTGGCCCCGCATCGCGACGATGAGGGGCGTCAGGGCGACGAAGGAGAGGGGCCAGAGGTCGATGCCCGGGAACGCGAGGAAGTAGAGAAAGCCGGAGAGCACCGCGAGCGCGTAGGCCGGGCGCTCCGCGACGGTGGCGCTCGCCGAAGGGACGGCCTTCTCGCTCGGCGCGGCCTCGGCCGAGGCCGGATCGCCGTCCTTCACGGGAGGGGCCGCCGCGTCGCTCACCGAAAACCTCCGGCAGGGGAGCGCTTCAGCGCGTCCGCTTGATGACGTGGAAGCCGAACGGCGTCTCGACCAGGCCGCTCACCTCTCCCGGCTTCAGCGCAAAAGCTGCGTCCGAGAAGGGCTTCACCATCTGCTCCCGGGTGAAGTTGCCGAGGTCGCCGTGGTTCATCCTCGCGGACGGGTCGTCGGACGCTTCGTCGGCGAGCTTCCCGAAGTCCTCGCCCTTCTTCGCTCGCGCGGCGATGCCCTCGGCGCGCTTCCTCGCCTCTTCCTTCGAGCGCGTGATGGTCGCCGCAGCGCGCATCGACCCCGAGTATGCGACGAGGATGTGCGCGGCGCCGACGGTGCCCTCCGCCGGAGCCGGGGTGGGCGGGGGCGTCGGGGCCGGAGGGGGCGTCGGCGCGGGAGCGGCCGTTGCGGGCGCCGCCGGCTGCTCCGGGTGCGGCACCGGAGCGCTGGAGGCCTCCGGAGGCTCCGTGAGGGCGGCGCAGCCGAGTCCGAGGAGGAGGGGGAGCGTGGCGAGACAAGCGCGACCAGTCGTCATTTTTGCGCGCCTAGAGGTACGGCGCCCGTGACCCGCGTGGCAAGGAGTTTCGAGGGACTTGCCCGGGGGCCACGTAGAAGGAATCATTTCGCCGCGTGCCGACCATCCTCCACATCGAGGACGACCCCGCGAACCGCCTGCTCGTCCGGAAACTCCTCCAGAATGCGGGGCTCCAGGTGGTCGACGCCGTCGACGGTCTCGAGGGGATCCGGAAGGCCTGCGAGCTGAAGCCGGACCTCGTGCTCGTGGACATCGCGATCCCGGGCCTCGACGGCTACGAGGTGACGCTCCGCCTCCGGGCAGAGGCGTCGCTCCGCAGCGTGCCCATCGTCGCGATCACCGCCGAGGGGAATCGCGACACGAGCCTCGCCGTCGGGTGCGACGGCTTCCTCCAGAAGCCCATCGACGCCCGGACGTTCGCGGCGACGATCCAGGGGTTCCTCGGCGGGCATCGCGAGCCCGTGTCGGGCCGCGCGACGGACGAGCATCTCCGCGCTCAGAGCCAGCGCATCGTCTCGCACCTGGAGGAGAAGATCGCCGAGCTCAGCGAGGCGAACGCGCGCCTCCGGGAGCTCGACCACGCCAGGCGGGAGTTCTACCGGAACATCTCCCACGAGCTCTCGACGCCGATGACGCCGATCATCGGGTACGTCCGGATGCTCTCCGACGGGGAGCTCGGCGAGCTCACCGCGGGACAGAAGAAGGCCCTCCGCTCGGTGGACGAGTGCGCCCAGCGCCTCCGCGGTCTCATCGACAACCTCCTCGACGTGACCGCTCTCGAGACGGGCCGGATGCGGTTCATGCTGCGCCCCTACGATCTCGCCGAGACCGTGCGGAGGGAGCTCCGGCGGGCCCAGGGCGGCTTCGTCGAGCGCCGCCAGGCCGTTCGCGTGGAGATCCCGGACGCCCTCCCCGGAAATGGGGACTCGGCGCGACTCGCCCGCGCCGTGAGCGAGATGCTCGACAACGCCGGCAAGTTCACGCCGGAGGGCGGCACCGTGGGCGTCCGGGTCCGCGCGCTCCCCGGCGCCCGCTTCGAGGTCTGCATCGCGGACAGCGGTCCCGGCGTTCCCCGCGAAGCCGCCCCGAGGCTCTTCGAGCCCTTCTATCAGGCCGACGGTTCGGAGACCCGGCTCCACGGCGGCGCCGGAGTCGGGCTCGCCATCGTTCGCGGCGTGGCGAAGGGGCACGGCGGGGACGTGCGGGTCGTCTCTCCTGCGGAAGAGGAGATCGAGGGCGCGCGCTTCACCGGCGCGGCCTTCTATCTCACGGTGGCGGAGCAGGCGCCGAACGTCACGGCTCAGGCGACGACTTGAGCGACGGCGACGCACCCCCGCGCGGGCCCGTCACCTCCGCTTACCTCGACTGGAACGCGACCGCGCCGCCACTTCCGGAAGTGATCGACCGCATGGCGCACGCCGCGCGGACGACGTGGGGGAACCCCGCGAGCGTTCACGCCGAGGGAAGAGCGGCGCGAGCCGTCGTCGAGGACGCGCGCGAGGCCGTCGCGGCGCTCCTCGGCGTCGACGCCCGGGACGTCTTCCTGACGTCGGGCGCGACGGAGGCGAACAACCTGGCCCTCTCCCACGCCGAGGCGCTCGTCACGAGCCGGCTCGAGCATCCGTCGGTCGTCCGCGTCGCCGAGCGGCTCTCGGACGCGGGCCGTACGGTCCGGTTCGTTCCGGTGCCGCCCGGTGGACGGCTCCGCGTCGAGGACGTCGAAGCGGCGATCTTCGGCTTACCGAAGGGCTTCGTCGTCGCGCTGATGGCGGCCAATCACGAGACCGGCGTGCTCCAGCCGGTCCGGGAGGTCGGAGAGCTCGTGCGCGAACGCGGCGGACGGCTTCACGTCGACGCCGTCCAGGCCGTCGGAAAGATCCCCCTGGAAGCGTTCGCCGCGGGCGACTCCGCGAGCCTCGCCGGACACAAGCTCCGCGGGCCCAAGGGGATCGGTGCGCTCGTCCTCCGGACCCCGGGATTGCCCCGTCCGGTCCTCGTCGGTGGTGCTCAGGAGCGCGGGGTGCGACCGGGGACCGTGGATCCGGTCGCCGCCTCGGGGCTCGCCGTCGCGGTCCGGCGCGCCACCCACGGCGGTCCTTCGCGGTACGCGGCGCTCGAGCCTCTCCGCGACCGAATCGAGGCCCGGCTCGCCGGGCTCGCCGAGGTCAACGGCGCAGGCGAGCCGCGGCTCCCCCACGTCACGAGCCTGTCGTTCGAGGGCTGCCCCGGCGACGAGCTCGTCGCTGCCTTCGACCTCGCCGGGGTGCGGGTCTCGAGCGGGAGCGCCTGCAGCGCCGGGACGCAGGAAGCCTCCCCGGTGATCACCGCGATGCTCGGCAGGCAACGCGCGCTCCAGACGGTTCGCGCGAGTCTCGGAGACGCGACGACGGCAGCGGAGGTCGACTTCGCGATAGAGACGATGATTCGGCGGGTTACGCGTCGAAGTTCGAGTCCGGCGCGGTCCACTTGAAGGCCCGCCCTGCCGCCGAGGTCCGCCCTGCGACTTCGATCGGAACTCCGCGGAACAAAACGCCAATCGGAGGCATCCGATCCCGGAACGACGTTTCCATTGAATGGAACTGCGGGGACGGAGGGCGATCCATGTGTTCAGTGCTCTGTCAAGCCCTACCGGATCGCGCGAATGATGGCGCTCAACTGCCTGAATTTTCTCGCTGAATCTGGGCGAGATGGACGGCGATGGCTGCCGCGACCGAGGCGTTCAAGGATTCGACCGGACCCCGGAGCGTGAGCCGGGCAACCGACGTGCAGCGTTTCCGGACCGCGCGGGCGAGCCCCTCGTGCTCGCTCCCGACGACGAGCACCGTCGACCCGCGGAGGTCCTCCCGGTGGAGAGCGACGGTTCCGTCGGCCGCGAGTCCGATCACCCGGGCGCCCTGGCCGAGGGCGTCGTCGAGGAACCGAACCAGTGAGGGGACGCGGCAGAGTGTCGCGTGCTCGATGGCTCCGGCCGACGCGCGGAAGGTCGCGGGGGTGAGCGGGGCAGAGGAGTGCTCGGCCCACACGATGGCGGTCGCCCCGAGCGCGACGGCGCTCCGGATCGCGGCACCGAAGTTCTGAGGGTCCTGAACGCCGTCCAGGGCGAGGATCAGGAAGGACTCGCCTGCGAGGACCTCGGCGGACTCGTGGATGCGGAGCGCCGGCGCCCACGCGACGGCTCCCTGGTGGAGCGCGCCAGCGGCCAGTCGATCGAGGGTGCTCCGCGGCGCCCGCTCGACCTGGGACACGCCCTGTGCTTCCGCGAAGCGGGCTAGGGCGTCGAGACGGCCCGCGGCTTCGCCCGTGGCCCTCTCGACGATCACGCTTCCGAGGGCGCT
Source organism: Polyangiaceae bacterium (assembly GCA_035545855.1). Taxonomy (GTDB): domain Bacteria; phylum Myxococcota_A; class Polyangia; order Polyangiales; family Polyangiaceae; genus DASZVB01. The sequence continues at coordinate 29,050 of DASZXK010000196.1, forward strand.
TCCGTGCGCGCGGATCGCTTCTCGAACCGGTTGCATACCCGTGACGAGCCGCGGGGCGTGTTCGTGAGGCGAGGGGACGTCCTCGCGAGGCGGTCGCTTCGGGCCGCGATAGGGCGGCTTTCCCGGGCGGCTCATGAGCGCTCGGCGAGCGCCGCTTCGATCTCTGCCGCGACGCTCGCGGCGGCCGCCCGCGGATCCGGCGCTTCCCGGATGGGACGACCGACGACGAGCAGGCTCGCGCCGTCGAGGATCGCTTGCCGCGGGGTCCCGGTGCGCTTCTGGTCGCCGAGGGCGGCGCCCGCCGGTCGAATGCCCGGCGTGACGAGGGCGACGTCCGGGCCGAGCGCGCCGCGGAGGGCCACGATCTCGGACGGCGAACAGACGAACCCGCGCGCTCCGGCGGAGTGCGCCATCTTCGCGAGGGCGACGGCCTGTGCGCCCGGTGCGCGGCCCACGCCCACCGCTTCGAGGTCCGCCGCGTCGAGGGACGTGAGCACGGTCACGGCGAGGATGACGAGCCCCGTGGCCTCGCGGGCGGCGCGCTTCACGGCTGCCTCCACCATGCCCGGGCCGCCCCCCGCGTGGATGGTGAGGTAGCGGGCTCCGAGTGCGCTCGCCGACGCGACGGCGGCGTCCACCGTCGCCGGGATGTCGTGGAGCTTGAGGTCGAGGAAGACGCTCGCGCCGAGCTCCTCCCCGAGCTTCACCGCACGGGGGCCTTCCTTGACGAAGAGCTCGAGACCGACCTTCAGCACGCCCGCGGAGCCCACCACGAGCTCCGCCCCGGCGCGGGCCGAGGCGAGGTCGGGGTAGTCGAGGGGGAAGGCGAGGTGCGCCCGGCCGCTCACAGACACGAGCAGAGCGGATCGCCGGGCGTGCAGTTGCACGCCGGCTTGGGCTTCGAGCCACCGCCGGACGGCGCGGAGCCGCCACCCGACGAGACGGCCCGCCGAGCCGCCGCCGTCGCCTCCTGCTGCTTGGTGAGCTCGGACTGGATCCGGGCGCGGTCGGCCTCGTCCTTCGCGTTGTTCAACGCGGAACGGAGCTCGGACTCCTTCTCCTGCGAGGCCTTCACGCTCGCCTCCAGGCGCGTCTTTTCCTCTTCGGCGGCGCGGGCGCGGGCTTCGAGAGCCGCCTTCTCCGCGGCCGACTCGTCGCTGCGCTTCTTGAACGCGACGCCACCGCCGACGACCGCGGCGATGAGCACGAACGCGACCACGCCGATCGTGATCTGGAGCTTCTTCTTGTGCTGATCCTGGTTGATGGTCGCGAGCTGGGCCTCGTGCGCCTGCTGGGCGGCGAGCGCTTCCATGCGCGCGCGGTGCTCGGCTTCGGCCTTGGCCTTCTCGACCTCGCCGTGGCGGATGGCTTCGAGGCGCGTCTGCTCCTCGCGCTTGCGGAGCTCTTCCTGGCGGCGACGCTCTTCTTCCTCACGCAGGCGCGCCTCTTCGGCCTCGCGGGCGCGACGCTCGGCCGCGTCCCGCGCCTCCTGCTCGGCCTTGGCCCGGCGGTTCTTCTCGGATTCCTCCTCGCGGATTCGGTCTTCCTCGAGGTTCATCAGCTCCTTGAGGGAGAAGAGAACCGAGCTTTCCTTCTGATCGGCCATGCGTGAGCTTGACTCCTCTGACTTTGGAAACGAGAGACTGCCGGTCGCCTTGGGTCTCGGCGACCGATCGGCGGGGGACCACCGACGTCCATTTCGACTCTACTAAAAGTGCGAGCGAGAGCCCAGGGGCGAGAGGGGCACCAAATGGTTTCGCGCCCGAGGCCCCGCCGAACGGAGGGCCGTACCCACCTTTCCCGCGGGCTTCGGGGACGGGGCGACGCCCGGAGCCGAGCCGGCGCTCGACCGGCCGATGCTCGAGGCGAGGTCTTTCGGCGGTCTCGGCGCGCGGTGTAGAGTGCCTCGCATGCCCGTCGACGTCACCGCGCACATCACCGGCACGGTTTGGAAGATACAGGTCAAGGTTGGCGATCCGGTCCAGGAGGAGCAGGCCGTCGTCATCCTCGAGTCCATGAAGATGGAGATGCCGGTGGAATCGCCCGCCGGCGGAACGGTCGCGACGATCGTCGTGGCGGAGGGGCAGGCGGTCGAAGAGGGCGACGTCCTCCTGACGCTCGCCTGAACCGGTCGGACCGGCCGTCCGCACCCGCGGCTTGACGCGGAGGGGAGGCGCGGTAGCGTGGCGCATAGTGGTGGCGATGCGTGCTCTCCGGGTGGGCTTGCCGGCCCTGCTCGCCGTCCTCTGGGGCGGCTGCGGCACGCAGGAGTCTGCCGGCGGTGCTGGCGCCGAGTGCTATCGGGTGGCCGACTGTCAGGAAGGCCTCGTGTGCGTGAAGTTCCACTGCACCCGCGATCTCAGCCAGATCGTCGGACAATCCCCGATGGGCGCGATGACCGACTCGGGAGCGGCCGCCGTGGGGGACGCTGCCGTGGCCGCCGGCGGCGCGAACCCCGGTGACGGCGGCCCGGCCGCCGGCGGCTCGTCCGCCGGTGGTGCCGGGACCGGGGGCGCCGGCAATGGCGGCGCCGGGACGGGCGGCGCGGTCGAGAGCGGCGGAGCCGTCGGCAATGGCGGCGCGGTCGAGAGCGGCGGAGCCGTCGGCAACGGCGGGACCCCGAGCGACGGCGGCGCTACCGGAAGCGGCGGAAGCTCGACGGGCGGGGACCTCGGGGCGGGCGGCTCGGTCGGCACGACGGACGGCGGCTGAGCTCCCCGTCCGTCACTCGCGCCAGAAGAGCTTCCACGGGTTGTGCTTCAGGTCCCGGAGGAGCTCCTGGATGTCGTCGTAGAGCGCCTCGTCCATGACGACGGCGCCGACGGTCCCTTTGCCCTGCTTCACGTGCGTGACGAGGTCGTCGGCTCCCTTGGCGGCGTTCTTCGCGTGGGCCACGGCGGCGTCCGCGTTCTCGGTCATCGTCCGGTAGCGCGCGAGCTGCTCGTCGGACGCGACCGCGTCGAGGAGCTTGTTCGCGCTCCCGGCGGCCTTCCTGCCGTCCGAGAGGAGCGGCGGGAGATTCACCGCGAGCGTGCTCGTGATGCCCTCCACGTCGTGGAGGATCCGCGTGATCTCGGGGCTGTCGACGTACTTCGCGCGCGCGGCGAGGAGCGTGTCGTGCGCGTCGGCGCTGAGCGCGGACAGGTCCGTGACCATCTTGTCCATCTTGTCCCCGTTCTTCTCGAAGAACGTGCCCGTCCCACGGAGCGTCTGGTGGAGGCCGTCGAAGGTCTCGCGGATCTCGGTTTCGTTGTCGGTGATGCCGGTGTACGCGCGGTGGAGGATCTCGTACGCCTCGCTGAGCAGCAGATCGAGCCGCGGCGGGCTGATGCCGCGGACGATCGCGCCGTCCTTGAGCGGCGGCTTCTCCGGCGTTCCCGGATCGATCGCGAGGTAGAACTCGCCGAGGACGCCCTGGGTCGTGACGAACCAGCGCGCGTCCTCGTGGATGGCTTCGCGGAACTGGCTCTCTATGGACGCGACGACGCGGATGAGCGCGGCACGATCGGCCCCCTTGTCGTCGAGCTTGCCGCCGCGAAACTCCATGGAGTTCACGCGCCCGACCTTCACGCCGGCGATCCTCACCGGCGCTCCCGTCTTCAGACCGCCCGGGTTGTCGAAATCGACGATGACCGTGTAGCCCTTCTGGAACGAGAGCCCGCCCATCACCACCACGAAGCCGGCGAGGAGTCCGAGGGCGACCAGTATGAGGACGCCCACTTTGACTTCCATGCTTCGCTGGCTCATTGCCGGACTCGGGAACATAACCCCGAACGGCGGGAGGGTCGAAAGCGGGATTTTCTGCGGCTCAATCCATGGGCCCGGTGGCGCGGCCCTCCACGAACTGGCGGACGACCGGGTCCGTGGAGTTCCGGAAGTCCTCCGGCGTTCCGAGCGCACGGACCTCGCCGTGATAGAGCATCGCGATCCGGTCGGCGATCCCGAAGATCGACGTCAGATCGTGCGACACGACGATGCTCGTGACGGAGGAGCCGTCCTTCAGCGAGCGGATGAGCCGGTCCACGCGCCGGGCGCTCACGGGGTCGAGGCTCGTCGTCGGTTCGTCGAAGAGGACGTACCGAGGGGACAGCGTCAGCGCGCGCGCGATCGCGACGCGCTTCCGCATGCCGTCGCCCAGCGCGGAGGGCAGGGACGCGCCGAAGGCGTCCATCCCCACGCGCGCGAGGAGCTTCCGGGCTTCGGAGACGGCTTGGCGGTCCGGAAGGCGCAGATGTTTACGGAGAGGCAGCGCGACGTTCTCCTCGCACGTCATGCTGTCGAAGAGCGTCGAGTGCTGGAAGACCATCGCGCACTTCTTCCTGACCGGATAGAAGTCGGCCTCCGACAGGCGCGACACCTCCTCTCCGTCGAGGAAGATCTCGCCGGCGTCCGGGCGGATCAAACCGACGAGGTGCTTGATGAGCACGCTCTTGCCGACGCCCGACGCCCCGATGACGAAGAAGACCTCCCCCTCCTGGACGTCGAGCGTCACGCCGGCGAGAACCGTCTTCTGGCCGAAGGACTTCTTGACGTTCCGGAAGGAGATCACCGATTCTCTCGGCCGCAGTGAACCACCGCTCGCCGAATTCATCCTACCTCATGGGAATGAATCCGGCCGGCGCGCGTTAGCAGCAGCCGGAGCCCGAGGAGTCGATCGTTTGCGTTCTCCTGGTCGCTCCCTGATTCGCGGCGCCCGCACGATCTCCCTCGTCGCCGCGGTGTCCACCGGCTGCGGCAGCGCGCCTCCGCCTCGGCGCGTCGAAGCCGCCGCTCCCCACCTCAACGTGTGTCGGGTGGACGAGACCCGGGAGTATTTCTGCGAGGATCTCCTCCCGTACACGACGTCGAACCCGGCTCCGGCCCCGTACCAGTCCTGCCCCGCGGTCATCGATTCGCCGGAGAGCGTCTACTACCCCCCGCCCGAGGTCGGTCTCTTCGACACGAGCTACACGGAGTACACGCGGAAACGGGCGCCGCCCGGACACTCCTGCTGCTACAGCTGGTGCAGCGCCGTGCGTCTCGCCGATCCGGGCGCGCCGTCCATTCGAGAGTCGTGTGCGACGCCCAAGGCGTTCCGCGAGGAGTTCTGCATGGACGAGCCCGAAGCGGGGTCGCGGATCTCGGTCGGGCCTCCCTTCGACCGATGCCCGGTCGCGATCGTCCCTCCTGCCGGAGCCGTCTTTTCGGCGCCGGAATCCGCTCCGTTCGACGCCGCGCTCTCCAGTGCCCATCGCGCGAAGGGTCAGGCCCACTGCTGCTACTCGTGGTGCTCCCAGGCGCCCGCCGGGAGCGGCATCTTGAAGAGCACGATCACTCAGCCGAGCAAGAAGTAGCCGAGCGTGCTGATCGCGAAGTTCAGCACGATGACGGCGAGCGACGAGTTCACCACGGCTCGAGTGGTCGCCGAGCCCACGCCCTCCGAGCCCCCGCGCGCGGCGAGCCCGGCGCGCGCGCTGATGAGCGGGATCGCCGCGCCGTAGGCGAGACACTTCGCGAGCCCGACGGCGACGTCCGCGCCGTCGACCAGGCTCGCGTCGGCGAACGTGCGCGGGTTGATCGAAAAGAAGGCGGACGCGGTCCACATGCCGGTGCCGAACGCGACGCATCCGGCGACCACCGTCAGCACCGTCGTCATGATCACGCTCGCGATGAAGCGCGGGCGCACGAGGTAGTCGATGGGGTCCGCCGCGCACATGCGGAGCGCGTCGACCTGCTCCGTGACGACCATGGAGCCGATCTCGGCGGCGATCCCCGCGCCGACGCGCGTCGCGAGCATGAGGGCGCAGATCGACGCGGCGAGGTCGCGGACCAGGAGCTCCAGGTACGTGGAGCCGAGCTGCGAGACCTCGGGGATGATGCGCTTCATCTGGATGCCTGCCTGGTACACGAAGATCATCCCGATGAAGCCCATCGAGACGCAGAGGAACGCCATGCTCCGGTTGCCGATCTCGTAGAGCTGCGTCGCGACGGCCCCGGGCTGCGGCGACCCGCGGATCACGAAATGGAGCGTGCGGGTGACGACGCTCCACGTCTCCCGGAGCTCCGAGGTGAATGCCAGGAACCAGGAAGGTCCGTCGTCCGCGCCTCCGGGAGACAGCCCGAGCATCTCGTCGAGGGACGCGTCGCGGCTCGGGCGTTCGAGGTCGTCGCTCATCGGATCGCGAAGGAGACGAGGTAGTCGAGGACGAAGATGAACGAGGCCGTGGTCACCACGGTGGCGTTCACGGCGCGGCCGACCCCCGGCGCGCCCCCCGACGTGGCGATTCCGAAGTGCGAGCTCGCGAGGGCCATGCCGATCCCGAACGCGACGGACTTCACGAGGCCGTGCACGACGTCCGGCACGCCGAGGAGCCCGCCGGTGACGCCGTCGAAGAAGACCCCGGGCTCCACTCCGAGGAGCGGCCAGCCCGCGAACGCCGCGCCGAACAGCGCGAGCACGTCCGCGAACACGGTGGAGAGGAAGAGCGTCGTCACGATCCCGATGAACCGAGGGACGATGAGGAAGCTGAGCGGGTCGATCGCGAGCGCCCGGAGCCCGTCGAACTGCTCCGTGACGACCATCGTCCCGAGCTCGGCGGTGTTGTTCGCGCCCACGCGGCCCGAGATCATGAGCGCCGTGAGGAGCGGGCCGACCTCGCGGAGCGTCCCGAAGCCCGCTCCCCAGCCGAGGAGCGACTGCACGCCGTAGCGCTCGACGGTGGGGGCCGCCTGCACGACCATGATCCCGCCCGTGAAGAGCGCGGTGACGATGACGATGGGCAGGGACTTCACGCCCATCCGGTACAGGCTCGCGAGCGTCTGACGACCGTCGAGGTCGAGCCGGACGAGCCGCGACAAGATCCGCCCGAAGAGCACGCCGATGGCGCCGACGACCCCGACGATGTCGAGGACGGCCCGGCCGAGGGACGGGAGGAGGCCGCTCATCGTCCCGAATCGTACTCGCGAAGGGGGCCCCGAGCCGAGTTCGGCGCCTCGATCGCGGCGCGGCGCCTACAGCGGGCCCTCGAGCTCGCCGCGAAGGAACTGCCGGACCACGGGATGGTCGCTCTCGCGGGCGAGGTCCGTGCTGCCCTCGAAGACGACGCGTCCCTCGTGCATCACGCCGACTCGGTCGGTGACGGTGAGGAGCCGGTCGACGTCGCTCGACACCATGACGACGGTATTTCCGGCCTTCCGTTGCTCCTCCCGCAGGAGGTCGAACAAGCGCTGGCTGGAGACGGGGTCGAGGCCCGCGGCCGGTTCGTCGTAGAGCACCACGGGGGCGGAGATGACCGTCGCACGCGCCACGGCGACCCGCTTCTTCTGCCCTCCGGAGAGCCCCGACGGGCTCCGCGCCTCGAACCCGGGGAGGCCGACTCGCGCGAGGCGATCCGTGACGCGCCGCTGGATCTCCGGCTCGGGCAGCGATTCCAGACGGCGGAGCGGGAACGCGACGTTCTCCCCGACGGTCATGAAGTCGAAGAGCGCGTTGTTCTGGAAGACCATGCCGACGTGCTTCCGGTGCTCCGCGAGCCCGAGCTCGTCCAGGCGCCCGACGTCCGTCTCGCCGACCTCGACGGTCCCGCTCTCGGGCCGGACCAGCCCGGCGATGACCTTCAGCACGACGCTCTTTCCGGCCGCGCCCGGCCCGACGAGGCCGTAGAGCGTCCCGCGCTCGACGTGGAGATCCAGGGACGAGAGCACTCGCCGCTCGTAGGACTTCACGACCGAACGGAGGCGGATCACCGGGCCTCGCCGGCGAGGCGCTCGCCGGGCCGGAGAGCGCCTCGCCGGCGCCGGACACGGAGCCAGAGCCCGACGACGACCGCGACGAGCGAGACGTTCAGGAGGGCAGCGACGCCGAGGGCGAGCCGCGCGGCCCGCGCCGTCTCGCGGGACGTGGAAAAAGGGCCGAGTTGCACGACGTCCGCCGCCGCGTTCCGGGGAACCTCCGCGAAGACGACCGCGACGTCCTCCGGCGCCACTCCGGTGACGGCGCCGGCGACGAGACGTCGCACGTCGTCGGTCGACGGCCCCGGCGCTCCCGCGCGCTTCCGGAGGAGCACCGATGCCTTGCCGCGTGCCGGTTCCTCGCCGGAGAGCGGATCCCGGCGAGGCACGGCGAGGTGAACGCGCGCGGAGGTGACGCCCGGGACGTCCCGGAGCGTCCGTTCGAGCTCCGCCGCGGCCCGGGCGGTGAGCCGCGCGTTCTCGGCCGCGAGACTCGGCACGAGCGGGGAGAGGCCCCCGGTTTCGGACGCTCGGGCGGTTCGCTCGGGGAGGCCGTCACTCGAGAGCGCCGTGGCCGCCCGCGCCGCGTCGCCGCGGGGGACGTTCACCGTGAACCGATCCGTCCCGGCGACGGGAAGCTCCTCGGCGGCGATGTCCCGTTCCTGGAGGGCCGCCACCACGCGGTTCGCCTCGCTCTCGTCGAGATCTCCCGCGACCCGGACGCTGCAGCCCATCGCGAGCAAGGCGAGGGCGGGAGCCGCGAGGCGGGTCACGTCACTGCGCCGCGAAGCTCGTCCGCGTGACGTCGAGCTTCGGATGCGCGGGGAACGACATCCCCCGGAGGTGCCCGGAGATGCAGCTCGCCGCGCCGGGGTTCGACGGCCTCGTGCGCACGGTGACGCCGACGGCACGTCCGTTCTGGACGGCGACGCACACGTCCACCGCGGTGCTCGAGGGGAGGCCGCAGCCGTTCAGGTAGGACCCCGAGTTCAGGAGCGCTCCGTACTGCGACGCCGTGATGTCCGCGGGAACCTTCGAGCCGCCGATGTTGATCTCCTCCACGTAGGCCGCCTGGGCGGCCTCGCAGCTCATCCCGCCGGCGAGGATCGGGACGCCGCCCTGCTCGCCGACCACGCGGCGGCCGCCGCCCTTGCCGCCCTTGCTCTTCGGGACGTTCAGGTTGCCCTCGCCCTCGACGTTCGTGACGGTCTCCGACTGGACGGCGACGTCGTCCTTTCGAGTGCCGGCCTTCACGAGGAACCACGCGCCGCCCGCGACGAGGAGCACCCCGATGGCCGTCATGCCCACGAGGGCCTTGCCGCGCGTGCTCTTCTTCTCGCTCTCGACGGTCTTCTCGATCGCGACCTTCTCCGCCGCGATGTCCCGGTGTCTCCGCGCGTGCTCCGCGAAGGGCGCGAACTCTTCCCAGGCAGTCAGGAGCCGCTCGTCGTTCGAGAACGTGTCCCGGAGGAGGTCCTTCTCCGTGAAGGTGTGGCTCGCGATCTGCTGGAGTAGCTCGACGGCGCTGAACGGCCCGTGGTCCATCCCGTCGCGGATGACGACGTACCGGGGCCTCGGGTCGCTCTCGAGCCGCTGCTTCAGATCCGTGAGCGCGTGCGTCGCCTGATCCACGCCGCTCGGCGCGGGGGCGGCCTCCCGCACGCTCACGTCGTACGGCGACTGACCACCCCGGGGGATCTGCGGCAGCATGGACATGGAGACGTCCACCTCGAAGTTCTCGTCGTGGTCCAGGTGGGATTCGTCCGCGGCGGGCGGGGGAATGCTTCCCGTCGGGGAGAGGTGATGAATCGCCTGCGCGAGCGCCTTCAGGTCGTCGGGACGATGCGCCGCGTCCACGACGAGGGCCCGGGCGAGGATCATCTCGAGGGACGGCGGCAACGTCGGGACGACGTCCGCGGGCCTTCGCATCGCGGGGCCGACCGACTCGCCCGTGCAGAGCTCGTAGAGCATCGCCCCGACGGAGAACACGCTCGCCCGCGCGTCGCCGGGCTTTCCGCCGCGGCACTCCGGCGCGAGACACGCCTTGTCGCGCGGGTTCTGCGGGGCGCTCTTCGCGAGCTCGTCCGCGATCTGGTAGGCGCCGTCGAGATCCTGGACGAGACACCCCGGAGTGAGGAAGAGCGTCTCACCGTGGGCGTGACGCTGGGCTACCTCGACCGCGAGGGGCACGATGATCCCGACCGTCTCCTTCAAGGAGAGGGGCCGCCCCTGCGCGCGCTTCTGGTCGAGCACGTGTCGGAGGGTGCGAGTGGCGGCTGCTGTGGCGGTGGCGGCGCGGGTCATGGGGCGAAGGGCCGCATTTTAGTGAGACCTGCGCCGCCTGTCTTCATCCGTCAGATCGGAGTCTCGTCCTCGTGCAGCCCGCCGCGCCAGGGACTCTTCCGGTCCGTGTAGGTACCCTCCACGAAACTTTTCAACACGGGTGCGATGTCCGGTGGGGTGTCCTTCTGCCACTCGCTTCCATCCACGAAGTCCGTCGCGCGGCCGTCCGGCCCGAGGAGCACGAAGCTCGGGAAGGCATCCAGCGGAACCCCGAGCCGGGAGAGTTCTGCCAGGAAATCCCCGGCGTCCAGGCGAACGATGCGCGTCTGCCGGAGGGCGCGCTGCAAGAGCGGGGATTCGAGCGAGTCGTCCACCGCCGCGCACGCTTTGCAGTCCGATACCACGAGGAAGAGCACGAAGCGTTCCTCCTCCCGCCGAGCGACCGCGCGCTGTCGGTCGAGCTCGTCGTCGAGCGAAACTACATCGGCGCCCACGTCCACCAGGGTGATCGCGCCGATCTTCCGCTCGCGCACGGGATGAGGGCCTTCCGCCTCCGAGCGAGCCGGCTTTCCGTGGCTCGCGAGGCGAATCGTCGCACGCGTGTCCACGACCGGCGCCGAGCCTGCCGCGGCGACGTACGCGACCGCGGAGAGCGAGGCCGCCGTGGCGAGCGCTCCCGAAATCACCGACACCGTCGCGAGGCGCGCGCCGGACAGCGCGCGTTCTGCCGCTCGACGCGGGCGCGATTCTGTGTCCACGCGAAAAGTATACTCTGGCGAGCGCGAGCGCGCCCGTCCCCTCGACGCATGCACGCGGTCGCGCGCGTCGCGCTCCTGCACGACGTCGTGGCGCACGCTGAAATCTCGGGGGTTTGCGTTGCGACTCGGGATCCGGGCGTGTTAGCGTTCACGCGGGATGGATCCGCGCGAAATGGACGCGCTCGTACAGCGGCTTGTCCAGAACCCCCACGACCAAGACGCCATCATGCAGGCGCACGGCGCCGGGCAACAGGACCCGCGTGCGTACGCGATGTTGCTGGAAAAAGTCGGGACGGCAACGGCCGATCCCGCCCTGGCGAGCCACTGGCTGACCGAAGCGGCGAACGTGTGGGTGCTGTCGCTCAACGACGCACATCGGGCTGCACGAGCATTGATGATCGCCATCGACCGGGACCCGACGCAGGCGACGCCCGCCGATCGCCTCGCCGAGCTCTACCGGGAGAAGGGGGACACGAAAGCGCTCGCGGCGCTCCTCGAGCGTCGCGCCAAGGCGCTCGCTCCGCTCGCCCAGCGTGACCCGGCCATTCGCGCGCAGGTCGCGGGAATCCACGAGGAGCTCGGCCGCCTCTGGGCCGACGCGCCGCTCTCGAACCCCACGAAGGCGATCGAGAACTACCGCCGCGCGCTCGACTACGACCCCGGCAGTCAGTACTCCATCTACGCGATCCGCGAGGCGTACAAGGCGTCGGGCCAGGTCGCGGAGGCGATTCCCTACTACGCGCTCGAGCAAGCGCTCGTGGACGATCCCGAGCGCAAGGTCTCGCTCTATGCGGACGAGGCCGAAGCGCGGAGGTCGATCGGAGATCTCTCCGGCGCGCTCCAGTCGCTCGACAACGCGAGGCAGGTGTCGCCGGAAGATGCAGCGCTGAAGCAGCAGCTCGGCACCGTCGTCCTCGAGCAGGTCCGTGGCGGTGGCGCGGTGGACGAGAACTGGAAGGCGGTCGGCGCCGGCTTGTTCGTCGAACTCGCGGAGGAGTACCCGGGCGAGCACGCGTTCGCCTACGCGACGTGCGCCCTCGAGATCCTCCCGGGTCACGACCGCGCCGTGCAGCTCGCGATCTACTACGGAGAGCAGCTCGGCCGCGTCGCGGAGGTCGCGCCGTTCGCCGCGAGCTACGTCCAGGCGAACCCGAACGGCCCGCTCGCCGGGGACGCGCGCCGCGTGGCGGGGAACAGCGCGCCGCGAGCCGCATCCTCGCCGGAGGCCGCGCCGCGTCCCAAGGCGGGGAGTGCCGCCGCGTCCGAGAAACGTCCCGGGGCGGCAGCGCGCCGCCCGGAGCCGTCGGATCGCACGATCGACGACTTCGAGCCGGTGGACGACGAGGAGGAACAGGCTCCCGCCGACCCGAACGCCGTGGAGGCGCTCCTCACCCGCGCTCAGCAGTTTGCGTCCAAGAACCGGAAGAACGAGGCAGCGGGCGTCTACCGTGACGTGCTCAAGGTGGATCCGGCGAACTCGGATGCGCTCGCGTACATGCAGAACTACCTCCGCCAGGCGCGGAAGTACGGCGACCTGCGGGACATCCTTCTCCGCGCCGCCAAGGCGCCCGAAGTGGGGCACGAAGATCGCGTGACCTGGCTTCGCGAGGTCGCCGGCCTCTGCGAGTCGCAGATCCGCGATTTCGACACGGCGATCCTCGCGTGGCAGCAGCTCCTGCAGATCGATCCCGGCGAAGCGAACGCCCGGGAGCAGCTCCGCCGCCTCCTCGAGCGCGCCAGCCGCTGGGACGACCTCGCCGTCCTCCTCGAACAGGAGGCGGAGCAGGAGGCGGACGTCGAAGGTCGGATCTCGCTCGAGAAGCAGCTCGCGAAGCTCCACGAGACGAAGCGCAAAGATCCGGCCGCCGCCGGTGAAGCCTGGGCGCGCATCGCGACGCTCACGCCGGAGGACGAGACGGCCATCGGCACGGCCGTGAAGCTCTTCGAGAAGGGCAACCGGCTGGATCTCGCCGCCCAGTGCATCGGGGACAACGTCGGGAGCATCGCCGACGATCCGGCGCGGGCCGCGCTCTACAAGAAGCTCGGAGAGCTCCGTCGCGCGACGGGCGATCTCGTCGCCGCCGGCGATGCCTTCGGCGAGGCCGCGAAGATCACGTCCGATCCGGCGGGCTGGGAAGCCGCCGAGCAGGCGTACGCGGAGTCGTCTGCGTGGACGCAGGCCGCGGGCGCGGCGAACGAGCGCTCGCAGCTCGCCAAATCGCCGAAGCAGCAGGCGGCGCTCCTCGCGACGGAGGCGGACTACCTCGAACGCGCCGGGGACGGCGAGGGCGCGATCGCGAAGCTCGATCTCGCCATCGACGCGGACCCGACGGACGAAGCCGTCGCGGGCGCCCTCGAGCAGAAGCTCACCGCGGCCGATCGCACCGGCGAGGTCGCGACGCTCCTCCTGCGGCGGGCCGGGAAGCACCCGGACAAGGCCGCGCGCGTGAACCTCCGGAAGCGCGCCTCGAAGCTCCTCCGGGAGACGCTCGGGGATCCGCTCGCCGCGCGCGAGGCGCTCGAGAAGGTCCTCGAGGACGGGGACGACGCGGAGGCTCTCTCCCTCCTCGCAGACGACGCGGAAGAGCGCGGGGAATTCGCGGAGGCCGTGGACCACCTGGCGCGCCTGTCGAAGACGTCCTCCGACAGGGGCCATCAGGCGATGGTCACGCTCCGGAAAGCGCGCCTGCTCGCCGAGGGCGTGAAGGACGTGGACGGGGCCGTCGAGGAGTACTCGCGGGTTCTTTCGGATTTCGATCCGCGGAGCGAGGACGCGCTCGCGGCGATCGCGAACCTGGAAGAGCAGCGCGGCAAGAACGACGCCGCCGCGGCCGCCCTCGAGAAGCACCTCGCCATCGTCTCGAAGCCCGAGCAGAAGGTCGAGATCGCCCGGCGTCTCGCGGACCTCTACGAGGGCCCGCTCGACGACGCCGCCGCGGCGCTGAAGGCGCTGAACGTCGTCTACTCGGCGGACCCGGACGATTTCCAGGCCGTCCAGCGCATCGTGGAGCTCGCGGAGCGCCTCGGGGACTGGGCGACCGTCGCCGAGCACACCGCGCGGCTCGTCGAGGTCGAGGGCGACGAGGAAGAAGTCAGCCGCATGACGCGGCGTCTCGCGGAGATCTTGAGCGAGAAGCTCGGACGCGGCGAGGACGCGCTCACGGCCCTCGCGTCCGTCGCGGAGCAGGGAGACGCGGAGTGCCGGGATTCGTTCGTCGAGCTCGGCGATCGGCTCGGGAAGAAGCAGCTCGTCGCGCAGAAGCTCGTCGAGTGGTTCGGTCAGTCGCCGCCGTCGTCGGATCGGGACGATCGCCTCCACGGCGCGTTCGACCGCTTCGTGGAGGTCGGCGCGAACGCCGAAGCCGCGTCCGTGGCGAAGGAGCTCTCCCGGATGCGCGCCGCGCGGCGGGAGATCGCGGAGCGGCTCGAGACCGTGTCCGTCGCGCTGAAGGATCTCGACGCGCTCTCCATCGCTCACGACCTCGTCGTGAAAGAGCTCAGCGGCCCCGCGCGCGCGGAGGAGATGGTCCGACAGGCGGAGGTGCTCGCGAGCGCCGGCGTCGAACCGCTCGAAGCCGTCCAGCACGGCGAGCAGGCCCTGACGAGCGCGGCCCCGGACGAGGCCGAGCCGCTCCTCGCGAGACTGGCGAAGCTCCTTCCGGAAGCCGGTCAGGTGGTGGACCTGTACGAGCGCCAGATCGGGCGCTGCAAGTCGCCGCCGGACAAGCTCCGGGCGCTGGCGCGCGCCGCGCAGGTGGCCGCGACCCGGGGAAGCATCGAGCGCACGCGTGGCTTCTTCGACATCGGGCTGTCGCAAGGCGCCGCGGAAGAGACCATCCAGCTCCTCGAAGGCGCGGCGAAGGCCACCGACGAAGAGCTCGGCGGCACGGACGTCCGCGCGACGCTCGCCGAAGCGCTCGCGTCCGGTGGACAGGGCGCGCGAGACGGCGGTCGGACGCGAAGCGCGCTCCTCCGTCGCGCCGCCGTCATGGCGTACCGCGCGCTCGGCGACAAGGACCGCGCGTTCGGGTGGATCGGCGATGCCCTCGTCACGCACGTGGACGATGCGAGCCTCGACGCCCTCGTGGACCTCGCCCACGAGGTCTCGGAGATCGCCCGCGCCGAGAGCGTGCTCACGCGCGCGCTCGCGGAGGTGTTCGACGGCCCTCTCGTGCGGAAGCTGCTCGCCCGGCGGGCGGATCTCCGCGCCGGCGAGCTCGCCGACAAGAAGGGCGCGGCCGAAGACCTGAAGCGGCTCCACGAGCTCGCACCTTCGGACACGGAGGTCATGGAGAAGCTCTCGGCGCTCTACACGGAGCTCGAGGACTACCGCGGCATGGTCCAGCTCTTCGAGGACCAGATCCTCCGCGGACGCGACCAGGGCCAGCGCGCGGAGCTCGCTCGAAAAGTCGCGCGCCTGTGGGAAGAGCGCCTCGACGACGCGCGGGAAGCCGCGGACGCCTGGCGTCGCGTCCTTCGCATGAAGGCCGGGGACCAGGAAGCGGCCGCCGGCCTCGAGCGCGCGAAGTCGAACATGCTGAAGAAGCCCTCGCCGGACGAAGAGCCGTCGAGGCCGGTGCCGCCGCCCAAGGCGCCGCCGCTCCCGCCGCCCCCCGCTCCACCCGAGGAAGAAGCGAAGGCGGAAACGGAGAAGGACGAACCCGAGGAACCCGAACGGGCCGAGGCTTCGCCGCCGGAATCGGACGGCACTTCGTCCCCGACGAGCTCCGAGGACATTCCGAAGACGCAGGCGTCGGTCGAGTCGATCCCGCCGCCCCCCGACGAGGCCGCTTCCAAGGAAGACGGCGCCGAGAGCGCGCCGCTGCCGCCCCCGGTTCAGCGCCTCACCCCGTCGATCGAGGACCAACCCACCGTCCCCACCGCGACCGCGATGATGGCGGCGCCTTCCGCGGCCGAGCGCACGCCGCCTCCGCTTCCGTCACCGCCGCCGCCGCCCCCGCCGCCGGAGACGAAGCTGTCTCACACGAACGGCGTTGCCGCGCCCGACACCGAGGTGGACGTCGATCTCTCGAGCTTCTCGAAGCAAGCGCCGCCGTCCGCACCGCGGACGTCCCGGCCCCCGCCCCCGCCGTCCGCCCGCGGCTCGGTGCCGCCGCCCCCGCCGCGACGCTCGCTGCCGCCGCCTCCGCCGGGGCGTCCGCCGCCTCCGCCCTCACTCCGGGCTTCACGTCCGCCGCCGCCCCCGCCGCCGCGCGGCTCGGCGCCTCCGCCGCCTCCGGGAAAGGGCAGCTCTCGCCCCGGTGCGCCGCCGCCGCCCCCGTCGCTCGCCGCCGTCGGCAAGCCGGGTGGACGGAAGTTCCTCGAGCGCCCGACCGACGCGACCGACGCCGGTCCTCCGGATCTCGCCGACATGGAAGAAGACGCCGAGGACGTGGTCGACGACGAAGAGCTGTTCGAGTAACCCGGAGCCGCTCCGCGAGCGGCTCAGTCCATCCCGAGCTCGGCGCTCGCCGTCGCGCCGTCCAGCGTCGCCGGAACGCCGAGCACCACGGATTCGTTCTCGGGACCGTGACCCGCGGGAAAGCCCGCCAGCACCGGGACGCCGAGCTCCCCGAGTCGCTCCGCGAGCACCTCTTCCACGGGAACGCCGTACCGCCCGGGGGCGGAATCCGTGAAGCTCCCGAGGAGCACTCCCGCGACGCGATCGAGCGCGCCCGCCACGAGGAGCGCGGTGAGCATGCGATCGACCCGGTAGGGAGCCTCGCCGACGTCCTCGAGGAGCAGGACCGCTCCCTCGGGAAGGACGAGCCGTCCCGCTGCGGCAGAGGAGAACAGGACGGTGAGGTTGCCTCCGACCACGGGACCCGTCGCGCGCCCGCCGCGGACGACCGTGAGCGAATCGAACCGGCGCCGCGCCGTCGGCGCCCGGAGAACGGCTTCCCAGCGCTCGCGGGCCCGGTCGTCCCCGCGGCCGAGGCCGGCGACGTTGTGGCCGTGAATCGACGCGACGCCGAACCGCGAAGCTTCTGCATGGAGCGCCGTGACGTCCGAGAAGCCGACGAGCCACTTCGGGCGGGTCCGGAGAGGTGAGAGATCCAGCGCGTGGGCGATGCGGGTCAGGCCGTAGCCGCCCCGCGTGGCGACCACGGCGCGGGCTCGTTCGTCCGCGATGGCGCGATTCAGCTCCTCGCGTCGTCTCTCGTCCGTACCGGCGAGGTAGCCCCGCTGCTCGAAGAGCGCCTCGCCGAAGTCCACCTCGTACCGCTCCCGGAGCCACGCCACGCCCCGCAGAACCAGCGCGCGGTCGAACGGGCCCGAAGGAGCGACGACGACGACCCGGTCGCCGCGGGCGAGGGGAGGCGGAACGATCATCGACCCACGGTTTCGTTTTCCGACCTCGGAGAGGGTAGCGTCAAGAACCCTTCGCGGAAATTTCCGACCGCGCTATCCTTTCCCCCCGTTTCGGGATTCGAGGGAGATGCGTCAAAAGAGCGCTCTGGTTCGCCTGTCCGACGTCGCGCTGAACGACGTCATGCCGTTTGCGCGACGCATCGTGCAGAAGACGCGGCAGGTCGTGGACGATCTCGCGCTCCGCGCGCTCGGTCCGGATTTCGAGGAGCGCTCCGCGCGCGTTCGCTCCCGCTACGACGACATGGGCGGGGATCCTTTCGGCCTCGACCTCGACTTCACCAAGTACCCCGCGATGGTCGGCGCCGCGCTCCATCGCCTCTACTTCCGCACGACGGTCCACGGCATAGAGAACGTGCCGGAAGGACGCGCGCTCCTCATCTCGAATCACTCGGGGCAGCTCCCGATAGACGGGATGATGATCGCGATGACCATGCTGATGGACGCGGAGCCGCCCCGCGTCGTCCGCTCCATGGTGGAGAAGTGGGTTCAGACGCTCCCCTTCGTCTCCATGCTGTTCAACCGCACGGGTCAGGTCGTCGGCGTGCCCGAGAACTGCGCCCGCCTCCTCGAGCAGGAAGAGCTCATCCTCGCGTTTCCCGAAGGCACTCGCGGGATCTCGAAGCCCTTCACGCGGCGCTACCAGCTCGAAGAGTTCGGGCTCGGTTTCATGCGGCTCGCGATCGAAGCCCGGGCGCCCATCGTTCCGGTCGCCGTCATCGGCGCCGAGGAACAGTTCATCAACGTCGGCAACATGGAGTGGCTCGCCAAGGCCCTGGGCGTTCCGGTGCTCCCCGTGGTCCCGCAGTTCCTCGTCCCGGGCGGGATGATGCCGCTTCCGACGAAGTACCACATCTACTTCGGCGAGCCGCTCCACTTCGACGGCGATCCGGACGACGACGACGCGGTGATGGAGGAGAAGGTCTGGCTCGTGCGGCAGACGATCCAGAGCATGATCAATCGCGGTCTGAAGGAGCGAAAGAGCTTGTTCTTCTGATGGCCCACGCCGAGCACGAAGCCCCGGCCTCCGACCTCGCGTTCGCCGAGATCTACGCGCGGAAGCGCGAAGATCTGCTCCCCCCCGAGCTCCGCGAGCGGCTCGAGACGGGCGCCGTCGTCGTCACCGGGATCTGCGGTCGACTCGGGCGGCGCGTCGCTCGCGTGCTCCACCGGGAGCGCTCGGTCGTCGGCCTGGATCGCCGGCCATTCCCGGATCGACCGAAGGACATCGAGCACTGCCAGATCGACCTCCGGCGGAAGAAGGCGAAGGACGTCTTCCGCCACGGCAACGTCGCGGCGCTCGTGCACCTCGGAGTGATGCACGACCCGCGCGACCGCCCGGACGACCACCACACCTGGAACGTACTCGGGTTCCAGAAGCTCCTCGAGTACGTCATGCACTACGACGTCCCGAAGGTGGTGCTGCTCTCGAGCGCGAACATCTACGGCCCGCGCCCCGAGAACCCCCAGTTCCTGTCGGAGGACGCGCCGCTCCTCGCGTCGAGCCGCTTCAGCGAGATGCGGGATCTCGTCGAGCTCGACATGCTCGCACAGTCCTTCTTCTGGAAGCACCCGAACACGGAGACGGTGATCCTCCGCCCCGCGCACATCCTGGGCACGGTCCGCAACGCGCCGAGCAACTATCTCCGTCTGCCGGTCGTCCCCACGTTGATGGGCTTCGATCCGATGATGCAGGCCGTTCACCAGGACGACGTCGTCTCGGCCATCCGCCTCGCGCTCCGTCCGGGCGTGCGCGGCATCTTCAACGTCGCCGGGCCGCCTCCGCTGCCGCTCTCGCAGGCGATCCAGCACCTCGGCCGCGCGCACCTGCCCGTCCCGCACTCCGTCGCGAAGATGACGCTCGACCGGCTCTTCAAGGTCCGCCTCACGTCGTTCCCGTCGCCGGAGCTCGACTTCATCCGGTACGTCTGCATGGTGGACGACTCCCGCGCGCGCCAGGTGCTCGGCTACAAGCACCGCTACTCCATCGAGGAGACGCTCCGCGCCGTCGACGAGGAGCGATGGGTCTAGTGGCAGGAGAACCCCGGACTCACCGGTCCGTCCTCTCGCGCCTCGTCGGTGCGGGGCTCGTCGCCGTCGCGGCCGTCCTCGCGGTCTCGGGCTGTTCGGCGAGTCCGAAGGGGCTCCCGAAGGGGCCTCCCCCCGAGTACGAGCGACCGCCGTTGCCGGGCTGGGACGCCGGGACGAGCGTGGTTCGAACGGGAGGGGGTACCGATCCCGGGCCCCCCGCCCCAGGAAGCGGGCTCCCGGCTTCGTCCGACGTCCGGGACGCCGGGGCCCGGGTGCGCTAGCATTCCTTCAGGTTAAGGAAGTGACCGACGTCAGACAGCTCGCGGAGCGGGCTCGTGCCGCCTCCCGGAAGCTCGGCCGCCTCACCCGGCGGGAAAAGGATCGAGCCCTGTCTGCCGTCGCGCGGAGGCTCCGCGAGAGCACGGAGCTCATCCGTCAGGCGAACTCGAAGGACCTCGAGCGGGCGCGCGCCGCGGGCCTCTCCGGCGCCATGGTCGACCGGCTCGACATGGGGCCGAAGGTCGTCGAGTCGACGGCGAAGGGCGTCGAGCACGTCGTCGCCCTGCCGGACCCAGTCGGCAGCCGCTCCGGCATGCAGCGTCTGGAAAATGGGCTCCTCGTCGGCCGTCAGCGTCTCCCGCTCGGCGTCATCGGGATGATCTACGAGGCGCGCCCCAACGTGACGGTGGACGCCGCTGCCCTCTGCCTCAAGGCCGGCAACGCCGCGCTCCTCCGCGGCGGCAAGGAAGCGGCCGAGACGAACGCCGTGCTCGGGCAGCTGTTCTCGGAAGTGCTCGCGGAGTGCGGCCTCCCCGGGGACGCGGTCCTCGTCGTCCCCGCGACGGATCGCGAGGGCATCAAGGAGATGGTCGGCCTGACGGGCCTCATCGACCTCGTGATCCCTCGCGGCGGCGAGGGCCTCATCCGCTTCGTGACTGAGAACGCGCGCGTGCCCGTGCTCCAGCACTACAAGGGTGTTTGCCATCTCTTCGTGGACGAGGGCGCGAACCCCGAGATGGCCCGGGAACTCGTGCTGAACGGCAAGGTCCAGCGCCCGGGCGTCTGCAACGCGCTCGAGTGCCTGCTCGTCCACGAGGCGGCGGCCCCGTCCGTGCTGCCGAAGATCGGCGCGGCTCTTCTCGAGAAGAACGTGGAGATCCGCGGCTGCCCCCGGACGCGCGAGCTCGTTCCTGGCGCGAAGGCCGCGACCGACGCGGACTTCGGCACCGAGTTCCTGGATCTCATCCTCGCCGTCCGCGTGGTGAAGGACCTCGACGCAGCCCTCGCGCACATCGAGCGCTACGGCTCGAACCACACGGAGGTCATCTGCACGGACAGCCACGCCCGCGCCCAGCGATTCCTCCGCGAGGTGGACGCGAGCTGCGTGATGGTGAACGCCTCCACGCGCTTCAACGACGGCGGACAGCTCGGGCTCGGTGCCGAGATCGGCATCTCCACGTCCAAGCTCCACGCCTACGGTCCGATGGGGCTCGAAGGGCTCACCGCCGAGAAATGGGTAGTCCTCGGCGACGGCCAGATCAGAGGCTGATCCAGTAGTGACGACGCGCCAGAGGAGATTCAAGGGACCGGGATCGATTGGGCCACGCGCCGTCCCGCGTCCGCCGCGCAAGGCGGGTCCGGCGTCGCGTCCCGTCTCTTCGTCGGAGGGGAGCGCGAGGCTCGCGCTGCTCGCCGCGGAAGCCGGGCTGGACAAGAAAGCGTTCGCGGTCGAGATCGTGGATGTGACGGGCAAGGTCGACTACGCCGACTATCTCGTCCTGATGACGGGCTCGAGCGACCGGCACGTCGCCGCCATCGCGGACGCCGTCGACGAGCACCTCGCCAAGCACGGCGTGAACTCCATCTCCATGGAGGGGCGCACGCAGGGGAGCTGGGTGCTCATCGACTTCGTGGACATCGTCGTCCACGTCTTCCAGTACGACTCCCGCGCCGTCTACGACCTGGACGGCCTCTGGATGGACGCGCGGCGCATCCCGGTTCCCGGCGCTCCGCACGACGAAACGTGAAGCTCGCCATCGTCGCGGTGGGGAGGCTGAAGGAGGCCGCGCTCCGCACGGTGCTCGACGACTACCTCGGCCGCCTGTCGCGGTACGTCCCGGTCGTCGAGAAGGAAGTGAAGACCGGCGGCGATCTCGCGGATGCCGTTCCACCGGGCGCATTCGTCGTCGCGATGGAGGTCGAAGGCGACTCGGTCACGAGCACCGAGCTTGCCCGACGGGTGGAGCGATGGGGAAGTCGAGGGAAGGGCGTCGTCGCGTTCCTCATCGGCGGAGCGGACGGCATCCCGAAGGACCTGTCCGCGCGCGCCGATGCGCGGCTCAGCCTCTCGAAGCTCACGCTCCCGCACCGTCTCGCGCGCGTGCTCCTCGCGGAGCAGCTCTACCGAGCGATGACGATCCTCCGCGGGGAGCCCTACGCGCGAGAGTGAACGCGGCGACGCGGCGGAGCGCCCGTGTCAGAAATTGCCCTTGCCGGTGAGCGTCTGCCCGGCGATGTCGGGGGACGGCCAGTCGAACGTGTCCTCGTACGTGGTGCCGTCCATGCCCGTGAGGCGGATCGTGAACGAGCCCTTCCCGAAGCCGCCGTCGTCGGTGAGCGTCCCGTCCGTGCCGCGGCGGAGCGCGAAGAAGTCCGAGTGGTTCGGGCTCTTCACTTCCACCTTCGTGAGCGGCACGCGCGCGTTCCGGACCCAGAGGCTCGTCCACCACTGGGAAGAGCCGGTCTGGAACTCGTACAGGACCTTCCCGGTGTCCGGGCACTTCACGAACTGGAACGACATGGAGCGCGGGAACTCCCCGCTGTTCAGGATGTCGTACGCCTCCGGGCTCACGTCGATGCTGTTCGACGTCGTGTCACCGTACGTGACGACGCGCAAAATCGCCGATTTTCCCTTCGCGGTCGTCACGCTGATGCAGGCGTCGCAGTAGTCCGCGACGTTCGGGATGCCGTTCCAGAGGCCCGCGAGGAGACGGCCCTCCGCCTGCTGCACGGCGGGCGCGTACTTCGTCGGCGGGGCGCAGGCGTTGTGCCACTGGGTCTCCTCGTAGTCGACGGGGCCGAGATGGAACTGGCCGCCGCTGTACGTCTGTCCGTAGGGGTCGCCGCCGCCCGTTGCGCCGCCCGTGCCGCCGCCCTGCGTTCCGCCGGAGCCGCCCTGCTTGCCTCCGTTGCCGGAAGCGCTGCCGCTGCCGGGCGTGCTGCCGCTGCCGGGCGTGCTGCCGCTGCCCTCACCGCCGGTTCCGGCGCCGGACGCGGTGCCGTTCGAATCGTCCGACCCGCACGCGACGCCGGCGAGCCCGAGGCACACGAGGAGAGAAAGCGAAGTCCCACGCATGGCGCCGAGCGTACACCTCGGCCCGGCGCCGCGCGCGACCTTTCGCCGGGCGAGGGGAAGCAGCCCCGAGCGCGAAAAAGATTCAGCCCTTCGCCGGTTCGGGCGGCTTGTCTCGCTTCCCGAAGAGCCACGCGACGCCGATCGACAGGAAGTAGAGGAGACACAACGGAATCGCGAGGATGAGCTGGCTCAGCGGATCGGGCGGGGTGATGATCGCCGCGATCACGAACGCGATCACGATGAACACCCGCGTGAAGCGGAGCATGTGGTGGTACGTGACGAGCCCCGCGACGGAGAGGAAGAACACCAGCACCGGGAGCTCGAACACGGAGCCGAACGCCACGAGCATCTGGGAGACGAACTGGATGTACTCGTCGATCATCACCGCCGGCTGAACGACGATTGCGGTGCCCACGGGCCCACTGAAGCTCAGGAGGTACTGAAACGCGACCGGGAACGCGAAGCGCCAGCCGAACCACGACCCGAGCGCGAAGAGTCCGCACGAGCTCACGACGAACGGAATCGCGTAGCGCTTCTCCTTGCTGTAGAGCCCCGGCGAGACGAAGGCCCACACCTGGTAGAGCAGGATCGGGAGCGAGAAGATGAGCCCGCCGATGAGGGCGAGTTTCACGTACGCGATGAACAGCGATTGCGGCGCGGGGAAGTGGAGCTCCGCCTTCCCGCCGAGCTCCGTCTTCTGCCACGCCTGGATGAACGGCATGGAGATCCAGAGCAGGATCCGTTGCCGCACGTGCCACGCCGCGCCCGCGCCGAGCGCGAACGCGAAGGCCATGTAGACGACCCGCTTCCGGAGCTCCTCGAGGTGCTCCCAGAAGGACATGGCGCCGCCTTCTTCCTCCGCGGGCGCCGCTTCCTTTCCGGTCTCGGTCTTCGCCGTCACTCCGCCTCTTTCGTCGGCGTCGTCTCCGTCGGGGGGGCGGGCGAGGGCAGCACGGGCGTCTCCGCCGCGGGCGAGGGGAGGAGATCCTCCGGGATGCAGCCGTAGCCGTCCGGGCCTTCCGTCGGGTATTCGCGGTAGCGATCGTAGTCGACGGCCTCGCCGTGCTCGTTCACCGCGGAGTCGCTCCGGACGAGCGCGTTCGCACCGGGGCCGAAGTTGCCCGCCCCGATGCTGCCGATGCTGGCGAGGTTCCCGAGGTTCGCGAGCCCCGGCGTGCGGACGATGCTCCGGAGCTCCGCGAGGCCGCCCGCGATGCCCTCCTCGCGGAGGATCTCGTCGATGCCGGTCTGGCGGCGGACTTCGGTCGTCATCGTCCGGACCTTCCGGACCCATTTGCCGAGGGTCCCGAGGATCTCCGGCAGACGGCGTGGTCCGACGACGACGAGCGCGACGACCGCTATCACCACGAGCTCGCTGAACGAGACGCCGAACACGCGCGGGACGCTACCCCCGGGTGCCTTGGGGAGCAACGCCAAGGCGGCGGCTCGTCGCGTCGCCCCTCAGCGTTTCCCGCGGAGTTTCAGCCGGTCGATCTCGGCCCGGACGGCGCGCGCGCCGAGCGTGTACCCGATGACGATCCCGATGAGGAGGACCCCGGGGATGTAGACGACGTGCTCGACCGGAGGCACCGGGCTAGCTCCGCTTCTTCGCGTCCGCGATGGCGGAGTCCAGGGCGGAGATGCGTTCCTCCATGCGCCCCTGCTTTCGCCACGTGAGGAAGATGAACGTGAACACCGCCGCCCACATCAGGAGATACGCCGCGACGAGGAGATGCTCGGCGCTCGTGCTCTCGTTCCCGCCCTGGACGGGAACGAACTCCGTGGAGCGGCTCTCGGGCGTGAGCTCGGTCGTTTCCGGTGCGAGGAGGCTCATGATTCTTCACCCGGTTCCAGCGAGAGCACCTCTTCCTCGGCCTGGGCGAGGCGCGAGCCGAGGAGCGCGAGCCTCGTGCGGAGCCACACGAGCAGGACGGCGAGGAGCGTCATCGCGACGAATCCGACCAGCAGGGTGAGCTTCATCGCGGGATGCCCGAGACCGCCGCCGCCCTTGCCGATGACCGTGGGGTGATTCCCGCCCCATTTCATCACCGAGTAGTGGATGATCGGAAGGTTCACCGTGCCGAGAACCCCGAGCCCCGCCGCGAACTTCCGCTCCGCCTCGCCGTCCCCGGTGAACGTGCGGAGCACGACCACCGCGACGTAGACGAGCACGCTGAGCAAGGTCGTCGTGAGGCGGGGGTCCCAGGTCCAGTAGACGCCCCAGGCCTTCTTCGCCCAGAGGGGTCCCGAGACCAGCATCATCGATCCGAAGAGGCACGCGCACTCGGCCCCGGCGCGCGCCAGCGCGTTCTTCCCGTCCGACGGCCCCGCGAGGTAGGCCGCGCTCGCGAAGAAGCAAGCGGCGCCCGACAGGTACATCGCGTAGGCGGACGGCACGTGAAAGTAGAAGATCTTCTGCGCGATCCCGCCGGCGGTCGCCTGGGCGGGCGGCGCGACGAAGAAGATCAGGTAGATGAGGCCGACGAACACGGCGAGCGTGACGGCGCCGAGGGCCGGGAACGGCCAGCGGGGAGCGTGCTTCGTGCTCATCGCGGGGAACCTACCACGGGGCAGGAGGGGTCGCGAAAGCGCTCAGATCGAGCAGTTCGACCGCGTGATGTACGCCGTGAGGCGGGCCTGGAGGACCTGGAACTCCTTGATGAGGAGATCGATTTCCGCCTCGCGGAGCCGCCGTGCGCTGTCGACCAGGTCGAAGCTCGTCCCGCTGCCGTTCACGAAGGCGACCTTGGAGAGCCGCGCGCTCTCGGCCGCGATGTCCCGGGCGTGCTGGGCGACCTCGAGGTTCGCCGCCGCGACCAAGACGCTGCGCTCCGACTGGACGAGCTGGAGCGTCGCGTCGCGCTTCTTCTGCGTGAGCGTCTCCCGGGCGATGGTCGTCGCCGCTTCCGTGGTCTTCCGCTGGCCGTAGCGGTCTCCGCCGTCGTAGAGCGGCCAGAGAAGCTGCGCGCCGACGGTCCAGAACAGGTGCTCGTTGTTCGGGTTCCGGTAGGCGCGCTCGTTGTAGCCGAGCGTCGAGATCAGATCGATCGTAGGGGCGTACAGGTAGTCGACCTGCTGTCGGTCGCGTTCCGCCGCGGCGACGCTCTTCTGCGCGGCGACGACGTCGGAGCGGGCGTCCACCGAGTCGACGGGCTTGCACACGGAGTTCGCCGTTCCTTCGAGGTCCTCGAGGCGCACGGTCTCCGCGACGCCCCACTGCGTCGGGTCCCCGAGCGCGGTGCCGAGCGCCTCCCTTGCCTGACGGAGGCTCTCGTCTGCGGTCACGACCTGCGCTCGGCTGAGAGAGACCTCCTGCTCGGCGCGGAGCACGTCGACGGCGCTCGCCGCCCCGAGGGCGGCCCGGCGCTTCGTCAGGTCCAGCGTGGACAGCGCCGAGCCGAGGGAGACGCGGCTCGAATCCGCGACCCGCTGCGCCGTGATCGCCGAGACCGCGGCCTGCGCCGCCGCAGCGAGGAGCAGGCGCTCCGTGTCCTTCACGGACAAGCTCGCGATCTTCTCGCGATCGAGCGCGGTGCCGTGCGCGTACCACGCACCGAGGTTCAGGATCGACTGCCGGAGATCGATGCTCCCCGTGAAGGACGTGGCCGGGTCGGGGATCGGCACGTTGACCTGGAAACCGTTGCCGGTCGAGTTCACGCCGGTGCCGAGGAGCAGGTGGCGATTGACCGTCGCGGTGCCGTTGATGCGAGGCAGCGCCGGCGCGAGCGCCCGTCTGGACGCGCCCTCCGCCTGCATGACCTGCGCCTCCGAGATGTGGAGCGTCGTCGACTGCTGGTGGACCAGGACGAGCGCGTCCCTCCACGACGAGAGCACGTGCGCCGGTGGAGGAACCGGGACGAGCATCGGGTCGGCGATGTCCGGCAGGGGAGGCGGTTCGGCGAGCGTCGGCGGCACGAAGTCGGTCGCCGCGGGGGCGGGCGCAGCCGCTCCCGATCCCCCGGGTGTTGCCGTCGGTGGCCGCGCCTGGCCCCAGGCGGAGCCCGTGAGGGTGCAGGCGATGAGCGAAGCCCCGAGCGTCTTCCGCGTACGTCCCATGGGATGCGTCAGATAGTGGCAGAGGGCCTTTTAGAAAAGCCCCATGACGCGAAAGGCTCGGGACGCCGATCTAGCGGGTGAAGCGCTCGAGGAGCTCTTCCACGGCGCCCGGGATCTCCCCGAGTGCCCGCTCGAGCGCCACCCGAGCGTCCTCCCGGCGGCCCAGCCGCACCAGGGCGTGTGCGTAGGAAGCGGCGATCTCGGCGTCGTACGGGCGGTCGCGGTAGGCCCGCTCGAGGTGCGGGAGGGCGTCCTTCGGACGATCGAGCCCGGCGTCCAGCAGGTGCCCCAGGTTGTGGAGGTAGGCCGTGCACCCCGGGGCGAGCGTCAGGGCGCGCCCGTATGCCGTCGCGCCGGCTGCGAAGTGACCGAGCTTCGCGAGCGCGAGCCCGAGGAGCGCGAACCCCCGCTCACTCTCCTCCGTCGCCAGCACGCTTCGAGCGAGTGCCGCGGCGCGCCAGGGCGACCTCTCCACGAGCACTCCCGCGAGCTCCATCGTCGCGAAGGCCCACGAGGACGAACCCGGCTCGGCGTGACGCCTCAGGCGTTCCAGCATCGGCACGAGATCTCGCGGGCCGAGGCCCTTTTCCAGGGCCCATTCGACGTCTCCGTGAAGCCGTCCGACGTCGACGGTGCGAGCGGCTTTCTGGGGTGAAGTCTTGGTGCGATCCGTCACGGCGAGCGCTGGGTACGGCCTTCAGCCTAGCACTCAGAACCCCATGAAATCCGCCGGAATTTGCTCAAAATGACCACGCAAGATCCGCGCCGAGGCGCGCTCCGCATAGGCACGTTTCTTGAGCGCGCAGCGTCAGCTCGGGCGCGAACGCGACGGTTCGGCGGACGCCTCGCGTCCGGCGATCACCGCGCCGTTCAGGGCGTCGAGCGCCTTCTGGACGAGGTCTCGCCGGAGACCGATGAACGTATGCCGCTGCCGGACGTTCACGTAGTCCGTGTCGTCGATCGTGATTCCGCTCTTCTCGGCGAGCACGGAGTAGAAATCGCTCGCCTTCGCGCCGTCCTTGCGCCCGACGTTGACGAAGAGCTCGGCCCCGGAGCCTTCCTTCGCCGGCTCGGCTTCCTCTCGGTCGTCGACGGCGGGACGTTCGGGGGCGGCCCTCGGTGGCGTCTCCGCGGGGGCTCTCGGCGGCGAGACCTCCGCGGGCTTCGGCTCCCGTCCCGGACGGGGAAGCTCCGGTGGAATGGTCGGGGGCTCGAGCTCGGCGCGCGGCCTCCGCTCCTTCGGCCTCGGTTTCCGCTCGGTGGGCGGCTCGCTCGGCGCGCTCGCGCCGCCGGGGCGGGGGGCGGCTTCGGCAGGGGCCGCCGCCGGTTCGACGGCTCTCGGCACGACGGCGGCGTTCCGGGTCTTCGGCGGCTCGGCGACGGCCTTCGGCGCCTGCGCTCTCCGCGCGGCGGCGGCCTGGTCGGCGGCGCTCGGACGCGCGCCGAGGTGATCCCGGAGCAGCCCCGCGACGATGCGTTCGGCGGTCTCGTGCGTCAGGATGCGGCGGGCGAGCGCGAGATCGTCGGGGTGCGCCGGAGTCTTCGCGAAGAGGTCCGCGAACATCTGCACGAGATCCGCTTCCGCGCGCGTCTTCAGATCTCGCTGGCTCGGGAGCTGCTTCTCGACCGGACGTATCTTGTACGTCAGCCGGAGCATGTAGAGGTTCCCGATGTCGGACGGCTCGATGACGGAGATCGCCGTGCCCGTGCGGCCGGCGCGCCCCGTGCGGCCCGTGCGGTGGACGTACTGCTCGCAGGACTCCGGGAAATCGAAGTTGATGACGTGCGTGAGGTGCGAGATGTCGATGCCGCGCGCGGCGACGTCCGTCGCGACGAGGAAGCGGAGCTTGCTCTTCCGCGTCGCATCCATCACCTTCTCGCGCTCGCTCTGGGCGAGATCGGCGTTCAGCCAGTCGGCGTCGTAGCCCTGGTTCGTGAGCGCCGCGGCAACGCGCTTCGTCGCCTCCCGCGTGTTGCAGAACACGATGGCGCTCTCGGGGTTCTCGACCTCGAGCACCTGGATGAGATCGGCGATCTTGTCCCCCCGGGAGACGTAGACGAAATGGCTGATCTCGAGCGCCCCGATGTGGTCCCCGCTCAGGGTGATGTACTCCGGGCTCTTCTGGCGGGTCTCCGCGAGCCGCTGGATCTCGGGCGGAAGCGTGGCGCTGAAGAGGAGCGTCTGCCGGGACGCCGGGAGGAAGGAGAAGATCTCGTCGATCTGCGGGAGGAACCCCATCGACAGCATCTCGTCGCTCTCGTCCAGGATGACGGCGCGGATGCCCTTCGCGTCGAGCGTTCCACGGCGCAGGTGGTCCAGGACTCGGCCCGGCGTTCCCGCGACGACCTGGGCGCCGTCGTTGATGCGCTGGATCTGCGCCCCCATCGGCGCGCCGCCGTAGACGGACGCGATCTTGGTGCCGCGGTACTTCGCGAGCGCCTCGAGCTCCCGGCCGATCTGGAGCGCGAGCTCTCGCGTCGGACAGAGGATGAGCACTTGCACTTGCGCCGTGCTCCTCCTGACGACGGCGTCCACGACGGGGAGGCCGTACGCGGCCGTCTTCCCGGTCCCGGTCCGCGCCTGGACCACGAGGTCGACGCCTCGCGTGACGGGGTCGAAGACCGCCCGCTGGACGGGGGTCGGGTGGACGTAACCGAGCTCGTCGACCGCGCGGCGCACCTCCGCGGAGAGCTTCAGCACGTCGAACGTGGGCGGCGGCTGATTCTCAGCGGCTTCTTCGGGCGGCATTTCGGCGGCGGAGCTTAGCAGAGACGACCGCGCCGGGGTCAGCGCGTTTCCTCCGGGGAGCTACCGGGGCGTCGCGGGGGCGGCGCCGGGGGCGGGCGCGTCGGGCATGGCCCAAGCCTGGATGATGATCTCCACCGAGCAGACGGCGGTGAAGACGGTGACGATCGTCGCGAAGACGACGATGCCCGCGACGCGACCGACCCGCTTCGCCGAGCTCACTCTGGAAGGGACGGTCACCTGGACTCCGAGGGACGAAAGCGGCGTTTCACGCCTGCGGGGCCGAAAACACCGACTTCCGCGTCTACCTAGTGCCCGGAGGCCTTCAGAGTCAAACCCTTGCCGCCCGAGGAGCAACGCACTACTCGGGGCGAGCAAGGTTCCCCCAGGCGATGGTTCTTCCAGTCGAAGCCGCCGTGCGGTCGCTCTCCCGGACCGCCGAAGATCAGTCGGCGGACCACCGTCTGCTCGCCCGCCTCGGGGACCTCCAGCAGCTGCTGGAGGACGATCTCGCCTGGGTGGAAGCCGCCCTCGCGGAGGTGACCTCCCGCGGGGAGCGTCCGGGTCGGGACGCCGCGCGTCATCTCGTCTCCCGCGGAGGGAAGCGGGTGCGGCCCATGGCGCTCCTGCTCTCCGCCGCGTGCTTCGGCCCCGTGACGGACATCGCGCGCGAAGCCGCGCTCGTCGCGGAGCTCATCCACACGGCGACGCT
>DASZXK010000197.1:0-10724 GCA_035545855.1 Polyangiaceae bacterium
CTAGTGGGGTAACTCCTGTGAGGGTTCGAGTCCCTCCCTTCGCACAAGAAAGCTGAGCCCTTCCGGGCTCATCTTTCTTTTGTGCGAAAAGGGACTCGCGTCGGGCGCCAGCGCAAGCTTCGCTCGCGCAGGCTGCGCCCCGCCGTCGAGTCCCTCCCTTCGCACAAGACTGATTCCAAAGGAAAATCCTCCAGCCACGGCGCCTCGGTTCGAGAGGCGCCGGCCGAGCTGGTGGACAACGAGGTGGACAACGCCGGCGCGCCGCACGTCGGGCAGACGCGGCCCGCGCCCGGCGAGAGCTCCGGGATCGCGTGGAGGACGCACGGGAACGGCTCGTAGTCGAGGTCCGCGAGCGTCTGCGCCATGCGCGTGTAGCGGGCGAGCATCTGCGACGTCGGCGTGTGCCCCGTCCGCTCGGTGATCCAGAGCTCCGACTTTCCGTGCACCCAACGGGCGCTCAGGGACTCGCTTCTCGACGAAGAAGGTCCGTGGTTTCCTTTCGGAACCTCGGGAGGCTCACTTGAAGACGACTGCTCTCTTCGCCGCGCTAGCGCTGGCCGGTGTCACCGGGTGCAACAGGGATCCCGGGAAGGCCGAACGGGACGCACTTCGGGCGCGAATCGAGAAGCTGGAGCAGCGGGCGCAAGACGCAGAAGACCGCGCCAAGAAGCTAGAGCACAGCGTGAACGTGCTCCGGGCGGGGTTGAACATCGTCTCCGAGACTCAGAAGGCGAAGGACGAGACGGCGAAGCGACGGGGAACGAATGTCGCCCAGCTCCGTGACGACCTCGAGACCCAACGCGTGTGGCGTTGGATGCAAAACAACGACGTCATCGACAAGGACACGCCCGAGCCGCCGCTCTCGGAGTAGGGATTCGAACCCCTGGTGCGGCGGGGTCGCCAGGAGTGCCGCGTGCTCGATGGGCTGCCCTCGTCGTTGAGCGTTTCGAAGGTCCGGTTGCCGCCCTCGGGTCGGATCACGCGGTGACCTTTCCGAGCCCCAGCGAGCGCACCGTCGAAACCTCGTATTTCCGCCGCGAAGGTTGCCATCAGGTCGATACTTACCGGCGCCACGCGGAGCGAGGGGGGCTGCTTCATCGCGTGGAAATCACGGTCCCCCATACACCGAAGAGGCGCGTCCTCGAACTGATGCGCACCTTCTTCGACGCTCCGAGGAGACGGAGGGGAGCTCCGGGATTAGAATCCCCACGCCATGAAGTACGCCCTTGTGAAGCAGCCCGATGGCAAGTTCGCCCTGTGGGACCCGGAACACGAGCGGTTCTTCGAGAAGGACCAGACCAAGGAAGACATGCTCGAAGTGATGGCCGGGATCTCGAAGTTTGAACACGCGGCTTCCTCGAGCGAGCTGAGAGAGGCGAGGCCCCTTGGAAGTGGGAGACCGTCCAGCGTCGCATAGCCGAGAAGAAGCGCGGGTAGACCGATGGCCAACCTCTTCGAAACCCTCCAAGTATCGTGCGGCCGATGCGGTGCGAGCCGGCTCGATGTCGTCCCCTCTACCGAAGACGTGGCGAACTACCTCACCGCTGGCCGTCTAGTCGGCAAGGGCACGGCCGAAACGCCGTGTCCTCGCTGTGCATCGACTGAACTCGTGTTCCGAAACAAGTCCTAACCGACCGTCTTACCGCCCCCGGCCGCATCCCTCAGCCGCACGATCCGTGATCGTCGCCTCTTCCTAGGGCGCCGCATACGGCCAAGCTCAATGTCGAGCCAAATCCAGAGGTTCGCGATTGCACGATAGAGGGCTTTTTCAGGATCCTCCGGCCTAGGTACCGTGCCGTCCGCAAAATGGGCGTCCGTGAACGCCTTCATGGCCTGCTCGATCTCTCCCGCCTCAAGGGCATGGGCTAGCTTGTTCCGTAGCTGGTTCAGCTTCAGAACCTCAGGCCACCGATCGGTGATTGCTCCACCAGGGCATACGGCTTCGGCAAGTAGTGTGAGTTGGTAGAAGGTCAACCGGGAGCCGTCCAGTTTCTCCGGGTGATGAGCCACCTTCTTCACAATCGCCCAAAGCTTTTCCTCCACGAGTAGATGGCCTTTGACGATGACGTTAGTGGTCTTGTCCACCGCCATCATCGCCGCCACGAAGCGCTCAACGTCTTTCTGAAATGGGGTTAGCTTCTTCTTCCTCACGCGGTCGCCTCACCGATCGAGAAGGTACGTCTCATCCCTCGGCCACGCCGCGCCGACGTCAGCTCGGACGAATCCTTGGTTCGGGCCTTCCGCGAGTGGAAGACAAAAGTCGTCACCGAGGGGAACGCAGCCTTTGAGCGCGCGTTGCGGTTGGGCCTCAGCCCTGCGAAGTCTTCACGAACGAGATTGCCCACTCCCGCGCCTTGTCCCAGTCGATCCACTTCGGGATCATCGCGATGATCGAATCATTCGAGGGTGAGTGCCGCTTCTCCAGCCCGTGGGCCCTCAGGAGCCGGTGAACCTTCTTGAGGGGTTCCTTGAAGTCCTTCGCTGGCAGCCGGCGTGCCTTGCTGATTGCCCCCTTCGGACGCCCCTTGCGCTTCTTCTTCAGGATGAGTGCCATGTGCTGACCAGTGATCGAGCCACGCTGCTGGTGGCTCGTCAACCGGGTCTTCCGTGACCGGACCAGGCCGGGTCAACCTGCCCGGCTATGGATCAACTCGAAGACATCCTCCGGCGGTTCGCCGAAGAAATTCGCGCCTCTGTCCGTGCCGAGATGCTGGCTGTTCTCAGTGGTGCGACGGCTCCGACCCGAAGAGGACCCGGACGTCCGCGGTCGAACGGTGCAGCTCCGAGGAAGAGGAAGGGCGGCAAGCGTGATCCGAAAGACCTCGCCGCGCTCGTGACGAAGGTCGGAGCGGCGATCAAGTCGAAGCCAGGTGAGCGCATCGAAGAGATTGAGCCTCCCCTGAATCCGTTGACACGCGGTCATCTCGTCTCGCGCCGACTATGGCACGTGAGCCCGCTGCCCAAACCCCGCCCGATTCAGCTCGAACCGCGTCGTCTCACGTCGAAGAGGAGGGACTCAATTTCCCGGAAAATCCGGCGTCTTTACGCATCGTTGGCGGGCAAGGCCGCGTACCGACAAAACAACTCGCCAACGTGTTGCAGACGATTCGAGTCCCTCCCTTCTCAAGAAAGAAACAGCTCCCGAGAGCGGTCCGTGGGTTTCTCGGACGGACGAGGCCTCGCTCAGAAAGCGTCGTTGCCCAGATGGCAGCGCTTGTACTTCTTCCCGGACCCACAGGGGCAAGGGTCGTTGCGTCCGATCTTGGGGGGGCTCGTGATCGGAGCGTGGGCCGGGGAACGCAATGCTGTCCACTCCGCCTCCAGCGCTTCGACGTGTTCCCGAAGCTCTTCCGAGAGAGGGCCGGCGAGCCGCTCGTATGCTTCGACCAGATCGCGCAGCCAGTGGAGTCCGAGGTCGTCGTCTTCGTCGGGGACGAAATCCAAGATCTCCTTCTGGATGAGTGGGATGCCCCGGGCATCCCCATAGGCGGCGAGCCAGCCGCTGGCCAGCTCGGGGTTCTTCGGGAAACGCGCGACGAGGTGCTGGAAGATGCGCTCATCCCGGATCCCGAGTTCGGCGATTATCGTGCAGAGGGAATCTGCGAAATCGTCCGATGGCGACTCGGCGAGCTTCGCCAGGGCCGGCTCGAGTACGGCTGTGCCGAGGTCGGGCATTCGCACGACGATTCGAGCGTGGATGACGTGGTCCCAGTCCGTCTCCGCGAGGACACGGAGCATCGGGCCGACGGCGGCTTCGGCCTTCAGATCCGCCAGCAGGTCCACGGCGTGAATGGAGGCCCAGTCGCTGCCGTCATCGTCGAGTCCCTCGGACTCCTCGTCCTCGGTGAGCATCTCCAGGAGCCCCGGCACGGTCGAGGCGCCCTCTGCGACGATGCGTTCGCGTAGCGAAGTCGGCAAGGTCTCCCCACACGCGCGTAGCTCGTTCAGCAGTTCCGTCATCGTTCGAGTCTTGATGAGATCGTCTCCCGCTCGCAAGCCTTGATGCTGCCGCATCGAAGGGCGCGGCTCAAAGCCACGCCATCCAGTCCACGTAGCGGAGCTCCGTGAGCTCGTCGTTCTCCCACAAGGCAACCTTGCTCGGGAGCGATGGGAGCTCGCGGCATCGTTCGGCGCGCTCGTTCCCCTCGCTCTCGGCCGCGCGCGCGGCCGCGCCCCGAGCGACCGTGCGAATCGTGTTCGCGACGCGCTCGAGGCGATTGACGGTCTGGCCGTGACACTTCGGATCGTAGCTCACGCTCTGGAAATCGACGCTGACCCACGTCGATCCGTGCAGGCAGGGATCGTGCCCCCGAAGGATCTCCGAGAAACGCGCGTCGCCGAGCGCTCGAGCCAGGGCCAGAGCCGCCGCCCGCGTGACGAATGAAATCGTCCGGGCGCGCGCCTTGCTGCGGCCCCCACCGTCATCCAGCACGAGGACGCTCCGCGGCAGTCGAGCCGGGAGCCCCGCGAGCGTGCGCTCGACGACGTTCGCCCGATTCACCGGGGCGCCGTCGATGGCGGAGACGACGAGATTGTTCTCCAGGCCGAGCTCGCGCGCGCGCCGCGAGATTCCGTCGAGCCGATATTCGTCGTGGCGAGCGTGGTCGGCGCGCACGGTCCGCACGATGAAGTCCTTGCCGGGCACGAGTGTCGGCGGATCGCTGGCGTGCACCGCCGGCGCGCACCCCACGTAGGCGCCCCAGCCGCCCGTCATGACGTTGCGGAATCCGAGGCACTGGCACTCCTCGGACGGGATCTCGACGGAGAAGACCACGCCGAGGTTGGCGTACGTCGGACAGAGATCGTCGCACGAAGACACCAGCGTGACGCCGCGCCCGCTCGTCGTGTCCCGCCCGAACTCGAACGCGACGCAGCCCGCCCGCTCCCAGGCGGCCTGAACGGTGCCACCGAGACACGGCAGCGCTCGAGCGACGACGTCTCGCTCCGTGGCGGGGTCGTACGTCTTCGGCAAGACCCCATCGAGGCACCGGCGGATCGGGCCACAATCGGGTATCTTTCGCTTCGCCGACGGTAACGCGGGGGAGCGGGCAGGGGCGGCAGCAGGCGGGCGCCGTGGCGAGACCGGTCCGTCTCGAACCCAGCCGACGCCGACCCCCAGCACGACGACGAAGATCGCCATGACGGCGGGAATGACTCGCGACGATGTGCGGTCCACCACGTGATTGAACCCACGAGGGTCAGTCGACTTGGGTGGCCTGTCCAGCGGTGCGGACGGGTTTCACCGGCCTTCGATGATGCGGCGAGCCTCGGCGTGGACCGCGTCGGCGTCGATTCCTGCGGTCTGCCCGAGTAGCGCGGCCGCGAGCTCGAGGGCGCGCCGGCCCTCGAACAACCCGCCTTGCAGCTCGCACGCTGACGGAGCGCGGGCACCGCTCCGCGGCCCGGAACGGCTCTCACGTCAACACGGGGGACGGCCAGGACTTACCGTGCTGGTGCTGGCGGTGGCGGCCCGAGAGAGCACGCGCGCTGCGTGCCGAGATTCACCCCGAGATGAACACGTTCAGTTTGTTGCCATCCAGGTCCCGGAAGTACCCAGCATAAAAGCCGCTCGTGCCACGCGGGCCCGGCGGCCCCTCATCCGTCGCGCCGAGCTCGACCGCCTTCCCGTAGACCGCATCCACGACTTCTCGATTCTTGGCGGCAAGCGCCACCATGACCCCGTTGCCAACTGTCGCCGAGTTCTCGTCGTAGGGGAGCGTGACCATGAGCACAGGTCCGTTCTTGCGCGTTCCCCACGCTGCCATTCGATCCGTGGAGTAGAGCTGCGAAGCCCCCAGTTCCGATAGCACCGTGTCGTAGAAGGACACCGCGCGGCCCAAGTCGTTCGTTCCAATGGTGACGTAGCCGATCATCCTGACTCCGATCCGTTGCCGACCAGGTGTCTACCACGACGGCTGCGATGAGGCGGCCGAACCTGTCGCGGCTCCGTGACGGACACATCAGCCCGCCAGCTGAGCACCAGCTCACGTCGCCCTGCAGCTCAAGACGGGGCGCGGCGGGACGTTACGGTCCATCGACCGCAATGGCGATCCGCGCCGAGGCCCGGCCGTGCTCGCGGCTCACGGGCTCGAACGTCGCTCTCTACTGCACGCGAAAGGGCGGCTCCTCCGCGACCGGCGGCGGCGAGCTCGTCGCGATCTCCGACACGAGCGGCTTCGACGGAGCGTTCGGCGCGAGCCCCGTGTTGCTCGCCACGGCAGCAGCGAACACCGCGTTCCGCGGCGTGGCCCTGTCGCCCCAGCCTCGAGCATCCGCGGCTCCTCGGAACCGGACCGCTCGCGAGGGCGCGATGCACTCGCGCCATGCGTGGTTCGCCACATCGGGACTTCGAGGCAGGGTCAGGGGTGCCCGGGGAGCGCTCGCCGACCACCGGCGGACCGGGCACGGGGGATGCAGCCGGGAACGACTGCGGGCATCGTGCCTGCTCGGTCGTTCCGGTGAAGTCCCGCGAAGCGAAACGCCCCGTGTGGGTATATGCCGCGCTCGCGGCGAATCTCGCGATAGCGCTCGCGAAGTTCGTCGCGGCGGCCGTGACGTCGAGTGCGGCGCTGGTCTCGGAAGGGATCCACTCGACCGCCGACACGGCGAACGAGCTCCTCCTGCTCCTCGGGATCCACCGGGGCCGGCGTCCGGCCGATGCGGCTCATCCGTACGGGCACGGCAAGGAGCTCTACTTCTGGAGCCTCATCGTGGCGGTCATCCTGTTCGGCCTGGGCGGGGGGCTGTCCGTCTTCGAGGGGCTCGAGCATCTCCTGCACCCGCGGCCGCTCGAGCACCCGGTGGCGAGCTTCATCGTCCTCGGCGTCGCGTTCGTGTTCGAGTCGACGTCGCTCGGGGTCGCGCTCGGAGAGCTGAAGAGACAGTCGCCGGGGGCGTCGATCTGGCGCGCCATCCGCGCGAGCAAGGACCCTTCCGTGTTCACGATCGCGGCCGAGGACATGGCCGCGCTGGCGGGCTTGCTCCTCGCGTTCATCGGCGTCTCGGCGGCCACGCTCTTTCACGAGCCGGCGATCGACGCCTGGACGTCGGTCTGCATCGGAGCGCTGCTCGCGGCCGTGGCGGTGATCCTCGCGCGGGAGAGCCGCGCTCTTCTCGTCGGAGAATCCGGAACGCGAGCTCTCGTCGTCGACGTGCGCCGGATCGCCGAGGCGGATCGCGTCGTCTGCCGGGTCGAAGAGCCGCTCACGATGCAGCTCGGTCCGACGGACGTGCTCCTGAATCTGGTCGTCCGCTTTGCCGACGGTCTTTCGAGCGAGGACGTCTCGACGGCCGTGGAGCGGATCGAGGCGTCGATCCAGCGCACGCATCCGGAAGTCACTCGCGTCTTCATCGAGCCGGCGCGTCCGGTCCGCGCGTCGGAGCCGGGCGACTCCGCGGTCGGGGGCGAAGGCGGGGATCGACGGCGAGGGCTGGCTCGGGACGTGCAACAGCACCGGCGATGAACGGGCGGACGAACGGAACGGTTCTCGGCATCCCGCGGCCGGGCTCGACCAGGACGGTACGCGGGATGCTGTTCGCGGTCGTGGGCGCCGCGAGCGGTGTGATCCTCGGGGCGCTCGCCGGCTCTCCGGGGATGCTCGTCGGCGGCGCGGTCGGTGCGGCCATCGGCGCTCTCGCCTCCCTGCCGTTCGGCGGCAAGGCGGCGGCGGACGCCGCGCACGACGGCAAGCTCGATCGCGATCTCGGCATCAGTGAAGGGGACGTCGGCGCCCCGAACCTCCCGCATCTGCCGGCGCGCATCGCCGCGCCCTCCGCGGCGGCCGCCGGCGCCAGCACCGGGGCCGGAACCGATGGGACGCCTGCGGAAGGGCCGATGCCGCCGTCCGAGTGAACGCCGCGTCAGGAGGACGCGCTCCTCCGCGGGCGCGAGGGTTGCACGTCCGACGGTCATTCGGGGAAAGGATCCAGATGGCGAAATCGAGCGATGGGCTTCGGGCGGCTGTATTGACGACCTCCGCGCTGCTGTTCGGATGGGCGGGAGGCTCCTGCTCGACGGGCGTGAAGCCGGCGGCGAGCGCGCAGGCGCCGGAAGCTTCACACACGTCGGAGGCGGCGAGGGTGGACGACAAGTTCGTCGCCGTGGCGGAACGCCTTGCCCCTTCCGTGGTCCGCGTGACGACCCGCCAGCGCGCGTCGACGGCGATGACGTTCCGTTCCCCCGACGGAGATCCGTTCGAGGGAACTCCCTTCGAGGACTTCTTCCGGCGGCTCGAGCCTCGCTCCTCGGAACCGCCCGAACCGCGCGTGGGCATGGGGTCTGGCGTGGTCATCGACCACGGTGGGCACATCCTCACGAACCAGCACGTCGTCGCGGGCGCAGAAAACGTCAAGGTGACGTTCGTCGACGGCAAGGAGATCGACGCGAAGGTCGTCGGAACCGATCCGAAGACGGACCTGGCGGTCATCAAGGTAGACCGCTCCGATCTGACGCCCGCGGAGTTCGGCGACTCCGACAAGATGCACGTCGGCGAGTGGGTCATCGCCATCGGGAACCCGTTCGGGCTCGACCACAGCGTCACGGTCGGAGTCCTCTCGGCGAAGGGGCGCTACGGCTTCGCCGAAGGCCAGCTCGAAGACTTCCTCCAGACCGACGCATCCATCAACCCCGGAAATTCGGGCGGCCCGCTCGTGAACCTCGACGGGCGCGTCGTGGGCATCAACACGATGATCGCGGGCATCGGGACCGGGGTCGGTTTCGCGGTGTCCGAGGGCATCGCGAAGCCCATCGTCCAGCAGCTGATCGAGCACGGCACGGTGACGCGCCCGTACATCGGCGTCGTGATGCAGACGCTCACGCCGGAGCTGAGACAGGCGATCGGGAACGGAGCTCCGGAGAAGGGGGCGCTCGTCTCCGAGGTGCAGGACGGGTCCCCGGCTCAGAAGGCCGGCATCAAGGCGGGAGACATCGTCGTCGAGGTGCAGGGGAAGGCGACCGAGGATTCGCGCGAGGTGCAGCGCGTCGTCCTCGCGCAGAAGGTCGGGGAGATGCTCGACGTCACGGTCTGGCGTGACGGGAAAGAAATGACGATGAAGGTGCAGTCCGCGGCGCTGCCCGCAGGATCTCCCGCGGCGCCTGGACGCGCGGGTCCGGGAGGCGATCTCGGTCTCGAGCTCCAGACCCTGACGCCCGAGCTCGCCCAGCGATTCGGGCTCGATCCGACGACGAAGGGCGCCGTCGTCGCCGGTGTCAGACCGGGAAGCCCGGCTGCGGAGGCCGGCGTTCGGAGCGGGGACGTGATCGTCGGAGTCGACCGTGCTCCGGTCGCGAACGCCGGCGACGCCGCGAAGGACCTCGGGACCGAGCGCGCGGCAGGTCACCTGGTCCACGTCCGCCGGGGCGATCGGGCGCTCTACCTCGTGATTCCGAAGCCGCGCTGAGAGGTGTCCCCGGACGAAGGAGAAAGAGAGCATGTACTACTGGAATGGATGGTGGTGGTGGGGGTGGCTCTGGCTGATCCCGATGTTGGTGATGCTGTGGGCGTTCGTCGGTTTCGGCCGGCGTCGCCAGGGATGGTACGGGCCCTACCGGTCCGGACGGGACGACTGGGACGGCTACTGGACGCCGGAACGCAGTGGCAGCCGGCCGCCGAGGCACCGGAACGTCGGGCCGCGCAACTACCACCGGTCCGACACCCGGATTGCGGAGGACGTCAGCGATCGGCTGATGATGGAGAACGAGATCGACCCGAGCGCGATGGATGTCCGCGTGGAGCACGGCGAAGTCTTCTTGACCGGCACCGTTGCGAGCCGCTTCGAGAAGCGCCTGGCGGAGCAGATCGCCGACTCCGTCGCAGGCGTGACGGACGTCCGGAACGACCTGCTCATCGGGAAGGTCGACGCCCATGCCTGAACGCCCCGAGCCTCCCGAGCCACAGATCGCGAAGCGAGCGGCAGCTCCGGCGCTGCTCGGGAGCGGCGCCGTGCTCCTGGTCCTCGCGCTCGGGCTCGTGACGTTCTTCCAGGTGCTGCCGGCGATCATCGCGCTCGGCGCTTCGTTCTTCCTCCTGTTCTACGGGTTCGCCGCGGCGGTCGCCGGGCGTCGTCCGTCCGAGGAACCGCCGCCACCCGGGACGAGCGCCGTGCGGCGGACGGAGTCTCCAGCGCGGGGCAGGCTGATGGAGGGGCTCACGTGGGCCGCGTGCGGCGCGCTCGCCGTGCTCGTCTCGTATGCCGGGATCCTGCAGGTCGTCGGGGTCGGGTTCGTGCGGCAACTCTACGCGCGGTGGCACTACCCGACGGAGCTTCGCTGGGCCGTGGGCGGCCTCGAGGTCGCACTCTCCGCCGCGCTCCTCGTTCCTCGCCTCGCGACCATCGCCGCGCTGGCCCTCGTTCCGATCATGCTCGGAGCCACGTATACGTTGCTGGCGGGGAGGTACCCGGCAGTCGCCTCGCTGCCCATCGCGCTCTCGTTCCTGCTGTGCTTCGTGGCGTGGGAGCGGAGCGCCACGCACCGGAAGCTCCGGAGTCACGGCGGAACGGGCGCTCGGTGACGAGCGCTCGCTCCCGCTTCCTGTGTGCCTGCGCCGCGGCCTGCGGCAAAGCGCCACGGAGCGGGTCGGGGTCCCTCCCGTTCGCGCCGCTCGAGCGCCGGAATAGTTTGAACTCAAAGTAGTTCGCCGCTATCTCCGATGATGGCGCCCGCACACTCCGCCGCTGCTGGCGTCTGCACATGTCGCGAATTCCCGACGACGTTCAGGAATTTC
>DASZXK010000198.1:0-1956 GCA_035545855.1 Polyangiaceae bacterium
CCGACGCGCGAGAGCAGCGCGTAGGCGACGGCGAGGTTGAACAGCCCGTAGAGCACGTTCACTCGCGAGGACGAGAGGCCTCGGAAGGGCGGCGAACCGAAGGGCGTCGGGAAGGTGCGCCCGAGCACGCCCGAGACGAAGTGCGGGACGAAGTTCGCGAGGAAGGCGCCCGCGAAGAAATACGCGAGGAAGTGCGATCCGAGCATGGGACCTCCAATGGGCAACTGACTGTTGCCATCTCCCAGCGTACTCGCGGAGCCGCGACATGGCAACTGGTACTCGCCATCTTGCCTGGCCGCCCGGTGCGAGCGTACGCTCCCATCCCGAGGAGCTCGGCTCGGACCTTGACCGAACGAAGCGAGACCCGGCGAACGAGAGGCGTTCTCGGCGGACGCAGCGAGCGCGTCGTGCAGCAGGTGCTCGCCGCCACCGTCTCGGAGCTCGCCGAATCCGGGTACAGGGCGTTTCGCATGGACGCGGTGAGCGTCGCGGCCGGCGTGAACAAGACGACGATCTACCGGCGTTGGCCCGGCAAGGCGCACCTGGTGGCGGCAGCCGTCGAGTGGATGCGTCGGTTCGTGCACGACGTGCCCTTGCCCGACACGGGCTCGCTCGAGCGAGACCTCGCCGAGGCCTTCCGCCGCAAGGTGAGCTTCAAGGATCGAGTGGAAGGGCAAGCCTGGGCGCGGCTACTCGCGGAGAAGCACGATCCGGAGGTGGGGTCGCTCATCGGCGACGCCGTCGAGGAGCGCAGCGCGGCCTGGTACCGGATGGTCACGCGGGCAATCGAGCGCGGCGAGCTGCCGACCGGCACGGACCCCCGGCTCCTCCTCGGGATGCTCGGGGCGGTCGTGGAAGCCTGGAACGCGAACGCCTCCGGACGGCTGAGCGCCGAGCTGCTCGAGGCCGCAGTGCGCACCGTCGTCGCGGGCGCGCGCTCGGGCTCCCTGATCCGCGTCGTCGGCGGACGTCCGCGGCGGAGCCGCCGGCCCGCTCGTCGGGTGTGAGCGGTGACCCGGAGAACTGGCGCGCCTTGCGAGCGCGCGCAGCGTTTGCGCGCCCAGGAAGCGGAAGTTCCGCTGATTTCACGCTGGCCCGGTTCCTGCTGAACCTCGTGTCATGCCGATGATCGGGACCGCCCACCGCACGACCGCGAACGGGACGACGATCGCCTGGTCGGAGCTCGGCGCCGGCGCTCCGCTCGTGCTCGTGCACGGCATCGGGGCCTCGCATCGGACGTTTCGTCTGCTGGCACCGGCGCTGGCGGAGCACTTCCACGTCTACATGCTCGATCTCCCGGGACACGGGCTGTCGGAGCGGCCCGAAGCGCCGTACACGCTGCCCTGGTACGCGGACACCGTCGCTGCATGGATGGACGCCATCGGGCTACCCTCCGCGCACTTCTGCGGCCACTCGTTCGGCGGCGGCGTCGCGCAGTGGATGCTCGTCGACCACGCCGAGCGCGTGGATCGGCTCGCGCTCCTCGCGGCGGGCGGCCTCGGGCGCGAGGTGACCGCGGCGCTCCGTCTCGCGTCCACGCCGCTCGCCGCGCCGCTGCTGGAGTCGCGGCTGTTCGGTACGGTCATCAAGCACGCCATGCGGTGGGTCTCTCGCCGGCTCGATCCCGCGGAGCACGACGAGATCGAGCGGCTCGCGCGGCTCTCGGCCGTGCCGAACAGCGGTCGCGCATTTCGGCGCACGGTGTCGGGGTGCATCGGGCTGAGAGGGCAGCGGGTGCAGACGTGGGATCACATCTCGAAGATCCCGTCGCTCCCGCCGCTCGCGGTGTTCTGGGGAGGCCGGGACGAGGTGATCCCCGTCGAGCACGCGCACGAGACGGCGCGCCGGATCGAAAACCTCGCCCTGACGATCTACCCGGACTGCGGCCACTTCCCGCATCTCCAGGAAGCGGAGCGCCTCGCGCGGGACGTGACGCGGTTCTTCCTGGATCCGGAG
>DASZXK010000199.1:0-29360 GCA_035545855.1 Polyangiaceae bacterium
TCCGCCTCGCCTCACCAGCGCGATCACCTTCCGAACGTCGCGAGCAACCCGTAGTGGTCG
Organism: Polyangiaceae bacterium; assembly: GCA_035545855.1. Lineage (GTDB taxonomy): Bacteria > Myxococcota_A > Polyangia > Polyangiales > Polyangiaceae > DASZVB01. The sequence goes on from DASZXK010000199.1 coordinate 61, forward strand.
GAGCGCCGGATCTGCCTCTCTCGCCCCGACCCGGCGTCGCCGGCCCCTCCGTCCCCGACGCCCCCGACGGTGACGGTGACCGGGTCGGTGAAGAGGCGGTCGACGCTCGGGACCGCTGCCACCCTCCGCGTCAGGATGTGATCGATGTCGGCGTCCGCAGCGGCGTCCGTCGGATCCACCAGCGGGTTCTCGACGCAGAACGTGCACGCCGCGCTCGGGCCACCGAGGAACGGATCCGCGAACCCCGCAGCGGGCAGGAGCGCATAGTCGTCGGGCACGCTCGGCGCGATCGCCGTACCGGCGGGCCCCGTGTTGAGGTCCCCGAGCACGAGGACCGGGCCAGTCGCGCCCTGCTCGTCGTCGACCCAGTCGATGAGGGCCTTCACGTGGGCGTGGTTCTCGCCCTCCCAACTTCCGTAGCTGCCCTCGTACTTCACGCCATGCTCGATGGGCGCGAGGTGCGTGCAGAAGACCGACGGGTCTCCGAGACTCGGCGCGTCCAGCTTCGCGTACAGGATGGCGCGCCGATTCGTGCTCGAGTCGAGCTCCAGATGACCCGTCTCGAGGAACGGAAAGCGCGAGAGGAGCCCGATCCCGAACGAACCGCCGACGAGGTAGGCGCGCTCGTCCGGCGAGATCGCACCGGCGTCACCGCCGTTGGCCGTCCCGAGACACTGGGCGGCGATGACGTCCAGGTCTCCGCTCGTCGCGTTGTCGAGCAGGCACGTGATGCACGTCCCCGAAAGTGCCGCGACTTCCGCTGGGCATTCGGTCGTGGTGCAAGAGACCAGATCGCTCGGGCCAGCACCCGAGCAGCGGGTCGCCGCGCACGATCTCAGTGGAAGAAACTCGTCGGGGCTGCACTTGCCGGTCACGCCGGGGCGCGGATCGAGGTGCAACACGTTCGACCGGGTGCTCTCGTTCGCGGCGACGAGGCCGTCCCAATGCTCCTCCCTCCAGAATTCTTGGACGCAGAGCACGTCGGCGTCGAGATTCGAGAGCCCCTCCGTCACGAGCGGCAATCGCTCCGACACGTACCCCACGGAATCGAGCAACCCGGCGTTGTACGTCGCTACACGCAGCGCGCCGGCACCCCCGTCCGAGGCACCGTGGACCTTGGAGGCGTCCGAGGCGCAACCGGCGCTCCCCATCGGAACGAGCGCGACCAGGATGATGAGTGAGCGGGTCCAACTTTCGGAATACGTCATGGTGACCGTAGGCAGGTGACCGCTAGCAACGGACGTTCCAGCGCTCCGATCGCGGGAAACCAGTGCTCACCAGTCGAGTACTCACTCGTGCGGCGCCCCCGTTGCGCGCGCGTTCGCAGGCCTTGCGCTGCCTCGCCGATCGAGCCGACGGCCGGAAACGCACGCCGCGCGGGCACAGGGACCGCTCGGCTAGCGTCGAAGCTCACGCACGCCGCGCCCGGTTCGGCGGCGCAGCAACGTGCCGAGGGTCGGATGCCTGATCTCGCGAACCCGAAGTCCATCGGGGGTTCTTCGTCTCCGGCCCCGAGATCGCGTGACGGGAACGGGCCGGCCCTGCCACTGCGAGGGTGATGCGGAGACCCGTCGGCGAGCCGTCTAGCTCGCATCGAATTTTGTGCGATGGCGAAAACGGCCGAAAGCCCGTGCGCCCTCGGTACCAGGGCAGGCTCGGCGCGCTGGCGTTCATCTGTGTCGTCGGTTGCGGAAACGGAGAGACCGACGGCAGCGGCGTCGACGCGACCGGGGGTGCAAGCGCGTTCGGAGGCGGCAGTTCCGGAATCGCCGGATTCGCCGCGGGCTACGCGGGACAGACGGGGGGCAGCGGAGGCGCCGCAAGCGGTGGTGCCGGACCCGGCGGCACCCCCTCGAGTGGCGGGAACGGCGGTGCCATCGGACCGGGAAGCGGAGGCGCGATCGGTGCGGGCGGCCTCCTCGGCGGAGACGGCGGCACGTCGGGCGACGGCACCGGTGGCACGGCGACGGGCGGCGCGGGCGCGGGTGGCGCGGAGGCGTGCGATCTGCCCACGTCGTTCCAGTGGACGTCGTCCGAGCCCGTCATCACGCCGAAGTCCCCCTCGGGCCACGACTTCGTGTCGATCAAGGATCCGACGATCGTCTTCTACGGCGGCAAGTATCACGTCTTCTCGACGGTGTACGATGCGGCCCCGTCCTCGAAGGGCTGGAAGTCCGTCTACCTGAACTTCACGGACTTCGCGCAGGCCGACGCCGCTCCCCAGAGCTACATGGCCACATGGGCGACGGGCTGCACCGTCGCGCCGCAGGTCTTCTTCTTCCGCCCCCACAACAAGTGGTACCTCATCTATCAGTGGGGGGCGCGTTACTCGACGAACGACGACATCGAGAATCCCAACGGTTGGAGCGCGCCGAAGCCGCTGCTCGCCGGCGAGCCATCGGGGGCGCTCGACTTCTGGACGATTTGCGACGACCAGAACTGCTCGCTGTTCTTCTCTCGCGACGACGGCAAGCTCTACCGGTCGAAGACCAGCATCGCCAACTTCCCGGCGTTCGACGGCTACGAGACCGTCCTGTCGGACCCGGTCGCGGGCCGGCTCTTCGAGGCGAGCAACGTCTACAAGATCCAGGGCAAGAATCAGTACCTCCTGATGGTGGAGGCCTACGGGCCACGGTACTTCCGCTCCTGGACCTCGACCAGCCTCGACGGGCCCTGGACTCCGCTCGCCGACACTCAGTCGAACCCGTTCGCCGGCAAGGCGAACGTCACGTTCGACGGCGCGGACTGGTCCGATGACGTGAGCCACGGCGAGATGATCCGCGCCGGTTACGACGAGACGCTCACCATCGACGCCTGTCACCTCCAGTTCCTGTACCAGGGCGTCGATCCCAACTCCGGCGTGAGCGACTACGGCCTCCTGCCGTACCGGCTCGGACTGCTCACGAAGACGAACTAGGGGAGCTTCGCGGTGATGCGGGCGCGCATCTCATCGGCGCTGCACCGGCGTCCGTATCGCCGACCTTCGGATCAAGGCGTCGCGAGCTCGAACGACGCGACGTCCACCGAGCCCCCGAGCGCCTGCGTCGCGTAGTCGAAGATCGCGAAGCGGTAGCCGAGGAAGAACTGCCAGGCGTCGTTCAACGTGAAGCCGCCGCCGAGCTCCGTGAACTGCGAGCCGTCCGTGCCGTAGTAAAAGTACGCTTGCCGGTTCGCTCCGGGATGAATGTCCGCGGCGACGCGAAGCCAGATCTTTCCGCCCGAAACGCTCGCCGCCGCGACTTCGCTCCCCGTGCCGGTGGTGTTCCAGTTCTGGTCCATGGTCAGTCCGTTCACCATCGTGACGCGATAGGCGCCGCCATCCCGCTTCACACCGACCCAGGCCGAGGAGTCTCGCAGCAGCGCGAGCCCTGCACGGTCGCCGTCGCGCATGTTGGACGTATCCATCACGATCGTCGCCGTGGAGCTCGGGCCGAGGATGCGATGGGTGAGCGTGTTGCGGGCGGCGTAGAGATCGTTCGTGACGGTCGCCGTTCGGAGCGTCAGCTTTCCGCCTGCTGACCACTTCGTGTCGTCGGGGTTGTGGTTCCACTCCCACTCGGGGCCGAGCGCCGGTCCCGTGAACGTGTCGACGCCCGTGAGCGGCTTCACGCCGGCGCCGCAGGGAACGTTCGGGAACGGATAGGACGCGCCCCACTGGCCGTCGTCGAGCACGACGCTCGGCCAGCCGTCGGTGCTCCACGTGACGGGAGCGAAGACCGGCACGCGCCCGCCGGGGTACGCGTCGATGAACGCCGTGTAGTACCAATCGCCGTTCTGCGTCTGGACGATGCCGCCCTGGTGCGGGTGGCCCGCGCCTGGAACGGACGCCGCGATCTGGACGGCGAACGGCCTCAGCTCGTACGGTCCGAACGGTCCCGAGGTCGAACGGAGCACGTACTCGCCGTTCGCGTATTGCGTCGTCAGGATGTAGTAGCTGCCGTTGATCTCGTAGAAGCGCGACCCTTCGAGCGGCCCCAGGTTCGACGGCGTCGTGAAGACCTGCTGCGACTTGACCTGGCTGAACCCGTCCGCGCTGAGCTGCGCGACGCTGATGACCGTGTTGCCGGATGCGGTGTACATCGTGTCGTCGTCATCGATGAGGAGCCCGACGTCGTAGTAACAGCCCTGGGATTCGTGCTTGGTCCAGGGGCCCTCGGGCGTCGTCGCGGTGTAGACGTAGCCGCCGCCGAGGTCGTGCATGCAACCGATCCAGTAGAAGGTGTGGTTGCTCTTTCGGTACCCGAGGGACGACGCCCAGATCCCGTTCACGTAGGCGCGGCCGCCGGTCAGGCTGTACTTCGGATCGTAGTCGAGGACGGGAACGGCGTGCCCGACGTACTCCCAGTTCACGAGATCCTTCGAGCGAAGGATGGGTGCACCGGGCGAGTAGTGCATCGTCGACGCGGTGTAGTAGTAGGTGTCGTCGACGCGGATCACTTCGAGGTCCGCGAGATCTTCCCAGAGCGTCGGGTTGGAGAACGTCGACGGGCACGTCGGAGGCGCGCCGCCGCTGCCCGCGCCCCCAGTTCCGAGAGCGCCGCCGGTCGTCGCATCCGCTCCTGCGGTGCCACCGCTCGAGGTGGGAACGCCGCCCGCGCCGCCACCCCCGGCGACGCCGACCTGACCGGCCGATCCGATCTGCCCGGCGCTCCCGTACGCGCCGCTCGCTCCGAACGGCCCACCGTTCCCGGCGGCCCCGCCACCTCCCACTCCGGGCTCGGGCGACGATGGGCTCGAGCCCGTTCCACATGCGGATGCGGCGACGGCCAGAAAGGAAGCGAATGCGGACCCGATCGCGTCCGACGAGCCCCGGTGCCTGGTCGATTGAACGCGCGTCATTCTGGCCGTCGCCGTCGTCGGAGCGCGAGCACGCCACCCGGAAGTGAGAACGCCCAGAGCCCCCGCGCGGTGGCTCCAGGGTCGACAATCGCACACGCGCACCCCTTCGAGGCGGTCGCGTCACTCGACGTGACCGCGTAGGTGCCGGCATCTCCGGGTTCGCCTGGTGGTGCCCCGAAGGAACCACCGGAGGCTCGGCCGCCACTGCCGGCGACGACCCCGCCTCCGGAGTTCCACTGCCCGCCACCGGTCCCACCCGAGCCATCGACGGCTCCGGCACTGCCGCCCGTTGAGCTCGACTCTCCCGCGGCGCCTCCGGCGGAGCCGTTCGGAACGCCTCCAGCGCCCGGCGCGACGGGACCGCCGTCCGGACGACCAGCGCCGGTCGCTCCTCCATCGGCGCAAACATCCGCGCCCGGATCCGCGCCCACCACGTCGAGCCCGAGGAAGTTCGCGACGCTCGCGACGTCCCAGTCCACGGCGTGCATCGCGCCGTCCTGTGCCCAGGTTTCGAGGGCAACGCCGCCGCACGTGCTCTTCCAGACCTGGTGCTCGAACCCCGGCTTGCTCGCGTCGCTCGAGGCCGGCGCTTCACTCAGCCCGAGGACGTTCGTCCACTCCTTGACCGCTTCCGCCTGGTTCTCGAAGTCGACGAGCGTGTCCGCCGTGCCGTGCCAGAGCTGCACGCGCGGACGAGGACCCGCGTATCCGGGGAACGCGGCGCGCACGATGTCTCCCCACTCCGCCCCCGTCTTGATCACGTTGCCGCCCGCGCAGGGTCCGCTCCACTGGGGCGCCGGGCCGCCGTCACCGGAGTAGCCGACGGCCCAGCACCCGCAAGGGACGCCGGAAACCGAAACGCCGGCGCGGAACAGGTCCGGGTACACGCCGAGGAGCGCCTGCGTCATCATCCCTCCCGACGACCCGCCGAATGCGTACACGCGGGTCGCGTCGGCACCGTAGGTCGCGAGCGCGTATCGCACCATCTGCGCGATCGCGTGCGTGTCCCCGCCCCCATCGTGCGTGAGCGACTTCGTCGATCCGACGTCCCAGCAGTTTCGCCCGGTGGCCTCCGGGAAGATCATCAGAAAGCCGTTCTCGTCGGCGAGCGGAACGAGGGTCGAGCGCGTCTCGGCGTACGTGCCAGGCCCGGTCCCCTGGCAGTGGTGCGGCGCGACGAGGATCGGCGGGTGCCCTGCGAGCCGCGCCGGCACGTAGAGGTACAGGTTCACGTAGCTCGGGAGCCCCGCGGTCCCCCACGCGCTCTGGCTCACGAGCACCGGCGGCGCCGCATGCGCGGACGCGACCGTGCCCGTGAGCCCGAGGCCAAGGCGAACGGCCGCACTCCGACATCGCAAAGTTCGTCCGAGACTGCCAGGCCGACTCCGTCGACGACGACACGCCACGCGTCGCAGTGGCGGCGCGACGAAGAGTCCGTCACGCGATCGGCCGGAACGAGCAGCGGTCCCCTATTTTCGGGACGATCCGGACGAGGGGGCGACCTCGCCCGAGATCCGATCGCACGCTTGCTTCGCGCGAGCGGCGGCGGGCGATTGGGGCGCGAGGCGGGCGAGCTCCGCGCGCCCTTCGCTCGTCCGTCCGAGCGAACACAGCGCCTCCGCCTTCGCGGCGCGTCGCTCCTCGCTGAGCAGTCCGCGCGGGAACCTGGATTGATGCTCGTCGAGCGCCCCGAGCGCCTCTCCGGCGCGTCCGGCGCGAAGCGCCTTCGTCGCGCGCGAGAGGAGCGCCACTTCCTCTGCGAGCCGATCCCGCGGGGGAGACGCGGACGCCGACGGAGGTGCCGTCACTGGAGGCACGACGACGGACGGCGGAGCTTCGGCAACCGCCGCGGCCGTCTCCCCGGGAGGCTCGGCGGGCGGCGCGGGCGGCGACGTCGTCGCGGACGCAGTCACCGGCACGACCTGCGGGGAGTTCTTTGCCGGAGAACGCGCGAGGTAGAGGGCCACGGCGATCGCGCCCGCGCCGAGCGCGGCGCCGAGAGCGGCTTTCCAGCTCGCCACGGCCACCACGGGCGGCGGCGCGACGCTTCCCGGCGGCGGCAGCGCGGCAGGGCCGAGCTCCGCGCGGAGCGCCGCCTCGATCCGGTCGCGGTCACCGTCGGCCGGTCGAAGCGCGGCGCGACCGGCTCGAACGAGTGACTGAGCTCTGGGACCCAGGGCTGCCATGATCGTCACGTTCCCCTGCCCCGCTTCTCGACCCGGGCGAGCGCCGCCTCGAACGCCTGGCGCGCCGCGCGGAGCCGCGAGTACGCCGTGTTCAGCGGGATCTGGAGGGCCTCCGCCGCCTCGGGAACGGTGAGCTCTTCGAGCTCCACCAGCGCGAACATCTCGCGCTTCGGTTCGTCGAGCGTGGCGAGCAGGCGGCCGAGGAGCTCGAGCTCCGCGTTCTTCTCGGTCTGCTCGAACGGTGTCGGGCCGAGGGAGGCGATCTCCAGGTCGACGCCGGCCGCGATGCCGGCCGCCGCCCGTGATCGCCCCGCCCGCCGGTGAGTGCTCGCGGTGCGCCGCACGATCCCGTAGATCCAGCTCCGGAGCGATTCCGGCCGCTCGAGGGTGTGGAGCTTTTCGTGGATCACGATGAAGATCTCCTGCACGACGTCATCCATCGCGGCCGGTTCGATCCCGAAGCGGCGCGTGCACGACCAGACGAAGTCGAAATATTGCCGGTAAACGGCCTGAAAGCTCGGCTCCACCCGGGACACGCGCGGACCCGGATCTTCCTCCTCGCCCGGAGAAAAGTCAGCTGCTCCGAAACCGTGCTCGGTCATCCCGTTCTCCCGGAGCAGTGGCGGAACGCGACGCAGTCCGTCACAAAATCCACTCTGGTCCGAGTAGTCCAGTGACCGAGGCGAGGCCCACCCGGCCGAGAGTGCCCACGCCGTCCACGGCGACGACGGGCCGGGACGCGTCGACCCGCCCCTCGGCGGCCACGACGAGGGCGAGCCACTCCGCCAGGTGGACGCGGGCCTCCGCCCGCACCCCGGGCGCGAGCCAGGTGGACTCTGCCGTCCGCGGGGCGATGTGAGGGCCACTGCCGCGCGCTCGCAGACGTTCGACCGTCAGGGACAGACACGGCGCGAGCTCGAAGACTCCCTGAACGACGGTGAAGCAGGCACGCGGACCGACGGTGAAGACCCGGGCGTCGGCACCGACGTCCGGGTCGTCGCTGGCGGTGAGCCGTTGCGATCGGAACAGCGCCGCGTCGATGAAGAACCGGACGCGATCGAACGACAGCCCGCCCGCGACGGCGAGCCCGAGGCTCGGCTCCGGCAACGCGCCGGCCGTGGCGGCGCCGAACGGAGCCTGGATGACGACGCGAGACGTTCGGCGCCTCCCGCGCCCCTCGTGGCTCGTGGGTTCCGGGGGACGCTTCGCTTCTGCGGCGTCCTCGGAAGACGCCGGTTCGGTCCGCCCGGCGCTCCTTGAGCCCTGCGCCGCCTCGGACCGTGCCGGGGTCCCGCCCGGGCTCGCGCCGCTTCCGGACGGCGCCGCCGCTTCATCGTGCCCGGCGAGATCCCCTGCTCCGAGCGGGGTCTCCGAGCGCAGGAGCAACGCGAGAGCGACGGCGGTCGCCCCGGCGAGATCGGCGCACGAGCGCGCGTCGATGCTTCGCCTCCCGACGAGATCCCCGGCGCGCACGACGAGATCGAGATGAAGTTTCCCTTCCCCGGTGCGCGTGACGCGAGCCTCGGCGCGCAGCGACGCTTCGGCCGTCCGCGCCGAGCCCGCGAGCGTTCCGATCCGGTCCCGCACCTGCTTCTCGCTCGGGCATTCGCTCGGGGCGTCCCAGCGGAGGTCCAGGCGCTCGGGCGCCTGCGCGAGGGCGCGGCCGGGCGCGAACTCGACGCCCAACGCGACGAGCGCCGCCGCGAGCGCGCGCGGTGGTTCAGCGTGTGGCGCGCACCGTGACATCGTCGACGTACAGCGTGGAGTCCGCGGGGGTCAGAGCGGTCGCGTAGTTCCCGACGTACCACTGCCCCCAGTTCGTGTCGTCCGTGACGATGTCGGCCGCGTGGAGGAGCAGCTGGTCGTCCTGGTAGAGCGCCACCTCTCCCGTCGCGTCCGCCGCCCGTGACAGGTAGAGCTCCAGGTGAAACCAGGATCCAATCGGGACGGGCACCTGCACGGTGGGCTCACGCCCCGTCCGATTCAGGAAGTCGTAGACGACCACCCGCAGCTTGCCGTCGGGACGATTGACGAGCGAGATGTCCCAGAGCCCGTGCTGGGCCGTCTGATCTCCGCCCTGGAAATGCACCAGATTCCACACGCCGGCGTTCTGCGCGGCACTCGGGATCAGGTACCAGACTCCATAGTAGGCCGCCTTCGGCAGCGCCCCCTGCCGAACGCAGCGGGACTGAAAGTCGACGGGCGCGCCCGCGCGCACGGTGAAGGCCGCGGCGTGACGCCCCGAGTGAGCCGGTGACGAGACCGCCCTGTACGTTCCGGGCTCGTAGCAGAAGCCGGCGGAGGCCGTGTAGTCGCAGAATCGATTCTCGAAGCTCGTCGACCAGGGGATCGAAAGCGGCGCGTGCACGTCCGCCGCGGCGTCGGGCGTTCCGTCGGGCGAGCACACCCACTCGCCGACCGTGAGCGTGGGCTCGCACGCGGAGAGCTCGCAGAGCGCCGTGACGATCAGCGCCGCGCGGTTCATACGAGGATTCTCGAAGGGAACGGGCAGCTTGTCACCTGCGGGTCGCGCGACGTCCGCGCTCGGTCCACCGCCAACTCCGCCGATTCGCGTCGTGCGTCTGCACTTTCGGATGACGGATCGGGGCGCTCCTCGCCACTGCGCGGAGAGACCTCCCTCTGACGAAGGCGCCCACCGCGCAGCGGCAGACGAACTTTGCGTGACCAGTGCAACGTCGAGCACGCCGCTCGCCGTGGCGGAGACGACCATGAAGCGTTCATGTAGAGAGAGCAGCCTCGAGCTCGTCCTTCTGGGCGCGCTCTTCCTGACGGGCTGCAGCAGCGACGCCACCTCGTCCGAGGGCGGCGGTACCGGCGGCGCCACTTCCGCGGGATATGGCGGCTACGGTACATCCGGCGGATCGCCGGGAAGCGGCGACGCCTCGAACGCTGGCGCGTCGGGCGGGGGCGCGGGAGCCGGTGGAAACGCGAGCGCGACGGGTGGCACGAACGGCGCCGGTGGCGTCGCGCAGACGAACGGCGGCGTGCCGGGCACCGGGGGCGACGGGCTCGGCGGCGCGGACGTGGGTGCGGGTGGAGTTCCGTCGGGCAGCGGCGGCGCGCCGGGTGACGGCGGAGCGGGGAGCAGCGGAGGTGCCGCTGGCAGCGGAGGAAGCGCGGGCACCGGCGGCGCCCCGCCCGCGAAGTTCTGCGGGAACATCACCACCCAGGGAAAGGTTCGCTCGGACTTCGCCACCTACTGGGACCAGATCACGCCCGAGAACGAGGGCAAGTGGGGCTCCGTCGAGGGAACCCGCAACCAGATGAACTGGAAGGGCCTGGACGCCGTGCACGACTACGCCGTTCAGCACGGTATCCCCTTCAAGCAGCACAACTTCGTCTGGGGCAATCAACAGCCGGGGTGGATCGGAAGCCTGTCGCAGGCCGATCAGCGCGCGGAGGTCGAGGAGTGGATCCGCCTCTTCTGCGAGCGCTACCCGGACACGCAGATGATCGACGTCGTGAACGAGCCCCCGCCGCACACCACTCCCTCGTATACGGCCGCGCTGGGCGGCGCGGGCGCGAGTGGATACGACTGGATCGTCCAGGCGTTCCAGTGGGCGCACCAGTACTGCCCGAACTCGATCCTCATCCTGAACGACTACAACACGATCGAGTACGGGAACGACAACTCGCACTTCATCGACATCGTCCAGCGCATCCAGAAGGCGGGCGCCCCCATCCACGCGATCGGCGCGCAGGCGCACGCGGCCTTCAACGTCCCGACGGACACGGTGAAGGGCTACATCGACGCGCTCGCGTCTTCGACGGGCCTCCCCGTCTACATCAGCGAGTACGACATCAACGTCGCCGACGATGGCCAGCAGAAGAACGTCATGGAGAGCCAGTTCACGATGTTCTGGACCGACCCGAACGTGAAGGGCGTCACGCTCTGGGGCTACGTCGAGGGCGCCACCTGGCTCACCAACACGGGGTTGATCTCGAGCGCGGGGCAAGAGCGCCCGGCGATGACGTGGCTCATGCAGTACCTGAATCGCTGAGGGATGTGCAACCACCCCGGCGGCCACGAGATCGACCCGGGAGTCGCGCCGCTCTCGCTCCAGTTTTTCCTCGACCATCCGTACGAGGTGTCGCCCGAGCCGTACGCGGCCGGAGTTCCCTCGAGCTATCCGAGCTACTGCAAGAACTCGCCGTGACCCGGCCGACGGTCAAACGCGAGCGCCGCTCTCCTGGAGGACCCGCAGCGCCTCGCGTGCGATCGTCATCTCCTCCTGCGCCGAGACCACCAGGATGCGGCCGATCGAATCGTCGCTCGCGATGTCGGAATCCTTCTGCCCGGCGCGATTCTTCGCGGGATCCAACTTCAGGCCCAGGCACTCGAGCCCGACGCACGCCGCCTCGCGAAGGGCCGCCGAATGCTCTCCCACGCCGGCCGTGAACACGAGCGCTTCGACCCCACCGAGGGTCACCGCCAGGGCGCCAATCGCCGAACGAACCCGCGCGGCATGGATCTCGATCGCGAGGCGAGCGCGGTGGTTTCCGTTCCGAGCGGCCTCCTCGACGAGCCGATAGTCCGACGAGACCCCGGACAGTCCCATCAATCCGGCCTCGTGATTCAGCACGTGCTCGAGCTGGGCCGCGGACAGCCCCCGTCGCCGCTGGACGTGGAGGAGGATGCCGGGATCGAGCGAGCCGGGCCTCGTTCCCATCACGAGTCCGTCGAGCGGGGTGAACCCCATCGTCGTTGCGACGGCCGTCCCGTCGCGGCTCGCGGTCGCGGAGCACCCGTTACCGAGGTGACAGCTCACGACGCGCAGCGCACTTCTCCCGAGCATTTCCGCCGCGCGACTTGCACAGTACGAATGGCTGATGCCGTGGAAACCGAAGCGGCGCACGCCCCAGTCCGAATACCACTCGTACGGCACCGGATAGACGAACTCGGCGGGAGGCAGCGTCGCGTAGTAGGAGGTATCGAACACCGCCACCTGCGGACGCCCGGGCCAGCCGGCGGCCACCGCCTCGATCGATTCGAGCGCCGGTGGATTGTGCAGCGGTGCCAGCTCCGCCAGGTTGGCGACCTCCGCCTTCACGTCGTCGTCGATGAGCACACTTTGCGAGAACTTCGTCCCGCCGAGCACGATGCGCTGACCGACGACCGCGACGTCCTCCGCGCGACAGTCGAGCGCTTCCACCGCGCAGGCGACCGCCGCGCGGTAGCTGGCGACCTCGCGGTGCGCCTCGGTGGCGACGCCATCGCGCCGCACGATGACCCGCGCTCGCTCCGGATCGGCCTCCCAATCGACGAGCCCGGCCGCGATCGCTCGCGTCCCGTCGGCAGCGTAGAGCCCGAACTTCAGGCTGCTCGATCCGGCGTTGAAGACGGCGATCATCCGTGGCTCCGTGCGGGACGCGAGCAGACGGGCGCGGTCATCCGTCCTCCGCGCCTCGCCGCTTCGACAGCGCTTCGAAGCCTGAGACGACGTCGAAGAGCTCCTCGTCGATGCCGCTCTGTCTCGAGCGATGGAAGAGCCCGTTGAGGGTCTCCAGGAGCTCGTTGATGTTCTTGTCGGCCCGTTCCATCGCGGCCAGGCGGCTCGCATTTTCGCTCGCGAGCGATTGGGCGCACGCTCGGAAGAGCGAGACGAAGAGGTATTCACGAACCAGCGCGCCCAGCGTTGCCGTGCCTGCGCCCACGACCTCGGGAAGGCGCGCGGTGGGCCAGGGGAGCTCCGTCAGCTCGCGCCGCCAATCCGTATCGAGTGGGAGCAGTCTTTGTCGGACGGGCGCATGGACCGCGCCGGACGCCGGGCAATTGTAGAACAGGTAGAGCTCCGTCACCCCAGGCGTGCCGTGGCGCGCTTCGCTCTCCAGGAGGATCTGGCCGACGAGCGGGGCGATGGCCCTCACCGAATTCGGCACGGCGAACAGCCCCGTCACCGGCAGGCCGGCGCTGGTGAGGCGCGCATGAACGCGCTCGCCGACCGCCCAGACGTGGGGCTCTCCGCCGAGAGGAGCGAGGAAGTTCATCGCTTCGTCCGACACCACCTCGTTGAAGCGCCCCACCAGTCCCTGATCGGATCCGAACACGACCGCCCCGACGACGTTCGCCTCGGTTCGTCCGATCTGCTGGACGCGCGCGGTCATCACGTCCCCTTCGCGAAAGCACGCCGAGAGCCCCAACTCGACCGTCCGGGAGTAGTCCGAGAGCGCGCGAAGTGAGCGCTCGTACTGGCCGATGTTCGAGGCGGCCAGGGCCTTCATCGTCCTCACGACGGACTGGAGGTCCCGGGCTCCGTCGATCTTGCGGCGCAGGCCGGCCTGGGTGTCGCTCATTGCCGCTCCTCGACCGCATTCGGACGTCCTCTGCCCGTCGCCGGCGCGGCCTCCGGATTCGGCTGGAACCGGGACAACGCCCGACGAGCGATCGCGACGATTGCATCGCGGTCGTCCGCGCTCAGATTCGCCGCCGTTTCCAGTCGTGCGCACGTATCGGCCGGGATCTCGGCCGCGGAGTCCCTCACGGCCCGTTCGGCCTCGATCATCGCGTCCAGCGGCACGGAGTCGAAGAGGCCTGCACTCAGCGAAAGGAGGATGGCGATCTGCGCGGGCACGGACACCGGGGAGAGCTCTGGCTGCTTGAGGCACTCGCGGATTCGCCGTCCGTGTTCGATCACCTTGCGGGTGTGATCGTCCAGGCGGGCGCCGAACCGAGCGAAGGTCTCGAGCTCCTCGAACTGCGCATACGCGAGCTTGAGGTCGCCCGTCACCGCGCGATACGCCGAGCGTTGAGCCTTTCCGCCGACGCGTGACACGGATTTCGACACGTCGACCGCGGGCAGCACGCCGAGCTCGAACAGCGACGGCGAGAGGTAGATCTGCCCGTCCGTGATGGAAATCAGATTCGTCGGAACGTACGCGGAGATGTTCTGCGCCTCGGTCTCGATGATGGGCAGCGCCGTGAGCGAGCCGTTGCCGAGTTCGGCGCGGAGGTGCGTCGCTCGCTCGAGCAGGCGTGAGTGAATGTAGAAGATGTCGCCCGGGAAGGCCTCGCGTCCGGGGGGCCGGCGGAGCAGGAGCGAGAGCTCACGGTATGCGCGGGCGTGTTGCGTGAGGTCGTCGTAGACGATCAGGACGTCGCGTCCCCCCTCCATGAAGTGCTCGGCGATGCTCGTCGCGGCGTAGGGCGCGATGTACGCGAGGCCGGGGGGATCGTTCCCCTCGGTCACGACCACGACGGTGTACTCCATCGCTCCCTGGTCCCGCAGATTCGCTACCGTCTTCGCCACGGCGGACGCGCGCTGACCGATGGCACAGTAGACGCAGACGACGTTCTGGCCCCGCTGATTCAGGATCGTGTCGGTCGCGATGGCCGTCTTTCCCGTCTGTCGATCCCCCAGGATCAGCTCGCGCTGACCGCGTCCGATCGGAATCACCGCGTCGATGACCTTGACACCGCTCTGCAGCGGCACAGTGACCGCCGCGCGGTCCATGATCTGCGGCGCGGGACGTTCGATGGGCCGCCGCTCTGCGGCAATCACCGGCCCCTTCCCGTCGAGCGGTCTCCCGAGCGGATCGATGACCCGCCCGATCAATCCTTCGCCCGCGATCACGTCCATGACGCGGCCCGTACGCTCGACCTCGTCGCCGGCGCGCAGGTCCGAGTAGTCGCCGAGCAGCACGACGCCGACCTCGTCCTCGTCCAAGTTGAACGCGATGCCGAACGCGTCGCCCGGAAACCTCACGAGCTCCTCGAAACCCACGCCGGGAAGGCCCGAGACCTTCGCGATGCCGGTGGAGATCGTCGTGATCGTGCCGATCTCGCGCGGTGCGAGCTCGGGCGTGAAGGTCTCGCGCGCTCGGCTCATGCTCGCGAAAGCGTGCTCGAACGCGCTCTCCAGGCTGTCGGCGACGGCGCTCATCGGGCTTGCGGCGCCTCCAGGAGCTCCGCAACCCCCTCTCCGAGCGACCGCAGGTATTGCGCGATGCTCCAGCCGACCTTGTAGCCGCTGGCCGCGAGCTCGACACCGCCGACGAGCTCGGGCGCGGTCTCGAATCGCACCGGGACGTCCGCCGAGAACGTTTGATTCAGTGCTCTCTCGATCGCCGCGCGCTGCTCCGCACGGAGCTCGAACGCGCTACGCACGACCCCCGGGTCAGACCCCTTCCTGATGGCATCGGCCAGCGTCGCCTTCGCCGCAGGATCCAGCTCTCGAACCCGGCGCGCGAACACCTCCACCATGCGTTCCTCGAGCGTCGTCGTCGACAGGTCCGCCAGCACCTTGCGCGCGATGGCGAAGACTTCCTCCTGGGCGCGGCGACCGATTGCTCGATCGAGATTCCGGGCATCGTTCCTGAGCGCCTCCTGTCGCCGGGCGCTCAGGGCGTCGGCCGCACGGCGGGCTTCGTCGAGGAGGCGGTGGCGCTCCGCCTGCGCGTCCTCCGTCGCCTTCTTCCAGAGGGCCCCGCGCTCCTCGTCGATCTCCTCGTTCTTCCGCCGGAACTCGTCGCGTTCCTTCCGGGCTTCCGCTTCCTTCGCGGCCGCGCCGGCGAGCTCCGCGGCGATCTTCTTCTCACGCGCATCGATGGCCGCGAGCACCGGCCCGTAGAGAAAACGCCTCAACAACCATACCAGGATGATGAAGTTGAGCGCTTGCGCACCGACGGTGAACCAATCGATGAGCATCGGTCACTTTCCGGCGGCCTGGGAGATGGCGTGATTCCAGAACGGGTTCGCAAACAGAAGGATCATCGAGACCACGAAGCAGTAGATCGCCAGGGATTCGATCATGGCGAGACCCACGAACAGGGTCCGCGTGATGGTCTTCGACGCATCTGGCTGCTGAGCCAGCGACGTCAAGGCCGTCGCCACCGCCTTTCCTTCCGCGAGCGCGGGGCCCAGAGCGCCCACGCTGATCGTCATCCCGGAGACGACGATGGACGCCACTGCAATGATCGTCTGTTCATCCATGACTCGTTCCTTCGGTTCGTTCGATGTTGGCTGGGACTGTCGGGGGCCTGCGACTGCCGATGGCCGCTGCGATGTAAACCGCGGCCAGGATCGTGAAGATGTACGCCTGCACCATGCCCGTGAGCAGGCCGAGCGCCGTCATGACGATCGGAAAGAAGAAAGGCGTGATCGTGAGCAGAATGCCGATGATCATGGCCCCGCTCATCATGTTGCCGAAGAGACGGACGGCGAGAGCCAGCGTGCGCGAGAGCTCGCTGATGACGTTGAAGGGGAGCATGATGAACGTCGGCTCCACGTACGACTTCAGGTATCCGACCAGCCCCTGCTCCTCGATGCCGTAGAACGGAACGGCCACGAAGACGGCGAGCGCGAGCGCGACCGTGGTCGAGAGCGAGCCGGTCGGAGGCTCGTAGCCGGGGATGACGGTGCAGATCGCCGCCGTGGCCAGGAACAGAAAGAGCGTACCGAGAAACGCGAGATACTTCTGCGGCTGCGGAAGGCCGACCTCTCCGATCTGTTCCTCGATGCCGGTGACGACGATCTCCAGGAAATTCTGCCAGCGAGAACGCTCGAGACCCATGGAGAGGTTCCGGGTGACGAGCTTCGAGCCCACGACGAGCAGCAGCATCAGCGCCCAGGTGAAGACGATGGTGGCGTCGAGCTTGAAGAAGCCGTACCGCCAGAAGATCACTTCATCCGGCGTGAGATGCATGCCTGGCCTCCTCCCCCTTCGGCCTCGTGAATCTCGTCACGAGGAGGCTCGCGACGAAGAATCCGAACAGACAAGAGAGCAGCCGCTCCGAGTGGCCGGCCGATACGAAGTAGAAGCCGCCGAGGGCCGCGCCCATCCGCACGACGACGCTCGCGAAGAACCAGAGCGCCGGTTGCTTCGACGACGCGCCCTTCTGAACCGTCCACCAGAGCCCGCCGAAGAAGAAGGCGCCGAGGAGGAGCCCCGCGACCGACGCGAGCGGCAGCGTCAGCACGTCATTCATCGTCGTCCTCCTGCATGGCATCGTCTTCCTTTGCGACCCAGTGCCAGGCGTTGAAACAGCCGAGGACGAGCCCGGCAACGAGCAGCGCCAGGGTCCACGAATGCGCGCCCGGATGCCGCTCGTCCAGCCAGTGGCCGAGCGCCGCGCCGAGGAGCGTCGGAATCGCGACGGACCAGCCGACGAGACCCATCATGCCGAGACCGAGCCAGACGTGGGTCGGATGGCGCCGTGCCTTCAGCTTGCGCGACTCCTTCGCCCCCACCTTCACGGCGAACTCCTCGTCGCTCCTGGCGGTCCTGCTCGTCGGCTCGTCGCTCATGGTCGGTCGTCATTCATGTTGAAAGGTCGCGAAGCGGCGAAGGACTCCTGCTTCCAGCTTGGCCATCACGGAGCGCACGCTCCGCTCGCTCTCGTCCAGCGCGACGAACTCCTTCTCGACGGAGGCGCGCAACTGGCCGAGGTCTTTCCCGCCGATGGCGCGGCGCACGGAAACGAGCACGTTCGGCCCCGTCTTGACGAGGACGCCTTCGTCCACGGCGACGTAGATCTCGCCGTCGACGTCGGTTTCGTACGTGAGAATCCCCGGCCCCAGCGCCGCCACGCAATCGAGTCGGTGGGGCAAGAGCCCGAAGGAACCGACGCTCGTCTCCGCGACGATCCGCGACACGCGGGCTTCCTCGACGAAGACGTCGAAGGGGAGAAGCACCTCGAGACGCATGTGTGTCGTCGTCATGTCAGGCCCCCGGACGAGGCTCCGTCGGTCTGGATCGCGGCCCGGGCGTCGGCGGCATCGAGGGTGACGCGAGCTTCACCTTCGTCTTCGCCTCGGAGATTGGACCGATCATGTAGAGGGCACTCTCCGGATAGTCCTTGAACTCGTCGCGGAGGATTCGCTCACAGCCGTCCAGCGCGTCGTCGAGGCCGACGAGCTTCCCTTCGAGGCCGGTGAATTGCTCGGTGGTGAAGAAGGGCTGGGTCAGGAAGCGTTCCAGCCGGCGCGCGCGCGCGACCACCTTGCGGTCCTCCGGCGAGAGCTGCTCGAGCCCGAGCATGGCAATGATGTCCTTGAGCTCCGCGTATTGCGCGAGGGTCCGGCGGATCTCCTGGGCCAGCTGGTAGTGGCGTTCGCCGACGATGCCCGGAGTCGCCATCTTGGAGCTGGACTGGAGCGGGTCGATGGCGGGATAGAGGCCCTCGCCGGCCCGCTTGCGCGAAAGCACCATCGACGCGGACAGATGGGAGAACGTATGAACCGCCGCTGGATCCGTGAAATCGTCCGCCGGCACGTACACGGCCTGGATGGACGTGATGGCGCCGGTATCGGTGTTCGCGATGCGCTCCTCGAGCCCCGAGATCTCCGTGCCCATCGTGGGCTGATAGCCGAGACGCGACGGCATCTGACCCATCAAGCCGGAGACCTCCATGCCGGCCTGGATGAAGCGAAATACGTTGTCGATGAGGAGCAGCACGTCGCGGTGCTCGTCGTCGCGAAAATATTCCGCCATGGTCAGTGCCGCGTGCCCCACGCGGAACCGGCTGCCCGGCGGCTCGTTCATCTGGCCGAAGACCATCACCATGTTCGGCAGCACGCCGGCCTGCTTCATGTCGCGGTAGAGTTCCTCGCCCTCGCGACAGCGCTCGCCGATCCCGCAGAAGATGCTCACGCCCTCGTGGTGCCCGATCATGTTGTGGATCATCTCGGTGAGGAGCACCGTCTTGCCGACGCCGGCGCCGCCGAAGAGCCCCGCCTTGCCTCCGCGCTCGAGCGGCATGAGCACGTCGATGACCTTGATGCCGGTCTCGAACACCTCGGACTTCGTCGAGCGCCGGGCCAGCGGCGGCGGTGCCCGGTGCACCGAGCGCCACTGAACGTCGGCCGGCGCCCCTTTCCGGTCGATGACGCTGCCGAACACGTCGAACATGCGCGAGAGCGTGCCCTTGCCGACCGGTGCTTTCAGCGGCCCGCCCGTGTCCTCCACCACCGTACCGCGGGCGAGACCTTCCGTCGGGGTCAAGGCAATCCCGCGCACGTGACGTGAATCGCGCTGCGCGAGCACTTCGATGACGATCCGCCCCGCGTCTCCGGCCCGCAGCACGGAGTAGATCGGCGGCAATCGCTCGTCGAAGCGGACGTCCACGACGCTGCCTCGCACCGAGACGACGGCGCCGAAATTCTTCCCGCGAGTCTCGGTCATGTCCGCCCCGCAGGCTGGCGGACCGCGCCATCCCATTTCCAGTTGCGGATCTCCGGCAAGTCCTCGCCGTTCTCGTCGATGTAACGCTCGTGCTCGATCAGCTTGTCCGCGAGCTGCCGCTTCAAACGCAGGCCCTCCTCGCCCGTCTGGGGCAGCCGATCGATGGCGTCCATCACGAGATGGAAGCGGTCCATGTCGTTCAGCACCGTCATGTCGAAGGGCGTCGTGATGGTGCCTTCTTCCTTGTACCCGCGGACGTGAATGTTGCCGTGGTTCGTGCGCCGGTACGTGAGCCGATGGATCAACCACGGGTACGCATGAAACGCGAAGATGACCGGCTTGTTCTTCGTGAAGAGATCGTCGAACTCCGGGTCGCTCAAGCCGTGCGGGTGCTCGCTTCGGGGCTGCAGCCTCATGAGGTCGACGACGTTGACCACACGGATCTTCAGCCCCGGCAGGTGCTCGCGCATGATCGAGACGGCGGCGAGCGTCTCCAGAGTGGGTACGTCTCCGCAGCACGCCATGACGACGTCGGGCGAAGCGCCCTGGTCGTTGCTGGCCCACTGCCAGATTCCGATTCCCCCTGCGCAGTGTTCGACGGCGGCGTCCATGGAGAGCCACTGCGGCGCCGGGTGCTTGCCCGCGACGACGACGTTCACGTAGTGGCGGCTACGCAGGCAGTGATCCATCACCGAAAGCAGGCAGTTCGCGTCCGGCGGCAGATAGACGCGGACGATCTCCGCCTTCTTGTTGACGACATGATCGATGAAGCCCGGGTCCTGATGCGTGAATCCGTTGTGATCTTGGCGCCACACGTGCGAGGCGAGGAGGTAGTTCAACGACGCGATCTTGCGACGCCACGGAAGGCGCGAAGTGACCTTCAGCCACTTGGCGTGCTGGTTGAACATCGAATCCACGATGTGGACGAACGCCTCGTAGCAGTTGAAGACGCCGTGCCGCCCGGTGAGCAGGTAGCCCTCGAGCCAACCCTCGCACTGATGTTCGCTGAGCATCTCGACCACACGACCATCCTGCGCGAGAAATTCGTCATTGGGCGCCGTGGCGGCGCTCCATTGACGGTCGGTGGCCTCGAAGACGGCTTCCAGGCCGTTCGAGAGCGTCTCGTCGGGGCCGAAGATCCGGAAGTTCCGTCGCTCTTCGTTCAGCGTCTCCACGTCGCGCAGGAAGCGCCCGAGCACGTGGGTATCGCCGATGCCACGCACGCCGGGAGAGGGGACGTCGACCGCGTGGTCGCGGAAGTCGGGCATGCGCAGGTCTTGGAGCAGAATTCCGCCGTTCGCGTGCGGATTCGCGCCCATCCGGCGCTCCCCCTCGGGCGCCAGCTCGGCGAGCTCCGGTCTCAGCCGACCGCGCTCGTCGAACAGCTCCTCCGGGCGGTAGCTCCGCAGCCAATCCTCGAGCTGCTGGAGGTGCGCCGGCGGTGCGCCGGGCGACACCGCGAGCGGAACCTGGTGCGCCCGGAACGTTCCCTCGATCGGACGCCCGTCGATCGCCTTGGGGCCCGTCCAGCCCTTGGGCGAGTCGAGGACGATCATCGGCCACCGCGGACGCACCGTCTTGCCGTGAACCCGCGCGTCCTCCTGGATCTTCTCGATCTGCTCCACCACCGCATCGAGGGTCGTTGCCATGGCCTCGTGCATGAGCGCGGGGTCATGACCCTCGACGAAATACGGCGTCCATCCGTAACCGCGGAGCAGCTGCTCCAGCTCCTCGCGCGTGATGCGAGCGAGCACGGTCGGGTTCGCGATCTTGTAGCCGTTCAGATGCAGGATCGGCAGCACCGCGCCGTCCGTGGCCGGATTGAGGAACTTGTTGGAGTGCCAGGCCGTCGCGAGCGGCCCGGTCTCGGCTTCGCCGTCGCCGACGACGCACGCGACGACGAGGTTCGGGTTGTCGAACACCGCCCCGAACGAATGGCTGAGCGAGTATCCGAGCTCGCCGCCTTCATGGATCGAGCCCGGGCACTCCGGCGACGCATGGCTCGGGATCCCCCCGGGAAATGAAAACTGGAGAAAGAGCTTCCGGAGCCCGGCTTCGTCCTGGCTGATGTCCGGATAGATCTCGCTGTAGGTGCCCTCGAGGTACGTATTGGCGACGACGGCGGGGCCGCCGTGTCCGGGACCCGAGACGTAGATCATGTCGAGGTCGTACTTCCTGATGACCCGATTCAAGTGCACGTAGATGAAGTTCTGCCCGGGCGTCGTGCCCCAGTGTCCGAGCAGCATGCGCTTGACGTCGCCGAGCGCCAGCGGCCGCCTCAGCAGCGGATTGTCGTAGAGGTAGATCTGGCCGACCGACAGATAGTTGGCAGCGCGCCAGTAGGCATCCATCTTGTGAAGCAAGTCGGGCGTGAGAGCGCGCGTCGTCATGGCTCACCGCTGCCAGAGAATGAGGGCGACTTCGAGCGGCACCGCACCAGGGTTCATCATCGTTCAGCTTCTCCCAGCCCGTGTCCTATGCCCCCATGGGGCAACAGCTGCAAAGGCCGCGCCCACGATTCGCCCACGCGCAAGAACCGATGTGAAAGCGGTGGTTCTGCGTTCAGGCCCCGACGCTGCGCCGCTCGCTGCGCAGCCTTTGCGCCCCGGGCGAACGACCCGCGCGGCGCGTCCGCGCGTGACCGCTCGACCCGCGCGTCGGCCTTCCGGGAACGGGATTTCCGCCGCTCGATCGGTCGAGGGTTGACCGTCGCCGTCCAGTCTCGTCTTGTCACGAGATGTCGGACTTCGAGACGCTCGCTGCTCTGCTCACGCTCGCAGCCGCGTTCGCGTACGTGAACCATCGCTGGATCCGGCAGCCGCCATCGATCGCCTTGATGGCCATGACGCTGGGCCTCTCGCTCGCGCTCCTCGCCGTGGACAGGATCGGGTGGGTCGGGGTCCAGTCGCTCACCCGCGTGCTCGACCGCATCGACTTCGACGACACCCTCCTCCACGGCATGCTCGGCGCCCTCCTTTTCGCAGGGGCGCTGCACATCCGGATCGATGATCTCAGAGAAGAGAGGCTCGCGGTCTCGATCCTGGCGATCGCGGGGACGATGCTCTCGACGTTCATCGTCGCGGGCCTCACCTACGAGGCGCTTCGGGCGCTCCGGCTGCCCGTCGCGTTTGGATACTGTCTGCTGTTCGGGGCCGTGATCTCGCCGACCGATCCGATCGCGGTGCTCGGGATCCTGAAGGAAGCGCGTGTCCCGCACAGCATGGAGCTCCAGATCGCCGGCGAATCGCTGTTCAACGACGGCGTGGGGGTGGTCATCTTCACCACCGTACTCGGTGTCGTGGCGCACGGTGAGATGACCACGGGCGGGATCGCGATCCTTTTCCTGCGCGAGACGGCTGGCGGCGTGGTCTTCGGTCTGGCGACCGGGTACGTCACGTTCCACCTCCTGCGGAGCATCGATCACTATCAGACCGAGCTGCTCCTCACCATCGCCCTCGTCCTCGGGGGCTATGCCCTCGCACAGCGCCTCCACATCTCGGCGCCGATCTCGTCCGTCGTGGCGGGGCTCGTCATCGGGAATCAAGGTCGGACACATGGAATGTCCGAGGTCACGCGCGATCACGTCGACAAGTTCTGGTCCCTCATGGACGAGATTCTCAACGCCGTGCTCTTCGTCCTGGTGGGCTTCGAGGTCATGCGCCTGACCCTCACGAGGGACACCGTCCTCGCCGGCGTGATCATGATCCCCACCGTGCTGGTCGCCCGTCTCGCGAGCGTCGCCCTGCCGGTCGCGGCGATGGCGTGGCGAACGAAGTTCCCACGCGGAACGATACGGGTGCTGACCTGGGGCGGCCTGCGTGGAGGGATCTCCGTCGCGCTGGCCCTCTCCATCCCGCCGGGCCCTCAGAAGAATCTCATCGTCACGATGACGTACGTCGTCGTGGCGTTCTCTATCCTGATACAGGGAATGACGCTGGGGACCTTGGCTCGCAAGTTCAGAGACGCGGACGCCGTTCCGGTGAATGCCGGTTGACGCCGGAGCCTCGCCTGACGCGGCGGGACGTTGGCGTCGCCCCGGCGAGGGCGTATCCTCGGCGTCTCATGCAGCGCGACCCAACCGCGAGACGCGGCTCGCGTCGCAAGCTGCTCGGCAAGGACGCGCCGGTTCGACTGGGGCGGTTCCTGGATCGATTGAACGCGTTCTCCGAGCGCCAGGCCGTCGCCGCCGGAGTCGTGCTCTTGGTCACGGTAGGCGCGCTCGACGTCGCCACGGGGTATCAGCTCGCCTTCTCCGTCTTCTATCTCGTCCCGATCGTGATCGTGGGCTGGACGGGCGGCCAACGGGCGGGTCTGTTCCTCGCCGTGAGCGCCGGCGCGGTGTGGCTCGGCGCGGATCTCCTGGGCGCGCCTCGCTATTCGCATTCGCTGTTGCCCTACTGGAACGCTGCGGTACGCACGACGGTCTTCGGGTTCGTGGTGCTCCTCCTCACGAGCTTCCGGTCAGAGCGGCTGCTCGGCAGGACGGATCCCCTGACGGGCCTCGGAAACCGGAAGGCTCTGTTCGAGTCCGCGGCCTCCGAGATCGCCCGATGTCGGAGATACGGCCACCCGGTCTCGCTCCTCTACCTCGATTGCGACGACTTCAAGCGCATCAACGATTCCCGCGGTCACTCCGCCGGAGACGATTTCCTTCGCGCCACGGCGAGGTCACTGCGCGAGGGCATTCGCTCGTCCGACGTTGCCGCGCGTCTCGGCGGCGACGAGTTCGCCGTGCTCCTGCCGGAGGCGAACCCCGACGCTGCGCGAGCGGCCGCCGACAAGGTCCGCGGGCGTCTCGCCGCCATCGCAAGCAGTGGCGACTGGGGAGTGACTTTCAGCGTCGGCTGCGTGAGCTTCCTCTCGCCGCCGCGTTCGGTCGACGAGCTGGTGAGTTCCGGAGACGATCTGATGTACGAGGCCAAGCGGTCAGGAAAGAATACCGTCCGCTCCGCCGTGCACTCATGACGACGAGTTGAAGTGGTCCCGACCTGCGCCAGGATCCCCCGGAGTCGCGTCCTTGCCTCCATCGAGGGCGGCACGTCCGCATGGGCCTCGCGGCGGCGAGCTTCGTCCTGCGAGCCGATCCAGCTCTCCGCACGGCGCGCCGCCGCGGTCACTGCGCTTGCCGAGGAATGGGAGGCGGCGCGTTGCCGCTCGGGGCTCGCGCGTCCGGGGCACCGCCGTCCACGAGTGCTGAGGACGCGCATCCGCCCCGCACGAAGCGGATACTCCACGATCTGCCGTCGGTCCTTCTGACACGAGGGTCACCCGCCAGGGCCTCGTCGAGAGCGCGCGCGAGCTCCAGGTCGGCGGGACTGCTGGATGCCCCGGGCGACGGTGTCGCGGGACGGACGACGCACACGCTGACCGCCGGAACGCCGGCGGTCGCACGCACTGCCGCACTGACCTTCGCGACGAGCGCGAGATCTCCGTCCGCGCGAGTCAACTCTCCGGAGGGAACCGCGACGTCCACGAGCCGCGCCTTTCGGCCGAGCCCCGACTCGATGGACCGTTCGAGCATTTCTGCCCCATCGGCGCCGAGCGCTGCCCCGATGTGCACGACGCGAATTCGCAGGGGACCGCTCTCGGCGGTACCGACGTCGATGACGAGCGCTTCGCCGGCCGCGGTCGCCGGCCACAGCCCTTCGACCACCGTGCGGATCTTCGCCCGCGCGGCGTCGATGGGTTCGTCCGGGGGCGGAGGCGGCGGCGCGACCGGCGCTGCCGCTACTTGCGAAGTGAGGAGCGTCGACTCCAGCCCGGCGAAGGACGCGGCGTCGGGAACCGCGAAGATCTCGAGGCGAGGCCTGACTCCCGACGCCTGTCGAATCGTGGCGTCCATCCGCGTCCGCGTGGTGTTCGCGTCCTCGGTGCTACCGAGGAGCACGACGACGACCTCGACCTCGTGGTGTTCGACTCGAACGCGGTTCTCGATGACGTGCGATTGTTCGCGTGCAATCGCTTCGCGAATCGCCGAACGAACGCGAACCTGCCACGCGACCTCGTCGAGCGCCCGCCTGAGCGGCACGTAGACGGCGGCCAGGAGGACGAACGGCATGAGGAAGCGGAGCACGGGGCCCCACCGGGACTCGAACTGGCGCGAGAGTCGCCGCGCGAGCGATCGGGCGATTGGAGACCCGGCGCCCTCCTTCGCCAGCTCGTCGCGCTCGAGCGAGACGACGTCGACGCGGTTGAACCCCGCCGCCACGAACGAGACGGTCCCGACGACGACGATGGCCACGAGGTTCGTCAGGAACAGCAGCGCGGCGCCTCCCGCGATGGGCCACGCCGCGGTCCCGAGGCCATAGCCGCTCGCGCAGAGCGGCGGCACGAGCGAGATGCCGATCGAAGTCCCCGCCGCGGTGGCAGCCGTGTCGGAGCCAGGACGCAGCGATGCATAAACCCCGGCCAGCGCGCAGAAGCCGGCCGTGATCAGGTCGAGGACCGTCGGCGAAGCCCGAGCCGAGATCTCCGCGTTCAGCTCGTGGAACGGCAGCAGCAGCGTGATCGAGGCCGCGCCTCCGATGCCGACGACCACGCTGAGCCCGATGCGCCCGGCCGATCGAAGGACGAGAAACGGCGAGCCCGCGGCGAGCCCCATGGCGAGCCCCACGATCGGCCCCATGAGCGGCGCGACGAGCATCGCGCCGATCACGACCGCGCTGCTCCCGACGACGAGCCCGAGGGTCGCGATCCCGATCGAGACGACGAGCTGAAGCCAGTAAGACGTCGCTTCGCTCGCGTCTCGCCGGAGCATCCCGCCGACGAGGGGCGCCCGTCCGTCGGCGCTGCTCCCGAGGAGGTGCACCAGCCGGTCCTGCAGCATGACGACCAGACGCGGGGTTACGGGCTTCATCCGGGCCATGCTAACCCGCGCACCTTGCCTCTAGCCCCCGTGTCTTCTAGAGCAAGGTTCATGGACGTCGAGCGCGTGGACCTGGCCGCCGTCGCGGCGATGCTCGATCGCGAGCTCGAGGGGCGCGCGCCGGAGGGATTCGTCCGCGGGCGCACGGTTCTCCGCGACGCCGTGATGGCGCATTTCTCGTGCTCGGCACTCGAGGCCGAAGAGCTCGTCGACACGATGGTCGGCCGAGGCTTCCTGCGTTTCTCCGGCGACCCGGCCGCACCCGCGGCCGGCGGCGTCTGGCGCATCGAGCACGGGTCCCGGTAAGGCGCGCGGCGCTCAGCGGCCTCCGTCCCGAGCAGCCGATCCGGCGTTCGTGCGAAGGGTCACGAGCCCTTCATTCGCGCCTGGCGCGGAGTTCCCGGAGCCGATGCCCCATTCTCCGGCGATCGTGCGATGGATGGTCTCCAGCTCTCGATCCGTCAGGTCACGGCCGACCTCGGCGCATCGTCTGCCGACCAGCTCGGCAACCCGTGCGACCAGCGCGGCCGCCGCGCAGGGATGCTCGACGTTGCGGTAGAGATGGCGAAATCGCTCGATGTGCTCGGCCGCGAATTGTGCGACCCCGCCCGTGGCGAAAAGGCGCACGACCGGGTTCTCGTCGGCGTCGTTCAGGATTTGCGGAAGCCGCGCCTTCGCCAGATGACCGAGAGGGGCAGCCCCAGGGGATAGGAGACAGCTACGAACGCCTCCGTCGGGATTCACGTGAAGGTAGTACGGACGATGAAAGCCCCGTTCCCGGCACGGCGACTGCGAGCTCCGGAGGGCGACGGCGTCTGCATCGAGAGGAACGTCGGCGGGACCCGCGGCGGCGCCGATGTCCACCGCGTCTCGGGTGCCGGGTTCCTTTGCGCGGCCTCGGCGACGCTCGACGAGCCAGTTCGGTTCACGGCCGATCCGGCCGCGGAGCTCCGCGAGCGTCTTTCGAAGCTCGGACGGCGGGCAATCCGTCGCGACGATCTCGTAGGAGAGGCCCGCATCTTCACAGAGGGTCGCTACCCGGAGCACTCGCTCTCGAAGGCCCGGGTACTTTTCGTAGCGCCCGTCCACGCTCAGCGCGAGCGTCGTCAGGCCCAGGGCGCGAAGACGCTCGATGAGCTCGGCATCGGATGCGAGCACCGTGGTGCCCACGGCGAAGCGGCGCCGCCCGCCCCACCAAGCATTCGTGTTGCATCGCACGGAAGGAGCGCCCCGCGCCATGGCGATGACCTCCAGGACCGGGCTCCCTCGCGCGAACACCTCGCCGCCCGTGAAGTTGACCCCCGAGCTGGTCATCCCGAGCCACTCCGCGTCTTTCAGCGCGCCGGATACCACCGCTCCGGAGAGCCACCGCGCGCCTCGCGACGGTCGAAGGCCGCTCTGCAGACAGTGGTTGCACGCGAGATTGCAGCCGTACGTCAGCTCGAAGTTCACGGCCACGACGGCCGAGAAGTGGTGCGTGACCGGCGGAACCGGCGCGGCGCTCCCGACCATCAGGAATTCCCGCTCCAGGGCAGCGCGCCATTCGCACGGGACGGCGGCCGGCGAGATCCCGTCCGGACGTTCCAGCAGTCGCTGCAGGAAGCCGGCGACGCGTTCCCTCGACTCGCCCGGCACGAGGTCTCGCGCGAGAAGCCTCTGCTTCAGCCGAAGATGACGGAGGGTGGGGGTCGCGTAGAGGCGCATCATCTCGTCACCCGTGGCGGCGTCGCCGGTCAGGACGTACGAAAGCTCCGCAGTGCTCTCCGAGCGGCCACCGAGAGTTGCTGTCGCAAGTGGGTCACCCACGGGCTCGCGTGCTGCAGCGAATAGGCGGAGATCGGCGCCGTGACCCCGAGATCGACCGGTACGAACACCGCGCCAGGGTGCGCCGACATGCTCCAGAGCGCGGGCAGGAAGCCGTAGCCGCACCCGGCGCCGGCGTAGGCGACGATTTCGCTGCCGCGCTCGCATTCCACGGTGCGAGACGGCGACAAGCCGTGCTCTTCGAGCCACGTTGCCTGGGCCTCCGCCGCCTGACGCGAGAGCCGACGGGGCCAGGTCGCGTGGAGCAGCGGAGCCATCGCCGTCAGCGATGGCTTGCCGCGAGCCCATGCGTGTGCCGGAATCACGAGGGCGAAGGGCTCCTCGGCGAGGAGCGACGCATCGATGTCCTTCCGTTCGGCGAGGTCCGGGATGGCGTACGACACGGCGATGTCCAGCTCCCGCCGCTCGAGAGCGCGTGACTGCGCCTCGCCGCCGAGCTCCGACAGGCGCACGTCGAACGCTTCGCGACCATCGCCGGTGAGCTGGCTGCGCAGCGCCGAGACGATCAGCGGCCTCACGGGCGCGACGTAGCCCAGCCGCAGAAGAGGGCGATCATTGGCCAGGCGCTCGCGGGTCGTCGAGAGCCCCGCCACGGCGTTCCGCGCCGCCTGCTCGACGAGGAGCCCCCGAGCCGAGAGTCGACCGCTCGCCCCCGACTCGAACAGACTGCCGCCGAAGTGCGTTTGAACTCGCTCCAGATGGCGACAGATGGTGGTCTGCGCCACCCCCAGCCGCTTCGCGGCTCGCACCTGGCTCCCCGTCTCGACGACGGCGAGGAACGAGCGGAGATGATCGAGGCTCAACGAGTCGGCGTTGCTCGCCGGGTGCTCACGAGTGGACACGGCATCGGGCGTACTGCCGGCGGCTTCTGGCGGGAAGCCACCGATATGCAACTCTCGCAGAGTCGGGGTGCCGCGGCCCGGTGTCACCGCCGGAGCCGCGGGTTCCGCTGCGAGCCGCTCGATGACTGGCAAGGGGCGCGTATGCATGGCTTCTCGGCTCGATTGCGATCGGGCCTGCCAAAGCTCTAACCCCGTGCGATGGGCTTCGCGAGCCTCATCGCCGGGCAGGGGTATGCGTATCTTGCATGGCTGGCCGCTTCGCGGCAGCGGGCTCTCGGACCGCACTCGAGGGCTCTGGGCGGCTTGCACGGGGCGGCCTGAGTCCTCGCGCCCACCACGGGGGCCAGGAATGGGCCTCGACGGGAAAGCACCGCGCAGAGGCTAAATGACCGATCGCGATTCGGAGACAGCCGGATCGAAACGCGGGAGAAGTCGAGGCGGATGAGCTGCCCCCTATCGCGCGGCGTCGGCCGAGAGCCGGCCTCCGGCGCGCGATTCACCCCCAAAGCCGGGCGGCAGCCCGCCCGGCAGGGGGGAATGCAGCCTGCTACCTGACGCGTTCCCGCGGGGACTTTGAAGTGGACGGTGTCGACATCGTGGGCGA
>DASZXK010000200.1:0-4091 GCA_035545855.1 Polyangiaceae bacterium
GTCGTGGCGAAGGCGAGACGAGAATCCTCGTACCTCTCCGTCGCCACCGCCAGCCCCCCAGCTCGACGGACCGGAGCTGCCGCGTATCCTACCCGGGTAGGATATTCCGATGTCCGTCGCCAAGCTCAGTATCACCGTCGAGGAAGCCGATCTGGAATGGGTGCGGCGCGAGGCGAAGCGCTCGAAGCAGAGCGTCTCGGCCGTGGTGGCCGACGCCATCGCGCAGAAGCGAGCCGTGCTCGCACAGCGGCAGTACCTGAAGGGTGCCGGTCCGCTGAACGCGGCCGAGCTCCGGCGCGCGACGCGAGAGCTCGGGCAGTGATCGGAGTCACGTTCGACACCGGGGCACTCGTCGGGTCGGCCCCTAGGCGAGGACGCCCGCGACGTGGCACACCCTGGCCCACCCCCGAGCCCCGCCGCGCGGGATTCACCGCGAAATCGTCGGCTCCCACGAGGCACGCTTCCTGCTCACTGCTGGCGTCATGGGCACACGCAGTGACGGGCGGACGGGACTCCGGGGGCTTCGGTTCGGGGGCGGGCTGTGCGTGACGGCGTGGTGTCTCGCGGCGCTCGCGGGATGCGGGGGCACCACGAATGACGGGGCTCGGCAGGGGCAGGGAGGAGCGGCGGGAAGCGGCGCCGGCCGAGCGGGGGCTCACGGAGGAGTGGGAAGCGGCGGAGGCGGCGCCGGCGGAGCGGGGGCTCACGGAGGAGTGGGAGGATCCGGCGGCAATGTC
The DNA here is from genome assembly GCA_035545855.1 of Polyangiaceae bacterium. Classification (GTDB taxonomy): domain Bacteria; phylum Myxococcota_A; class Polyangia; order Polyangiales; family Polyangiaceae; genus DASZVB01. Next base: position 738 of record DASZXK010000200.1, read on the forward strand.
GGCGGCTCCGGTGGGCTCGATTGCAGCCTCGTCGGCTGCGCGGGGGTCGAATGCGGCGCGGGAACGCACCCGGTGGAGGTACCCGGTCAGTGCTGTCCGTCGTGTGAGTCGTGCGGCCTGGTGGATTGCCCGAACTTCGCTTGCCCTCCGAACTCCGTTCCGGAGGTCCTCCCGGGACAGTGTTGCCCGAGCTCGTGCACGCCGGTCATGCCCGAAGCCGGCCCGCCCTACTCCTGCCCGGCGGCGTCATCCCCGTATTGCGGTCCCGATCCGTGTCCCTTGTGGTGGCGCGACGCGGTGCAACTCTACGGCACCTGCGATCCGCCGCCCCTCGTCGCCACGTACCTGGCCGACTGCGGCCGCTACCACGCCGTCGTCGTCGCCGGCATCGACGGCGACAAGCGGTACTTCTTCGATGTGTACGGCAACGTCATCGGCTTCGACGCGGGTCCCCACGACGGCCCGGTGACGACCTGCGAGCGGTACGATTTCGCGTTCGACCCGCAGGAGAAGCCCGTCTGTCGCTTCGAGCCGAACTGCGGCGTCCCGCACGACGGAGACGCGGGCCCTCCGCATTGCGGGGACGGCGTTCTGGAAGGCCCTGGAGAGTCTTGCGATCGGATCGTGGGGGAGAAGACGTGTGCGAGCGTGACGGAGGGGAAGCTCGTCGCGGGGGTGCTCGGGTGCAGGGCGGATTGCACGTTCGATACGTCGGGGTGTCACGAGTAGGCGAGGCTTCGGTCGCGATTTGCGCTGCGCTCCCACCTACCGAGGTGGCTCCTCTGGCGCGCTGCTAGATCAGATAGTGAACTCCCAGCCTGTCCAGGGCCTGGAGGCACGCGATCTCAGAGGGTGCGAGTGCGAGCGCGTCCATTTCTCAACCCGCGCCGGAGGCGTTCTGTCGGCGAACGCAGGAAATTCTTCAGCGTGTGATAGACGTCCGTCACGTCGAGCGTGTCGTTTTCGGCGACGATCCGATGGGCACGCTGCCAGAGAGCTTCATCCGCCTCGAGCCATTCACGCTCGCCCGCCGACAAGCGAGCGACTTCCGGCGGAACGGTCTTCGGACCCGATGTCACGGTCGGAGTCTACTCCGCCCCAGGGCGCGCTGCGACGGCCCACGGCCGAGGTCGTAGCCAGCGGATTTCATGGCCGCGTGACCATTGCACCCTGCGCTCACACCATGGCAGCGTCCTCCCCGTGAGGAAGATGAACAGGCTGGGTAGGGTGGGGCGAGTGCTGGTCGGGCTCGGAGGGATCGCGCTGTCGGCCTGTACGAGCGGCGACCCCGGACACCCTGGAGCGGAGCCACCCGTCGCCGTCGGGACGACGACTGCGCCGTTGATCTGGACGCCCGGGGCGGACCTCTCCGCGCCGTCACTCAGGTACTACGAGAACTTCGGCGCGTCGGTCGCCGCAACGGAGACCGTCGTCGTGGTAGGCGCTCCGGCACCCCCGGGCTGGATCGGGACTTCGGGCGCCGCGTACGTCTTCACGAAGAACGGCTCGTGGGCCTTCAAACAGCGGCTCGTGCCCTCCGAAGGGAGCTTCTTCGCGTTCGGAACCTCCGTCGCGGTCTCGGGGGACACGATCGTCGTCGGCGCGCCGGCAGACGACACGGACGTCGGCAACGAAGGAGGGTCCGCCTTCGTCTTCGTCGCCTCGAAAGGCACGTGGATCGAGCAGCAGCGCGTTCGTCCGGCGGACATCCATCCGTTGATGTTCGGCCAGTCGGTTGCCGTCGAGGGGGACCTCGCGGTCGTCGGGCAGGGGATGCCCAACGGTTACGATCCCAGATACGCGCTCATCTATCGCCGAGCGGGCTCCACCTGGTCGGAGGAAAAGGTCCCGGTGAATGCGCTCGGCAGTCCGGGCGCTTCGGTCGCTCTCTCGGGAGGAAACATCCTCTTCGGCTGTCCAGACACGGCTCACGGGAACAGCAGCGTGCACGTGCTGGAACCGACGGGTGATTCGTGGATCGACGAGGAACTCCCCGGCTTCGCGACGTCATCGACGCTCGGCACCGCAGTCGCGCTCTCCGGGAACACCGCGCTCGTCGGTGACGGCGCGGGGAACGCCGCGGTCTACGTGCGGGCGAAGACGGGCGACTCGGGGACGCTCGCGTGGAGCCGCTCGGCCACACTCGTCGGACGGATCGACAATTACTCCCCGTACGCGACCGTCGCGCTCTTCGGCGAGACGATGGCCATCGTGAGCGGGGGGCGCCCCTTTCCGTACGGCCAGCCTCTCTACGAACAGGGAAAGGTCTTCACCCTTTCCGGCGGACAATGGGCCGAGAGCCAAACGCTCGACCGCATTCAACCGGTGGTCGGTGTCGAACCGGCGGCCCTGGCCGTCAACTCCGACTCGATCTTCATGGGCTGGGGACGCGCAGTGACCGAGTGGCGGCGGGCGGACGAGAACGGCAAGCCGTGTTCGGATCCCGCGACGTGCGCGTCGGGCTATTGCACCGACGGCGTTTGCTGCAACGGTCCGTGCGACGAGTCGTGTGACGTCTGCAGCGCGAGCCGCGGGGCGATCGAGGACGGCACGTGCACGCTCGCGCACGGCGGCGGCGACCCGGTGTGCACCGCCGGAGCCTGCGACGGCGTTCACACGGCGTGTCCCTGCAGTACGGATACGGATTGTCCCGAAGAAGACTTCTGCGGGGCCACGAGCGGAGCATTCGGAGGAACGTGCAAGAGGCGCCTCGTGTCCGGGACGCCGTGTGCCTTTCGTTCGGGAGAGGGTTGCCGAGAGTCCGGCTGCCGCATCTGTGCATCGCCGCCGGTCGCTTGCCTGGACGGATTCTGCTGCGACCGCCCGTGCGAGGGTCCCTGTGAAACGTGCGACCTCGCGAGCAGTCCGGGCAAGTGTACGCCGGTGCCGGGTTGCACGGTGAGCGATTCCGGTCTCACGCCATCCGACGGTGGCGGAGGCGGTCCGGATGCCGGGCTGCGTGATGCCGCCGCGCGCTCCGACGCTACGGCCCCTTCGCGCGACTCCGGCACCTCGGTCCTGGACGCGACGTCGCCCGGGTCGGGAGGCTCGGACGGCGCCGCCGGGGGAACGCCGCAGGTGTCGTCGGGCGGCAAGCCGGCAGGGCAGTCCGCCGGAGGCGCGCCTTCCACCGCGGACGCCGGCGAAAGCGCACGGGACACCGGAACGCGGGTCGTGGGTTGCGGATGCGTCGTGGCAGACGCGCGGGACGACGCGTGGCCGAGTTCGATGCTCGCGGTTCTGCTCTCGATCGGCTCATTGCGACGCGCTCGACGCGGCGCACGGCGGCCGAGAAGAGCGCCTGATGCTCTTCGAGCCCGAGCCCCCGGCGCCGGCCCGCGCCGGTCGAGTAAA
>DASZXK010000201.1:0-14634 GCA_035545855.1 Polyangiaceae bacterium
CGTCGTTCCTTCCACGAATACCGAACGCGCCGGTATCACTCTGCCGGAAGCATCGCGCCCGATACGAGCTGACGCTCGTCGCCACGTCTTTCGGGCGCGACGCCGGAACGACCTCATCCGGCGGATTCGACCGGAAAGATGCGACGAACGGTCAGCCTTCGCGCGGCGTCGGCCGGGCAGCCCGGCCTCCGGCGCGCGATTCCCTCCAACATCGTGCCGCAGACGGCACGATGGGAGGGAATGAGGCCGCGCCACCGGACGCGTCCCCAGGACTCGGGGGGGTCCGTGCTCATCCGGCAGCCGGGTTCCGCATCTAGCGCTCGCGTCTCCTGCGGAGCCGCGTTGCGAGCTCGAGCCACCGGAGGCTCCTTCGCAGCTCCAGCTCTTCGATGCCGAGGTAGGCTCGCCACGCGGGTTCGGAGAGCAGCCCTCGGAGGCGCGACTTCTTCCGGGCGAGCAGGACCGTCAGGCGCATCGCGATTGGATCGCGGCGCAGGATCGGTTCGAGGTGAGCCCAATCCCGCACGGGCGAGCGATGGCGGCCCCGGGCTCGGTCCCCGGCGAACCAGGGGACGTCAGGCGCGGCGCACGGGTACACGCATGGCCCACTCATGCTGAACATGATATCAGTGGTCCTCCCCAGCCGCAACGCCGGTCAGCGTCTCTTCTTCTGGACCGCGCGCAGCAGGCGAAGGACGGCGTCTTGCACTTCGGCCCCGGCCGAGTCGAACAGCCGTGCGGCTTCGAGCGCCATCGGGGAGAGATGCCCCGCGCCGCCGCCGAGGAGCTCTCCCGGTGACGTCCCGAGGGCGCGGGCGAGTGCGACGACGGTACTGAGCGACGGATCCCGGTCCGCGATCTCCACGGTGCCGACGTAGTTCGGCGTGAGGCCCGATCGCTCGGAGAGCTCCTCGATGGTCAAGCCGAGCGCCTTGCGACGACGGCGGACTTCCTGACCGAACTTCACTCTCCGCGACGTATCGGAAGCCTCGAACCGGAGGAACAATCTATAGAGTGTTTTTGCACCATCATCGGTGGTATTGGCGAAGGCACCGGGAGGGAACGATGAAACCAGAGGCATGCTTCGATTCCGGGCCCCGAACCGGCACCCTTCTACGGGTGCTGATCCTGGACGACGACGGACTGCTCGGCCCCGCGCTCGCGCGGCTGATCTCGCGGTGGGGTTACGCCGTCCGCTGGACGTCCAGCGCAGCCGAGGCGCAGAGCGCCGCTCGACGCGCGGCGTTCGACTGCGGCGTGTTCGACATCGATCTCGGGGAGGAAGATGACGGCGTCCGCGTCGCGGAACGGCTTCTCTCGGAGGGCGGCATCGGCGCCGTGGTCTTCTTCAGCGCCACGTGCTCCGAGCACGACCGCCGACGCGCGTCTCGCGTCGGTGAGGTCGTGTCGAAGCAGAAGCCAGAGGCCTTGCGGGACGCAATCCGCTCCGCGCAGACCCGGTTCCCCGTCTGACGTGCCGGGCCGCGTTCACATCCCCGCGTCGTCGAGCTTCTTCGCGAGGATCCGGTCGAGCGCGATCTTCCCGGGGCCGAGGATCGCGATCATGACGAGCACTACCAGGTACGTGAACTCGTCCTGACCGACGAGATCGAAGATGCCGTGGATGTCGCCGCGCTTCGCGGTGACGAGCGCGACGACCATGCTGACGGCGAGCGGCACCGCGGCGAGCCGCGAGCAGAGACCGACGACGAGCGCCGCGCCGCCGAGGAGCTCCGTCCAGCCGACGAGCACGGCGTGGAAGCCGGGCGCGGGGATGCCGAGCTGCTCGAAGAACATCGTCACTTTCGGGATGTTGTGGACCTTGCCCCAGCCGGTGGAGAGGAACAGGAGGCCCACCGCGAGCCGGCCGAGGAGCAGCGCGACGCCGCTCTGGCCGCCGAGGATCGAGAGCACGCGAGTGCGCACCGTGCGAATTGTGGACGAAAGACCGTTCGACATTGCGTATCCTCCGGAGCCGACCTTCGTGACGGATGCTTCCATGTTGGCGTGCATACGGAGCCGCCTCGGCCGGGTTACATCCCTTCGCGGAGTTTCGCGGACAATGGCCCGTGCGGGCACGAAAGTGGCTACTTGCCTGGTCTTTTCGGCCTGCGGGAACGCCCCGCCTCCCGCCGTTTCCGCGGCCCGGGGCGTCCACGCTGGTGGCCCCCGCGTCGCCCAGGAAATGGTCTGGGACTATCAGCTCGTGGTTCGGGAAGACCTGTCGATCGACGTGGAGGGGAGCTTCCGCGGGCCCGTCGCGACGGGCTTCTCCATGGACGAAGACATGGCGCCGTTCGTTCGAGACGTGACGATCGTCGACGGCGCGAGCCTCCGGCGCATATCGCGAAACGGCGCGCACGTGGACGCGCTCTGCGTCGCGGGCTGTCGGCTTCGTTATTCGGTAGCGCTCGCGGAGGCGGGAGCGCGCCTGTCGGACGTGGACACGGCGCTCGCCGCGGGCGGCGCGGTGTTCTTCCCGGTGTCCTCGCTCCTCCTCACTCCCGGGGGGACCTCGGCGACGGGGCGATATCGCCTCACGGTGCACGCGCCGCCCGGCATCCGTTTCGAGACCGGGCTCCGCCCGGTGAAGGGCGCGCCGGGCGCGTACGAGGCGGACGTCTCCACCGAGGAATCTTCCACGTTCGCGGCGCTCGGCGCGCTCCGTGTGCAGCCGATCGGCGACGGCCGCGTCGTCGCCGCGGTCGCGGCGGACGCGCGCATTTCGGATGCGGACGTGAAGACCTGGCTCGGCGCGGAGCTCTCCGCGCTGGACGGCTATCTCGGGCATTTTCCGGAGGATCGGGTGATGGTGCTCGTCGCGCCGGGGACGGGTCCGGTGATGCGCGGCGTGACTCGCGGGGGAGGCGGCGCGTCGATTCTCCTGCGGCTCCCGGCGAACGCTTCGTCCGTCGACCTCGCGTCGGAATGGGTCGCTCTGCACGAGCTCCTCCATGCCGGCTCGCCCGATCTCGTGGGCGGACACCGGTGGTTCTCGGAAGGGTGGGCCTCGTACGTGGAGCCGTTCGCGCGCGCGCGCGCGGGCCTCGTCCCTCCCGAGCGTGTCTGGAAGGACCTGATGGACGGCCTTCCGCAGGGGCTTCCCGCGCCCGGCGATCGCGGCCTCGAATTCGACCAGTCCTGGGGTCGGACGTACTGGGGCGGCGCGCTCTATTTCTTCCTCGCGGACGTCTCGCTTCGTGAAGCGTTCCAGGGCGAGCGTTCGCTCGAGACCGCGGCCCGCGCCCTGGCGAAGACCGGGGGAACCGTCGAGAGCGCCTGGCCCATCGAGCGGGTGGTTGCGACGCTGGACGCCGGGAGCGGGGGTCACGTCTTTCGAGACCTGTTCGGGACGCTCGCGCTCGCCCCGGGCACGGCGGATCTCGAGGCGATCTGGCGGCGGCTGGGGATCCAGCGGGCCGGGGACTCGGTTTCTTTCGACGAAACGGCGGAACTTGCCGAAATCCGGAAGAACATGACGTCCGTATCGGTTCCCGCGCCGGTCGGCGGAAAGCTTCCCTGATCCTGGATGAGAGAAGTACCCTTCCGGCCCTTCCTTGTAACGGATGCCCACCGGGCAACGTAGAGGGAGGAACTCGGGGGCCCAAACGGTCTCCTCGCCTCACGAAAACGGAGAGAAGAAGCACATGAACGTCTCGAATTCTTTGGTCGCGGCTGCGGTTTCCGGAATCCTCCTCGGCGTCACCGGCTGTGGTGGCTCGAACCCCGAACCGGCGACGGAAGCGACGCCCGCAGCGGCGGCCCCCGCGGCTGAAGCCCCGGCCGCTCCGGCGGCGGACGCGCCCGCGGCGGCGGCCACGGCGGAGGCCGGTGGCGACAAGCACGCCTGCAAGGGCCAGAACGACTGCAAGGGCAAGGGCGGCTGCAAGACGGACAAGCACGGCTGCAAGGGCCAGAACGACTGCAAGGGCCAGGGCGGCTGCAAGGGCTGAACCCCACCGGCGCGCGAGACGCGGACCTCTTCCTTCGGGGACGAGGTCCGCGGCTCACGGCCGCCTCGAGCGCCCCGTGAATCGGTTTTCGCTGCCGAACCTCGGCATCGGCATCGGCCTCCGGACGACGCACTACGCGCACGTCCTCGAGCAGACGCCCGAGATCGACTGGTTCGAGATCCTGAGCGACAACTATCTCCACACGCGCGGGCGCCCGCTCCACTACCTGGATCGGGTAGCGGAGCGGTATCCGATCGTCATGCACGGCGTGTCGCTGTCGATCGGATCGACGGACCCGCTCGACCTGGGCTACCTCGCCGAGCTGAAGGCGCTCCGCGATCGGACGAACGCACGCTGGGTGAGCGATCACCTGTGCTTCACCGGCGCGACCGGCAAGAACACGCACGACTTGCTCCCGCTTCCGTACACGGAGGAGACGCTTCGCCACGTCGTTTCTCGCGTGAAGACGGTGCAGGATTTCCTGGAAGCGCCGCTCGCGCTCGAAAATCCGTCGAGCTACCTCGAGTTCCGCGAGTCCCGGCTGACGGAATGGGAGTTCATTGCACGTCTCGCCGAGGAGGCCGACTGCGCGCTCCTCCTGGACGTGAACAACGTCTACGTCTCCTCGAGGAACCACGGGTTCGACCCCGCGAGGTACCTGGACGCCATCCCCTGGGATCGCGTCGTCCAGTTCCACGTGGCGGGCCACACCGATTTCGGCACGCACGTCGTGGATACGCACATCGGCCCCGTCGTCGACCCGGTATGGCGTCTTCTCGGAGACGCGCATCGCCGCGCCGGCGGCGCGAGCGTGCTCCTCGAGTGGGACGCCGAGATCCCGAGCTTCGAGGAGACGCACCGGGAAGCGCTCCGCGCGCGCGAATTCGTTCGCGAAGAGGCCGCGTGACGGATCGACTCCCGGCGCCCGTGAAGGGAGCGGACGGAGCGGCGTTCGTCGCGGAGCGTGCGAGCGCGACGCCTTCGGCGGCCGTCCGGCGCTTCGCCGTCGTCTCGTCTCCGGTGGAGACGCCGCTTCCCGTCTCCCACTCGCTCGAAGGAATGGAAGCGTGGCTCGTCCGCGCCATCACCGGCCCCGAGTCGGAGGCGTCGCGAGCGCCGAGCTACCTCACGGACGGCCCCCGCATGAACGCCCGCGAACGGCTCGAGGTGTATCGCTCCGGCTACCGCGCCCGTCTCGTCGAGTGCCTCGAGGACGACTATCGCGCGTTCTCGGCCGTCGTCGGTCACGAGGCGTTTCACGCGCTCGCGGAGGGCTACATCGAGAAGTTCCCGTCGTCTTCGCCGAGCCTGAACTACTTCGGCCGGCGCTTCCCGGAGTACGTCCGAGGCGTGGAAGTTCCGGGCTTTCCCGGCAAAGGCGCGTTCTTCTCGGAGCTCGCCGCGCTCGAATGGGCCATCGTGGAGGTCATCCACGCCGAAACGCCCCCGCCGCTCGACGGAAACGCCCTCCGTTCCCTGAAGCCCGAAGATTTCGCGACCGCGCATTTCGAGCCGAGCGAAGCCGTCCGACTCCTCCGTTTCGAGCACCCGGTGAATCCCTTCTTCCAGGCTCGCTGGGCGAACGGCGACGAGAGCGCGACGGTCCCCGGGATCGCTCCGTCGTCCACGGCCGTCTATCGCCACGGCATGACGGTCTGGCGCATGGATCTCACGCCCGCGATGACGCGGGTCCTCTCCGCCCTCCTCGATCGCGTGCCGATCGCCGAGGCCCTGGGACGGCTCGGCGTGGACGAGACGGACCCTTCCGCCATCGCCGAGGCCGAGCGAAGCGTGATGGTCTGGTTCCGGGAATGGGTCTCGTCGGGGTTCTTCGCGCGCCTCGTGACGTGACGGCCGCGAACCCAAGCGATGGGTCCAGCCGACACACGACCCTGCGAGCGCGCGCGATAGGGCGGCACAGCCGAACGGCGGAACGGCGAACGGCGGAACGGCGAACGGCGAGGTGGGGGGGGTATCTCCGCTGGATAGTTTGTATACAAACCAATGGGGGCGCGTCACCAAGCCCCGATTGGTCCAGCCGAGCGGGCCTGAACGCCGGCGCATCGCCAAGCCCGGCGATTGGTCCAGCCGATACACGACCCCGCGAGCACGGCGAGCGCGCGCCCGATAGGGCGCGGCAGGGGGAGAGGTCCGAGGACCACAGGGCGAAGCCCGAGGACCACAGGAGCCTCGGGGGACAAGGTCCCCCGTAACGAAACCCCACGACGAAAACCGTCGTCCGCCGCTCTCCAAGCTCGCCCGAAGGGCGGCGCGTCGCCAACCCCAGTGGACCCTTACGGCGCTCAACGCCGTTCGTCGATCCCACGAAGAAGACCCCACGACGACCCTGCCGTCACTCCCGGCAGATCTCCAGAAACCTCGTGAGCCCGGCGCCGACGAGCTTCTTCCGGTGGAGCACCAGATAGAGCTTTCGCTCGAAGGTGCGGTTCCGGACTCGTAGCGGGACGAGCGTCCGCAGCTTGAACGGATCTTCGAGCGTGATGCGCGAAAGACACCCGAGCCCGAGCCCGGCGCGAACGGCGCCGAGGATCGCCTCCGGCTGCTGCACCTCCAGGACGACGCGGAGCTCCGGCACGAGCCCCGTCATCGCACGCTCGAAGACCTGGCGCGTGCCGGACCCGCGCTCGCGGAGGACCCACGGCGCGCTCCGCAGCTCGTCGTCTCCGAGCGAGCGCCTCTTCGCGAGGGGGTGCGACGGCGACGCGAACACGACGAGCTCGTCGTCGCGGAACGCCGTGATGTCGAGGTCCGCGTGCGCGACCTCGCCCTCGACGAGCCCGACGTCGATCTCGAGGTTCCGGACCTTCGCGGCGATCGCCTCCGTGTTCTCGACGTGGAGCGTCGCCCGACGCGACGGATCTTCTCCGAGGTACCGAGCGATGAGCGGCGGTACGACGTGGTTCCCGACCGTGAGCGTCGCGCCGATCCGGAGCGCGTCCGCCGCGCTCGAGCCGAAGGCCTGGTCGAGCTCTCGCGCCTCGTCGTAGACGCGCAGGGCCCGCGCCCGGAGCGCGCGCCCGGTGTCGCTCAAGCGGAGCTTCTTCCCGACGCGGTCGAACAGCGAGACGTCGAGCTGTCGCTCGAGATCCGCGAGCGCGGAGCTCACGGCGGACTGCGAGAGGTGGAGCTCCTTCCCGGCGCGGCTCACGCTTTCCCCACGAGCGACGGCCAGGAAGACTTCGAGCTGACGGAGCGTGTATCTCATATCTGTATTGCAGGACTATATCATCAGTTTAACCCGTTTTACCGATATGACGCGGAGCACTAGAAACAGGGGCGTCGGCACCGCCGGCAAGGAAATCGCCCAGAATGACCAGCCATCTCACGGAAGAGCGCGTGCTCAGCGTCCACCACTGGAACGACACCCTGTTCAGCTTCACCACGACGCGGGATCCGAGCCTCCGCTTTCGCAGCGGACACTTCGTGATGATGGGGCTCGAGGTCGAGGGGAAGCCCCTGCTTCGTGCCTACAGCCTGGTGAGCGCGCACTACGACGAGCACCTCGAGTTCTACAGCATCAAGGTCCCGGACGGCCCGCTCACGTCGCGCCTCTGCCACCTCCGCGAGGGAGACTCGGTCCTCGTGTCCCGGAAGCCCACCGGCACGCTGGTGCTCGGTAACCTTCGTCCCGGTCGTCGCCTCTACCTCCTCGGGACGGGCACCGGGCTCGCGCCGTTCGTGAGTCTCATCCGCGACCCCGAGGTGTACGAGCGGTTCGAGCACGTCGTGGTCGTCCACGGCGTCAGGCGGGTCTCCGAGCTCGGGTACTCGAGCTACATCCGGGACGAGCTGCCCGACGACGAGCTCGTCGGCGAGAGCGTCCGCGACCGCCTGCTCTACTACCCGACCGTCACACGGGAGGCCTTCCCGAACCGGGGCCGCATCACGGCGCTCCTCCGCGAAGGGAAGCTCGAACGGGACCTCGGGCTCCCCGCGCTGAGCCCGTCGGAAGATCGCGTGATGATCTGCGGGAGCCCGAGCATGCTGAAGGACACCGTGTCGCTCCTCGAGTCACGGAATTTCGCGGAGGGGAGTAACCGCGAGCCCGGGGACTACGTCGTCGAGCGCGCCTTCGCGGAGCACTGAACCTCCCTCGCGAGATCCCGAAAGAATTGCGGCGCTCGGGTGCATCGCCCCCGGATGCGACGCGCCCGCGCTTCGCGTCCGCTGAGCCGCACGCCGTCGGTCGGGGTACCTCCGACCTGATGTACCCTGATGGGTTCAGGAGGACTTATCGCATGCGCGCCCATTCTTTCCTCGGTTCCGTTTGCACGCTGATCCTCGTCGCCGCCTGCAGCAGCGACGGCACCGGAGCCAATGCCGGAGCAGAGAGCGGCGACGGCGGTCCCGGCGCCGGTGGCGCCTCGACCTCCGGCGCGGGGGGGAAATCCAACGGCGGTGGCGGGAATGGCTCGGGCGGGAAGGCGAACGGCGGCGGCGCGAATGGCGGCGGCGCGAACGGCGGCGGCGCGAACGGCGCGGGCGGCGGCGGCACGGTCGTTCCTCCGATCAACGCGGACGGCGTGCCCACCGGAAACCCCGACGGACACTGCGACGTCCCCGCCGACGGAATGCCCGAGGACGTCTCGACTCCGACGACCGTGATCGGGACGGGGACCGCCGACAGCTGCAAGGGGTCGGACTTCGTCGCTGCGGTCGCGAAGGGTGGAGTCATCACGTTCGACTGCGGACCCGATCCGGTGACGATCACGCTCACCGAGACGGCGAAGGTGTTCAACGACAAGGGTCCGAAGATCGTCATCGACGGCGGCGGCAAGGTGACGCTCTCCGGCGGCGGCGCTCATCGCATCCTCTACATGAACACCTGCGACGAGGCGCAAGTCTGGACGACGTCTCACTGTCAGGATCAGGACACGCCCCAGCTCACCGTCCAGAACATCACGTTCGCGGACGGCAACTCCAAGGGCGAGACGGCCGAAGGCGGGGGTGGCGGCGCAATCTTCGATCGCGGCGGGCGTCTCAAGATCGTGAACGCGCGCTTCTTCCGGAACGTCTGCGACGACACGGGCCCGGATCTCGGCGGGGCGGCCGTGCGCGCGCTGAGCCAGTCCGGCGGGAAGCCCGTTTACGTCGTAAACAGCACGTTCGGCGGCAAGGACGGCCTCGGCAACGTCTGCTCGAACGGCGGCGGCCTCTCGAGCATCGGCGTCTCCTACACCGTCATCAACGGCTTCTTCAGCTACAACCAGGCGATCGGAAACGGCGCGAATCCCGCAAAATCGGGGACGCCCGGCGGCGGCAGCGGCGGCGCCATCTACAACGACGGCAACACGTACACGCTCTCCCTCTGCGGCACGCTCATCGAGCACAACCACGCGAACGAGGGCGGCGGGGCAATCTTCTACGTCTCGAACGACCGGAGCGGCTCGCTCGTCATCCAGGACAGCACGCTGCGAGACAACCCGAGCGATGGCTTCGAGACGCAGGGATATCCCGGGATCTTCGTGCTCGCGAACGGCGACCCTCAGGTGACGAACTCGACCCTCACGAAGTGAGCTATCCTCGGCGTTCCGTTGAACGCCTCCGTTCCAGCTCCCGCGCGTCGCAAGCCATCGGTTCGAGCGCGGTACATGCAGACGTTCGCCGCGCACGTCGAGGCGCTGCCTCGCGCCGATCGCGACGCCATCCGGGCCGTGATCCCGGAGGAGACCTGGACGGAGATCGAGCGCGCGGGGCTCCTCGGGTGGCTCCCGCTCGAGGTGAATCTCCGGTGCACGCGCGCAGTCGCCGCGCAGCTCGGCAAGGAACGCACGCACGTCTTCTTCCGGAAGCTCCTCTTCGACACGTCGAACACGCCGCTCCTCCGCGGGCTCGTCCAGAGCGTGCTCCGCGTCGCCGTACGGGATCCCGGCCTGTACCTCCCGTGGATCTCGAAGGGCTTCGAGCTCATGTTCCGGGACGCCGGACGCTGGACGGTCACCGATCGCGGCATCGGCACCGCGAAGATGGAAGTGACGGGTGTCCCCGCCGAGTGCCTGACGGACCTCGTCTGGCCGGAGTCCGTCGCGAGCGCCCTCTGCGCTCTCCTCGATCTGATTCAGTACGAGGGCAGCTGCGTCGTCGACCACGTGGATCCGGAATCCTTCACGGTCGTGTTTCGCAGCACGTGGCGCGGGCCCTGAGCGGCGCTCAACGGTCCCGGTCGGACGGCGGCGGCCGCGAGCTTCGCGCCGCGCCCTCGAGTCGCTCCTCCCGGACGTCGTCCCCGCCGAATCGGTAGTCGACGAGCGGACGGGTGGAGGGGTCCGCCTTCTGGCGAAGCGGGGGGCGCGAAGACGGGCGCGGCGGCTCGAGGCGTTCCGCGTCGTCGCGGAGGGGGTCGCGCTGCGGAAGCGGGATCTTGACGCTCTTCAGGCGGAGCGCGCCGAGGGGCGTCGGCTCCGCGGGCGGCGCCGCTTCGCGGTGCTCGATCCGGGCGAGCGCGTGGGACAGTCGCTGACGGAGATCTCGGACCTCCCGCTCGTGATCGGCGAGGAGCTCCGCGAGGAACGCGTCCTCCTGCGCCACGAACGCGGTGCGCTCGCGGGCCGTCTCGCGCTTCTCTTGAGCGAGCGCTTGCTCGAGCGCCCGCACCCGGTGGCGGAGCACCATCTCGTCCGCGCTCGCTCGCTCGAGCTGATCGCGGGCCGTGTCGAGCTCGCGAGCGAGGGCCGCGTTCGCGTCACGCGCCGCGCGCGTTCCGGCGAGCAGGTGGTTCAGTCCGCGGAGGAGTCCGTTCAGGTTCGCCTCGGCGCGGGTGCTCTCGGCGAGCGCGAGCTCCAGATGTTCGTCTCCGGACTCGAGATAAGAGGGTTCGGTGCCGAATCGCGAGCGGGCGGGCGGAATGCCGCTCTCGAGCGGCGGCGGCGTTCCGCTCTCGAGCGCCGTTGCGGTGCCGCCGTCGCCACTCCCGATCTCGCGAGTCATCGACGCGCGATCGGTCCTCTCGAGTTCCGCTTCGGTCGCCCGTTCCGTAGACGCCATGACGGACTCCTTCCGACGGCGGCTGCGCGCTGGCAAGCGGGTCTTTCTCACCCCTGGAGTGAAACGGCGCGGAAACTGCGCCGCGACACGCAGCGTTCATCGTCTCGTCTCGCGGGACGCCGGCGCGCTACTCTCCGCGCGATGCCCGCCGTCGTCGTCGACATCGCTCCGCCGGAGCCGCCGCGCGCTCTCACCGCGGCGCTGGTCGACGCCTGTTCCGCCTCCGTCGAAACCGGTCGTTGCTTCGGCGACGATCGCGCGGACGCGCCGGCAAGCGCTGCGCGAGCGACGGTGACCTGGGAGACCGCCGCGCGTCTCCGGGCCATCGTCCGGGTCACCCTGCCGAGCTCCAGGACGCGAAAGCGCACGCTCGACTTCGCGCCGGCGGACGAAGAAGCGGAGCGGTTCCGTGCCGTCGGGCTCACGATAGCGACGCTTGCATCGGAGCTCGTCCAGGCGGAGGAGACGGAGTCCGCGAGCCCCGGAACGGCGCCAGACGCGACACGCCCGCCTCCGTCCACCGAGAGCGCGCCCCCTAGGGCCGAGCACCCGACTGGGGCGCCCGGGCCGGCGCGAGTCGGCCACCCCGATCGCGACGCCGCCGAGCCGACCCGGTTGCACCCGGAAAAGGAGCCGCCCCGACGCCTCTGGGCGACGGCCTTCGGGGTGGTTGGGTCCGCGCTGTCGGACGGTACGGGCCGGTACGGCGGAGGGATCGACGTCGCTCTCCGGCCATCGGAGGGTCCGTGGTTCGTGAGTGCCTCCGGGGACGTCACGTTCCGCGGGCGCGACTCGGCCGGGATCGCCGCCCAGTGGAAGACCGTGGTCGCTCGCGTGGGGGCGGTGATCCCCGTCGGGAAGCTCGCGCTCGAGCCCACCTTCGGCGTCGGGTTCGAGAACCTGGACGCCGACGTCCGGGACCCCGGGACGGGCAGGCGGGATTCCGGTGATGCCGAAAACCTGGCGTTCCACCTCGGGATGGCCGCCGAATACTCCTTCGGGCCGCTCGCCCTGGTCCTCGGGCTGGACGGCTCCCGCCTTCCCCGGCGCACGGACATCTTCCTGAAAGATCGCGAGGTTCTCTCGGCGCCGCCGACCTCCGTCGCCGGGGCTTTCGGAATCCGAGTCTTTCTCGAATGAGCGGCCTGATCCCCCGCCGATCGGGTACACATTTGAGGCCCGGCGGTTCCTCCGGGGAAATCCCATCGTGATCGAGCGCAGCCGAGACAAGAGCCGAGAGCGTGCGTCGCTTCGGGTCGTCGAGCAGGCCCCGGGGTCGGAACGGACGCCCGCGCTCACGGACGCCGATCTCATCGACGCCTTCGAGCGGGGCGAAGGGCACGCGTGCGAGGCGCTCTACGATCGACTCATCGGAGCGGTCGAAGGAACGCTCTTCCGCGTCCTCGGAGCCCGGGACGAAACGCACGACGATCTCGTCCAGGCCGCGTTCGAGCAGATCGTCCTCACGCTCACGCGAAAGAAGTTCGCCCGAGCCTGCAGCCTGACCTCCTGGGCAGTCAGCGTCACGACGCACGTCGCCTTCAACACGATCCGCTCGAGGACTCGCGAACGCCGCGTCCTCGATCGGCGTCGCGACGGCGATCACGAGGCCGGGCGCCGCGGCGTCGGCGTGGACGTCGAGCGCCATGTCGGAGCGCGGGAAGCGCTGACGCACGTCCGGCGGCACCTCGCGGACATGGATGAAGATCGCGCCACGACGCTGTTCCTCCACGACGTCATGGGGCACGAGCTCTCCGAGATCGCCGTGCTCACGGGCGTATCGGTCGCCGCCGCGCAGTCGCGGCTCGTTCGCGGTCGGAAGGAGCTGCTCCGGCGGCTCGGCTCCGACGGCGTCACCGGCGGAAAGGAGCCGTCGCCGTGACGGATCGAGCCGCCCGGGATCTGCTGAAGGATCTCCGCGCCCCGGTCGTGCCGGTCGAGGTGCCGGAGGTGGTCGCGTCGCGTCGCGCCCGCACGATCGCGCGTCTCGAGTCGCTCCAGCGCCGCGAACTGGCGAACGGCGTCACCCGGCGCTCGCGGAGGAAGTGGATGGCGCTCGCCGCCATCGTGCTCCTTCCGGCCGCGGTGCTCGCGGCGACGAACGTCGCGTCGCGGACCTCCGCCCCGCCGCCGGCCGCGCGCGCGGAGCTCGCACCCGCTGCCGAGGCGCCTCCGGTGGCGGCGCATCCGGCTCCGGTCGAGCCCGCGTCTCCGCCGACCGCGTTCGCGGACGTCGCGCCGCTGCCCGCCGCCGTCCCGTCGCAGACGACCGGACAGGCGAGGCACGCCTCGCCCGCGCCCGCCCGGAATCCGAGCACGCTCGCCGAGGAGAACGCGCTCATGCAGCGAGCCCTCGGAGCCGTGCGGCGCGGGGAGGACGCGCGCGCAGCCGCGCTCCTGGACGATTTCCTCGCTCGCTATCCCGGCTCTCCGCTCGCGCAGAACGCCGAGGTGGAGCGCTACCGGGTGCAATACCGGAGCGGAAACGTGGCTCGCGCGCGGCAGCTCGCTTCCACCTACCTGGACAGTCACCCGACGGGCATGGCGAAGGACGAAGCCAGTCGGCTGGTCGGCGAAGATCGGTCGTCTGCGTCCCTGCCGTGACGCGCGACGGAGCGTCGTGAGGCTCTTCGTCGAAGCGCTCGTCGTCGGAGTCGCGCTCGGGAGCACCGGGTGCTCGTCCGCCGATCGGATCTCGCTCCTCGGGGACGGTTCACGGACCGGGGCCGGCGGTGCGGACGCGGGCGCGGGCGCAGGCGGTCCGGGTGGCGCGTTCGCCGGCACTGCGGGAGCGAGCTCGGGTGGCGCCGCGGGCGCCCCTGGCCCGGACGCGGCGCCCGTCTGCGGAGGCGACGTCGACTGCGCCGGGGCGAACCGCTTCTGCGACCTCGGCTCGGGCGTCTGCGTCCAGTGCCTCGAGGACAAGAACTGCGCTTCGAAGCTCTGCGACGTCACGACGCACACGTGCCGGGGGTGCGTCACCAACACCGACTGCCCCGCCGCGACGCCTTACTGCGATTCGGACGATCGTCGCTGCGTCGAGTGCCGGAGCGACGGTCAGTGCGGTGCGGGCGAGGTGTGCGCCGCCGAGGCTCACGCCTGCGCGCGCCGCTGCCAGGGGCCCGCGTACTGCGCCGGCAGCGGCAGGCCGATCTGCGCCCTCTCGACGGGCGTGTGCGTGGAGTGCGTCCAGAACTCCGACTGCGTGGCGGCGGGGCGACCTTCCTACTGCGACCTCGGGACGGGGAGCTGCGTCGAATGTCTCGTCGACGCCGACTGTTCGACGGGGCGCTGCACGGTGTTCGAGCACCGGTGCGTGGAGTGCCTGGTGGACGGCGACTGTCCGAGCGGGAGCTGCCGCGAGTCCGCGTGCGTTCCGTGACGGCGCGCGGGAATGAAGAGCCGCGCCACCCGAGACGCCGGGGCGGACGCGGAAGTGGACGAGCGTCGCCTCGAAGCGGGAGGCATCCTGCCTCCCTTGAACCTCCAACGTCGGCCGTGATCCCGGATCGCGGCCGATAGCCGGCGATGATCTAGAGCCCGAACGCGATGCCGGCGGAGAGCCCGAGCGCGAACCCCGACGTCGGCAGGAAGACGAGGAGCCGGAGATCCGCGACGAGCGCCGTGCTCCTTCCGAGCGGCAGGAACAGGCCCGGCCCGGCGGAGACGAAGCCGA
>DASZXK010000202.1:0-61743 GCA_035545855.1 Polyangiaceae bacterium
GCGGGCACCTCGTCCGGCCGCGCCGCGCGGTAGAAGGTGCCGTCCCCGCGACCGCTCCGGAACACGAGCCCTGCGTCCACGAGCTCGCGCAGCACGCCACGAACGACTTCCTCGTCGTCCATCCGGAATCGATCCAGCACCCGTCCGCGAGTGACGGTGCCGCTGTCCTGGATGAAGCTGACCAGCGCTTCCCAGAGCGAGCGCCCCGAGTCGGTCCGGCTCTCGGAGAGACGACTCGTCTTGTTGTGGTACGTGCGGAGCGTCAGCCCGAACATGTCGGCGATGCCCTTCGCCGAGACGCCCTGGTCCTTCAGCTCGTCGACGAGGCTCATGAAGACCTCGTTCGCGGTGTTCGCGAGCGTCACGCGCCGGCCTTCGCCGGTCGCCAGCTGCGCGAGGAGGACCGTCGTCTGACGGACGATCGCGGAGATCAGCGTCGTGCTCATGTGCGCCCCTCAATTAAGGACGCGGAACCCCGTCCGGCCCAGTGTAGAAACTTTCATTGGCGGGCCGTTCGGTGGTCCCCGGTGAAGGAACTTTTTGTAATAAATTCAACTTGTTGAATCTGATTCTATCGAATTCCTACCGGAAAGGTGCTAGATCGCCCGCTCCCGTGTCCCCCGAACAGGCCCTGTCGCTCCGTCTGACGCATCTCGAACAGCTCGAGTCCGAGAGCATTCACATCATCCGAGAGGTCGCCGCCGAGTTCCAGAACCCGGTGATGATGTACTCGATCGGCAAAGACTCCTCCGTGATGGTGCGCCTCGCGAAGAAGGCGTTCCACCCGGGGAAGCTCCCGTTCCCGCTCCTCCACATCGACACGACGTGGAAGTTCAAGGAGATGATCCGCTTCCGCGACTCCTTCACCAAGGAGAACGGACTCGATCTCATCGTCCACACGAACCAGCAGGGGCTGAAGGAGAACATCAACCCCTTCGATCACGGCTCCAAGAAGTACACGGACGTCATGAAGACGCAGGCGCTCCTCCAGGCGCTCTCGAAGGGCGGCTTCGACGCGGCCTTCGGCGGAGCGCGGCGAGACGAGGAACGCTCGCGCGCCAAGGAGCGCATCTACAGCTTCCGGGACAAGCACGGGCAGTGGGATCCGAAGAACCAGCGTCCGGAGCTCTGGAACCTCTACAACGGCAAGGTCATGAAGGGCGAGAGCATCCGCGTCTTCCCGCTCTCGAACTGGACCGAGCTCGACATCTGGCTCTACATCTGGCTGGAGAAGATCCCGATCGTGCCGCTCTACTTCGCCGCGGAGCGCCCCGTCGTGGAACGTGACGGGACGCTCGTCATGGTGGACGACGATCGGATTCCGCTCCGGTCCGGCGAAAAACCGCGGATGGAGCTCGTCCGGTTCCGCACGCTCGGCTGCTACCCGCTGACGGGCGCGCTCCCGTCCGGTGCGACCACGCTCCCCGAGATCATCAAGGAAATGCTCCTCACCAAGTACTCCGAACGCCAGGGGCGCCTCATCGACTTCGACGAGGACGGGTCCATGGAAGCGAAGAAGAAGGAGGGGTACTTCTGATGGCGAACGTCACGAAGGAAGAGCAGGCGGCCGAGCAGGAGTTCATCGAGAAGGACATCCTCGGCTACCTCGCCGCGCATCAGCGAAAAGAGCTCTGCCGGTTCACGACGGTCGGTTCCGTCGACGACGGGAAATCGACGCTCATCGGGCGGCTCCTCTACGACGCGCACGGCCTCTACGAGGACCAGCTCAGGGCCGTGGAGCGCGCCTCGAGCACGAAGAGCCAGACCCTGGATCTCTCGCTGGTCACGGACGGTCTCAAGGCCGAGCGGGAGCAGGGCATCACGATCGACGTCGCGTACCGCTACTTCTCCACGCAGAAGCGCAAATTCATCATCGCGGACACGCCGGGGCACGTTCAGTACACGCGGAACATGGCGACGGGGGCGTCCACCGCGAACGTCGCCATCGTGCTCATCGACGCGCGGCTCGGCGTGCTCCAGCAGTCTCGCAGGCACGCGTACATCGCGTCCCTCCTCGGGATTCCGCACCTCGCCGTGTGCGTGAACAAGATGGATCTCAAGGACTACGACCGCGGCGTCTACGACGGCATCGTGAAGGTCTTCCGGGATTTTTCCTCGCGCCTCGGCTTCAGGGACGTCACGTTCATCCCGATCAGCGCCCTCAAGGGGGACAACATCGTCCACGGGAGCCAGGCGATGCCCTGGTACGACGGGCCTACGCTCCTCTCCTTCCTCGAGACCGTGCCCATCGCCGGGGACCAGAACCACGAGAACTTCCGCTACCCGGTCCAGTACGTGCTCCGGCCGCACCTGGACTACCGCGGGTTCGCCGGTCAGATCGCGTCCGGCGTCGTGAAGAAGGGAGATCCGGTCATGGTGCTCCCTTCGCGCAAGACGACGAAGGTGAAGGGCATCGACACCTACGAGGGCGAACGCGAGCAAGCGTTCTCCCCGATGAGCGTCACTCTCCGGCTGGAAGACGAGGTGGACGTGAGTCGCGGGGACATGCTCGTCCACCCGAAGGATCTCCCCCACGTGACGGATCGCTTCGAGGCGATGCTCGTGTGGATGAACGAGCGTCCGCTCGATCCGGAGAAGAGCTATCTCCTGAAGCACACGAGCGCGCTGGTCCGGGCGGAGGTGGAAGCGGTGCTCGGTCACACGGATCTCGAGACGCTCGCCGAGGTCCCCGCGACGGGGCTCGCGCTGAACGACATCGGGCGCGTGAAGATGCGCTGCCACAAGCCCATCTTCTTCGACGCCTACGCGAAGAGCCGGGCCACGGGCGCGTTCATTCTCATCGACTCGATCAGCAACAACACGGTGGCCGCCGGCATGATCCGCGGCCCGGAAGACGGCAAGAGCGCGCGCGCCGGCGAGGGCTTCGGCTCCCGTTCGCAGGTGAGCCGCGCGGAGCGCCGCGAGCGCCTCGGGCAAGGGGGCGCCGTCGTGTACCTGGATGCGAAGGACCCGGCGGCGAAGGACGTCGCGTTCGCCGTCGAGCGGCATCTCTTCGACCGCGGTCGCGTCGCTGCCGTCGTGGACGGGAGCGCCCTCGCGCCGGCGACCGTCCTCGAGATGTCGCGCGCATTCGCCGCCGCGGGCGTCATCGCCGTCGTGGTCGGCCCGGCGCTGGACGGCGGCTCTCGCGAGGCGCTCTCGCGTGACCTGGGCGACGCTCTCATGGAGGTCCGCATCGTCCCCGCCGGCGGTGTCGAAAGCATCGTTCCGGGGAGACCGATCCCCGTCACCTCCTCCGGCGATCCGGAGCGCAGCGCCGACTCGATCGTCGCTCAGCTCGAGTCGCGTCGCGTCTTCTGAC
Source organism: Polyangiaceae bacterium (assembly GCA_035545855.1). GTDB lineage: Bacteria > Myxococcota_A > Polyangia > Polyangiales > Polyangiaceae > DASZVB01. The sequence goes on from DASZXK010000202.1 coordinate 3,323, forward strand.
CCGACCCGAGCCGAGAGGCGTTCGGCCGCCGGCACGTGCCCCGGGCCTCGAGCTCCCACGGGATCCGCGAGCCGCGCTGCGCACGATTCGGGTCGGGCGGCCGCGGCCGGGAGGCCCGTGCCCTCGAGCCGCGCTCCCGCGAAACTGCTTGTTCGGGCGGCCTGCCCCGTGCGACCGTGTTCGCCCCTGAAGGAGGCTCTTGGGATGATGAAAGCGAAGCTCGGATTGGTGCTCGGTCTCGCCCTCGCGGTGACGGGGTGTGGCTACTCGGAGGACGAGTGGCAGGCTCAGCTCGCGAAGTACGGCCAGCTGAACAGCGAGTACGGCAAGGAGAAGCAGGCGAACCAGCAGCTCCAGGCGGACCTGGATGCGGCCCGCAAGCGCGTCGCCGATCTCACCGCGCAGCTCCAGAAGATGGGCGTCAACGTGGAGCAGCTCACCACGGACAAGCAGCGCCTCGCGTCGAGCCTCGACGAGACCCAGCGAGCGCTCGAGGAGTACAAGGCCCGCGCCGCTCAGCTCGAAGCCATCAAGGCTCGGTTCGAGCAGCTCCGCGGCAAGCTCCAGAAGCTGACGAACCTCGGACTCAAGGTGCAGATCCGGCACAACCGGATGGTCATCTCGCTCCCGGGTGACGTCCTCTTCGCCTCCGGCGAGGACAAGCTCAAGGAAGAGGGCACGAAGGTCCTCGCGGCCGTCGCGGACGTCATCCGCAAGGACCAGCAGCTCTCGGCGCGCTACTTCCAGATCGCCGGGCACACGGACAACAAGCCCCTCGCGGGCGGCCCGTTCAAGGACAACTGGGGCCTATCGGCCATGCGCGCGCGTCAGGTGCTCGTGTACATGGTCGCCGCACCCGACTCGAAGAACGGCGGCGGCGGGCTGGATCCGAACCACCTCCACGCGGCCGGCTACGGCGAGACGGACCCGATCGCGACGAACGACTCCGACGAGGGTCGTCAGGCGAACCGACGCGTCGAGCTCGTGCTCATGCCGGACGTGAGCGAAATGCTCGACCTCAAGTCCCTCATCTGAAGAGGGCAAGGGCACTCGAAACGCCGCGGTTCCTCGACGAGCCGCGGCGTTTTTCTTTTCGGCGAGGTCGCCCGCAGGGCGGGGGGCCCGCGATTGGTCCCGCCGCTGCACGTCCCCGCGAGCACGGCGAGCGCGCGCCCGACGGGACGCGGCGGGGGGAGAGGCCCGAGGACCGCAGGCGAAGCCGAGGACCCCAGGAGCCGCCCGGCGAACGCCGCCGTGGGGGGTATCTCCACACCGGACAGTTTGTATACAAACCAAATGGACGAGACCCGCCCTTCGTCGAGCTCGCCCGAAGGGCGGCGAGTCGCCCCCGCGATTGGTCCCGCCGTTCCACGACCCCGCGAGCACGGCGAGCGCGCGCCGCTAGGCGCGGCAGGGGGAGAGGTTCCCGAGGCCCGCAGGGCGAAGCCCGAGGACCGCAGGGAAGCCTCGGGGGACCAGGTCCCCCACAAACAAACCCCACGACGCCGATCGACGTCGCGTCGAGCTAGCCCGAAGGGCAGCGAGTCGCCCCCCCGATTGGTCCAGCCGATACACGGCCCCGCGAGCACGGCGAGCGCGCGCCGCTAGGCGCGGCAGGGGGAGAGGTTCCCGAGGACCGCAGGGCGAAGCCCGAGGACCGCAGGGAAGCCTCGGGGGACCAGGTCCCCCCACAAACCAAACCCCACGACGCCATCCGCCGTTCGGCGAGCTCTCCCGTTCGGACGACGAGGCCCGTCCTCCATTACTCGCGCGTGGCGGAGGCGGCTTTCCAGTACATGCCTACGCCGTCGCGCTTCATGATGACGTGCCACTTTTCGGTCTCGCCCTTCAGGGCGGTCGTGACGTGGGCGTCGCCGACGAAGCCGTCTTCCTTGTCGACGACCGCCGTCGTCAGGCGTCCGGCCTGGGCCTCGCGTTCGCGCGCGCACTCGTTCGCGCGCTTGTCGCAGTCTTCCTTCTTCTGGGTGACCTGAGCGACGAGGTCGCCCGTCGCGCACTGGAGCGCGCCGTCGAAGTCGGACGACCGGTAGCGCTGGATGAACTCGATCGCGCCGTCCTTCGCCGTCGTGAGGAGGCGCTCGGTCGGCACCTTGGGCGCGCTGCGGCTTTCCGGCGGGTGCATGTTGCACGCGAAGCGGGCCGCGCCCCAGGACCCGACGGTGACGGCGAAGAGCACGAAGAGCAGCGTGAGCGTCTTCTGATCGGGGGAGTCGATCTCCTCCTCGGTCGGCGGCCGCGCCGCCTCGGCCCGTGGCGCTTTCGCGGCCGCGGGGGCAGCTTCCTTCTTCTCCTCGGTGGGGCTCTCGTCCGCCATGGGCGGGAGGATCCACACTGGGGGCGCCCCGTGCAAGCGGCCTTTCGGGGCGGTGACTCGGGGGACCGCCCCGCCCGGGACGGCCACGGAGTAAGCTCTCCTCGTGGCCGACGGCGCATCCAGGGCAAGTCGCGTGCTCTCCCTCTCGCGCCTGTTCGCCCGAGAGCTCGGGACCGGCGGGGCGGCGCGGGCAGGCAGGATCTACCCGTGGATCCTGGCGCTCGGAGTCGCCGGGCTCGCCTTCGCGGCGCGCGGGGCGGACGGCGTTCCGGCGCCGGGTGCCATCGTCTCGGGAGCGGTGTCTGCGATGTCGTGGGCCGCGCTCCTCGTCGCGGGGGCCATCGCCGGGGAGGCGAGGACGGCCGTGTCCCCCCTCGGGTTCGTTCGAGGTCTCTCTCGCGCGCGGGCCATCTCTCGATCGGAAGAGCGCGCGGCACTCCTCCTGGCCGGCGTGCGCACCGTCGTCGTCGCCCTCGGCCTGCCGTCGCTGGTCCTCGCCCTGGTGGTCGTCGTCTGTGCAGGGCGGGCGGCGGGAACGGGCAGCTCCATCCGGATCTTCGCGGGCGTCGCGGTTCACGCGGTGGCATTCGGTCTGGTCTTCGGCGGCCTGGCGGCGTTCCTCCGGCTCGCGTGGCCGCGGAGGGGCCGTCTGGTGTTCGGCGTCGTCGTCACGGTGCTCCTCGTGACCCGTGCGACCGCCGACGACCTCTCCGGGGGCCCGCTCGGGTGCGAGCGGCTCATCTCCGTCGCCTCGCATGACGCTCCGCGCGGTCCGACGGCGAGCTGAGCCGCGCCGCGGGCGCGAAGGCACGCACGGACGCGAAGGGCGCCTCCGGCGAAAAATCGGCGCGTCGCGGGAATTTCTCCGCGGGCTCGGGTGTCCCTCGCGGCCGAACCGGTGGTAGGCTCGGCTGACTCGCCTTGCGCGGCATCGTCTACAAAGTTCCGACCTTCCAGGCTCTGTCGATCCAGCTCGAAGCGGGCGGCGACGAACAGGATCTAGAGCTCCCGCCCGGCGTCGTCCCGCAGGAAGACGGCGAATGGGTACTGGCAGAGTTCGTGGTCGGGGAGGAGTCCGCGTCGATCGCCGCGTGCATCGTCGACCGAGGCTACGGCCCCCGGCTCGCGTTCGACGATCGCGACTGGCAGGCGCTCTGGCAGTTCGCGAACTCGAAAGACCTGCCCAGCATGCCGCCGTCGAGCCTGCCGCCGCCCAGCGGAGATTCGGCCGCGCCGCCCGCGATCCGCGTTCTCGTCGTGGACGACGATCGAGAGACCCAGCGCGTCGTGTCGGCGCTCCTCTCCGCGGCGGGCTACGCGATCAGCGTCACCGGCACGGCGGAAGAAGCGCTCGATCGCCTTCGAGACCTCCGCATCGACCTCGCCATCGTGGACTGGACGCTCCCCGGCATGACGGGCCTCGAGCTCGGTCGCCGGATCCGGAAGGACGCCGCGCTCGCGCGGTTGCCGCTCCTCTTCCTCACGGCGCGCTCTGCCTCCGCGGACGTGGTCGCCGCGTTCGAGGCCGGCGCGGACGATTTCGTCACGAAGCCGTTCCGCGCGCCGGAGCTCCGCGTCCGCGTCCAGGCGCTCCTTCGTCGCTCGAAGATGCCCGCACACCTCCCGTCGCGGTGAGCCCCGTCCCGCGTCCGGCGCCCGTCGTTCGGCGGGACGTCACTGCTCGCGGAAGCCCTCGGCAGGACGGAGCCGCGAGGCATACATCGCCGGCCAGAGCGTCGCGACGAGGCAGACGAGGATCGCGAACACGCCGGTCAGCGCGAACTCGATGGGGTGCATCGCGACCGGGAGGCGCGAGATGAAATACACCTTCGGATCCAGCGGGAAGCCGTACACCAGGATCCACCGGCACACGACGTACCCGAGGCCGAGCCCCGTCGTCGCGCCCATCACGCCCATGATGAGTCCCTGATACAGGAACGAGCGGAGGAGTCCCCAGTCGGTCGCGCCCATCGCCTTCAGAACGGCGATCTCCCGCTTCTTGTCGAGCACGACCATGATGAGCGTCGCGATGACCGCGAAGGCCGCGACGACCATGATGAGCGCGATGACGAGGCTCATCAGGATCTGCTGGATCCGGAGCGCGGTGAAGAGCCCGTGGTTCAGCTGCTCCCAGTCGAGCACGTGGTAGATGGAGTTGTTCAGCTTGTCGGAGACGGCCTGGGAGATGCGCCGCGCGCCGTCGATGTCGTCCACCTTCATCTCCACGCCCGTCACGGTGTCGCCGCCGTCGTAGAAGGCCTGCGCCTCGTACAGGTCCGTGTAGACGAGCTTCGAGTCGTACTGATCGAAGCCTGCCTCGAAGATCCCCGTCACGCGGAACTGCTTCGCGACCGGCGGGTGCATCGCGCCGCCGGCGAACGAGAACCCGATCGTGGGAGAGGTGACCTGGAGGCAGTCCCCGACGTTCACGCCGAGGGTCTTCCGGAGCGTCGCGCCGAGGACGATGCCGGGCATCTTGGCGGTCGCCCTCGCGTCCTTGCACGGGTCGGGGTCCACCTCGTCGGGGATGTCGGCGTCGTCCGGCAGGACGCTCGCGTATCCGCCCGCGGGCTTCACGTCGCCGATCGGCGCTCCTTCCGCGACCTGGAGCGGCGCGCCCCCGTCGGCCTCCGCGGTGCGCTCGCCCTCGCCGGGAGCACGACCGGAAGGCTCCGGAGCGGCGCTCGCCGACGCGGCCGCGGCTTCCGGCGCGCCCGCGCGCTTCTTGTCGCTCTTCTCGAGCAGCTCCTGGATCGCTTCGTCGAGATCTTCCGTCGCGGCGCTCGAGCTCGGCGATGGCGCGGTGTGCCTCGGCGGAGCGAGAGGGGAGATCCTCGGCAGGTCGGGATCGATGAGCGCATGCTTCCGCTCCGGCGGCTTCGCGCCAGGCACGCGGAGTCCGGCGAGCGAGCCCTCCACCATGTGCCGCGGGAGATCGAGCACCTGCGCCAGCCTGTCCGGATCCACGCCCTTCAGGAGCACGCCGGTCGCGGTGCGGTCGCCGTGCGTGATCATCATCGGGTTGATGACGAAGGGCGCGATGCCGATCACGTGCGGCACCGTCTCCATCTTCTTCATGACCTCCCGGTACTCGGGGAAGTCGCTCGCGTACTTCAGCACGAGCACGTGCGCGTTCACGCCGAGGACCTTCTCCCTGAACTCGGCGCGGAAGCCGCCGGTGACGGAGAGCACCGTCGAGAGAGCCGTCGTGCCGAGGCACACGCCGATGATCGCGAACGCAGTTCCGACGGAGATGAACGCCCGCTTCCGCGAGCGCATGTACCGGAGCGCGAGATCGAGAGGAAAGCCCATGCGGCGGCTGACGAGTTACCAGAGCCGGGCCGGCGCCGTCGTGGGTGCTCGGTCCCCCGGCGACGAAAACCAGACCCCAGAGGGTGTCTCGGGGCGGAAGTCGCCCTCCGATCGTTCACGGTGGTCCTGCAAGACACCGCAAACATTGCATAGTTCGGTGCGCGCGCCAGGTTCCGAGCCATTGAAATGACTACGGATTTTATCGTGCAGTCGGGCGCGAGTCTTGCACCCGCAGGGGAGCTTCTTCGCCCGTTTCCGTAAACGCCCGCGGGCGCCGTCGCGGGCTAACGCGAAGCGCCGTTACGATCGTATTGTCGAAAGCTTCCTCGATGAGTCAGGACGACCGCAAAGCTCCCGAAGCGGCCCGCCTCCCGCCCGAGCCGGCCAGCGCTCGTACGGTCGTGGCGACGACGGGGCTGAAGCTCGTCGCGGTGCGCCCGCCGGCGGACAGCATCGTCGAGTCGAACCCCACGCCTCTCCAGGCCCCCGATCCGGACAGGCCGCCTCCGTCCCGCGTCGATCCGCTGGTCGGCTTCACCATCGACAACCGGTACAAGGTCGAGGCCGTGCTCGGCGAGGGCGGGATGGGCCTCGTCTATCGCTGCCGCCACAAGATCATCGACAAGAAGGTCGCGATGAAGGTCCTCCGCTCGGACCTCGCGCGCGACCAGGAAGTGACCGAGCGCTTCCTCACGGAGGCGAAGGCCGCATCCACGATCGGCAACGAGCACATCATCGACATCAGCGACTTCGGCATCCTGCCGGACGGGTCCACGTACTTCGTGATGGAGTACCTGGACGGGCAGCCGCTCTCGAAGCTCGTCGAGGGGAACACTCCCGTCCCGCTCCCGCGTCTCCTCCACATCGCCCGGCAGCTCGCGGAGGGGCTCGCGGCCGCGCACGACGCTCAGATCGTCCACCGAGATCTGAAGCCCGACAACATCTACCTGATCACGCGCGGCACCGACAAAGACTTCGTCAAGATCCTGGATTTCGGGATCGCCAAGGTGAGCACGACGAGCGCCGGTCAGCTCACGCGCGCCGGCTCCGTGTTCGGAACGCCGCACTACATGTCGCCCGAGCAGGCGGCCGGCGTCTCCGTGGACCACCGCGGGGACATCTACTCCTTCGGCGTCATCCTCTACGAGATGGCATGCGGCAAGGTGCCCTTCGACGCCGACAACTTCATGGGGATCCTCACGCAGCACATGTACAAGGCGCCGGTACCGATCCGCGCCCTCGTGCCGCCGCCGCAGGACATCCCGCCGGGGCTCGAAGCCATCATTCTGAAGTGCATGTCGAAGCGTCCGGAGCAGCGGTACTCCTCGATGCAGGAGCTGCTCGGAGACATCGACAAGCTCCGCCAGGGACTCGTTCCGGAGGCGGTCGGGGAGATGATGGCGCGCTCGGGCGGGTTCAACGTCCCGGCGGACTTCTTCAAGTCTCCGGGCGGCCGCATGCCCGCGCCCGTGCCCGCGTCGCCGATGGGCTCGTCACGGACTCGCGTCCCGCTCATCGCGGGAGCCGCGGGTGTCCTCGTCGCGGTCGGCCTCGTCGTCGCGATCTTCGCGAACAGCAGTCCGAGCCCCGCGTCCTCCGGCGCCGCACCGACGGCCGCCGTCCCGGCACAGGCTCCGGCGCCCACGGCGATTCCCGCCGCGAGCGAGGAGCTCACGGTCACCGTCCCCGTCGCGCTCGCCGTGGAGCCCGTGGACGCCGACATCCTCCGCGACGGGAAGAGCCTCGGGACGAGCCCGGTCGTCGTCGAGGTCCCCGAGGGCGGCGTGGTGGAGCTCGAGATCCGGCGCCCCGGATACGCCACGCAGAAGCTCACGCTCGACGGCAAGCAGTCGAAGATGCTCGTCCGCCTCGACAAGGAACGCCCCGCGGCCGTCGGCGCCTATCGGCCACGGGCCCCCGTGGCGAAGTCCGAGCCCGCCGCCTCGTCGAAGCCGAAGCCCCGCACGAACCTAGGCGGCGGAGAGATCGTGAATCCCTGGGCGCATTGAGCCCGGCGCGCGAGGGCACGACTTCCGTTTCGCCAGACCGCGCCGTTCGGGGTACGACTCGGATGCTCCTCCGTTCGTGGAGGAAGCCCCGTGCCCATGACCCCGTCGTCCGTCAGCGCCGCCATCCCGCCCGCCGTTCGCCGGCTCTGCGAGAAGATCCGCCACGGCGGGTTCCGCGCGTGGATCGTCGGCGGCTGCGTCCGGGACCTCGTGCTGGCGGACCAGAGAGGGGACCGCGCCTCCGGCGTGCGGAACGACTGGGACATCGCGACCGACGCGCGTCCCGAGGACGTCCAGAGGATCTTCCCGCGCGTCATCCCCACCGGCATCCAGCACGGAACGGTGACCGTCCTGGAAGGCGGTGAAGCGTACGAGGTGACGACGCTCCGCGGGGAATCCGCGTACTCGGACGGGCGCCGTCCGGACTCCGTCCACTTCGTGAACGACATCACCGCGGACCTCGCGCGGCGGGACTTCACCATCAACGCGATCGCGCTCGATCCGGAGACGGACGCCCTGATCGACCCGTTCGACGGCGTCGCCGATCTCCGCGCGCGCACGATCCGCGCCGTGGGCGAAGCCTCGGAGCGCTTCGCGGAGGACGGCCTTCGCGTGCTCCGCGCCGCGCGCTTCGTGGCGACCCTCGAGATGGAGCTCGCTCCCGAGACGGCGCGCGCGATCGAGCCGTCGCTCGGGAGCTACCGGAAGGTGAGCGCCGAGCGCATTCGCGACGAGTGGACGAAGACGATGAAGGCGCGGGAGCCGAGCCGCGCCTTCGAGGTGATGAAGGACCACGGTCTCCTCGCGATCACGGCGCCCGAGATGATGGAATCGGTCGGCTGCGAGCAGAACAAGTTCCATGCCTTCGACGTGTGGGGCCACGCGATGCGATGCCTCGACGGCTGCCCGAAGGACCCGGTGCTCCGCATGGCGGGCCTCCTCCACGACGTCGGCAAGCCCCGCTCGCGAGAGTGGAGCGACAAGACGAGCGACTACACCTTCTACGAGCACGAGCGCATCGGCGCCGAGATGGCGGACCCGCTCCTCGAACGCCTCCGCTTCTCCAACGACGAGCGGCGGCGCATCGTCGCGCTGGTCCGGCATCATCTCGTGTGCTGGGACCCGTCGTGGACGGACGCCGCGGTTCGACGCTGGCTCCGCCGGGTGGGGCCGGAGATCGTCCAGGATCTCTACGAGCTGAACCGGGCCGACGTCCGTGCGAAGGGTCGTGACGCGACCGAAGACCTCGCGCGCATCGACGGGCTCGTCGCGCACGTGGAGCGCGTCCTCGCGGCGGGCGCGGCGTTCGGCGTGAAGGACCTCGCGATCGGCGGCGGGGATCTGAAGGCGCTCGGGCTTCCGCCGGGCCCGCTCTTCGGAGAGATCCTCCGGAAGCTCCTCGACGAGGTCGTGGACGATCCCGAGAAGAACCGGCGGGAGACGCTCCTCCGTCGCGCAGCCGAGCTCGCCGGGGCGCGGGCGTGACCCCGCGCTCGGACCGGAAGAGCGCCCCGCGCACGTCCCCGGGCAAGGACGTCGGTGAAAGCAGTCCGCGCTCCTCACCCGCCAAGGACGGGAGCAAGCGCCTCTCCCCCGACGAGCGACGCGCGCAGCTCATGGCGGTCGCGGAGAAGCTCTTCCAGACGAAGCCCTACGACGACATCGGCATCGCGGACGTCGCCAGGGCGGCCGGCGTCGCGCACGGGCTCATCTATCACTACTTCTCGAGCAAGGAGGAGCTCTTCCTCGCGACGTTCGCGTCGCTCGCGGAAGAGCTCCTCTCCCGGTGCACCATCGGGACCGCCGTCCCTGCGTCGTCGTTCCGCGAGCAATCCCTCCGCGGGATCCGCGGGTACCTGGACTTCTGCGAGCAGCACGCGGTCGCCTACGTGAACCTGTTCCGCGGCCCGATCGCCGGACACACGGAGTTCCTCCGGATATGCGAGGCGACGCGGGCGGAGCTCGTGAATCGGCTCCTGCTCTCTCTCTCGCTCGATCCCGCGTCCGTTCCGGCGACGCGCCTCTCCATGCGCGGCCACGTGGGGTACGCGGAAGCGGTCGTCCTCGAATGGCTCGACCGGCGGACGGTGTCCCGCGCTCGGGTCGAAGAGCTGCTCGCGACGACCGTGGAAGCCGCCGTCGCCGCGGGGCTCGCCCTCGACGGCCGCGCCGAGCTCGCTTCCGGCATCCACCCCACCAGACGCTAGAGTCCACGGTCGACGCACCGATACACCCCGCGGAGTCCGCTGAGGATCGCCACGTCTTTCGGGCGCCACGCCGGAACGACACATCCGGCGGATTCGACCGGAAAGATGTGACGAAATGGTCAGCGCGAGTCCGTGCTCACCCGGCAGCCGGGTTCCGCGCGGCCGTGGGGCGGTGCCGCGTGACCGATGGAGGAATTCCGGAGCACACCCTCGGCAGCGCCACGCGACGTGCAGGGAGTTCCCGGAAGCATCGCGCCCGACGAGCTGACGTCCGTCGCCACGTCTTCCTGGCGCGACGCTGGAACCTGAAAAGCCGAAGGCCCGCGCTCCTCCCGGAGCCGCGGGCCTTCGCCGCCACTCGACGTCTTGCCTTCAGCTCGTCGCGGGCTTCGGCGTGCCGAAGATGCTCGGCGTGCGCTTCTTTTCCTTCGACTGGTTCCGCTTGTCGCTCCAGCTCGGGATGACGATGCGGTCCCGGACGGGGAGGGGACGGCCGTCCATCGCGGCCTCGATCTCCTCCGAATCCAGCGTCTCGCGCTCGAGGAGGGTCTCCGCGACGCGGTCCAGCTTGTCCCGGTGCTCGGACACGACCTTCCGCGCGACCTCGTACTGGCGGTCGATGATGGCGCGAATCTCCGCGTCGATCTCGCGCGCGGTGGCCTCCGAGTAGTCCTCCCGGCGCTGGGTGATCTCCCGCCCGAGGAACACGTTCTCCTCCTGCTCTCCGTACGCGAGCGGCCCGAGCTTCTCGCTCATGCCGAGCTCGCAGATCATCGCGCGGGCCATGCGCGTCGCGCGCTTGATGTCGTCGGCCGCGCCGCTCGTGATCTCTCCGAACACGAGCTCTTCCGCGACGCGGCCGCCGAGGGCCATCGCGATGCGGGCGAGGAGCTGCCTCCGGTTCAGCGTGTGGCGATCCTCGCTCGGGAGGAACTGCGTGACGCCGAGCGCCGCGCCGCGCGGGATGATGGAGACCTTGTGAACCGAGTCGTTCCCGGCGACGAGCTTGCCGACCAGCGTGTGCCCGGCCTCGTGCCATGCCGAGACGCGGCGCTCTTCCTCGCTCATCACCATGCTCCGGCGCTCCGTGCCCATCAGGACCTTGTCCTTCGCGAGCTCGAAGTCGCCCATGGTGACGGCGTCTTTGTCCTGACGAGCGGCGAGAAGCGCGGCCTCGTTCACCAGGTTCTCGAGGTCCGCGCCGACGAAGCCCGGGGTGCCGGCGGCGAGGATGCCGAGGTTCACGTCCCCGGAGAGGGGGACCTTCTTCGTGTGGACTCCCAGGATGCCTTCGCGCCCGCGCACGTCCGGACGGGGGACCACGATGCGACGGTCGAAGCGGCCCGGGCGAAGGATCGCGGGATCCAGCACGTCGGGGCGGTTCGTCGCGGCGATGATGATCACGCCCTCGTTCGACTCGAAGCCGTCCATCTCGACGAGGAGCTGGTTCAGGGTCTGTTCCCGCTCGTCGTGACCGCCGCCGAGACCGGCACCACGGTGCCGGCCGACCGCGTCGATCTCGTCGATGAAGATGATGCACGGTGCGTGCTTCTTCCCCTGCTCGAAGAGATCGCGGACCCGGCTCGCGCCGACGCCGACGAACATCTCCACGAAGTCCGACCCGGAGATGCTGAAGAACGGCACCCCCGCTTCACCGGCGATGGCGCGGGCGAGGAGCGTCTTCCCGGTTCCGGGCGGGCCCATCATGAGGACGCCCTTCGGGATGCGCCCGCCGAGCTTCTGGAACTTCTTCGGGTCCTTGAGGAAGGCGATGATCTCCTCGACCTCGTCCTTGGCCTCGTCGATGCCGGCGACGTCGGCGAACGTCACCTTGTTCTGCGCCTCGTTCAGCAGGCGCGCACGGCTCTTCCCGAAGCTCATGGCTTTCCCGCCGCCGGCCTGGAGCTGCCGCATGAACAGGTAGAACATGACGAGGAGGAACACCATCGGCACCAGGATGGTGAGCGTCGTCGTGAGGAACGGGTTCGTCTCGTCTTCCTCGTACTCGACCTTGACGTCGTACTTGAGGAGCTCGGGCGCGTACTCGGGCGGGCCGACCGTGATGCCGCGCTCCTGACCCTTCTGGTTGGGCCCGGCGATCGTGAAGCTGTACTCCCGATCCTTGATCTTCACGGACTCCACGTGCCGCGCTTCCTTCGGGGCGCGGACGAGCGAGACGAAGTCGCTGAACGGCATCGGCTGCCGTTGCGGGCCGTCGGCGTTCAGGAACTGCCAGATGGCGAGAAACGCGACGATGAGAACGACCCAAAGAAGAAGCGTTTTGTGCGGTTGCTTCACGGAGACCTCTAGCTCGCGGTCGGGACGGGTTGGTCCGCGATGGCGCGGCCCGGTCGGCTGAAACGACCAGGATCAGTTAACCACTTTTCCGGCCTTTGGCACCCCCCGTTCGCCCCGTATCGCTCCGCCGACGCCGCGACCGGGCTTTTTCCACCGTCCGATTCTCGACGCCCGGGGTCCCCCTGCCCGTCGGAGGCCGGCGTTCGGGGCGATCAACGCCCGGAGCGCCTCGGTCGTCTCGCAGGGCCATCTGTTTGAACCAGCTTCGTGGGGCCGGCTTTGGGGTCCACGACGAGCTCCAAGTCGCGTGGCAGCCGGACCCGGGCCGTCCTGCCGGACGCCACTGCCCGATCCACGGCGCGCCGGTGCGCGCGCTTCAACGGGACCGGGAAGGTCGCGCTCGCGGGGAGGGCGGCGAGCTCGTCGGCGAGAGCGGTCAGGTGGTCCACGATCGCGGGCGACAGCTCGGTGAGCAGCGGGAGCAGCTCCTTCCGGACCCGCACCCGCAGGAAGCGGCGCTCCTCGTTCGACGGGTCCGAGGCGAAGACGAGCTCGTGGCGCTCGAGATGGAGGAGGACGTCGGCTTTGGTCGCCCGGATCAAGGGACGCAGGAAACGTCCTTCGCTCGCCGGAAGCACCGCGAGCGCGGACGGAGTCGCGCCGTGGAGGATCCGGATGAGCACGGTTTCGGCGCGATCGTCCGCGTGGTGGGCGGTCGCGATTCGGGTCGCACCCACGCCGTCCGCGGCGGCGAGGAGCGCGGTCCGCCGAGCCTCCCGCGCGCGGTTCTGGAGGTTCCCTCCGGGCGCCACTCGAAGGACGGTCCGGGCGAACGGCACCGAAAGCACTCCGGCCAGGCGCTCGGCGAGGGCCAGCTCCGCGGCCGCCTCGGGCCGGAGCCCGTGGTCCACGCCGTGGGCCGAGACCCGGAAACCGAGCTTCGGCGCGAGCCGCGCGAGGACGTGGAGGAGCGCCGTGGAATCCCCGCCGCCGCTCACCGCGACGAGGACGTGCTCGTTCCGCGCGAGCCGGCACTCCTCGCGGAGCGTCCGTTCAGCGAGTGTGAGGAGCGTGGGTGGATGGGACCGTGCCACGTCGCCTCACGCGAGCTCGAAGCTCTTGCAGAAGACGACCCTCGTCGTCGCTTCCAGATGGACGTCTCGGTGCGCGTCGTTCGGGAACCCCTCGGCGCAGCGCCCCCGGTCCACTTCGTGGTGGGCGCAGTGCTCGCACCCGAAACGGAGGCGGAAACGCCGAGCTTCCGCGCGGAGCACGTCGTCGACCAGCGTCTCCATCAGGGGAACGGTTGCGCGGGGATGCCGCGCTCGAAGAAGAAGTGGAAGTTCCCCGTGACCCGGCTCTCGTGCTCGGTGACGTAGTCGATCCGCGGTTCTCCGTTGTCGCCCGACGAGACCGTCGCGTCTCTCGGGTCCGTCACGGTCGCGTCGAACGTCGCGTCCGTCAGGCGGTCGTCCGCGTCGTTCTCGTTCCGGTTTCCGCTGAAGAGCGAGTTGAACGTGATGGTGCCGCCCACGGAGTAGAGCGCCCCGTTCTGCAGGTGGCACGTGTCGTAGAGGTAGAGCATCAGGCTCACGTCGGGCGGGTGATCCTCCGGGACGATCGGAAAGCCCGGCGGATGGACGCCGACGGGCATGCCGAGAGGGAGGGCCTTGCCGAGGCTCTCGTTCCGGATCTTCGTGACGTTGTTCACGACGAGGAGCACGCCGTCCGAGACGCCGACCATGCGATCGCCGCGCTGGATTCGGATCTGCTGCGTGTCCGCGAACGGGTCGGACGCGAAGAACGTGGGCTCGAGGTGGAAAGGGCCCTTCCAGCAGTCCCGGACGTACAGGAGATCGCTGTCCACCGAGCCCTGACCTTCGCCCTCGTTGCACCCGACGAGGAACGCGGCGCAGGCGATCGCTGCGAGGCGGATGCGGTTCACGGCGCCGCCCCGCTTTCGGTCGCGAGCGAAGGGACGGTCTCCGCGGGCACGGCCGCCGCGATCGTCCCGCCGCCGAGCACGACGTCGCCGTCGTAGAACACCGCGACCTGTCCGGGAACGACGGCGCGCACCGGGCTCTCGAACCGGACCTCGACGCCGCCGGCGCCCTCCGCGACGCGCGCCGCGACCGGAGCGCCGTGATACCGCACCACGACGTCGGCGCGGAGCGGGAGCGCGACGCCCTTCGCGAGCGTGACGTCCCGGAGCCGCGCGCCGCGGGCGTCGAGCTCGCCGCGCTTTCCGAGGTGGACCGTGTTCGTCTCGGGGTCGAGCTTCACTACGAAGGCCCGCTCTCCGAGCGCGACTCTGAGGTTCTTTCTTTGCCCGACGGTGTAGCGGAACAGGCCGTCGTGCTCCCCGACGGTGCGTCCCGCGTCGTCCACGATGGGACCCGGGCGCACGCGCACCCCGGCCCGCGCGCGGACGAGCGCGTCGTAGCGGCCCGTGGGGACGAAGCAGAGCTCCTGGCTCTCGCCCTTCAGCGCTCCGGGAAGATCGCGCCGCACCGCCTCCGCCCGGACTTCTGCCTTTTCCGACTCGCCGAGCGGGAAGACGAGGCGACGGAGGGCGTCTTCCCCGAGCATGTGGAGGAAGTAGCTCTGGTCCTTCTGGACGTCGCGGGCTCGGCGAAGCCGCCTGATCCCTCCCTGATCGTCGATGCGCGCGTAATGACCCGTCGCGACGAAGGCGGCGTCGAGCCGGTCGGCGAGGCCGAGGAGCTCGCGCATCTTCACTCCGCGATTGCAGCGCACGCACGGGCTCGGCGTCTCGCCCCCGAGATAGCTCTCCACGAACGGCCCGACGACCTCTTGCTCGAAGAGCTCTCGTCGGTCGAAGGCGTAGTGCGGGATGCCGAGCGCGTCCGCGACGCGACGCGCGTCGTGGACGTCCTCCGGGGCGCAGCAGCGCCCGCGGACCGTGCCGTCGTCCGGATAGTCCCAGAGGTGAAGCGTCGCGCCCACGACGTCCCAGCCCTCGGCGACGAGCCGCGCCGCGGCGACGGAGGAATCCACTCCGCCGCTCATCGCGCAGAGGACGCGGGGTCGGCTCATGGCTCGGAGCGTAACACCGCCACGGGTTCCGTCAGTCGTCCTCGCCCCGGAGACGCTTGGAAAGCCTCGATATGGCGCGGGTGTGCAGCCGGCTCGCCCACGACTTGCTGAGGCCGAGATCGGCCGCGACGTGGTCGAACCGCTCGCCCTCGAGGTAGTGGCGCCGGACGAGCGTCGCCTCGTCCGCCGGCAGCGAATCGATCGAGCGCCGGACGACCTCGAGGAGCTCCGCCTTGCCGACGGCGTCTTCCGGGGAGTCGCCCCCGTCGACGGAGGTGACCTCGCCGTCCTCTCCGTGGGCGCTCTGGGCGACGAGCCCGACGACCATCGCGGTCGCCATCGCCGCGAGGTGCGCGTCGAGGGCGCGCTCCGCGTCCGCCGCGGTGCCGGGAGGAGGCGCCGCGCCGAGGGCATCCTCCGACGCCCCTTCCGAGACCCGTCCGGCGGCGTCCAGGGCGCGGAGCTTGTCGTGGATCCGGCGAGGCAGACGTGCGCTCGCGCGGATCCCGTCGACCATCGCGCCACGCACCCGGAACGTCGCGTAGGCCCGGAACGGGACGCCGCGGTTCGGGTCGTACTTCCGGGCGGCGTCGAGGAGCCCCTCGCGGCCGAAGCTCAGGAGATCGTCGAGCGCCGCCGCCGCGCCCACGGTCCGGCGGATCTTCCGCGCGAGAACGTCCACGAGCTCGAGCGCGCCGTGGAATCGCTCGAGGGTCTCGGGAGAATCCGCCTGGGACACGGCGCGCGACTCTACACCTCCCCCGGAGCCGGCGGCCGCGCGATCCGCGAGCGTTTCGTGGCGCGCGCGCCGGCCCCTCCGGCGGGATCGGAAAGGGGCCCGTCCCGTGTCATAGTCCCGGTCCGATGCTTCGCTGGGGCGCCGCCGCCTATGCCGTCCTCGGGATCCTCGCGCTCGTGCTCGCGGACGTCCTCAGGGGAGGCTCGGCCTTCGTCCATCCGGATCCGTGGCTCTCGCTCGAGCCCGCGGCGCGGCACGTCTACAGCGTCCTCTGGGGTCTCGCGTTCGGCGGCCTCGTCGTGGTGGGTACGCGTTCGGCGGTCGTCCGCTTCGCGTGGGCCCGTGGACTCCATTCGGCGCTCCGGCCGTTCGCGCGCACCATGAGCGGCGGAGCCATGCTCGTGATGGCCGCGCTGAGTGCGTTCGGCGAGGAGACCCTCTTCCGCGGGCTGCTCGAGCCGTGGATGGGGATCGTTCCGCAGGCGCTCCTCTTCGGCGCCGTCCACCAGATTCCGGGGCCGAGCCGGTGGGTCTGGGTCGCCTGGGCGAGCGCCGTCGGGCTCGCGCTCGGGTGCATTTTTCGGCTCACGGGCTCCCTGCTCGGCCCGCTCACCGCCCACGCCCTCATCAACGCCCTGAACCTCGCTTTCCTGAAAGCGTACGATCCCTCACCCCGGAGGGCCCTGGGTGGCCTCCTGGGCGGGGGCGCTCCCGAACCGAAGCCGAAGCCCAGCCATTGAGCCGCACCGCGGCCGGAGCCCTTCGGGTAGACTAGCCGATCGATGTCGCAATCCGACGCCGCCCAGTCGGCGGAACACGCGCGGATCCTCGTCGTGGACGACGAGAAGTTCATCCGCGACATCATCGCGGACTTCCTGTCCATGGAAGGCTACATGGTCCGCACCGCGGAGGACGGCGCTGCCGCCGCGGACGAGCTCCGCCGAGCGCGGTTCGATCTCGTCATCAGCGACCTCAAGATGCCGAAGATGGGCGGCCTCGAGCTTCTTCGCGAGGTGTCCGAGGCCCACCCCGACACGATGACCATCATCATGACGGGGTTCGGCACGGTGGAGACGGCGATCGACGCGATGAAGCGCGGCGCGTACGACTACATTCTGAAGCCGTTCAAGGTGGAGGAGGTCATCCACATCGTGCAGCGGGGGCTCGAGAAGCAGCGCCTCGCCGCCGAGAACCTCCGGCTCCGCGAAGCGCTCTCTCTCTACAAGGTGAGCGAGGCCATCGCCGCGAGCCTGTCGCTCGACGAGGTCATCGCGACGCTGTCGGACAGCGCGATCCACGAGATCCACGCCGACGTCGCGAGCACCTGGCTCGACGACGGAGAGGGGGGGTACTTCGAGCGGAAGGTGGACCGCGGCGCCCGCGTCTCCCAGACCGAGCGCGTCGGAAGGCTCGACGTGCAGGCCCTCGCGAGCCGTCTCTCCGGGGGTGAGCCGCTCGTCGAGCACGGCGCTCGCGCCGCGGAGCTCCTCGCGGAGCAGCCGGACAAGGCCGTGTCGAGCCTCGCCGTGGTCCCGCTCCGCACGCGGGAGCGGCTCCTCGGGTGGATCGCGGTGATGAGCCTGACCGAAGGCAAGCGCTTCCTCGAGGGCCAGCGGAAGCTCCTCAGCATCGTCGCGTCGCGCGCCGCCGCCGCGATCGACAACGCGCGCCTCTACGAGGATCTCCAGGCGACGTTTCAGCAGACGATCCAGAGCCTCGCGCGGACGATCGACAAGATGGATCGCTACACCTCCGGGCACTCGGAGCGCGTGGCGCGCTACGCGGCGGCGCTCGCCCGGTGGCTCGGCCTCTCCCCGTCGATGATAGAGATCGTGCGTCAGGCCGCCCTGATGCACGACATCGGCAAGATCGGCTGCGTGATGAACCTGAACAAGCCGGGCAAGCTCACGCAGGACGAGTACGAGATCTTCAAGAAGCACCCCGTGTACGGACGGGAAATCCTCGACCCCATCCGGTTCCTCGCTCCCGTGCTCCCCGGGGTGCATCTGCACCACGAGCGCTGGGACGGCCGGGGCTACCCGCTCGGCCTCCGGGGGAACGAGATCCCGCTCATCGCGCGCATCATCTCCGTGGCGGACACGTACGACGCGATGACCAGCGATCGCGCGTATCGTCGCGCCCTCCCTCACGAGGTCACGGTGAACGAGATCGTCCGCTGCGCGGGTTCCCAGTTCGACCCCGACGTGACCGGCGAGTTCACCGAGCGCATCGACGGGTGGCTCGAAGAACAGCGAGACCTCGGCGCGAAGGTCCCCGAGTGACCACGCGCGAGCTCCGCGGCATCTACCTCGGCCGGAGACGATACGCGGAGGTGCTCGAGCTCCAGGAGCGACTGGTTTCGGCGAGGCTCGAGGGGCGAGTGCCGGACACCGTGCTCCTCCTGGAGCACGAGCCGGTCATCACGCTCGGCAAGAGCGCGAAGCGCGAGAACGTGCTGTTCACGGAGGAGTTCCTGCGCGAGCGAGGGGTGGACCTCGTCCCGGTCGGGCGCGGCGGGGACGTCACGCTGCATGCGCCGGGGCAGCTCGTCGGCTACCCGATCGTCGACCTCTCTCCCGATCGCTGCGACGTTCGGCGATACGTGAAGGATCTGACCTTCACCATGTCGGACGTCGCGCTCCGCCACGGCGTCTCCGCGGGGGAAATGGCGGGCAACATCGGGCTCTGGGCCGACCGAGCTCGGCCCTCGGAGTTCCCGGGGAAAGACGCGGCGACCGAGCTCGTGAAGATCGGCGCGGTCGGGGTGCGGATCTCGCGATGGATCACGATGCACGGCTTCGCGCTGAACCTCTCGGTCCCGGTGGAGCTGTTCCAGCTCATCGTTCCCTGCGGGATCCGGGACCATGCCGTCTCGTCCGTCGAGGAGCTCACGGGGGCCGCGCCGACGGTTCATGAAGCGGCCGTCGAGGCGTTCGACGCGCTGTGCCGTCGGTTCGGCGCCGACGGAGCCCTGTCGGACTGGTCGGGCCGGCCCCTGCCGGTCGACGCGGACTCGGCGAGCGCCGAGGTCAGAGCCGCAGCCGGCTGAGCTCTTCGTTTCGCGGACGGGCGGCCGAGCGCGCCCGTGGGGGCGCCACCTGCCAGCTGGAGGAGGAGGAAGGAGGAGGAGGCGACTGCCCGTTTACGCGGTAAGCGACGCGGTTGCCCGGGTTGTGCCTTGAAAACGGGCGTGGATCTGGCACACCTTGCGAGGTACCTCGCGCTCGGGGGGAGTTTGCAGTGCTTCCGCGAGTTGCCCGGTTGGCTCGGCCTTTGCTCGAATGGACGATGGTGCAACGCATGAAACAGGGGAACGTCGGCTCGGATCGCGGTTCGCTTCGGGTCGTCCTGCTCGCCACGCTGATCGCGCTGCTCGGGTTGCTCCCCGGGTGCGGCCGAGCGGACCTTCCCGCCGGGGAGGGCCCCGGCGTCGGACCGATCGAGGGCGGGGTCGCCGTCCAGTGCGGAAACCACGTCTGCGAAACGGGCGAGAGCGACGCGAGCTGCAGCGACGACTGTCGCTGCGGGGACAAGGTCTGCGCCGTCGACGAGGACAACGGCAGCTGCCCGGGTGACTGCGCGACCCAGTGCGGGGACGGCCTCTGCACGTCGGACGAGACGCGGGACAGCTGCCCGAAGGACTGCATCCCGGCGAGCTGCGGTGATCGGATCTGCAGCGGCGGCGAGACCTACTACACCTGCAGCACGGACTGCCCCTGCGGCAACGGCGTCTGCGACAAGGGCGAGAGCGCGTCGAACTGCCCGGGCGACTGTCCGCCCTCCTGCAACTACGACGGCTATTGCGGCGCGAACGAGACGTCGTCGAGCTGCCCGGATTGCCAGACCTGCAACTACAACGGCGTCTGCGAATTCAACGAGACGTCGTCGAGCTGCTCGGATTGCCAGACCTGCAACTACAACGACGTCTGCGAGTTCAACGAGACGTCGTCGAGCTGCTCGGACTGCAATCAGCCGTGCAACTACAACGGCTACTGCGAGTCGAACGAGTCCTACGCCTACTGCTCCGACTGCCAGACCTGCAACTACGACGGCTACTGCGACTTCAACGAGTCCTCCCCCTATTGCTCGGACTGCGGGCAGTGCAACTACGACGGCTTGTGCGAGGCCGGGGAGACGACGAGCTGCAAGGACTGCGGCCCGGGCTCCTGCAACTACGACGGCACCTGCGACTCGTACGAGACGTACTACAGCTGCCCGAACGACTGCTCCTTCTGCAACTACGACGGCCGGTGCGACCGGAACGAGACGCAGACCTCCTGCCCGAACGACTGCGGGTCCTGCAACTACAGCGGGTACTGCGACACCTGGGAGAACGCGTCGACCTGCCCGAGCGACTGCTACTGCAACTACAACAACTACTGCGACTCCTGGGAGGGGCCTGCCACCTGCCAGGACTGCGCGTGCAACTACAACGGCTACTGCGACACGTGGGAGACCTCCTCGAGCTGCCCGAACGACTGCGCCGGCTGCAACTACAACGGGGTGTGTGACTTCAACGAGAACCAGTCGAGCTGCCCCAGCGACTGCAACTGCAACTTCAACGGCGTCTGCGACAGCTGGGAGAGCCAGAACACGTGTCCCTCTGAGTGCGGGTGCAACTACGACCGCTACTGCGAGTCGAACGAGAATCAGACCTCCTGCCCGAACGACTGCACCTGCAACTACAACGGGTACTGCGATCCGACGGAGACGGCGACCGGATGTCCGAGCGACTGCACGTGCAACTACGACGGCACGTGCGAGTGGAACGAGAATTCCCTCGCGTGCCCGTCGGATTGCTCGAGCTGCAACTACGACGGACTCTGCGGCCCCGGTGAGACGCAGAGCTCCTGTCCGAACGACTGCCGCTTCTGCGTCTACGACGGCATTTGCGAGTCCTGGGAGAACCAGAACACCTGCCCGAACGATTGCTACTGCAACTTCAACTTCACGTGCGATCGCTGGGAAGACCCGGTCACGTGCTCGTACGATTGCTCTTCGTGCAACTTCGACGGCGTGTGCGAGTTCTCGGAGAACGCCACGAGCTGCCCGAGCGATTGCTACTGCAACCGGGACGGCCTCTGCGAGTCCGGGGAAACCCAGGCGAATTGCCCGAGCGATTGCTCCTGCAACTACGACGGCATCTGCGAGGCGAACGAGAACTCGAGCACCTGCTCGAACGACTGCTACTGCAACTACAACTTCTACTGCGAGAGCTGGGAGAACCGGTTCAGCTGCCCGAACGACTGTAGCTGCAACTTCGACGGGTACTGCGAGACGAACGAGAACCCGAGCTCCTGCCCGAACGACTGTAGCTGCAACTACAACTTCGTCTGCGACGGTCAGGAGACCTCTTCCTCCTGCTCGAACGACTGCCAGTGCAACTACAACGGGTACTGCGACGGCATCGAGAACAAGCGGTCCTGCCCGAGTGACTGCACCTGCGACAACGACGGGAGCTGCGAGTCCGGCGAGACGAGCCTGAACTGCCCGAACGACTGCGGCCCCGGCTGCAACGGAAACGGCTACTGCGAGGCCTTCGAGACGGCGAAGACGTGCCCGTCGGACTGCCCGTGCAACTTCAACCGTCGCTGCGACGGCTTCGAGACGCAGACCAGTTGCCCCCAGGATTGCGGATTCACCTGCAACTACGACAACGTCTGCCAGAGCTCCGAGAACGCGACGAGCTGTCCGAACGATTGCGCCTGCAACTTCAACGGCAACTGCGAGTCGTGGGAGACGCAGGCGACCTGCCCGGACGATTGCGGCGGCCCGACCTGCAACAACAACGGCGTCTGCGACTCGTTCGAGAACGCGACGAGCTGCCCCAAGGACTGCGGGCCGACCTGCAACGGCAACGGTGTCTGCGACGCCGGCGAGACCAAGCAGACCTGCCCGCTCGACTGCCCGTGCGACAACAACGGAGTGTGCAGCGGTCTCGAGACCCAGCAGAACTGCCCGAAGGACTGCAAGCCCGGCTGCAACCTGAACGGCATCTGCGAGCCCGGAGAGACGATCCAGTCCTGCCCGAACGACTGCACGTGCAACAACAACGGCACCTGCGACCCCGGGGAGACGCGCTCGAACTGCTCCGCGGACTGCTCGGTCTGCGACAACAACGGCGTCTGCGACTCGGGAGAGACGAAGCAGACCTGTCCGAAGGACTGCCCCGTCTGCAACAAGAACGGCCTCTGCGAGCCCGGGGAGAACTCCACCAACTGCCCGACGGACTGCGCCGTGATCTGCAACAAGAACGGCGTCTGCGAGTCCGGGGAGAACTCCTCGAATTGCCCCACGGACTGCCCGAAGTGCAACGGCAACGGCGTCTGCGACTCCGGTGAAACGACGACGAGCTGCCCGTCGGACTGCAAGACCGTGTCTTGCAACAACGACGGCGTCTGCAACCGCGGGGAGACGTCCGAGAGCTGCCCGAAGGACTGCTCGCCCGCGTGCAACGTGAACGGCGTCTGCGAGCCCGGAGAGACGATCCTGTCTTGCCCGAACGACTGCCACCAGTGCAACGGCAACGGCACGTGCGAACCGTGGGAGAGCGCGACGACCTGTCCGGCCGAGTGCCTCCCGACGTCCTGCAACTTCAACGGCTACTGCGAGTCGTGGGAGCGGAGCGAGACGTGCCCGACGGACTGCGGTCCCGGCTGCAACAACAACGGCGTGTGCGAATCGTTCGAGACCCAGTTCAGCTGCCCGCGGGATTGCAGCGCCGGGTGCAACCACAACGGCATCTGCGAGACGGGCGAGAAGGCCGCGACGTGCTCGGACTGCGTGCCGGTCCCCATCCCGCTCGCGTCACCGGCTCCGCCCGCGACGGCCGCGCCGGCCTCGAGCAGCAACTAGCGGGCCCCGTCGCGGGCCGGCGTCCGTCCGGCCCTCGGGCCACCTGCGTCCCGAAACCGGGCCGGAGGCGCGGCCGCACGGGTCCGGCCCGGAAAGAAAATGCTGTCCGAAGTCGGCGGGGAGAGAGCTATATTGGAAGACTCTCCTCATGAGTAGTGCCCGGTTCGAGGCTGGTGGATGACGGCGTCCATCTCGGACTTGCGCGGAAGCGCGGGGAAAGTCGCAGCGTGGCTCGTCGAGAAGGGGAAGCCCGACGACGCCGTTGCCCTGCTCGCGGCCTGGGCGGTCGCGGGGCCCAACGATAGCGAGGGCCAGCACCTGCTCGCCGAGGCGCTCCGGATCGATCCGAGTGCTCGGGTCGCGCAGGAGGCCTTCGAGCGCATGGAGGGGATCCCCGGCGAGCACGCGGTGCTCGGCGCGGCGCTCCAGCGTTTCAAGGGGGAGGAAGTCCAGCGGCTGGAGGCCGAGATGCGGCGGCCCTCGTTCCGCCGCGCGCAGATGGGCTTCAACAACAACGTGAAGTACGAGGGGAACGTCTTCCACGTCCAGACGGAAGACTCGGGCCTCGACGCGCCTCACATCATCACGCACCTCTTCGCCGACGGTGGGCGCGTCATCAAGAGCCACAAGCGCTCCTACGAGAAAGAAGTCTCTCGCGCGGACGTCGCCGGCTACGTGCGGAGCCTCATGAAGGCGCAGCACATGGAGATGGTGCTCGCGCTGCGCGAGGCGCGTTTCGACGGCATCATCGCGGGCCGGGAAATCGGCGGCATGACGCTCCTCACGGAGCCGCCGAACGTGGATGCGGTCCGCAAGCTCGCCAGCAAGAAGCAGGAGGTCGCCGAGGCGGTCCCCGCATCCCGCGCCGGTGGGGCGCCCGCGCCCGCGCCGGTGAAGCAGGCGCCGAAGGCCCCCCCGGCCGAGCGTCCCGTGGCGGCGCGACCGTCCGCGCGCCTGCCCGCGGTGACGCGGCATTTCCGGCTCCACGTGCTTCGCAGTCTCACCGGCGGGCCCGAGAAGTACGAGCCGGATGGGGACCACGCGATCATCGGTTCGGCGGGGCCCATCAACCTGCCCGGCGAGCGCTTCTGTCACCCGAAGGAAGCCGAGCTCGCGTTCCGCCAGGGGCGCCTGTGGCTCATCGATTTCGAGGACGGAAACGGCGTGTTCCTCCGGATCCGGACGCCCGTCGAGCTCGAGTTCGGAGACGAGTTCCTCATCGGCGATCAGCTCCTCCGCATCGAGAAGAACCCGGTCCCCGACGACGGTCCCGATCCGGACCCGACGTATTTCTACTCGTCGCCGAAGTGGCCGTCCTCGTTCCGCGTCGTGCAGGTCTTCGAGGGAGGCGCGCCCGGCGCCTGCGTGGTCGCTCGCGGAAATGCGCTCCAGGTCGGCTCCGTCATCGGCGATCTCGTCTTCGCCGACGACCCGCTCGTCGATCAGCAGCACTGCATCATCGAGGAGCAAGCCGGCACGGTGGTCCTCACGGATCTCGGTTCGCGCACCGGCGTCTTCGTCCGCATCCGCGGCGAGCAGGAGCTCGTCCACGGAGACGAGCTCCTCATCGGGCGGACTCGCCTCGTCGTGGATCTGACGGCACAAGCGAGCTGACCCAGCGCTCGAGATGGGCCCGCCGTCTCGCAGGCGGAGCCGAGGACCACGGGCCACGGGGCGAACGGCGTCGTGGGGGGTATCTCCTCGCTGGATGGTTTGTATACAAACCAAAGGGATCGGAGCGTAGGAGCCGCGGCGGGCCCCCGCGACGCTCACCGTCGTTCGTCCTCCGAGACAAAATGCCGACGGCCGGGATTGCTCCCGGCCGTCGTCGCATGAGCTCGTCTTCCGAAGAAGACGATCAGCTCACTTCTTCTCTTCGGCGGCCTTGTCGTCGCCACCCTTGGCGTCGCCTTCGGCCGGCTTCGCGTCGTCGGCCGGCTTGGCCTCGTCGGCCGGCTTGGCTTCCTCGGCCGGCTTGGCTTCGGACGCACCCGCCGCCTCGCTCGCGGGCGTCTCGGGCTCGGGCGTACCGCCGCCGCAAGCAACCATGAGGAAAAGGGCCGGAACGACTGCGAGATGACGAATCTTCATTTGGGGATCCTCCTACGAAACACAGCGGGTCGACCGGCTACGCCGGATGACCCTTGCCCCGACCAGATGCGCGAACGGCTCGGAACGGCTCACGCTGGAAATTTTATTATTCATTTCAACCGATTACATGAATTTCAGTGTGACCGGAGACCGCCCGGGGCGGCGTGGTAGCGTGCGACGCGGACCGGCTGAGCCGATCCGTGACGCTCCGGCGTCCATTCCGAGACCCCCGCATGGCCGCCCGCTCCGCGCGCCTTCGCCTCGTTCCGACCGCGCCCGGCGGGGAGGCGGAGCTTCGCGCGCCGGCGCCGCTCGGCCACCTGTCGGACGCGCAGCTCGTCGCGCTCACGGCAGGCGACGACCGGGTCGCCTTCGAGGCGCTCTACCGACGACACGCGGCGTTCGCGCTGAACCTCGCCGTCCGTCTCCAGGGGAGCGCGACGGACGTGGAGGACGTCGTCCACGACGCCTTCCTCCGTGCCCGGGCGAGGATCTCCGATCTCCGTGAGGCGTCCGCTTTCCGTTCCTGGCTCGGCTCCATCGTGGTCCGCCTCGTCCGGAGCCGCCTCCGCCGCCGGCGGCTGATGATCGCGCTCGGTCTCGCGCACCTCGGTGAACCGGTGGACCTCGACACCGTCGCTTCCGAGGCGGCAGGGCCGGAAGCACGCGCGCAGCTCGCGCAGGTGTACGCCCTCCTCGGGACGATGCCTGCCGACGACCGCATCGCCTGGACGCTCCGCTACGTCGAACGGCACGATCTCGAGAGCGTCGCGGACCTCGCCGGCTGTTCGCTCGCGACGGCGAAGCGCCGCATCCAGCGCGCGCAGCGCTTCCTGTCCGAGCATTTCGTGTCTCCGCTCCGGGAGGGCTCCCGATGAGCGATCGCCGGAGTTTCTCGGAGATCTCGAGCGAGCTCCTGAAGGAGCACGGGGTGGATGCCCGCGTCGATCGCGTCTGGGAGCGACTCTCCCGGGATCTGTCGCCCGCTCGCCGCCGGGAGCGGTGGGCCGCGACGGCGCTCGCGTCCGCGGCCGTCGTCGGCGCGACGTTCGCCTCGGGGGTGTTCGTCGGCGCGCACTTCTCGACGCACGACCCCGCGCCGCTCGCCGCGCTGGAAGCGGAGCCGGCGGCCGCGCCGCGTCCGGTCGCGCCGAAGGCCGAGCCGAACGCGCTGCCGTCGCGGGCCGCTGCGGAAACGCCTCACGGACGGCCTGCGCGGCACTCCCTCTCTACGCGCGTCGTGGACGTCGCGCCCGAGTCTCCGGTGGAAGCGCCGGAACCTGCTCCCGTCGGGCGGAGTGGCCCAGCGGAGTGGCAGAGACTCGCCGACGAGGGCGAATACGCACGTGCCCTCGAGTCCCTCGAGGCGAGCGGCGGCTTCGAGGGCGCGCTGCGCGATGCGACCGTGGACCAGCTGATGTCCCTGGTGGACGTCGCGCGCGCCACGGGTCAGCGGGACCGCGCCATCGTCGCGCTCCGGCGGGTCGTGAGCGAACACGGCGCCGATCCGAGCGCTCCCGTGGCGGCCTGGATGCTGGGAAGCGAGCTCGCCAAGGGCTCGGATCCGGCGGCGGCCGAGCAGGCCTTCGCCCTGTACAGAGCCTTGTCTCCGAACGGTGACTTCGCGGAAGATGCACTGGCCCGGCAGATCGACATGGCCGCTCTGCAGGGCAACGTGGATCACGAGAAGAAGCTCGCCGAGCAGTATCTGAAGGAGTTCCCTGACGGCCCTCGATCCGCGGACATTCAGGCTCGGCTCGAGCAGTGGGCGCGGGAGCCGTCTCCGGAACGGCCTCCGGAGAGCGCTCCTCTCTCTGTGCCTGACGGCGGCGCTCGCTGAGAGCGCGCGGCCGGCCCGCGCCGAGAGTGCGCGGCCGCGCCCGATCCTGGAGCTCGACCCGGAAGCGTCGCGGCTCGTGGAGGCTCGCGTCGCGGAGCGGCTCGTCGCGCTCGAGACGCGGGACATCGACGTACCGGTCTCGCCGTCGGGTACGCTCGCCCCGCTCTACTTCCGCGTCCTCCGTGCGCCGCCGACCTCCCTCCGCGTGGAGCTGTGGGAGCTCGGAAAATCGGAGGGCGTCCGCAACGTCTCGGCGACGGGGTCGCCCGCGCTCGAAGCGCGTCGCGTCGCGCTCGTCGCGGCCGAGCTCGCGCGGACCTTTCGCCGGCGTCGGCTGGCGGAGATCCAGGCCGCCGAGCGCGAAGCCGCCCGAGAGCGGAGCGACGCCGGAGAAGGGGACGGCTTCCCGATTCACGCCCGTCTCGGCTGGGCGGGGGGCGCCCGGGTGCTCGCGCTCTCGTCCGGCGTGCTCGGAGGCCCACTCGCGGAGGCCTCGCTTCGATTCCATTCGGGGCCGCGACTCGCGCTCGATGCGGGGTGGCTCGCGGGGTCGGGTACGGTCCGCGACGTCGATCGCTCCCTCCGGCTCCTGGAGGTCGGGCTCACGGCCT
This sequence comes from Polyangiaceae bacterium, assembly GCA_035545855.1. Lineage (GTDB taxonomy): Bacteria > Myxococcota_A > Polyangia > Polyangiales > Polyangiaceae > DASZVB01. Next base: position 30,677 of record DASZXK010000202.1, read on the forward strand.
CCTGCGCCGCGCCGCTCTCCCGCGGGGCGGCGCTCGACGTCGGTCTGTTCGCGAAGGTCGGGTCGCTCCGTCTCGGCGGACGGGACACGACGGGTCCCGAAGACACGTGGTCCGCGCGAAGCGGCCTCTCGGCGCGGCTCGAGCTCGGCCTTTCCCGGGCGCTCTCCCTCGCCGCGGGGCCGGAGGCGTCCGTGCTCCTCCGCCGCGTCGACGGCGACCTCGGTGGCATCGTCGTCGGCGGGACCGTGACGCTGGTCGCGGTGCCCTGAGGTGCGCGCGGACCCGGCGTCAGTCGCCGGACGCCGCGGCGCGCAGGATCGCGTCCCGCTGCGCTCGCGTCAGGTCCACGAAGCGCCCTTCGATCGTGAAGGGGAGGTCCGCCCCCTCCGACTTCCGGCAGCCGCGCACCTTCATCTTGTACGTGGCGGCCGTTCCCTCGAGAAGGAACGTCACGAGCGAGCCGGGCGGAGAAGGGAGCGTCGATTGGATCGCGACCGCCGCGCCGTCCGTCCGGAGCACGCGCCCCTCGTGGCCGCCGGGAGGCGCTGCGCCCGACGGCGACGTGCCGGCGTTCGTCGTCACCCCGGTGAGCCGCGACATGCGTCTCGTCACCCTCTCGCGCGGCGCATCGCCTGCCGCGCTTCCCGCTCGCCGTCCTTCTCACGGAGAGCCTGTCTCTTGTCGTGCTTCTTCCGACCGCGAGCGACCGCGAACTCGAGCTTCGCGCGCCCGTCCTTGAAGTAGCATCTCGTGACGACGAGCGTCATCCCTTCCCGCTCGATCGACCCACGGAGCTTCTCGATCTCCTCCCGGTGCAGAAGGAGCTTCCGCGGGCGTTTCTCCTGGTGGCCGAAAGCCGCGTGGTGAAGGACCGGAATGCGCATCTCCTTCACCCACGCCTCGCCGCGGTGGTCGATGTCCACCCACGCGCCGGACACGTCCCCGCCATTTACACGGAGCGAACGCGCCTCGCTGCCGATGAGCGACAATCCCGCCTCGTACTTCTCTCCGAGCTCGAAGTCGAAGTTGGCACGGCGGTTCTTCGCGACGACGCCAGTGTCTTTCGCCTGATTTTTTGCCATCGTCGTGGAAACGGGTGCCGGGGAGAGACGCGCTTCTACCACTACTCGCGGGACCGCGCCGGGTGCCGTGTTACGCTCGGCCGGCCATGGCACGCACCATCCCGTTCATTCGAGCCGTGCTCGTCGCGGCGTCCGCGCTCGCCTTGAACGCCGCCTGCGGCGGGGAGGAGCGCCGGCCGAACGTCCCCGCGAGCGGGACGGTGACGGACCTCCGGCGATCCGGCGGCGACGCCGTCCAGGACTGCGGGGAGTCGTCCGAGTCCCGGACGGAGACGGCGTGCCGAATCCATCCGGTCGGCGAGTGCCTCCTGTCCGCGCTGAAGGCCTGCCGTCCCGCGTACGGCGTGCGCTCGTATTTCACGAGCGAAGGGGACCCCATTCGCTACGACTGGCTCGTCCTGTCGGACGGGCACGGCGGGTGCGAGGTCGTCACGGTGGAGGACAAGTCCGCCGATCCGCTCGCGAGGAAGGAGCCGAAGGTCTCCCATTGCAAGGCCATCGTCTGGAAGCACCACGAGAGCATTCCCGACTGCGAGGCGCCCGTCGCGGACGACTGTTCCGTGGAGAAGAAGCCGGAGAAGGACGCCGACTCGGACGAGGGCGACAAATCGTGAACGGCGCTCCGACACGCTCGGCGTTCGTCGGATTCGCGCTCGTCGCGGCATCGGCGTTCGTCGTCGCGTGCGGCAGCTCGGACGACGAGAGTCCGTTCGGCGGCGGCAGCTCGGGTGCCGCTCCGGGAAACGGCGGGGACACGTCCGGCGCGGGCGGAGGCTCGAACGGCGGCAGTCCGGGCGGCGGAAATTCGAGCGGCGGCGCGTCCGGCGGGGACAGCGGGGGCACGACGGGAAGCGGCGGGACCGGAAACGGCAGCGGCGGCAAGAACGTCTGCGACGGCCGCGGAGAGACGCTGCCGAACACGGCCTGCTACGTCGGCTGCGAGTACGACTTCGCGACGCCTCCTCGGTACGACAAGACGGGCGTGTGCTCGAAGTTCGGCTGGAAGTGCTCGACGCTCCAGTACTGTAACCCGCTGATTCACTGTCAGATCGACGCGACGTGCCAGCAGTACGGCGGTCCCGGTTGGCTCTGCGTCCCGACCCCCACGGGCCCGCTCGTCGGCGAGTGCGCGATCCGCTGCGACACGGACGCGGACTGCCCGCAGAACACGCAGACGGCCACGCCCTACACGTGCAAGGCGATCGACAACGGCACGACGGTCGTGAAGATCTGTAGGTTCTGAGCTCGGCTCACGCCGCGCGGCGAGGTCGGGACGCGACCGGGGTCACGCGGAGAGCGAGCTTGTCCGTGTGCCGGAGGACGACGAGCTCCGTCGTGCTTCCGACGCGTTCGTCCGTCAGGCGCCGGTGGAGGTCGTCGATGCCGCGCACCGGCTCTCCCGCGAACCCGACGATGATGTCCCCGGCGCGAACGCCGCCCTCGGCCGCGGGGCTGTCCGTTTCCACCGAGGCGACGAGGACGCCGCCCTCCGTCTCGAGACCGTGGTGACGCACGAGCTTCCGCAGCACGGGCACCGTCTGCCCGGCGACCCCGATGTAGCTGCGACGGATGTGCCCGTCCCTGAGGAGCCGCCCGGCGACGAACTCCGCCGTGTTGATCCCGATGGCGAAGCAGATGCCCTGCGCCGCGGCGATCATCGCCGTGTTGACGCCGACCACCTCTCCTCGGCTCGTGACGAGCGGGCCGCCGGAGTTCCCGGGGTTCAGCGCGGCGTCCGTCTGCACGATGTCGTCGATGAGCCGCCCCGTCCGGCTCCGGAGCGAGCGGCCGAGTGCGCTGACGACGCCCGCCGTCACCGTGCACTGAAACCCGAGCGGATTGCCGATCGCGACGACGAGCTGTCCGACCTTCAGCCGGTCGGATCTTCCGAAGGTGACGGCCGGCAGGTCGTTCGCCCACGCCTTCACGACGGCGAGGTCGGTCGGCGGATCGTCCCCGACGAGGTCCGCGCGGACGGACTCGCCGTCCTGGAACGTGACGCGGATGTCTCGCGCGCCGTTCACGACGTGGCTGTTCGTGAGAACGTACCCATCCGGCGTGAACACGAAGCCGGAGCCCGTTCCGCCCGCGAAATCGTCGCGGCGCGCCGGGTCTCCTCCCGGCGCGCCGCGCACCTCGATCTTGACCACGGAGGGGCTCGCGTTCGCCGCCACGTCCACGACGGCCCTCGAATAGGCGTCCAGGAGTTCTGCGTCGTTCGCCGCGGTGTCTTCCGTGATCGTCATGGTGACCTTCTTCTCTTCAGATGGAGAGCGCTCCCGTCCGGATCAAGTAGGCGAAGCGCTCTCGTTGCTCGCCGTCCAGCACCCGATGGATCCGGGACAGCGCCGTCACGACCGCGTCCCGGAGACGCTCGGCCGTCTTGACGCGGAGCTCGGCGGCTTCCCGGACCTTCGCCTCGTCGAACGTGGAGGTGGCCATCCCGTCGGCGAATGCGCTCGTCGAGCGCCGGTTGTCGACGGCCGCCTGGGCGCGCTCCGTCTTCAGGTCGTCCAAGATCTTGGCGAGCTCGGCGACCTGGTTTTCCTCGAGCTCGAGCTTCCACGCGAGGAAGCGGAGCGGCCTCCGGACGCCGAACGAGCCGCCGCCGAAGTCCTCGTCGTGTCCGTGGCCCGCGTGGCGGGTCTCGTGGCCCCCGCGCGAGTGACCGTACCCCGGACCGCAGCCACCCGCGTGTGCGCAGGCGCCTTCTTCGTGGGCACGCCGACGGCTGGCCCACCAGCCCATCATTGCTGGATGCATCGTCACACTCCTGTCCTCGCCGGGTTTCCTCCGGCGGGCTTTTCGAAACGGCGCGGGCGACATTGCCTCGCGCATCCAAGCCATCTTGGGCCTCCTTTTCACGTCGTCAAGGCGGAGGTCTGGTAGGTTTCATCCATCCGCCATGCAGGCGCGCCACGAAGGGGCTCGACACGACGCCGCGAGGGGCATGAGGAGGCTCGTCGCCGGCGGCGCTCTTCTCTTCGCGCTTTTTCGGCCGGGCCTCGCGGAGGCCAAGGACTTCCGGGTCCACCGGGACTGGGCATTTCCCCGTCACGCGGCGGAGCTCGTGGCCATCCTCGCGGACTACACGGACATGTGCGACCACGGCTGCCGCTACCACGCACCGACGGTCGCGAAGGCGGTCGTCCTCTCTTACAGGGCGACGCCGAACGACTTCTACGTGTGGACCTCCACGGACGACATCCAGGACTCCTCCTGGTTTTCCCACGTGACCATCCAGCAGACGGAGCACCGCGCGCACCTCGAGTTCAAGATGGTCCCGGAGGACCTGGCGGATCAGCTCGAGAAGACGACCCGGCTCGAGAACGACCCGGCGACCGACACCTGCAGCGTGACGTACGACATCGTGGAGGAGTACCTGGACGGTAAGTTCGTCCGGAGCGCCGTCTCGTTCACGACGACGGTGCGCCTCGGCGGGATCGCCGCGTGGATCGGCGGAGGGATCGTCACGGGCCGGCTCTCGGACGCCGCTCATGCCGTGTACCTCGACCTCCGGGACGCCAAGCCTCCTCCCTGGTTCGGAGCCACGAAGTGAGCCCCGCTCGCGCCGGTCTCTGCGCGCTCCTTCTCGGCGCCGGCGTGCCCGCGTGCGGCGGCGGGGGCGGCGGCACGCCGGTCACGGTCGTCGCCGTGGGCGTCCAGGTGAGCTTCGATCGCGACGTGGATCCGCTGCCGTTCGATCCCCGGGCTGCGCGGCTGCGGGCGGCATCCGAACAGCTGAACGCGCTCGCCGGCCATCCCATCGCGTTCCGGTTCGAGGCCGCGCTCCTCCCTCAGTACCAGTCGACGTTCGAATCGGCGCTCATCGACGCCGTCGAGAACGTCGCGCAGGACCTCCGGTACCTGAAGGAGAACCGGAAGGAAGCGTTCGAGCACGGCGTTCCGCTCCTCGAGCACGTCGAGTGCCGGTACGACGCCACCGCCACGGAGGACGACGCGACGTTCGACGCCGAGAAGAAGACGCTCACCGTGAAGGTGCACCCGAACGGCTGGTCCCTCGTCCAGAAAGGCCGCGTCGCCGGAGCGCTGGACGACGAGCTCTACGCCTGGCTCGAGCGGAGTTTCGGCGGCGCCGCGCCGCGGTCCGTGGCCCCCGCGGATCAGGCTCGATACTTCCAGTTCCTCACCGGCTACCGGCCGCACGGCCCTCGGTCGAAGGACCTGGACAGGCCGGAGAGCTATCAGGACGACCCCCGCGCGATCGAGATCCTCTACGCCGCCGAGCTCCTCCGGATGACGAAGGACGCCGGGCTCGCCGGCAAGATCCGGAAGTGGCTCGTCGACCACGGAGACTACTTCGTCTCGGCGTACGTGCGGCACCCCGAGCTCGTCACGCAGGCCGGGCCGAGCACCGCGTTTCACCGGGCGGAGGCGGCGTGGGTCGCCTTCGTGCAGGAGAACGCCGCGCGCCTCTCGGCCGAGGAGCGGAAGGAGATCACGAAGACGATCTTCGTCCGCATGTGGAACGATTCGGAGCCGAAATGGGGACGCTTCGCGTCCTTCTCGTTCCCCGGGATCGATCCGATGACCTGGTCGCTCGGGATCGTCGACGAATGGCGGAAGGCCGGGCACCCCGTCGAGCTCCCCGAGGATCGCGAGCGCGGTCTTCTCTACGAGTACGTCGTGTGCCCCCACCCGAAGAGCGAGAACGGCAATCGGTCGCGCGCCCCGCGGTGCGACCACTCCCTGTACGACTACGCGCTCGCGACGGATCGCGGCCGGGAGCGGCTCGCGGAGGCGATCCTCGCGCGCCGGGACCCCGCGTTCACGGAGATGGCGATCGTGAACGTCGGGTACGAGGGCAAGATCGAGCGCCTCGTCGAGACGTGGCGCGCCCTCGAGGCGGACGAAGCGACGTGGCGCGTCGCGGCGCGCGTCATCGCCGAAGACTTCGCGTATGGCGGCGGCGATCCGCTGATGGACGAGACGCGCCGCCTCTACCGCGCGTACCCCGCGCGTCGCGGCGCGCTCCTTCGTCTCCTCGCGGAGATGGACCGGTACGGAAACGGCGTCGTGCCGTGGAGCGAGCTCCACACGGCGTTCGGCGCGGCCGTGTCGGCGCCGGACTTCGCCGCGTACCTGGACGAAGGCTCTCGCGCGTTCTCTCTCGTGTCGGTCATCTGGCCGGCGCTCGCGCCCGGCTTCTCGAGAGCCGAGCCCCTCGTGACCCACCTGGACGGGTTCATGGATGATCCGCTCGTCCGCGAGTACAACTTCCAGGATCCGTGGCTGGCGCTCCGCAACGTCGTGAACCGGCTCTGCGCGGAGCACCGGAAGGAGGACCTCTCGCTCCTCCACGCCGCGTTCGCGAAGCGAGCCGAGCGTCGCCCCTCGGAGGCTCGTCCCCTCGCGAACTTGCTGGAAGACACCGGTCCTTCGGCCTGTCGCTGAGACGCGCGTGTTCCCGCGAAGGAAAAGCTCTGGCAGGATGGCGGGATGGCCGGGCGAACGTTTGCCGTCGGTGACATCCACGGGGAGACCGAGCACCTCTTCAAGCTGATGGGGGCGCTCCCGTCGCTCGACGCGGACGACACGATCGTCTTCGTCGGGGACTACGTGGACCGCGGGCCGAAATCGAAGCAGGTGGTGGACTACGTCCGGAACCTCCACACGCAGACCCGGGCGAAGGTCGTGGCGCTCCGTGGAAACCACGAAGACGCCTGGCTCAAGGTGATCGACGAGGGGTGGGACGAGTTCGTGCTCCCGCCGCCGAACGGCTGCCTCGCGACGATGCGCTCGTACACGGGCGGCAAGTTCCCGCAGGAAGACGAGCTCCCGGGCAACGACGAGAAGTTCATCCTCCAGACGGGGGAGTTCTTCCCGCCCGACGTCGTCGACTGGCTCCGGAACCTTCCGTACTGGTACGAGGACGACCACGCGATCTACGTGCACGCGGGGCTCCCCCAGGGGCCGGACGGCTTCATGCACCCGAAAGACGTGAAGGCGCCCGTCGCGCTCCTCTGGCTCCGCGACGAGCACTTCTTCGCGAACTACCGCGGGAAACGGGTCGTCTTCGGGCACACGCGGACGGCGTACCTGCCTCCGGAGCTCTCCGGCTACACGCCGGAGGATCCGTCCGATCTCTGGGCGGGCGAGTGCACGGTCGGAATCGACACCGGGTGCGGCAACGGCGGTTTCCTCACCGCCGTCGAGTTCCCCTCGGGGAACGTCTACGAATCCCGCTGAGGGCGGCTCGTGCCCGCGAGCTCCCGGACGACGTCCGCGTCGGAGAACGCCGCGGTGTCCGCGCCCGCGATCTGGCCCCTCTCGTGCCCTTTGCCGGCCACGACGACGACGTCCGCCGGCTTCGCGCGTTCGAGCGCCCGCCGGATGGCTTCCCGACGGTCCAGGACGACCTCCACGTGGGCGCGGCCTCCGCGACGAGCGCCGGCTGCGACGGCGCGAGCGATGTCGTTCGGATCTTCGTGCCGCGGGTTGTCGTTCGTGACGAGGGCGTACTCGGCGCGCTCCCCGACGGCGCGCCCCATGGGCTCCCGCTTCTCCTTGTCCCGTCCGCCGCCGGCCCCGAACACGACGAGGACCTGGCCCCCGCGCGCGGTCGCGAGCTCCCTCGCCGCGTCGCAGGTCCGCGCGAGCGCGTCCGGAGTGTGCGCGTAGTCCACCGCGCAGAGCGGCGACCGGAGCAGGATCTCGAAGCGCCCTGGGACGCCGGGGAGCGCCGCGATCCCGCGCGCGACGTCCGCGCCCGGCACTCCGGCGGACAGCGCCGCGAGCGCCGCCGCGAGCGCATTCTCCGCGAACACGTGCCCGACGAGCCTCGTCGAGAGCACCCCTCCGAGGGCGTCGGCGAGCGGGCCTGGTTCGAGGGTCGCGTGCGTGCCCTCTTCGTCCAGCCGGACGGAGGCCGCCGCGAGATCCGCGGCCCGGAGCTTCGGCCCACGCGTGGGCGACTGGTACCATCTCCGGACGACGTCGGGGGGGATCGCTCGGTCGAGGAGGAGCGACGTCTCGTCCGCGGCGTTCAGCACCGCCGTCCGTCCAGGACCGAGGTGGACGAAGAGCTGCGCCTTGCTCGCGAGGTAGTGCTCGAACGAGCCGTGGGAGGAAATGTGGTCGTGCGAGAGGTTCGTGAAGACGCCGAGGTCGAAGCGCCACTCCTTCGCCGCCCCTCGCGCGAGCGCCTCGCTCGTCACTTCGATGGCCGCGTGCCTCGCTCCGCGCCTCGCGGAGACGTCCAGGGCGCTCAGGAAGCCTCCGACGGTCCGCGGCACGGGCATCGGCTCGTCGTCGAGCCAGTAGCCGATGGTCGTCTCCGAGAGCACGCGGTGACCCGCGGCGCGGAGCGCCGCCGCGACGAGCATCGTCGTCGACGTCTTGCCGTTCGTGCCCGTCACCCCGACGGTGAAGTACGGCTCCGCCCAGGGGAACGGCGCCGGAACGGGGCGAACGAGGCTCTCCACGGCTCCTGGCCTTCGAGGCCCGATCGGCGTGTGACCGACCGGGCCTCGAGCCTCTCGAACGTCAGAACCCCGAGCGCGCCGGGAGGCACGCGAGGAACGCCGCGTCGCACCCGATCTCCGACCCCGCGTCCGGCGCGAGCAGCTGGAGACACGGCACGATCGCGCCGTCGATCGTCTCGTCCGTGAACGCGCGGAGCGCGTCCCGGCACTTCGCCGGCGTGATCGCGCCGCAGTTCGTGATCGACGCGCACGGATCCGTGCCGCCGTCGAGCTTCGGCTTGTCGCACGCGCGCGCCGAGACCTGGTCGAAGCACGCGAGCGCCTTGTCCCGACCCGCCTGGGAGCACGGGGACTCCGTGATCGCGGCGAGGCACGCCGGGAGCGCCGCCGCCACCGCGGGGCGGAGCGTGCTCTGCGCCGCGCTGCACATGAACACCGCGAGGGGGCCGCCCTCGAAGCCGGAGTCCGCGTAGCAGTAGTCGGCGTAGTAGGGGAGCACGGCGCACGGGTCGTAGAAGCCCTCCGAGCCCGCGTCCGGGGTCGGCGGAGCCACGTCGCCGAGGCACTCGCCGCTGCCTCCGCCGCCGTCGGTGCTCGCCTCGGCGGACGTGCCGCCGGTGCCGCCGTCCTTGGTGCCGCCCGAGCCGCCCTTTCCGCCAGTGGCCTCGCCGCCGGTGCCGGAGCCGCTCGCGCCGCCCTTTCCGCCCGTCGACGAGCCGGCGCTGCCGCCCGTGCCCGAGTCCGACCCGTTCTGGTTACCGGGGCTCGTCCCCTTGTCGCTCGACGAACAGCCGACGGCCGTTCCGACCGCGAGCAGCGCGGTCATTGCCAGAAACTTCTCCACATTGATGTTCATTCGACTCCTCCGAAGTAAGGGACGCGGAAGACATCCCCACGCTGCGTGACGTGGGAACGCGCGCCCAAGCGGTGCGGACCCTACTCCGGTCCGCCCGGGTCGACAATCGGGCGTACACTGACCGTCATGGCGGGACGCGACTCTTCCCGGTTTTCCGACCTCACCGGAAGCGAAGTACGGCTCTGGGAGCTCATCGCCCGGCGCGCGGCCCCCGGCGCCGACCGCGCCGCCATCGATCGCCGCATCTGGGATCTCTTCGGCGAACGGTGGGCGGTGATGTTCACGGACCTGTCCGGTTTCTCCCGGCAAGTCGCGCGCTTCGGCATTCTCCACTTCCTCGAGATCATCTGGGAACAGAAGCGTCTCCTTCTCCCGATCGTCGCGGAGCACGACGGGATCCTCGTGAAGATCGAGGCCGACAGCTTCCTCATCCTGTTCCGGCGTCCCGAGGTCGCGCTCGCCTGCGGCATCGCCATGCAGCGCGCCTGTCAGGCGTGGAATGTCGGGAAAGCCGAGGAAGAGCAGGTGCTCCTCTGCCTCGGCATCGGGTTCGGCGACATCCTCCGGATTGGAGACAGTGACGTCTACGGCGCCGAGGTCAACGCCGCGAGCAAGCTCGGGGAAGACCGCGCGAAGAAGAACGAGATCCTGGTCACGGGTGCAGTCCACGACGCGACGCGCGCCGTGGGCGGCGTCACCTTCGAGAAGCTCGTGATGGACGTGCCCGGGGCGGAGGAGGCGTATCGGGTCGGGTACGAGCGGGCGTGATACACTCGCCCGGGTGCGGCGGCTCCTCGGGCTCAAGGATCTCGTTCATCACGTCATCGAGCAGACGACGAACCTCGTCGAGGAGCAGCAGGAGGCCGTTGCGAGGAAGCCGATCCAGATCCTGTCGCTCTCGCCGGGGCTCGGAGAGGCCGCGCGCGCCGTGGACGGGGTCCGGAAGCTGACGGCCTCCGCCGTCTACGAGACCATTCGCGCGACCAACACGGGCATCCGGAAGCTCGAGGACGCGGGCGTCGCGCTGGCGCGGCAAGCCGCCGTCCGTGCCGGCATTCCCGAGGAAACCCTCGACCACCCGGAGGAAGGCCTCGCCACGCCCCTCCGCTCCACGGCGCTCGGCACGGCGTCCTGGTGGGCGGACACGGCGCAGGGCGCGCTGAACGCCGCCTTCGGTGATTTCCTCCGGGACAAGGAGAACGGCCTCGAGATCCGGATGGGGTTCCGGCACGGGGGCCGCGCCGTGACGCCGGGTGAGCTCGCGCTCCTCCTCCAGGATCCGACCAGCAAGGTGGTCATTTTGGTTCACGGGCTCGGCTGCACCGAGTGGGCGTGGTCGTTCCGCGCCGCGGACCTCCACGGCGATCCGGAGACGACCTTCGGGACGCTCCTCCGGAAGGACCTCGGGTTCACGCCGCTCTACGTCCGGTACAACACGGGCCTTCACGTGTCGGAGAACGGCCGCGCGCTCGCCGAGCTCGTCGCGGCGCTCGTCCGGGACTACCCGCGGAGAGTCGAACAGATCGCGCTCGTCGGGCACAGCATGGGCGGGCTCGTCGTGCGAAGCGCCGCCCACTACGGCAGGGAACGCGGGGAGGCCTGGGTGGATCTCCTGACGCACGCCTTCTGCATCGGGTCGCCGCACCTCGGCGCGCCGCTGGAGAAGGCCAGCCACGCGCTCGCGTCGGTACTCGGGTTCTTCGACACGCCGGGCACGCAGGTGCCCGCGAAGCTCATCAACGCCCGGAGCCTCGGCATCAAGGACCTCCGCTACGGCTACGTGGTGGACGAGGACTGGAAAGACAGGGACCCCGACGCCTTCTTCGAGGACAACCGTCACGACGTCCCGTTCGTGGACTCGGCGCTCTACTGCTTCATCGCGTCCACCGTGACGGCGGATCCGAACCACCCGATGGGCCAGCTCCTCGGCGACGTGCTCGTGCGCATGCCGAGCGCGTTCGGGATGACCCCCGAGCCGGCGAGGCGCATTCCCTTTCACATCGGTCACGTCGCGGGCGGCCTCCACCACCTCGAGATACTGAACCACCCGGACGTCTACGCCGTCGTGAAGAAGTGGCTCGCGGAAGAGCAGGTCCACATGCACCGGGAACGGCGGAAGGCCCTCCCCGGGTCGGGCTGAGGCTCGTCAGCCGCCGAGGGCCGTCTTCACGCCGTCGAGCGCCTGCTGCATCCACCGCCGGAAGAAGGCGCGAATGACGAGCATGCCGGGGTAAGCGAGCGGGGACGTCAGTCCGAACTCGTAGTGCCACGTGACGCGGGTGCCGCTCCCCACGGGCGCGAACGTCCAGGTCGCGTGCCCGGTGGCGACGAGCAAGGAGAACGGAAAGGCGGGCTCGTTCGTCCAGCGGTACTCGTGGACCTTCGGGCGCTCGAAGGCGAGCACCTCTTCTTCCACGACGCTCCGATCCGTCATGAACACGCGACGGCGCGTGCCGGTCCGGGTCGGCGAGCCGTTCAGGTTTTCCTGGCCCGTGATGCCCGGTATGGGGCCGAGGGGCCGGCACACCTTCTGGAGGGCGTCGTCCGCCGTGGAGAAGTCGAAGACGGCTTCCGGGACCTTCGCGACGATGACCTCGGCCTCGGTGTGCATCTTCATCGCACGGGAAGCTAACACGGTCCGTAGCTCTCTCCTCGGCGGAGGCGGTTCGGCCGCCGCCGGGCTCGGCGCCGCCGTCGACTCTCCGGAGATCCTCTGGACGCATTTTGAAGGACCCCGTACCGTTCTTCCGCGAGTGACGGCGGAACCGACCAGCCACGGACCGAAACCCACCGCGCTGGATCTGCTCGTCCGCGGGTTCTACGTCGTCGCCTACCAGATCGTCCGGATCTACTGGCAGATCTTCAATCCGTTCACCCACGGCGTGCTCGTCGCGGTGTTCAACGAGGGCGCCGTGCTCCTCGTGCAGAACTCGTACGTGAACTACGTGAGCATGCCCGGCGGGTATCTCCGTCGAGGGGAGACGAGCGTGCAGGCGGCCATCCGCGAGCTCCACGAGGAGACGGGCCTCTGGGCGAAGGCGGAGGAGCTCGTCCCGCTCCTCGATCAGACCGCGCCCTTCGAGGGCAAGAAGGACCGCGTGGAGATCTTCGCGCTCGAGGCCAAGATTCGCCGGCGGGTGTACGTCGATCAGCGGGAGGTCGTCTCGGCACGCTGGACGCCCATCACCGAGGCGCTCACGCTCGACCTCTACCCGCCGATCCGGAAGGTGCTCGAAGCGCGGCTCTCGGAGTCGTCCCGCGCTCCGTCGTGAGCGTCGCGACGCGCGCTAGCGCGCCCGAAGGGCGGCCGCGGGAGAGGTCCGAGGACCTTAGGCCAAGCCGAGGACCACGGGCCGCGGGGCGAACGGCGTCGTGGGGGGTATCTCCTCGCTGGATGGTTTGTATACGAACCAAAGTGACGAGACCCCCTGGCGACACCTCCCCCCGCATCCCGCGGTGGACGGTCGTGCTCGTCCCGCGACGCTCGACGCCTTTCGTTGAAGCCGAAAAGCGTCTCCCCCTCCCGGACCGGCAGGTTTGCGCTAAGTCCCGGGGCTCCCATGCTTCGGACGAAGCTCGAAGGCGCTCGGACTCACAACCTCCAGAGGGTGGATCTCGTCCTCGAGCCGGGGCAGGTCGTCGCCATCACGGGAGTGTCCGGGTCGGGGAAGAGCAGCCTCGCGCTGGACACCCTGTACGCGGAGGGGCAGCGGCGCTTCGTCGAGAGCTTCAGCCCGTACGCCCGGCAGTTCCTCGAGCGGCTGGAACGGCCGCCGATGGACCGGCTCGAGCCGGTCCCGGCCGGCATCGCCGTCGATCGGCGCGCGCCCGTGAAGAGCTCCCGCTCGACGGTCGCGACGATGGCGGACCTCGAGCCGTATCTCGTGGCGCTGTTCGCTCGTGAGGCGATCGCGACGTGCCCCGAGCACGAGGTGGACGCCGTGTTCCTGGATCCGACGACGGCCGCCGAGCGTGCCGAGTCTGCGCTGTCCGGCGCCGCGATCGCGATCACGTATCCCGTCTCGGTCGAGAGCGCGGAGCACTACCTCACCGTGCGGGACGGCCTCGCGCGGGAGGGGTTCCGGAGGCTCTGGGTCTCCGGAAAGACGGAGGACATCGACGCGGTGAAGCCGTCGACCGTCGTGAAGGCAGGCGAAGCCACCGTCGTCGTGGATCGCGTGAAGGTGACGGACACGGAGCGGAGCCGCATCGCCGCGAGCGTCGAGCAAGCGTGGCGACACGGAGGCGGCCTCGCGCATTTCCGCACGGCCGCGAACGGCGTGGCCGGAACCCACGTGGTCGTCCGGCGAGGGACGAGCTGTCCGATCTGTGCGCGCGCCCTCGTGCCGCCCGAGGCGTCCTTCTTCTCCTACGACTCTCCCGTCGGCGCGTGCCGGACGTGCCGCGGCTTCGGCCGCACCATCGGCGTGGATCTCCGGAAGGTGATCCCCGACGACGAGCTCTCGCTCGCGAAGAACGCGATCCGTCCGTGGAACGGGAAGAGCACGAAGTGGGAACGGGGGCAGCTCGAGAAGCTCTGCAAGCGGAACGACGTGCCGTTCGACGTGCCGTGGAAGGAGCTCACCCCCGCACAGAAGAAGGTCGTCCTCGAAGGCGACGGGAGCTGGCACAAGGGGAAGTTTCCCGGCGTCCTCGGCTGGTTCAAGTGGCTCGAGACGCGCACGTACAAGATGCACGTGCGCGTGCTCCTCGCGCGCTACCGGTCGTACGACCCCTGCGTGGAGTGCGGCGGGAAACGGCTCTCCGCGACGGCTCTCTCGTACCACGTCGGCGGGCTCGACATCGCGGCGTGGCGCGCGCTCGAGATCGAGGACGCCCGCGCCCGTCTCGCCGCGCTCGAGACGAAGACGGGTCAGGGGGACATGGCCCGAAAGGAGCTCGCGAGCCGGCTCACCTACCTCGAGCGCGTCGGGCTCGGGTATCTGACGCTCGATCGGCAAGCGAGGACGCTTTCGGGCGGCGAGGCCCAGCGCGTGACGCTCACGGCCGCGCTCGGCACGTCGCTCCACAACGCGCTGTTCGTGCTGGACGAGCCCACCGTCGGCCTCCACCCGACGGACGTGGAGCCGCTCTCCCGCATCGTCCGGGAGCTCGGCGAGCGCGGGAACACCGTCCTCGTCATCGAGCACGATCCGACGATGATCCGCGCGGCTGCCCGCGTCGTGGAGCTCGGCCCGGGCGCCGGGTCCGCCGGAGGGCGGATCGTCGAGGACGCGCCGCCGGAGGACCTGGTCGGGGGGAACTCCGCAACGGCGCGGGCGCTCGCCGCCGTCGCGCCCGGGGTGAAGGCGCCCCGGACGCCTTCCGGGTGGATCTCGGTGAAGGGCGCCCGCGAGAACAACCTCCGGAACGTGGACGTGAAGCTCCCGCTCGGCGTCGTGTGCGCCGTCACGGGGCCGAGCGGCTCGGGGAAGAGCACGCTCATCGAGGACCTCGTCTACCGCGCCGCCGCGCGCCGGCTCGGGAACAAGGACGTGCTTCCGCCGGGCGAGCACGACGCGATCTCCGGGCTCGAAGCCGTGAAGAGCGTCGCGCTCGTGGACCAGTCGCCCCTCGGACGGACCTCGCGCGGGAACGCCGCGACGTACACGAAGGCCTGGGACTCGATCCGGAAGCTCCTCGCCGACACGCCGCGCGCCGTCGCGCTCGGGCTCACGGCGGGCGCGTTCTCCTTCAACGTGGAGGGCGGACGCTGCGAGACGTGCACGGGCGAAGGGTACGAGACCGTCGAGATGCAGTTCCTGGCGGACGTCCGGCTGCTCTGCCCCGTCTGCAAGGGCCGCCGCTTCAAGGAAGAGACGCTCGGCGTCGTGCTCCGGGGGAAGAACGTCGCGGAGATCCTCGAGAGCACCGTGGACGAAGCCATGGCGCTCTTCCGGGACGAGCCCGGCGTGCTCCGCGCGCTCGGTCCACTCCAGATGCTCGGCCTCGGCTACCTTCGGCTCGGGCAGCCGCTCTCGACGCTCTCGGGAGGCGAGGCGCAGCGCCTGAAACTCGCCCGGGCACTCGGGGACGAGCACGAGGGTTCGCTCCTCGTCCTGGACGAACCGAGCGCCGGCCTCCACGCGGACGAGGTGAAGCGTGTGCTCGACGCCCTGGACGTCATCGTGGACGCGGGCGGCAGCGTGCTTGTCGTCGACCACGACCTGGACGTGGTCGCGCGCTCGGACTACGTCGTCGACCTCGGGCCCGACGCAGGCGCGCGGGGCGGGCAGGTCGTCGCCGTGGGAACCCCGGACGAGCTCGCGCGCGAAAGGACGCGGACGGGACGGGCCCTTCGCGAGCGCGCGGCCCCCCCGTCTCGGGACCGTCCGACTCTCCACACCGGCGCCGCGCGTCCGGCGCTCACCGTGCGGCGGGCCCGCGAGCACAACCTCCACGACGTCTCCGTGAGCATTCCGCACGGCGCCCTCACGGTCGTCACGGGTCCGAGCGGCTCCGGGAAGAGCACGCTCGCGTTCGACGTCGTGTTCGCCGAGGGGCAGCGTCGGTTCCTCGAGACGCTGACGCCCTATGCGCGCCAGTTCCTGCCCACGATGCCGCGCCCGGACGTGGACGCGGTGGACGGTGTGCCGCCGTCCATCGCGCTCGAGCAGCGGACGTCCCGCGCCGGCGCCAAGTCCACGGTCGCGACGGTCACGGAGGTGGCGCACTACCTTCGTCTCCTCTACGCGAAGCTCGGCGTCCCTCACTGCCCGGACCACGACCTTCCCATCGCGACGCGGAGCGAGGACGCGGTCGTCCACGACATCCGGAAGACGCGCGGAACGTGGCAGCTCGTCGCGCCCGCCGTCGAGGCGCGGAAGGGGACGTACCTGGACGTCTTCACGGCCGCGTTCCGCGCCGGCATCGAGAAGGCGTGGGTCGACGGCCGGCTCGTCTCCACGGACGAGCCCCCGCGCCTGAAGAAGACCCAGGAGCACACGATCGATCTCGTGTTCTCCCGCCCCGTCGTTCCGAAGACGCTCGAGCCTCCGCGCGTCCTCCAGGCGCTCCGCTGGGCAGGAGGCACCGCGAAGCTCCGCGCGGCCGACGGCAAGGAGCTCCGCTTCTCGACGACGAGCGCGTGCCCCGTCTGCGGTTTCTCGGTTCCGGAGCTCGACCCGCGGTTCTTCTCCTTCAACACCGCGCAGGGCAAATGCCCGACGTGCGACGGAGACGGCGTCGTCCTCGCGCCCGTGAAGCCGAAGCGCGGGAAGAAGGGAAGGAAGGTGGCCGCGGAGGCGGACGCCGTGACGGAGGTCTTCGAGCCGTGCCCGGATTGCGGCGGGGCGCGCCTCGCGCCGCTCCCGCGCGGCGTTCGGCTCGCCGGAGTCCGCTACCACGAGGTCGTCGGTCAGTCGGTCGCGCGGTCTCTGTCGATCGCCGAATCGTGGAGGTTCTCCGGAGATTCGCTGAAGATCGCCGAGGCTCCGCTCCAGGAGCTCCGGCGGCGGCTCGAGTTCCTGAGGGACGTCGGCCTCGACTACCTCTCTCTCGATCGCGCCGCTCGCACGCTCTCCGGCGGTGAGATGCAGCGCCTCCGGCTCGCGGCGCAGCTCGGCGCGGGCCTCACCGGCGCGCTCTACGTCCTCGACGAGCCGACGATCGGTCTCCACCCGCGGGACACCGGGCGCCTGCTCGAGAACCTCCGGAAGCTCGTCTCCATCGGCTCCACGGTGCTCGTCGTGGAGCACGACGCGGACACCATCACCGCCGCCGACCACCTGATCGACCTCGGTCCGGAAGGCGGCTCACGCGGCGGTCGCGTCGTCGCCGAGGGGACGCCGAAGGAAGTTCTCCGGTCGAAGGAGTCTCCGACGGGCCGGGCGCTCGCGGCGAAGCCGGACCTCCGGGAGCCGCTCGCCGTTTCGAAGGACGAGCCGCGGCTCGTCCTCACGGGCGCCTCCGAGCACAACCTGAAGAACGTCGATCTCTCCATCCCGCTCGGCAAGTTCGTGGTCGTCGCCGGGGTGAGCGGCTCCGGCAAGAGCACGCTCGTCCGGCAGGTGCTCCTTCCGGCCCTCCGTCGCGAGCTCGACCTCGTGACGGAAGCGCCCGGCAAGTTCGACGCGCTCCGCGGCGCGGAGGCGCTGTCTCGCGCCGTCTCCGTGGATCAGTCCCCCATCGGCCGGACGCCGCGGTCCGTTCCTGCGACGTTCCTCGGGATCTGGGACGTGATCCGGAACGTGTTCGCCTCGTCGAACGACGCGAAGACGGCCGGGTTCGACAAGGCGCGCTTCTCGTTCAACGCCGCGAAAGGCGGCCGCTGCCCGACGTGCGAGGGGCAGGGCGTCATCACGCACGAGATGAGCTTCCTCCCGGACGTGGTCACGACGTGCCCGGCGTGCAACGGTCACCGCTTCGAGCCGCAGACGCTCGCGGTGCGGTACCTCGGAAAGTCCGTCGGAGAAGTGCTGGACCTCACCGCGGAGGAGGCCTGCGACGTGTTCCGGAACCATCCGAGCATCGCCTCCCCGCTCCGCACCCTGGTGGACCTCGGCGCGGGCTACGTGAAGCTCGGGCAGGGTTCGCACACCCTCTCCGGAGGCGAAGCGCAGCGACTCAAGCTGTCGGCGGAGCTGACGGCGACGGCCCGCCACGAGCGCACGCTCTACGTCCTCGACGAGCCCACGACGGGCTTGCACCTCGGCGACGTCGGAATGCTAGTCCGCGTCCTCGGCCGGCTCGTCGAGCGCGGGGACACCCTGGTCGTCATCGAGCACCACCCCCTCGTCATGGCGAGCGCCGATCACCTCGTCGAGCTCGGCCCCGACGGCGGCGAGCGCGGCGGCCGCATCGTCGCGGAAGGCACCCCCCGAGAGGTCGCGAAGAAGAAGACCGCGACCGGCGCGGTGCTGCGCGCGCTGCTCGGCTGAAGTCGACCCGCCTTCCCGCGAGTGCAGGGGGTACATTCCAAATTGGAATATCGGAGCGCGACGGTGGGGTATCCACGCGGGATATTCCAAATTGGAATGTCGGCGCGCAATGGTGGGGTGTCCACGCGCGATGGTCCAAACGGGAATCGGAGCGCGACGGTGGGGTGTCCACGCGGGATAGTCCAAACGGGAATCGGCGCGCGCACGGTGGGGTGTCCACGCGGGACATTCCAGTTTGGAATATCGCGTCCGCGACCCCCCTCGTGAATCGCGCGACTTCCAGGCCTGGAGGTCGCCAGCCGCCCGGTTTTTGCTGCTTCCGCAGCGCCCGCGGGGTCCACGATCGGTCCACTGCCGGCGGAATCCCTGGCGCGGACGTCGTTCCTCGGCTATCCACGCGCGTCCCCGGCTCGTCCGCGGGCAAAAAGCACGCCCATGACGATCAGCCGAGACCACCTGCGCAACATCGCCATCATCGCTCACGTCGACCACGGGAAGACGACGCTCGTCGACGCGATGCTGAAGCAATCGGGCGTGTTCCGCGCCAACGAGGCCGTCGCCGAGCGCGTGCTGGACTCGAACGACCTCGAGCGCGAGCGGGGCATCACCATCCTCGCGAAGAACGCGTCGCTCACCTGGAACGGGTACAAGCTCAACATCATCGACACTCCGGGCCACGCCGACTTCGGGGGCGAGGTCGAACGGACGCTGAAGATGGCCGACGGCGCCCTCCTCCTCGTGGACGCGGCGGAGGGCCCGCTCCCGCAGACCCGCTTCGTGCTCGGCAAGGCGCTCGAGCTCGGCCTCACCGTCATCGTCGTCATCAACAAGATCGATCGCCCCGACGGTCGTCCGGAGGTCGTCCTGGACGAGGTGTTCGGCCTCTTCTGCGACCTCGAGGCGAACGACAAGCAGGCGGACTTCCCGGTCGTCTACGCCATCGGCCGGGACGGCGTCGCGATGCGGAACCTGGAAGACCCGCGCGAGTCCCTCACCCCGCTCTTCGAGACGATCGTGGAGAAGGTGCCGCCTCCGAAGGGCGACCCCGAAGCGCCCCTCGCGATGCTCGTCCACGACGTCCACCACGACGACTACGTCGGTCGTCTCGCCATCGGCCGCATCCACCAGGGGCGCATCACGACCGGCAAGCAGGTCGCGCTGGTCCAGGAGAAGAGCGAGAAGGTGGGTCGCGTCGCGCAGGTGTACTCCTTCGAGGGCCTCCGCCGGGTGAAGACCGAGTCGCTCGAGGCGGGGGACATCGTCGCCGTCGCGGGGTTCGAGGAAGTCCAGATCGGGGACACGATCACGGACCCGGATCCGGCTCACCGCGTCGCCATGCCGCGCATCGTCGTCGAGCAGCCGACGATCAAGATCACGTTCCGCGTGAACGACTCGCCCTTCGCCGGCCGCGCCGGTAAATGGGTCACGTCCCGCCACGTGAAGGATCGCCTGGAGCGCGAGGAGAAGCGCAACATCGCCCTCCGCGTGGATCTCACGCCGGAGCCGGATCAGTTCGTCGTCTCCGGACGCGGAGAGCTCATGCTCGCCATCCTCGCGGAGACGATGCGTCGCGAGGGCTACGAGTTCGCGATCGGCATGCCGGAGGTCGTGACGAAGGAAGAAGGCGGCGTCACGTACGAGCCGTACGAGCGCGTCGTGGTGGACATCCCGGATGCCTACGTCGGCGCGGTCACCACGCGTCTCGGCGAGCGGCGCGGCCAGATGCTGAAGATGCACAGCCCGACCCACGGTCGGTCGCGCCTCGAGTTCCGCGTGCCTTCGCGCGGCCTCATCGGGTTCCGTTCCACGTTCCTCACGGAGACGCGCGGCACGGGCCTGCTGAACACCCTGTTCGACGGGTGGGAGCCCATGGGCGGCGTCATGCTCCGCCGGCCGAGCGGCGCGATCGTCGCGGATCGCGCCGGGGTCGCGACGCCCTACGCCCTGTTCCACGTCCAGCCCCGCGGCATCCTCTTCATCGACCCCGGTGTGGAAGTATACGAGGGCATGATCGTCGGGGAGCACAATCGCCCGCAGGATCTCGACGTCAACGTCACCCGCGAGAAGAAGCTGACGAACATCCGCGCCGCCGGTCGCGACGAGAACGTGATCCTGACGCCGCCGCGCCGTCTGACGATCGAGAGCGCGATGGAGCTCGTCGATCGGGACGAGCTCGTCGAGGTGACGCCCGACGCCGTACGCGTTCGTAAACGAATTCTCGACACGAACAAGCGCCCCCGCCGGGACGACTGAGTCGCGGCCCCCAGACGCTCCTCGCGGCCTCTCGCCGCGACAATCCTGCGGCTTCGCGCACCTTCACACGATCGCCACGCGTGATACGTGCGCGAAAAGGTTCGCCCTTGCCCGGCTCGGGGACATCGAACCGAAACAGGTCCGAAACGAGCGCACGGCCAGGCTTCCTTCGCTCACAAGGGAGCCCACATGACCCGAAATTTGCTGCTCGCGATCGCTTCGTTCGTCCCGGCCCTGCTGCTGTCCGGCTGCGAAAAGGACAAACCCGCGGAGAAGGCCGCCGAGCCGGCCGCCGCCGCTTCGGCCGCTGCCGCCGCGGCGCCCGCCGCCATGCCTTCCGCGGCTCCGTCGGCCGCGGCTCCGACCGCCGGGTCGGCCCTGAAGATCGCCTACAGCGACTGGCCGGGCTGGGTCGCGTGGGACATCGCGATGCAGAAGGGCTGGTTCAAGGAGGAAGGCGTCGACGTCGAGCTCAAGTGGTTCGAGTACGCGCCCTCCATGGAGGCGTACTCCGCCGGCAAGGTGGACGCCGTCGCCGTGACGAACGGAGACGCGCTCGTCACGGGCTCGAGCGGCTCCCCGAGCGTCGGGATCCTCATCAACGACTACAGCAACGGCAACGACATGATCGTCGCCAAGAAGGGGATCACGAGCGTCGCCCAGCTCAAGGGCAAGACGATCGGCGTCGAGGTCGGTTTCGTCGACCACCTGCTCCTCCTGAACGCCCTCGCGAGCGCCAAGCTCACGGAGAAGGACGTCAAGATCAAGAACGTGAAGACGGACGAGACGCCCCAGGCGCTGAAGTCCGGCGAGGTGGACGCCGTCGCCGCCTGGCAGCCGAACAGCGGCGCGGCGCTCCGCGAGGTCCCCGGATCGACGGCGATCTTCACGAGCTCGAACGTCCCGGGTCTCATCTACGACGTGCTCGCGGTGAACCCGAAGAGCCTCACCGAGCACCGTGCCGACTGGATGAAGGTCGTCAAGGTGTGGATGAAGATCGCGGACTTCGTGAAGGACGAGAAGAACCTGGATGAAGCCGCCAAGATCATGAGCGCCCGCGTCGGCCTCACGCCGGACGCCTACAAGAAGCTCATGAGCGGCACCGCGTTCCAGGACCTCGCCGGCAACGTCGCCCACTTCAAGAAGGCGGACGGCCTCGACTCGATCTACGGCTCCAGCAAGATCGTCGACGACTTCAACGTGAAGAACACCGTCTACAAGACGCCGATGAAGTACGAAGAGTACCTGGATCCCTCGTTCGTCACCGAGCTCTCCTCGAAGAAGTAGAGCGATGACGGAGCCGGGTCGCAGCGACGCGGGGGAGCGGGCGAAGGAAGACGTCCCGCTCCTCGCACGACTCGCCGTCCGGCGGGACGTCTCGGCGTCGGTGCGGCCCTGGTTCTGGATCTCCGCGTTCCTCCTCCCGCTCGCGCTCTGGTGCATCGTGAGCTACGTCCCCGCCATCTGGCACCCGCTCGTGCTCGTGTCGGACGCGGGGGACACGAACGTCCCGGGCAAGTACTCGTACATCGAGGCCGGCCAGCGCGTGGACGTGGAGGAGTTTTCCGCGCGGAACGCCGAGCTCTCCGCGGCGCACGCGAAGCTCGCGACCGGGCACCGCGCGAACCCGATCTTCCTCCCGGCGCCGCACGAGGTCGCCCGCGCCTTCGTGACGGCCTTCTCCACGCCGCCCCAGCGCATGGGAGACTTCTGGCTCCACGAGAGCTTGCTCCAGAGCTGCAAGGTCATCTTCTGGGGCTTCGTCTGGTCGGCGCTCTTCGGGATCCCGATCGGCATACTCTGCGGGACGTTTCCGCCGCTCGCGCGGCTGACGGAGCCGTTCATCGACTTCGTCCGGTACATGCCGGCGCCGGTGTTCGGCGCGCTCGCCGTCGCGGTGCTCGGGCTCGGGGACGAGCCGAAGATCACGATCATCTTCATCGGCACGTTCTTCCAGATGGTGCTGGTCGTCGCGAACACGACGCGCGCCGTGGACACGGCGCTCATCCACGCGGCGCAGACGCTCGGCGCGAGCAACCGGCAGCTCCTGTTCCACGTCGTGGTGCCGGCGGCGCTCCCGAACCTCTACCGGGACATGCGAATCCTCGTCGGCTGGGCGTGGACGTACCTCGTCGTCGCCGAGCTCATCGGGGAGAAATCCGGCATCAGCGCGTTCCTCTACCAGCAGCAGCGGTACCGGAATTTCGAGAACGTCTACGCCGGCATCGTCATGATCGGCATCATCGGGCTCGCGACGGATCAGGTGTTCGCGTTCGTCGGGCGGTACCTCTTCCCCTGGGAAACCGGGAACCGGAAGCTCTTCGACGCGCTCGGGGCGATCTTCAAGCGCAGGCGCGCGGCGCTCGCCGTGGAGGCAGAGGCGAGCTCGGTCACGAGGCCCGCATGAGCGAGATGGACGATCGCCTCGAGCTCCCGAGCTACCTCCACCAGACGGAGGACGTGAAGGCGCACTTCGACGACCTGCGCTCGCGGAAGGTCGCTCTCTCCGTCGAAGGGCTCCGGCGCGTCTACGACACGGGCGGCAAGGAAGTGGTCGCGCTCTCCGGCGTGAACCACCAGGTGCGGGCGCGCGAGCTCACGTGCGTCATCGGTCCGTCCGGGTGCGGCAAATCCACGCTGATCCGCATCCTCGCGGGGCTCGAGGAGCCTTCGTCCGGTCGCGTGCTCGTGGACGGCCTTCCGGTGACGGGACCCGGAGCCGATCGCGGCATGGTGTTCCAGAGCTACACGCTCTTCCCGTGGCTCACGGTGAAGAAGAACGTGATGTTCGGACCGAACATGAAGGGCGTGCAGCCCCTCCGGGCCGAAGCCGCGGCGATGAAGTGGCTCGACCTCGTCGGCCTGACGAAGTTCGCCGACGCCTATCCGGCGCAGCTCTCCGGCGGCATGAAGCAGCGCGTCGCCATCGCGCGGGCGCTGGCCAATCAGCCGCGCATCCTCCTGATGGACGAACCGTTCGGCGCGCTCGACGCGCAGACCCGCTGCAGCATGCAGGCTCACCTCCTGAAGATCTGGGAGAGCGTGGACGTGACGATCGTGTTCATCACGCACGATCTGGAGGAAGCGATCTACCTCGCCGATCGCATCGTCGTGCTCGGCGCGAACCCGGGTCGGATCCTGGAGGTCATCGAGGTTCCGGTGCCGCGACCGCGGAGCTCGGCGCAGTTCCTCTCCGGCCATTTCCTCGCCACGAAGAAGCGTCTAGAGCAGCTCATCTACGCTTCGGATCGCGAAGACGTGGAGCCCGGCCTTCCCGCGGCCGCGCCAATCTGAAATCGGTGACGACATGAAAGCCCATCACGTCCACGAAGAGCCGCTCCGCGGCGGTCAGGCCTGGTCTCGCGTCTTGAAGAAGGGAGAGCTCCTCCGGCTCACGGACCTCGAAGGCGGAGCTTCCGTCGCCGCGCTCTTCTACAACGCGGCCCAGCCGCTCGAGCGCTACAACATGCCGGATACGCTGAAGGCGCAGCACATCGCTCGCCTGACGCGCGGCTACGTCCTGTTCTCGGACATGGGGCGCATCCTCTGCTCCGTCACGGAGGACACGTGCGGCTGGCACGACACGATCACCGGCCACGCCGACGCCGCCTGGACCAGGGCCCGCTACGGCGAGGGCAGCTACCAGAAGCTCCGGAACGACCGCTACCGGAACACGAGGGACAATTTCCTCGTGGAGCTCGGCAAGCACGGGCTCGGCAAGCGGGACATCGTGCCGAACGTGAACTTCTTCGTGAAGGTGGCCGCGGACGGAGCAGGCAAGCTCGCGTTCGTCCCAGGCCACTCGAAGGCGGGCGCGACCGTCGGTCTCCGCGCGGAGATGGACACGCTGGTCGTCCTCTCCAACACGCCGCACCCGCTCGATCCGGGGACGAAATATGCGCCGAAGCCCGTCGTTCTGACGATCACGAAGGTGCCGGCGCCCGGGCCGGAGGACGAGTGTCGGACGAAGCGCCCCGAGAACGGTCGCGGCTTCGAGCTCACGGAGGACTACACGTCATGACCGCGCTGACGGAGAGCACCCTGGACCCGAAGACGGCCGTCTTCGACGAGATCGTGGAGAGCGGCCTCGGTTTCACGCACGTGATCCGGAAGGGGCAGATCTTCCGCATCGTGGACCTGGAAGGGAACCAGGCCGTGGACACGCTGTTCTACTCGGAAGAAGACCCAGTCGAGCGCTACAGCGCCTCCGACACCATCCGCGAGCAGGGCAACGTCTATCTCTCGACGGGAACGAAGCTCCTCTCCACGGAGCGTCGACCCCTCCTCACCATCGTGGCGGACACGTGCGGACGGCACGACACGCTCGGCGGCGCGTGCGCGGCGGAGTCGAACCAGACGCGCTACGCCCTCGAGAAGAAGTTCATGCACAACTGCCGCGACACGTTCCTGCTCACGATCGCGACGCAGTGCGAGCACCTCACGAAGCGGGACATCACCGCGAACATCAACTTCTTCATGAACGTCCCCGTGACGCCCGACGGCGGCCTGACGTTCGAGGACGGCGTGTCCGGCCCCGGCCGCTACGTGGAGATGCGCGCGGAGATGGACGTTCGCGTGCTCGTCTCGAACTGCCCGCAGCTGAACAACCCCTGCAACGCGTACGACCCGACGCCCATTCGCGTCCTCGTCTGGGACGCTCCCTCAGCATGAGCCTCGGAACCGTTCTCGTCGCGAACCGCGGAGAGATCGCCTGTCGGGTCATCCGGACCTTGCGCCGGATGGGCGCGCGATCCGTCGCGGTCTACTCGAAGGCCGACGCTCGCGCGCGCCACGTCGTCGAGGCGGACGCGAGCGTGTGCATCGGGGAAGCGCCCGCGCAGGAGAGCTACCTCGCCGCGGCGAAGATCCTCGAAGCGTGCGTGTCCACCGGCGCCCGCGGCGTCCACCCCGGCTACGGATTCCTCAGCGAAAATGCGGACTTCTGCGAGGCGGTGGAGAAGGCGGGCATCGCCTTCATCGGGCCGACCGCCGATCAGATCCGGCAATTCGGGCTGAAGCACACCGCCAGGGAGCTCGCGGAGGCCGCGAAGGTTCCGCTGCTTCCCGGAACGAAGATCCTCCAGAGCCTCGAGGAAGCGTCGAGGGAAGCGTCGCGCATCGGCTACCCCGTCATGCTGAAGAGCACCGCGGGTGGCGGCGGCATCGGGCTCCGCCTCTGCCGGGACGCGGTCGAGCTCGCGCAGGCGTACGACTCCGTTCGGCGCCTGGGCGAAAGCCACTTCAAGAACGCGGGCGCTTACCTGGAGAAGTACGTCTCCCGGGCGCGGCACGTGGAAGTGCAGGTCTTCGGCGACGGCCGGGGAGACGTCGTCGCGCTCGGCGAGCGAGACTGCTCGCTCCAGCGCCGGAACCAGAAGGTCGTCGAAGAAACGCCCGCGCCGAACCTGCCCGATTCGGTGCGCGCCGCGCTCGCCGAGTCCGCCGTGCGTCTCATGAAGTCCGTGAGCTACCGCTCCGCGGGCACCGTGGAGTACATCGTCGACGCGGAGACGAAGGACTTCTACTTCCTGGAAGTGAACACCCGGCTCCAGGTGGAGCACGGGGTCACGGAGGAGGTCCGCGGAGTGGATCTCGTCGAATGGATGGTCCGCACCGCGGACGGCTCGGCTCCTCCGCTGCAGCGGCTCGTCACCGCGCCTCGAGGCCATTCGATCCAGGCGCGCGTGTACGCCGAAGACCCGGCGAAGACGTTCCAGCCGAGCGCCGGGCTCCTCACGGAGGTGAAGTTCCCCGAAGGCGTCCGCGTGGACTCCTGGATCGAGAGTGGGTCGGAGGTGTCCCCGTTCTACGATCCGCTCCTCGCGAAGGTGGTCGTCTGGGGGGAGTCGCGGGCCGACGCCGTGAAGAAGCTCGGCGCTGCGCTCGCCGCGACGCGCATCGCCGGCATCGAGACGAACCTCGAGTACCTCCGGAAGGTGACGGCCGCGCCCGAGTTCGGCACGGGGGACGTCACCACGGCCCTTCTCTCCACGTTCGCGTACTCGGCGTCGGGGATCGACGTCCTCTCGCCGGGGACGCAATCCACCGTCCAGGACTACCCCGGTCGTCTCGGGCACTGGGCCGTGGGGATCCCGCCGTCGGGTCCGATGGACGCGCTCTCGCACCGCCTGGGCAATCGCATCCTCGGTAACCCCGCGGACGCGGCGACGCTCGAGCTCACGATGACCGGGCCGACGCTCCGGTTCCGGCGTCCCGCGACCCTGGCCCTCACCGGCGCCGCGATGACCGCCACGCTGGACGGCGCGGCCGTTCCCTTCTTCCGCCCCGTGGAAGTGAAAGAAGGCCAGACGCTCGCACTCGGCAGCATCCGCGGCCCCGGCGCGCGGACGTACCTCGCCGTCGCAGGCGGCTTCGACGTCCCGAAGTACCTCGGGAGTCGCGCCGCGTTCACCCTCGGCGGCTTCGGCGGCCACGGCGGCCGTGCCCTCCGCACGGGGGACGTCCTCCACGTCGGAGAGCCCGCGACCGGGCAGCGCGGCGCGCCGCTCGCGGACGCGCTGGTTCCCCCGCTGGACTCGCACTGGGACATCGGCGCGCTCGAAGGCCCGCACGCCGCGCCGGATTTCTTCGCGGAGGAGTTCATCCGGGATTTCTACGAGGTGAAGTGGAAGGTCCACTACAACTCGGCGCGCACCGGAGTTCGCCTCGTCGGGCCGAAGCCCGTGTGGGTACGGACGGACGGCGGGGAAGCCGGGCTTCACCCGTCCAACATCCACGACACGGCCTACGCGATCGGCGCGGTCGACTTCACGGGCGACATGCCGATCATCCTCGGCCCGGATGGCCCGAGCCTCGGCGGCTTCGTTTGCCCCGTCACCATCGCGACGTCGGAGCTCTGGAAGGTCGGGCAGCTGAAGCCCGGGGACACCGTTCGCTTCCGGCCCTGGTCGCTCGAGACGGCCGTCGCCGAGGAGCGCCGGCAGGAAGGGACGCTCGAGTGCCTCGTCGCGACTCCTCCGCCTGCCATCACGCTCGGACGCACCTCGCCGATCCTTCGCGCGAAGGACGAGACTGCGGAGCGCGTCCGCGTGACGTACCGGAGATCCGGGGATGCGTCGCTGCTGGTCGAGTTCGGCCCCATGGTGCTGGATCTCGAGCTCCGGCTCCGCGTGCACCTGCTGATGCAGGCGCTGGAAGCGAAAGCGCTCTCCGGGATCGTGGATCTCACGCCGGGCATCCGGTCCCTTCAGGTCCACTACGACGCGCGGAAGCTGCCGCTCGAGCACCTGCTCGAGACGCTCGAAGAGCTGGAGGAAGCGCTCGGAACCATCGACCACGTGACGGTGCCTTCCCGCATCGTGAAGCTCCCGCTCTCGTGGGACGATCCGGAGACCCGGCTCGCCATCCAGAAGTACGTCCAATCCGTGCGACCGGACGCGCCCTGGGCGCCGTCGAACATCGAGTTCATCCGGCGCATCAACGGCCTCGATTCGATCGAGGACGTGAAGGACATCGTCTTCGGAGCGGACTACCTCGTGCTCGGGCTCGGGGACGTGTACCTCGGCGCGCCCGTCGCGACCCCGGTGGATCCCCGGCATCGCCTCGTCACGACGAAGTACAACCCCGCCCGCACGTGGACGCCGGAGAACGCCGTCGGCATCGGCGGCGCGTACCTGTGCATCTACGGCATGGAGGGTCCGGGAGGCTATCAGTTCGTCGGTCGAACGCTCCAGGTCTACAACCGCTTCAAGCAGACGAGGTCCTTCGCCGGGGGAAAGCCCTGGCTCCTCCGGTTCTTCGACCGCATCCGGTTCTATCCGGTAGGCGCCGAGGAGCTCCTGGACCTCCGCGAGGCGTTCATCTCCGGCCGCTTCGACATAGAAACGGAAGACAGCACCTTCTCCATCGCGGAGTACCGCGCTCTCCTCCGGGACGAAGGGGCGTCGATCGCCCAGTTCAAGGCGAAGCAGCAGAAAGCCTTCCACGAGGAGCGCGAGCGCTGGATCGCCGCGGGCCAGCTCCAGTTCTCGTCCGAGACGGAAGAAGACGCGACCGGCGGAGCGGCGTCGGGCGCCCTCGCCGAAGGAATGAGCGCCGCCGAGAGCCCGGTGAGCGGCAGCGTGTGGAAGATCGAGGTCGAGAAGGGAGCGACGGTCGCCGCAGGAACTCGCCTCGTCATCGTCGAATCCATGAAGATGGAGGTCCCGGTGGAGGCGCCCGTCTCGGGGACGGTCGTCGACGTGCTGTGCAAGGAAGGCAAGCCGGTGTCCGCCGGGCAGATGCTCGTCGTCCTGAAACCGGAGGCGTGAGACAAGGGGCCATGGCCGTCCACGAGAAGCTCGATCTCGCGTCGTACTCGCGCGCCCTGTCCGCGGACGCGAGCGCCCCGGAGCGCCTCCTCCGCGAGACGTTCCAGCGCGCCGAGGCCGCCCCGAAGCCCGTCTGGATTCATCTCCGGAAGCTCGACGACCTCCTCGCGGATCTCCGGGACGCGACGGCGCGGAAGGCCGCCGGCGAGGACCTGCCGCTGTTCGGCGTCCCTTACGCGCTGAAGGACAACATCGACGTCGCGGGCCTTCCGACGACCGTCGCCTGTCCGGCGTTCGCGTACGTGCCGAAGGAGTCGGCGCCGGTCGTGGAGCGGCTCCGTCGCGCCGGCGCCATCCTCCTCGGAAAGACGAACCTGGATCAGTTCGCGTCCGGCCTCGTCGGTGTCCGCTCGCCGTACGGCATCGTCGAGAACCCCGTCGACCCGCGCTACGTTTCGGGTGGGTCGAGCTCGGGCTCGGCCGTTTCGGTCTCCACCGGCATCGTCCCTTTTTCGATCGGGACGGATACCGCAGGCTCGGGCCGCGTTCCGGCGGCGTTCCAGGGCATCGTCGGGCTGAAGCCGACGCGAGGGCTCATCTCCGCCCGCGGA
This sequence comes from Polyangiaceae bacterium, assembly GCA_035545855.1. Taxonomy (GTDB): domain Bacteria; phylum Myxococcota_A; class Polyangia; order Polyangiales; family Polyangiaceae; genus DASZVB01. The sequence goes on from DASZXK010000202.1 coordinate 60,073, forward strand.
CTCGTTCCGGCGTGCCGCACGATCGACTGCATCTCCGTCTTCGCGACGAACGCGGGCGACGCTCGGATGGTGCTCGGGATCTGCTCGGCGCCCGATCCGGAGGACCCGTTCTCCAGGGATGCCTCGAGCGTTCGCCGGCCTCGCTTCGCGCGTCCCCTTCGCCTCGGCGTCCCGAAGGAGTCGCAGCTCGAGTTCTTCGGGGACGCCGAGTACGCGCGGCTCTTTTCCGCCGCCGTGAAGAGGCTCGAGGCGCTCGGGGCCGTGAAGGTGGAGATCGACCTCGCGCCGTTCCGCGCGGCGGCGGACCTCCTCTACGGGGGACCCTGGGTCGCCGAGCGGCTCTCCCCGACGCTGGAGCTCCTCGAGCGGGATCCGTCGGCGTTCATCGAGCCGGTTCGCACCATCCTGGAGAATGCGCGGAAGCTCACCGCGCTCGACGCCTACGAAGGCCTGTACGCGCTCGCCGACGCGAGGCGCCGCACCATGCCCGAATGGGAGAAGATGGACGTGCTCTTCCTCCCGACCGCGCCGACGATCTACCCCATCGCGGAGATCCTCGCCGATCCGATCGCGAAGAACGCGCGCCTCGGCTTCTACACGCAGTTCGCGAACCTGCTCGACCTCACCGCGGTCGCCGTCCCCGCCGGCGAGCGCGCGGACGGGATCCCGTTCGGCGTCTCGTTCATCGGGCCCGCCTTCTCGGACTCCGAGCTCCTCGCGCTCGCGGAGCGCTTCGGCGAATCGAGCGCGAGGGATCTCGGCGGTCTCGACGTCCCGCGGGCAGGAGATTACCTGGTCGCGGTCGCCGGCGCGCACCTCTCCGGGATGCCGCTCAATCACCAGCTCACGTCGCGGCGCGCACGCCTCGTGAAGACCGGGAAGACGGCGCCGGGCTACAAGCTCTACGCGCTCGCCGGCACGGTGCCGCCGAAGCCCGGGCTCGTCTTCGATCCTTCCTTCGCCGGGACCGGCATCGAGATCGAAGTGTGGTCGCTCGACGCGGCGGCATTCGGCGCGTTCGTGGACGAGGTCCCTCCGCCGCTCGCCATCGGCACGGTGACGCTCGAGGACGGATCGACGGTGAACGGCTTCGTGTGCGAGCCGGCCGCCCTTCGAGGCGCGACGGACGTCACGAGCCACGGCGGCTGGCGCGCCTATCGGGCGTCGCTCGGGTAGTTCGAGCGCGCGGACACTTTGTTTCGCACGGCCTCGCGGCGCACGAGAGATTGTCGCGCTCCGCGTGATTCTTGATCGCCCCTTGACGCGACCAACGCTATGGTCGAGTCCTGACGAAATTTTTGAAGCAAGAATCAATGGTTACGCACGTGCGAACTCGCCTTAGCACCGGGTCCTTGGGGCTTCCCACGGCGCCTCCGAAGACACCCTTCGGGGCAGCATGCTGCAATGCGCCGGCAACCGTCGCATTCACGAAACGTTCGAGAAACATCGGCCGCGGAGACTCCGGGTCGCGAGCGATTAGCACGCCACCCCACGCCCCCGAATCCCCCGGGCGCCTCTTTAGGAGCGAAGAAACAACATGAAAGCATCGAGTGTGAGAATTGGGCTCTCGCTGGCGGCCGCCGGCGTTTTCACCCCGTTCGCCGCCTTCGCGCAGGCTCCTGCCGCGCCGGCTCCGGCCGCGCCGGCCCCCGCCGCGGCGCCCGCGCCCGC
>DASZXK010000203.1:0-7412 GCA_035545855.1 Polyangiaceae bacterium
GCTGGCCCCGGCGCCGGTCCCCCAGCTCCGCCCCCTCGAACTCTCCATCGATGGCCGGCGACGCCGGCTTCGCCCTTCGCATTTCGACCTTCGATCACGCGGAGGCCGGAATCTCAATGGAAATGTGTGGGATCCTCAGCGACGCGCCGTGCTCGCGGGGTCGTGAAACGGCTGGACCAATCCGGGGGGCGACTCGCCGCCCTTCGGGCGAGCTCGACGAACGTCTCGTCCATTTGGTTTGTATACAAACTGTCCGGTGAGGAGATACCCCCCCACGGCGCCGTTCGCGGTGCGGCCGTGTCCGTGTGGTCCTCGGCTTCGCCTGCGGTCCTCGGGAACCGCTCGTCCTGCCGCGCCCATCGGGCGCGAGTTCGCCGTGCTCGCGGAACCGTGAGACGGCTGGGGCTCACCGCCGTCAGCCGAGCAATACGTCTTTGGCTTCGTTGAGGCGGGTGGCGAGGTAGGTCGTGCCGCCTTGGTCGGGGTGGACCTTCTTCATCAGGCGGCGATACGCGGCGAGGATCTCTTCGGGGGGGGCAGAGCCGGATACGCCGAGTACCTCTCTCGCCTCCTCCGGGGTCATCTCGCCGGCGCGCGGCCGTGACGACGGATCGGCGTGACCGTGGGCGCTCGCGCCGGGACGTCGGGCGCGACGGGGCTCGCCGGAGAATCGTGCGGCGACGCGCCAGAGTAGCGCGAGACCGATGCCGACCCAGGCGAAGCCGGCGCGCGCCGTCACCAGCACGAGCGCGACGACGGCGAGCGCCCCGAGCACGGTGTTCTCGCTCCGCTCTCGCCCAGCTTTGCCCTCCGACGCGGAAAGCGCGAGGAGGGCGAAGACGACGAGGGCGACGCCGCCGAGGAAGAGGGGCACGAACGTCTGCCTACTCGAACGTTTCGGCGACGTCGCGTGCGCGTTGCTCCGGACGATATTTCGCCTATTTTTCCGCTCAGATCCCGGGTAGCCGCCCGCGCGTCGCGGTCCTATCGTCGTGGGGTGAGCGACGGTGCCGCGCCTCCCGATCCTCCCTCGGCGGTGGAGTGCCCGCACTCGAGCACCTGCCCCGGGTGCCCGTACATCGAGCTGTCTTACGCGGAGCAGCTCTCGAGGAAGCGCGCGCGAGTCGTCTCGGCGCTCTCCGAGTTCGGCGACCTCGGCGCGCCGGACGTGTCGTTCACGCTCCCGGCGGACCCGATCGTCGGGTACCGGGAGCGGTCCAAGCTGGTCGTCGACGAGGGCCGCATCGGGCTCTTCGCGAAGGGCACGCATCGCGTCGTCGACCTGCCCGGATGCCGGGTCATGCACGCGGACGCGAAGGCCGTCGTCGCGAAGCTCCGCGAGCTCCTGCCGTTTTCCTTCCCGCTCCGCGGGGTGGATCTTCGTCGCGTGGACGACGGCGTCCTCGTGACGCTCATCGTCCCCGAAGACGCGCCCGCGGACGCCGCCCGGGACGCGGCGCGCGCGCTGCGGGATCGCGCGGGCGCGGTCGTCGTCTCGGTGGCGATCAGCCGTCGGGCCGAGGGGTCGGCGCAGGTGCTCGGTGGCCCGCCGTCGGTCGTCGTCGGCAAAGAGCGGGTTGCGCTCCGCGTATCGCCGGACGGTCCGTACCATTTCGCGGAGCCCGGGAGCTTCGCGCAGGCCCACCGCGGTCAGGAGCGGGCGCTGGTCAACGCGATCGTCCGGGCGCTCTCCGGCGGGAGGTCCCTCGAGGGGACGCACGTCCTCGAGCTCTACGCGGGCGCGTCGGCCCTCGGCCTCGAGCTCGCCGCCCGCGGCGCGAAGGTGACCGCCGTGGAAGCGTTCGAACCGGCATCGCGGCTCGCCGCGGACGCGGCGCGCGAACAGGGTCTCCCGCTCACGGCCGTCGCCGCGGACGCCCCGAGGGAGACGCGGAACCTGCTCCTCCGGGACCGGCGCTTCGACGCCGTCGTCGTGAATCCGCCGCGTCGCGGTCTCCCCGCGGACCTCCGGGAAGACGTGTCCAGACTCGCCCGGAAGCTCCTCGTCTACGTCTCCTGCGAGCCCGCGACGCTCGCGCGGGACCTGTCGGACTTTCGGCGCCTCGGGTTCTCGGCGGACTCGCTATCCGCGTACGACATGATGCCCCTGACGGAAGAGGTGGAGACGCTCGCCGTCCTCCGCCCGACGGGCGTTCCGGAGCCCGAGGTGCTGTTCGAGAGCGAACGGCTCATCGCCGTCGCGAAGGCTCCGCACGAATCCACCACTCCCCAGGGTGAACACGAGAGCTCTCTCCTCGCGCGCGTCCGAACGCTCCCCGGCGCCTCCTTCGCCGTCCCGGTCCACCGGCTGGACGCGGGGACGAGCGGCGTGTGCCTCTTCGCCCGCGACGCGAAGTACGTGGCGGAGCTCGCCGCAGCGCTCGCGGCCGGGGAGAAGGAGTACGTCGCCGTCGCGCACGGCGTGACTCGGGACAAGGGCAGCATCCGCCGCCCGCTCTCCGAGCACGGCCGGCCCAAGGACGCGCGGACGAGATACGTGAGACGCGCCATCGTCTCCGGCCACTCGCTCCTCGTCGCCCGGCCCGACGAGGGCAAGAAGCACCAGATCCGCCGCCACCTGGCGGCGATCGGGCACCCCATCGTCGGTGACGACCGCTACGGAGACGTCCGGACGAACCGCCACTTCCTTTCCAAGTACTTCCTCGATCGGCCGTTCCTCCACTGCGCGCGCATCCGGCTCCGCCACGAGGGCTCGGAGATCGTGCTCACTGCGAAGCTCGCGCCGGACCTCGCCGTCGTACTCCGGGCGCTCGCGGGGAGTGCGGGCCCGGCGCCGCAAGAGATCCTCGTCTGACGGGCGCGCCGCTCCGCTCAGTTCGGCAGCGCCCGCACCTTGTCCATTAGCCCGAGGAACTCACGCCGCTCGCCGCGGAGATCCGCTCCGAGGGCGCCCGCGGCGAGCGCCCGGGCTTCCCCGAGCGTCGCCTTCCCGAACCCCGGCGCGCCGCGGAGGGAGAGCGCGTACTCCGCGACGGCCGCCCCGAAGCGGGTGCCGTCGCTCGCCTGCGCGAGGGGCGTCACTCGATCGAGGACGCGCCGCGAGACGAGCAAGCTCTCGTTCCCCGCCGGCGGCTTGTAGCGGATCTTCACCGTCACGAGGTCGTCGCTCCCGGCGGCGGCCGACGGCGCGCGCTCCGTCTGGTATTTCAGCGGATCCACGGCGGGCGCCTTCGCCGGCTCCTTCGCGCCTGCGGGGACGATCTCGTAGAACGCGGTCACGTGGTGGCCGGCGCCCATCTCGCCCGCGTCCTTCGTGTCGTCGTTGAAGTCCTGATCGGCGAGGAGCCGGTTCTCGTACCCCACGAGCCGGTAGCTCTTCACGTGCGTCGGGTTGAACTCGAGCTGGAGCTTCACGTCCTTCGCCACCGTCACGAGCGTCGCGCCCGCCTCGCGGACGAGCACCTTCTTCGCCTCCGCGAGCGAGTCGACGTAGGCGTAGTTGCCGTTGCCCTTGTCGGCGAGCATCTCCATGGTGGAGTCCTTCACGTTCCCCTCGCCGAAGCCGAGCACCGTGAGGAAGACGCCGCTCTTTCGCTTCTGCTCGATGAGCCGCGTGAGCTCGCCCTCGCTCGTGACGCCCACGTTGAAGTCGCCGTCCGTCGCGAGGACGACTCGGTTGATGCCCCCCTTCTTGAACTGGCTCTCCGCCAGCCGATACGCGAGCTGAATGCCTTCGGCGCCGTTCGTCGAGCCGCCGGCTTCCAGGTTCCCGAGGGTGCTCAGGATCTTCCCCTGTTCGGCGCCCGACGTCGGAGGCAGCGCGACCCCCGAGGCGCCGGCGTAGACGACGATCGAGAGGGTGTCCGCGGGGCGGAGGTTCCGGGCGAGCATCGCGAGGCCGCGCTTCAGGAGCGGGAGCTTGTTCGCGGGCTCCATCGATCCCGAGACGTCCACGAGGAACACGAGGTTTCGGGGAGGCACGGCTTCCTGCGCGATGGGCCTCGTGGTGAGCGCGACGCGAAGGAGTTCGTGCTTCTGGTCCCAGGGACACTCGGTGACCTCGCTCGACACCGCGACGGGCTCGTCCGTCGTGGGCGGCGCGTCGTCGTACGAGAAGTAGTTCACCCACTCTTCCACGCGGATCGCGTCCGCAGGCGGACGCCGCCCGCTCTCCACGAAGCGTCGCATGTTCGAGTACGAAGCGGTGTCCACGTCGACTGAGAACGTCGAGAGCGGCGCCTCGGTGACGAGCTGGAAGGGGTTGTCCGTGCGGTGCGCGTACGCCTCCGTGTCGAACTCCCGCTCCTGCGTCGACGGCGAGACGGGCATCGAGGGACCGGCGGTCGCGGCGGCTCGAGCCGTCGCGTGCGCGCCGGCGAGGCGACCCACGGCGACGCCGGGGCGCTGACCCGTCGCGACCTTCGGCGTCGGTACCGGGGAGGCCACGCCGAGCCCTCCCCCCCCTTCACCGCGCCCGGTGAGGCCGAGCCCGGCGGCACCCACGTCCTCTCCGAACATCTGACCCACGATCCCGAATGATTGGGCTTTCTGCTCTTTCGCGGACTCGCTTTCGCCGGACGCGGCGGGACTCGCCGTCGACGGGGACTTCGTCTCGACGGAGCCCCGACTCGTGAGCGCCTCCCGGTCCACCGGCGGCGGCGCGTTCGCGGCTCGGCCCTGCGAGCCTTCCTCGCCCCGCGCGCGCGTCCCTGTCCCGCCTTCCTTCCGGGCGACGTCGCGCGGCGCCTCTCTCGGGACGGCGTGCGAGCACGCTACCGACACGAGAAGGGCGGCAGCGGCGGCTCGACGGAGGCCGCGCGTGCGGGCGCTCGGTGCACTCGGTGACGAGGTTCGGGACGGATCCATCCTGTCCGGCGTGGACGCCGGCGCGCGGTCGGTCGACATGTGAAGTCCTCCAGGAACCGCCGGGGTACGACTCGTCGGCGTTCGTTCCCTTTGGACGCCCCCCGATCGGAAAAGTTCTCGGAAAAGCGCGTGCCTCGCGCGAACCGCCGACGAGGCGCCGGTGGCGGTCCGAGGCCCGCGAAAATCCCGCGGAGGCGGGGCCGATCCGCTCCACCGGGTGGGAGGAGATGCGCTAGATTCGCGGGTTCGTGGAACGAACCGTCACCCTCGCCGACTCCCTCGTCGGGACGCTGGATCCGGAGGCGGTCGCCGCTCAGCTCCCGAAGAGCTACGTCGTGAAGGGGATGTTCTTCGCGCGGCTCCTCGCGCAGCTCGGTCCCGGGTTCTCCGCGATCGAGCCGAAGCTCGAACAACCGCCTCGCCTCGGACGCTACGTCCCCTTCAGCGACTACCCGCAGTCGGACTACGTGCGGGTCAGCACCGCGACGGCACAGAAAGTCTTTCCGGGTGTCCCGCTCCGCGAGGCGCTCCGGCGGCTCGGGCGGGAGGACTTCTCCGTGTTCGCAGGCTCGACCGTCGGCAAGGTGATCCTCGCCGTCGTCGGGGACGCGCGGACGGCGCTCCTCCGCACGCCGACCATCTACATGAAGATGGCGCCCGGGGACTGGGTCGTGACGGGCGAGGAAGTGAACGACCGCGTCGTGCGCCTCCAGTTTTCTCCCGTGTACGGCACCTGGGAATATCAGGTGGGTCAGCTCGAGGGCCTCGTCATGAACTACGGCGGCGAGCCGAAGATCACGATCCGCGAGCTTCCTTCTCGCACGCTCCAGTTCGACGTCCAGCACCGCGATTGACGGCGCCGTTTCCCGGACCCATCTTGGGTGGCCGCCCGCCGAGCGCGCCTCGCGGGAGGGCCTGGTGGCCGAGTTTCCGCTGTCTTTTCGCGAGGATCGGCCGGGCTTCGGCATCCACCGGAGAGTCTGCTAGCTTGCGCCGCCCCGAACCGGACGCGCCGCTTCGTCGCTCCACGGGAGAACGCCCATGATCACCGCGAACCTCATCTCCATGAATTTCGGGAGCAAGATCCTCTTCGACCAGGTGAACGTCACGTTCAACGCCGGAGAGAGGTACGGCCTCACCGGTCCGAACGGCTGCGGCAAGTCGACGTTCATGAAGATCCTCTCGGGCGAAACCGAGCCGGTCTCCGGCGAGGTGGTGGCGCGCGGCCGACTCGGCGTCCTCAGGCAGGACCACTCGCTTCACACGGATCAGAAGATCATCGACGTCGTGAAGATGGGGAACGCCGCGCTCTGGGACGCGCTGTCGGAAAAGGAGAAGCTCCTCGAGAAGGGTGACGCGCTCACCGAGGACGACGGGATGCGGCTCGGCGAGCTCGAAGGGATCATCGCCGAGGAGAACGGCTACGTCGCCGACTCCGAGGCCGCGGGGCTCCTCACGGGCCTCGGCATTCCGGAGGAAGTCCACGAGCAGAAGCTCGAGGTCCTCCAGGGCGGCGACCGCGTCCGCGTGCTCCTCGCCCAGGCGCTCTTCGGAAACCCGGCGACCCTCCTCCTGGACGAGCCGACGAACAGCCTCGACATCGCGAGCATCCGCTGGCTCGAGTCCTTCCTGCTCTCCTACGAGGGCGCTCTCGTCGTCATCAGCCACGATCGCCACTTCCTGAACGAGGTGTGCACCCGGATCGCGGACGTCGACTACGAAACCATCATCGTCTACCCCGGCACCTACGACGACATGATCGCCGCGAAGGCCGAGGCGCGGTCGTCCCTCGAGCTCCAGAACGCCGCGAAGCAGAAGAAGGTCGCGGATCTCCAGGAGTTCGTGCAGCGGTTCCGCTCCGGTTCCCGCGCGAGCCAGGTGAAATCGCGCGAGCGTCAGATCGAGCGCGAGAAGCAGGCGATGATCGACCTCAAGCGCTCGAACATCGAGCGCCCGTTCATCCGCTTCGAGCAGGCGAGGCCGAGCGGCAAGGGCGTGCTCTCCGTCGTGAACCTCGGCAAGGCGTTCGGGGACGTCCGGATCTGCAGGAACTTCAACCTGAGCGTCGCCCGCGGGGACAAGATCGCCCTCGTCGGTCGGAACGGCATCGGCAAGACGACGATCCTCAAGATGCTGGAGGGCGGCGTGAAGCCCGACGACGGGACCATCGAGTGGGGCTACGAGGCGCGCGTCGGGTACATGCCGCAGGAGCACCACGAGCTCATCGCGCGCTCGGACCAGACGGCCCGCGACTGGCTCTTCGGCTTCGCCGAGAAGATCGACGAGGAGAACCTCCGCGCCCTCTTCGGCCGCCTCCTCTTCAAGAAGGACGAGCCCCTGAAGCCCACGAAGGTGCTCTCCGGTGGCGAGACCGTCCGCCTCCTCCTCGCGCGGCTCATGCTCCTCCAGCCGAACGTCCTCCTGCTCGACGAGCCCACGAACCACCTCGACCTCGAAGCCATCCGTTCCCTCACGGAGGCGCTCTCCGTCTACCAGGGCACGGCCGTCTTCATCACGCACGACCGCAACATGGTCGAGCGCGTCGCGACGCGGATCCTCGAGTTCAGCGAGGACGGCATCCGCGA
>DASZXK010000204.1:0-21703 GCA_035545855.1 Polyangiaceae bacterium
AAGCTCGCGGCGTACAAGTACCCGCGCATCGTGGAGTTCATGGACTCCCTGCCGAAGACGGCGACCGGCAAGATCCTGAAGCGCGAGCTCCGGGCCAAGTAGCGGCGTCCCACGTACCGTGGGGTATCCGCCTCCAGGGGACAGTTTGTATACGAACCATCCCAAGTAGCGGCGTCCCACGCACCGTGGACGCACCGTGGGGTATCCGCCTCCAGGGGACAGTTTGTATACGAACCATCCCTTCTCGACGGCGCCCCCCGCGATCCGCGCCGGGGTACGCCCGAGGCACGGGAGCCGCCGGCGACGAGGTCTCGCCGCAAACGAAGTCCGGCGCCGGCCGGCTCGCTAGCGCGCTTCCGCCGTCGTCGCCGCGGGCGGCTTCGTCGGAGCGCGGGCGAGGAAGACTTCACGCGTCGTGTACCGGCTGCCCTCGAGCACGAGCTGGGCGCCGGTGCGCGTCGCCGAGTTGACCACGATCGGTGCCAGGAGATTGACGGTGGCCGGCTGCCCTTTCGGCGCCGTGAGCACCGCCATCACCGCGAGGTCCGCCGCGTCGCCGCCGACTCCGGCGCGACCGGCGGCTGCGACGAGCGGGACGTCCGGGAACGCTTCACCGATGCCGTGCGCGGAGACGACCGGCAGCGAAAACCCAGGCGTTTTCACCGATTGCAGCCAGGCGACGTAGGGAGAATCGCCGTGCGGCAGGAGCACCATCTCCGTCTCGTCGGGGAATCCGATGATCCCGGCGGGGAAACGGATCCGCGCGTCTTCCGGAAGGTCCAGCGTGCCGAAACGAGTGGTGTCGATCTTCATGGTCCGCAAGGATGCCCAAGCAAGACTCTTGCCAGACCTCAGCCGAACAGCGGCAGCGTCACGACGAAGCACGCGCCCGCGCCGCGGTCGTCCAGGATGACGCGACCCCCGTGGGCTTCCGCGACCTTCTGGCAGAAGGCGAGGCCCATTCCGGCCGTACCGCGGCTACCGTGGCGCGTCGGGGAGGCGCTGAAGATCTCGAAGATGCGGTTCCGCTCTTCGGTCGGAACGCCCGGCCCCTGGTCGCAGATCGTGAGGAGGAGATCGCCGCCCGAGTCTCCGTAGTGGACGGACACGGTGCTCCCCGTGGGCGACACGCGGAGCGCGTTGTCGAGCAGGTTGTCGAGCACGCGGCTCACGAGGTCCGGATCGATCGACGCCTGGAGCGAGGGGACTCCCGTCACGGCGATGCGGAGACCCGACAGACGCGCTCGCTTGTCGATGCGGCGCACGGCCGCGTCCACGAGCGCCGCGATCGGCGTCCGCCTTCGCTTCACGCTGAGGGTGCCGACGGGCACCTGCCGCGCCACGAGCCCTTCCACGAGGAGCGCCTCGAGCTGACGGCACGCCTGCGTCAGGTCCGCGACCGCTTCGAGCGACTCGGGATTCCGGCCGTCGTCGCAGGTCTGCTTGAGCCAGTCGAGGTTCGCGAAGATGGCGCCGAGGAGGTTCTTCGCGTCGTGTAGGGCGAAGGCGTCGATGGTGGTCTTGCGCGCGAACACGCCGCTCGACAGCTCGGCGGCATCCGACGGCTTCTCGACGCGTTGGGCGGTCACGACGGCTCCTTCTCCTCCGACGGAGGGAACGGGTCTTTTCGGCGAAGCTTGAGGCCGAAAATCGGCGCGACCCGCGACGGGCTCTCGCCCCGCGGAACCATTCGGTTTTTTCGCCAACTCACGCCTTCCGAAGCCCTTTCTTGCCCCTCCGTTCGCCGCCTTCCTCGAGCATCGCGCGGATCAGGTGGACCGCTTCCGAGTGGAGCTGACACGCCCTCGACTCGGTGACGCCGAGCACTTCGCCGATCTCCCGGAAGCTGCAGTCTTCCTGGTAGTAGAGGCCGAGGACCGTCTTCAGACGCTCGGGCAGGTCGTCGATGGCGGACGCCACGACGGACGCGGCCTCGTTCCGGAGCGCCGCGGCCTCGGGCGACGGCTCGTTTCCGTTCAGGTGCTCCACCTGAGCGAGCTCGAGCCGGAGGAGCCCGGCGTCGGCGATGCTTCCGAGGAGATCCTGGTAGTCGCCGAGGGAGAGGCCGAGCTCGGCCGCGAGCTCTTCCTCCTGCGGAAGACGACCGAGCTTGGCGGTCAGGGTGCGAGCCGCGTCCGTGATCTTGCGCGACGCCCCGCGGAGCTTCCGCGACAGGGGATCGAGCGACCGGAGATAGTCGAGGATCGCGCCGCGGATGCGGTAGGAGGCGTACGCCTCGAAGTGAGATTCCTCCATCTTCTCGGCCCGGCGCGCGAGCGCCTCGGCCATGCCGACCCAGCCCGCCGAGAGGATGTCGTCCAGCGTCACGGTGGAAGGCACGCCGCGCGCGATGCGGATCGCGATGCGGCGGACGAGCGGCATGTACCGGTCGTACTCCTCCTTCCGCGAGGCAGAGGTCACCGCTGCCATGGGGACGGACGCTTCTCTGACGGGTTCGACGGCATTCACGGGTGGCTCGGCAGAACGTGTTCGATGAACGAGTCCAGGGTCGCTTCCCGGATGTCTTCAGGAACGCACGGCCCGTTGCAGAGATAAGTGAGGGGGAGCCTCTTCCCGACCGCGGCGTGAAGTACCCCTCCCGCGGAACCGGTCTCGTCGAGCTTCGTCACGACGAGGCCCGTGAGGGGCGGGTCGGCGTACTGGTCGGCGACGCGCTCGACGTCGCCGGCGCGGAGCCACGCGGGGAGCACCAGCTCCACGTGGATTTCGCGGTTCTGCACCGTCTTCAGGCACTCGGGGAGGAGCCACGGCCCGGGCGCGTTGGAGCGCCCCGTGGTGTCGACGAAGATCGTCTCCGCGTTGCTCGCCTGGACGGCGAGCGCGAACGCCTCCACGTCGTCGACGACGTGCAGGGGGAGGCCCATGAGCGCCGCGTACCGCTGCCACTGCTCCACCGCGCCCACACGGAACGTGTCGAGCGTCACGACGGCCGCGCTCTGCCCGAGGTCCAGGCGGGCCCGAGCCGCGAGCTTCGCGAGCGTCGTCGTCTTGCCGACGCCGGTCTGGCCGACACAGGCGATGAGCTTCTTCCCGGGCCTCCTCAGGAGCGGCTGGGTGAACGAGAGGCGCTCTCCGATCCGCGCCACGAGGAGCGATCGGAGAGAGTCCTTCCCGCGCTTGGACGTCCGGGCGACGCCCTGCGCGAGCTCCTTCGCGAGCTTGCCCTCGATGCCCGCCGAGTGGAGGAGCGAGAGGGCGCGGTCCCGAGCGGGGCGAGCGCCGTTCAGCTCCTCGAGCATCGTCCGGAGCAGCTCGAGCTCGCGCTCGAGGTGCGACGTGTCGAGCCCGAGCGTCGGCGTCTGTCGATCCGTCGTCTGCGGCCGGAGGGCGCGAGGCGCGGCGCGCATCGTGTGCCCGTGCCGGTCGTCGGACGGGGCGGGCTGCTCGAACGGCCACCGGGCGCTTTCGACGGGAGCCTTCGCCTTGATCTCGACGAGGTTCCTCCCGGCGAAGCCGCTTCGAGTGCCCTCGATGTGGCGGGTGGATTCGATGATGGCGTTCGGTCCCAGCGCCGCGCGAACGGCGGAGAGGGCCTGCTGGACGTTTTCACCTCGGAAGGTCTGGGCGTGCACTGTTCATAACCTCCGCTAGGAAGCCGCGGCATCGAGCGTCACCGTCTCGAACGGACGGATCTGCGCGTTGGGTTCGATCTCGCGGAAAGAGAGCACCGCGAGCGTCGCGCACCTTCGCTCGGCGAAGGCGCGCAGGTATCTCCGGACGTCGGGGCTCGTGACGACGCAGGGGGGACGTCCCGCCGCCTGCATCCGCTTCACGGCGCCCTCGAGGGAGACGCCGAGCCGTCTGGCCGCTTCCGGATCCAGCGCGCCGCCGGTCCCCGTCGCGATCTCGCGGAGGGACCTCCGGAACATGTCCTCCACCTGGGGAGAGAGGACGAGCGCCGAGAGGATCCCGTCGGCGCCGAGGAACGACGAGGTGATCTGACGCGAGAGGCGCTGGCGGACGAGCTCCGTCAGCTGCTCCGGATCCCGCGTGCTCGGCGCGAGCTCGAGCAGCGTCTCCAGGACCGTCCGGAGGTCCCGGATGGAGACCCCCTCGCGGAGCAGGTTGCGGAGCACCTTCATCGTGTCCGAGAAGGAGAGCAAGTTCGGTACCAGGTCCTCGACGAGCTTCGGTGTGGTGCGCGCGAACACGTCGAACAGGTGCTGAAGCTCCGCGCGCCCGAGGAGGTCGTGCGCGTGCGCCCGGACGACCTCGGCGAGGTGCGTCGCGATGATCGTCGGATGGTCGACGACGGTGTATCCGAGCGCCTCCGCAAGCTCGCGATCGCGAACGGGAATCCACCGCGCCGCGGTACCGAACGCCGGATCGCGAGTCGCCTCGCCGTCGATCGGCGGCAGGTTCCCGGACGGGTCCATGGCGAGGAGGCGCCCCGCGCGCGTCGTCCCGCGCGCGATCTCCGTCCCGAGCAGCATGAACCGGTAGTCGCCGGCGCCGATCTGGAGGTTGTCCCGGATGTGAACGGGTGGAATGACGATGCCGAAGTCCAGGGCGGTTTGACGCCGGAGCGCCGCGATCTTGTCGACGAGCGTGCCGCCCGCCTCCGGATCCACGGTGCGCACGAGCTCGTATCCGACCTCGAGCGCCATGAGATCCAACGGGAGCGCGCCGTCGATGTCCTCACCCTGGCCGGGCTTCTGCGGCGGAGGCTCCGCGGCGGGCTTCGCCGCGGCCTCGGCCTCCGCCTTCGCCGTCTGATTCGCGGAGAGGCCGAGCGCGGCGGCGATGGCGAGGAACGGGAAGGCGGGCAGTCCCGGCAGGAGCGCGAGGAGCGTCATGACGCCGGCAGTGGCGGCGACGGCGCGCCGACTGCCGAGGACCTGGCGCCTGAGGGCGCGGCCGAGCTGGTCGCCCGTCGCCGACCGGGTGACGACGACGCCGGCGGCCGTCGAGACGAGGAGCGCCGGGATCTGGGAGACGAGCGCGTCACCCACGGAGAGGATGGAGAACGTCTCGGCGGCGTCCGAGAGGCTCATGCCCGCGGCCAGGCCGAGGAGGAGTCCGCCGAGGAGGTTGATCCCCGTGATGAGCAGGCCGGCGATGGCGTCGCCCTTCACGAACTTGCTCGCGCCGTCCATCGAGCCGAAGAAGTCCGCTTCGCGCTCCAGGTTCTTCCGTCGCTCGCGGGCGACGTCGGAGTTGATGGCGCCGGCGTTCAGATCGGCGTCGATCGCCATCTGCTTGCCGGGCATCCCGTCCAGGGCGAAGCGCGCCGCGACTTCCGCGACGCGGCCGGCGCCCTTCGTGATCACGACGAAGTTGATGACGACGAGGATCAGGAAGACGACGAGCCCGACGACGACGTTTCCGCCGACGACGAACCGCCCGAATGCCTCCACGACCTCGCCCGCGGCGCCGTGACCCTCGTGGCCCTTGAGGAGGATGAGCCGGGTGGTCGCGACGTTGAGGCTCAGGCGGAGCAGCGTCGCGACGAGGATGACGGCCGGGAAGACGCTGAACTCGAGCGGGCTCTCCATGAAGAGCCCGATGAGGAAGACGCCGATCGACGTCGCGATGCTGAACGCGAGGAGGACGTCGACCAGGAGCCGCGGGAGCGGCAGCACCATCATCAGGACGATGGCGACGATGCCGAGCGGAACGACCAGATCGGAGACGAAGCTCCTCGGCGGTTCCTTGGCGACGGCGGTCGACACGCCGCGGGCGTTGCGAGAACCGTGCCCGGGAAATAAGGCCGGAAACGGGGTCTCGCGATCCGCCTCGCCGGTGGCCCGACGGTTCGGGCGTCAACCGGGTGACGGCGTCAACCCGTTGACGGGGGTGGTCTCACGCGCGGCGACCGCGGTTCTTGGCGCGGTAGACCATCGCGAGCACCTCGGCAACCGCGACGTAGAGCTCGACGGGGACGGCGCGACCGACCTTCACCTTCTCGGCGAGGGCGCGCGCGAGGGGGACGTTCTCGACGATGGGCACGGAGTTTTCGCCCGCGAGCTTCCGGATGTGGAGCGCGATCTCGTCGTAGCCCTTGGCGACGACGACGGGCGCGCCTTCCTGCGGACGGTAACGGAGCGCCACGGAGACGTGCGTCGGGTTCGCGATCACGACGTCCGCGGTCTTGATGGCCTTGGCGATGCCGCGGCGGAGCATCTCTCTCGCCCGCGCGCGCTGCCTGCCCCGGACGCGGGGGTCGCCCTCCTGCTGATGGTGCTCTTCCTTCAGCTCCTGGCGCGACATGCGGATGCTCTTCTCGTGTTGCATCCAGCTCTTGAAGTAGTCGACGGCCGTGAGCGTGACGAGCGCGAGCGTCGCGGACGCCGCGAGATGGAGCACGGCGTCCCCGACGTCCGCGACGGCGTTGCCGACGCGGGCGCCGGAGAGACGGACGAGGGACGGAAAGCGGTCCTTCGTGAAATTCCACGTCACGACGAAGACGACCCCGACGCGCGCGAGCGCGAGGATGGAGTTCAGGCCGGCCTTCGTGGGCGAGAAGAGCTGGGGGAGCTTGGCGAGCGGATCGAGCCGCTCGAATTTCGGCGCGGCGAGCTCGATGTTCGGGTGGAAGCCGGCCTCCGCGAAGCCGAGCGCGACGGCGGCGATGGCCGCGATGGCCGCGATCGGGAGCGTCAGGAGCGCGAGCGCGCCCATCGTTTCCCGGCCGATGACGGCGAGGCCGGCCGCGCCGTGGAGCGCGTCCGAGTCCCGGAAGCAGCGCTCGGCGAAGTGCTTCGCGGCCGCGGAGAGCTGGCTGCCGAATCCGAAGAGGGAGATCAGGACTGCACCGGTCGCGGCGATCGCGCCCGTGTCTCTCGCTCGCGGGAACTGTCCGTCTTCGCGCGCCTTGCGCCGCCGCTCTGGCGACGCCTCTTCCGTCCTGTCCTCGGGATCGGAGTCGCTCATGGACCCCCGAACGCGAGCAGGACGGCTTCGATGCGGGCCTCCGCGTGGCTCGCCTCACCCTGGACGATGCGCGCGAAATCCGGGAGCGAGAGCCCGAGGACGAGCGCGCCGACCCCGAGGGTGACGGCGAAGCCGATGGAGAAGACCTGCATCGCGGGCGCGGCTCGAGAGACGAAGGCGAGCGCGACCTGGGTGAGGAGGAGCACGGCGATGACCGGCATCGCGATCCGGACTCCCGCCACGAGGGATTCGTTGCAGATCTCGACGAGCGCGGACGTGACCCGCGTGGAGTCGATCGCCGCGCCCGGCGGGAGCGCCCGGAAGCTCGCGAGGAGTCCTCCGACGAGCACCCGGTGGAGGCCGGCGAGGAGCGCGAGCACGATGCCGAAGTTCCGGAGCAGGGACCCGATCGGCGTCTGCGTCGCCCTCGTCGTGGGGTCGAAGAGGTGGGCGGCTCCGAGGCCCATCTGCGGGGCGATGACGTCGGCGGCGATCTCCGCCGTCGCGACGACCAGCCGCACGACGAAGCCGAGCGCGACGCCGACGAGGAATTCCATCGGGATCGCCATCGCGACGAGCTCGGGTCGCTCGGCCATTTCCGTCGAGACGAACGCCTGTCCGTGGACGACGAACGCGAGGAGCATCACGAGCGCGCCCCGGGCGCGGAGCGGAGCGACCGCCCACGAGAGCGGCGCGACGACGAGGGCCCCCGAGATCCGGGTCACCTCGAGCGAGAGGGTCGCGAGCTCGCGCTGAAGGAGGAGATCCAGCGCCGGCACGGCTTCACCGCGTGACGTCGGCGATGGACTGGAAGGTCCGCGCCGTGTAGTCGACGAGCTGGTGCAAGGTCCAGGAGCCGAGGACCGTGCACGCGACGCCGACGGCGACCAGCTTGGAGACGAAGCTGATGCTCGCCTCGTTCACCTGGGTCGCGGCCTGGAGCACGCCCACCACCAGGCCGACGAGGAGCGCGACGAGGAGCATCGGCCCGGCGACCTTGGCGCAGATGAGCAGGACGTTCCTGAGCAGCTCGAGCGCGCCGTCGGTGGTCACAGGTAGCTCCGGAGGAGCGAGCCGGCGATGAGGTTCCACCCGTCGACCAGGACGAAGAGGAGGAGCTTGATGGGGAGGCTCAGCGTCGTCGGGGGCACCATCATCATGCCCATGCTCATGAGGAGCGAGGCGACCGCGAGGTCCACCACGAGGAACGGCAGGAGCACGATGACGCCCATCTGGAACGCCGTGCTGAGCTCGGAGATGACGAACGCGGGCATCGCGAGGCGCATCGGCACGTCGCTCGGACCGGCCGGGAGCGCCGTGCTCGTGGCGGCGTAGAAGAGCTTGAGATCCGCCTCACGGGTCTGGCGGAGCATGAACACCTTCAGCGGTTCGGCGCCGGCTTCGAGCGCCTGGAGCTCCGTCATCTGCCCCGCTTGATACGGATCGAGGGCGACCCGCTTCATCTCCGTCATGACCGGCGTCATCGTGAAGAGCGTCAGGAACAGCGACAGCCCGATGATGACCTGCGTCGGGGGGACCTGCGCCGAGCCGAGGCCTTGCCGCACGAAGGAGAGCACCACGACGATGCGGACGAAGGACGTCGTCGTCAGCACGATCGCGGGGAGGACCGCGAAGATCGTGAGGACGAGGAGCAGCTTCAGCGGGGGGGCCAGCGGCTGACCCTCGAGAAGCTGGGAGAGAGCGTTCACACCACGCGGCTTTGCAAGCGGGCTGCCAACCCACGTGCCTGGCCTTCGATGGCTCGATCCGAGGTCCCGAGCACGCGATCCTTGCGGCTGAACACGTCCCGGGTGGCCTCCGCGACGACGACGGCGGGCGACTCCGCTTCCGCGCGAGCCTTCTTCGCCTTGGGTTCCGCGCGGTTCCAGCGGGCGAGCACGTCCTTGAACGCGGGGGCGGCCGGAGCCGGTTCCATCTTCGTCTCCGTGCGGTGTACGGCGGGGTTCCGACGCGGGAGCGTCATCGCCTTGGCGCCGGGGACGGCGAGCGCGCCGTTCTCGTCGCTCTCGCGCTCTTCGTCGTCGCCGGCCGACTGCTCGTCGAGCCACGCGAGCCGGGAGACCGAGCCGTCCGTCACGCCGAGGAGGATCGTCCGGCCGCCGACGTGCGCCACGACGGCGAGCGCCTTCGGCCCGATGC
Source organism: Polyangiaceae bacterium (assembly GCA_035545855.1). GTDB lineage: Bacteria > Myxococcota_A > Polyangia > Polyangiales > Polyangiaceae > DASZVB01. Next base: position 9,055 of record DASZXK010000204.1, read on the forward strand.
GCGTCGTTCCGAGGACGTCGATCGCGAAGTCGGAGGCGAGCACCGCGGGCTTCCGGCGGCGCTTCTTCAGGAACAGCGCGGCTCCGCCTAGCCCCGCGAGAACCGCCGTCGCCGCGAGGGAGCGGACCATCGGCGCGCCGCTCGAGTTCTCCTCGGGCATCGCGATCTCGCCGTGATGGGCGAGCCAGGGCTTCTGCTCGGGCGGAAGGGGCGGGCCGTCCGCGAGCGCGAAGTTCGGGAGAAGCGTGAGCGCGGAGAACGCCAGGGCGGAGACGAGGTTCTTCACGAGCCACCTCGCGGGCGGTTCTCTTCGACGACGAGGACCTCGGTGAGCCGGATCCCGTAGTGTTCGCCGACGACCACGGCCTCTCCGCGGGCGACGAGGCGGTTGTTCACGTAGACGTCGAGGGGCTCACCGTTCGCCTTGCTGAGCTCGAGCACCGAGCCCGGGCCGAGCCGCAGGATTTCGCCGATCCGGGCGTGCTTGCGGCCGAGCTCGATGGTGAGCTCGACCGGGACGTCGAGGACGAAGCCCATGCTGTCGATGCTGCGCATCGCGGCGGGAGGAGAGGCTTCGGCGGTGGGCGCGGCCATCGGCGCGACGGGGCCGTCGGCGAGGCCGGGGGGAGGGGAGGATGGTCGCAGGCTCGGTTCGGACATCGACGAGTTCCCTTTCAATCTCCGTACCGACCGCGGATCTCGACGGAGAGCTGTCCCCGCGACACGACCGGTACACCGACGAATTTCTTGCAACCCGCGACGCGCAGCACGACCGGATCGTCGACTGCTGTGGGGAGTCTCAGCACCTGGCCGACGCGGAGCCCGAGCACCCGGCGGAGGCCGAGCGTCAAGGTTCCGAGCTCGGCCACGACTTCGATTGGCACCTCCTTCACCGCGTCGACCATCCTGGGGTCGCCGGTGACGGGCTCGCCTTCTTCTTCCTGCTCGCGCACGGCGGCCTCCAGCGTGGACGCGCCGATGGTCACGCTGACCGTCGGATTTCCCTGGAGGCCGTCGATGCGGCAGTCGACCCGGAGACCGTCCGTCCCCGGCTGTTCGTGGCGCTCGTCTTCGGGGACGTTACGGAGCGAGCTCACCTCGAAGGCGAGGCCGCACTCCTCCTTCACCGCGCTCGCGAAGTCTTCCCCGAGGGAGCGGGCGATGCGGCCGACGAGCGCCCGCTCGGCGAGCGACAGCGTGGCCGCGGGTCCGGTCGCGCTCTGACCGCCGAGGGCGCCGTCGAGCACGACGGCGATCGCTTCGGCGTCGAGGAGGAGCGTCGCCCAGCCCGAGCCACCCGTCTCGTCCAGGTGGACCTCGAAGAGCGTTCCGCTCCGCTCGCCCGGCTCGGACGCGAACTCGGCGACCGAGACGGCGCCGGGGTCGAGCTTCGCTCGCCTCCGGACCAGGAACGGCAGCGTGCGCCTCGCGGCGCGGGAAAATTTGGCGGCGACGCGACCCATGGTCTGCATCGCGGCTCTCAGGTGTCGGTCTCGACCGGTCAGGTCGAGGGGCTTCGGTCCACCGGGACGATTTGCGCCTTCTGGGGCCCTCGGCGAGAGGCTTTCCATCGCGTACGCGTCTTTCGCCCTGGCCGCGTCGTTCATCACGTCACTGAGCGACGTATTCCGTGATGAGCACGCGTTTCACGCGGGACTTCCCGACGGCCTTCTTCGTTCGATCCTGGATTTCCTTCCGGATCTTCTCGAACGCCTTCGGATCGGTCGCCGACTCGAACGTGAGCCCTCGGAGATACGTGACCAGTGCCTCGCGCCCGCGCGGGAGCACCTTCGCGAACTCCTCTTCCGGGAGCTTCTTCGTCTCGAACTGCAGGCCCACCTTCAGGTGGTGCACGTCTCCGTCCTTGTCCCGCACGTCGACGACGACCTGCGGCATCGGGACGGTCTCGGCGGGAGCGGCGTCGCTGCCCTTCTCGGCATGCTCTTCGCCCTCGCCTTCACCCTCGCCCTCGCCCTCGGAGCTGGCTCCTTCGCTCTCGCCTTCTCCTTCGGTTTCGGACTCCTTCTCGGCGGCCGCGTGCTTCTGGGCCTTTCCGCCGTGCCCCATCATCTTCGTTCCGAAGATGCCACCGACCGCCGCGATACTCACCACGAGTACCGCGGCGATGATGGTTCCGACTTTGCTCTTCTTGGGGCTCTCTCTCGCCGCGACTTCCGTGGGTTCCGTCTCATCCATGGGACACCTCTTCCATCGCGGCGGTCATCGTTCCGATCAGCGCTTGATGTTGATCAGCTCCTGCAGCATTTCGTCCGCAGTCGTGATCGTCTTCGAGTTCGCGGAGAACGCGCGCTGGTGCTGGATGAGTCCGACGAACTCGGTCGCGAGATCCACGTTGGAACCCTCGAGGGCGCCGCCGGAGATCGCGCCGCGTCCGCCGCTGCCGGCGGTGCCGAGCGCCGCGGGGCCGCTGTCCCGCGTGTCGATCCACATGTTTCCGCCGGCGCGTCCGAGGCCCTCGTTGTTCCGGAACTTCGCGATCGCGAGCTGGCCGATGGCGAGCTTCTGACCGTTCGTGTAGAGGCCCATGACCGTGCCCGTGCCGTCGACGGTGACGCCCGAGAAGTCGCCGGACGCGTAGCCGTCCTGCGTCTGGCTCGAGACGTTCTCCTTGGCCGCGTACTGCGTGATGCCGTCGACGCCCGTGCCGCCGGAGCCCGTGATCGGGGTGCCGAAGTTGACGGTGATCGCCTGGCCCGCCGCCGCGCCGCCTCCGAAGTCGACCGAGATCGGCGTCCCTGCCGCGAACGTGTCGAGCTTGCCGTCGGTCGTGAAGCCCATCGTGCCACCGCCGACGACGACGTCGCCCGCGACGGGGGTCGCGAGGTCCGAGCCGTGCGCCGCGACGTTGTACGTCCAGGCGTTGTCGGCCGTCTTCGTGAAGTAGACGTCGAGCGTGTGCTGCGCGCCGAGGGAGTCGTACACCGTCATGCTGGTGCTGAAGTTCGACGTGTTGCTCGCGTCGGTGATGTCGAAGCCGCCCGGGATCGCCGCCTCGGAGGCGTCGAGGTTCGCGACGACGGTCATCTCCGTGGTCTTGTTCGCCGGGATGGCCGAAGTCGGGACCTGGAGCGAGGACACCGACGCCGCGAACGTGCCGTCCGGGTTCGCCTGGTAGCCCTGGAGCTCGAGGCCGGCCGTGTTCGTGATGGTGCCCTTGTTGTCGATGTTGAACTGGCCGGCGCGCGTGTAGAAGTTGCCGACGACGCCGTCGATCGCTCCCTTGACCATGAAGAAGCCGTCGCCGTTCAGTGCGAGGTCGGTCGCGACGCCCGTGTTCGAGAGCGTGCCCTGCGTGAACATCTGCTGGACGGCGCCCACGTGGACACCGGAGCCCGGCATGGACGAACCGCTGCCCGCCATGATCGAGTGCCCGAGGACGTCCTCGAACACCGTGCGCTGGGACTTGAATCCCGTGGTGTTGACGTTAGCGATGTTGTCGCTGACGGTGCTGAGGGCTTCGCCCTCGGCTTGGAGACCAGAAACGCCCGTGTACATTGCTCGAAGAGTCATTGGATTGTTGCCTCCTGGGGAGAGCCCTTTCGCTGATTCGGATTTACGGTTTCGTCGGACCTACGACCTTCAAGAGGTCGGAGACTGGGATGCTGAGCCCGCTGTCGAGCTCGAGCACCGGGTAACCCTTGTCGAAGGAAATCGCCTTCACGACTCCGGTCGACTGCTGATCCACGGAGACGCCGCCGCCGTCCGCGGTCTTCGCCTGGACGGTCACCGCGTACGTTCCCGCGGGCTGGACGATGCCGGTGTCGTCCCGGCCGTCCCACATGACGCGGACGATGCCTGCCGCGTGCTTGCCGATGTCCAGGGTGCGCACCGTGCGACCCGTGGAGTCCGTGATGCCGATCTTCGTGCTGTCCGACGCGGCGCCGAGCGTGAAGGAGAGCTGCGCGCCCGCGCCGGAGCCGTCCACCGTGATGAGATTGCCGCGCGCGGCGATCGTCGAACCGACCAGGCCGATGTCGCCCGTGTTCGAGAGGCCCTTGAACTGCGCCGTGAGCGCGTCGAGCCGGTCGTTGATGCCCATCGACTGCTCGAGGGAGGAGAACTGCGCGAGCTGCGCGACGAACTGCGTGTTGTCCTGCGGCGCGAGCGGGTCCTGGTTCTTGAGCTGCGCGACGAGGAGCTTCAGGAAGTCGTCCTTGCCCATCCCCTTGCCGCCGGTCATGGCGCTCGCGATGGAGCCCACGTCCTGGGTCGTGCTCTGGGTGCTGGTGACGGAGTTCGTTGCCATCAGTTCCTCATCCGACGAAGTGGTTCTTCTTCTGACTTCGCTTGCGGGCCTGGGTGTCTTCTCGGGACGAGATGCGCGAGGCATCCGCGCCTCTCCCCGGTCCTTGAGCAAGGCCCATGCCGCTCGCGCCGGCGCGGACGACCGTCACCGAGTCGACCCGCACGCCGCTGTCGTGGAGAACCGCGAGAAGTCGCGCTCTTTCCGGCTCGAGCGCGACGATCGCGCGCTCGTCCGCGGCGGCGATCGTCACGCGCACGCCGGTGTCGAGCCGATCCACGGCGATGTCTATTTGCCCGAGATCCGCCGCATCCACACGTAGGTCCACGTGGGTGGTGTCCTTCGAGGGTCCCGTTTCACTGTTCGCATCCGCAGGAGCCGCTGCCGCCGGTGTCAGGGATCCGTCGCCCGCGCGCCAACTCGCCGCCTCGGCGGGGAGAGAAATCGGCGCTTCGGGCCGGGGAACCGCGGAAAGCGCCGCAACGACGGCCGCCCACTCCTCGACGTTCCGGTCCTTCGCCGTGGGGGCGTCGTCCGCGAGTGCCGCGGAATCGAGCGGGTTCGAGGGGGAGAGCGCGCTGCCGTGCTTCATCGACCGGAGCCCTTCCAGCGCTCGAAGCGCTGCGCGGCGATCTCGTCGTCGAGCTTCCTCGCGGCGCGATCCTGGGCGGCGTTTTCCTGACGCTCGATCTTGTCCGACAGGAGCTCCATGCGGCGGACGTCCGCGTGCGCCGCGGAGACGTCCGTGCGAGCCACGGAGACCGCGTTCTTCGCCGCTTCGACCCTGCGGCGCGCCGCGTCCACGAGGGCAGCGCGGGCCTGGAGCCACTCGTTCGCCTCGATCCAGCTCTGGAGGTCGGTTGCCTTCCGGGCGAGCCGCTCGCGCTCGACGGCGGCCTGGACCAGGCGTTCGTCGGCTTCGGCCTTCGCCCGGGCGGCCTCTTCCGCCGCGCGCTCCGTCTCGCGGAGCGCCTTCACCTTGTCGTCGAGCTGCTTTTCTCGCACCTCGATGATGCGCTTCACGCGCCCCCTCCGGGGCGTCACTTCCGGGCGCCCTTCTCGGCGAGCCGGGCGAGGCCGTCGAGGCGGGCCTTGGCCTCGGCGTACGTGGTGCGCTCGGAGAGACCTTGCTTCAGGAAGCCGTCGATCTGCGGCATGGCGGCACAGGCGGCGTCGATGCGCGGGTCGCTCCCGCGCACGTACGCGCCGACCTGAATCAAGTCCTGTGCCTCCCGGTAGACGCTCATCATCTGGCGAACGGTCGCCGCCGTCCGGAGCTCGGGCTCCGGACAGATCTCGGGCATGAGCCGGGAGATGCTCGCGGGGACGTCGATCGCCGGGAAATGCCCGCGCTGCGCGATGTCGCGAGACAGCACGATGTGCCCGTCGAGGATCGAGCGGACGGAGTCGGCGATGGGGTCGGAGAGGTCGTCCCCTTCGACGAGCACCGTGTAGAGCGCGGTGATGACCCCGGCGCCCGTGCCCGTCCCGGTGCGCTCGAGGAGGCGGGGAAGGGCGGCGAAGACCGACGGCGGGTAGCCCTTCGTGGCCGGCGGTTCGCCGGCGGCGAGCGCGGCCTCGCGGAGCGCCATCGCGTAGCGCGTGACCGAGTCCATCACGAGGAGGACGCTCTTGCCCTGGTCCCGGAAGTACTCGGCGATCGCGGTCGCGGTTTCCGCGCCCCGGGAGCGCACGAGCGGCGGCTGGTCGCTCGTCGCGGCCACGATCACGGAGCGGGCCAGGCCCTCGGCGCCGAGGGAATTCCGGACGAACTCGTTCAGCTCGCGGCCCCGCTCGCCGATGAGACCCACGACGTTCACGTCCGCCTGGGCCGAGCGGCAGATCATGCCGAGGAGAGTGCTCTTGCCCACGCCGGCGCCGGCGAAGATGCCCATGCGCTGCCCGACGCCGAGGGTCAGCATCGAGTCGATGGCGCGGACGCCGGTCGGAAGCGGCTTCTCGATCGGCTTCTTCCCGAACGGCGGCGGGGGCGGCGCGTGGATCGGGACGACCCGATCCGGCACGAGCTCCACTCCGCCGTCGAGGGGCCGGCCGAACGCGTCGATGACGCGTCCGAGGAGCCCCCCGGAGACGGTCACCGTCGCGCCGCGATTCGCCCTGGAAACCCGGGCTCCCGCGCGGATCCCGACGAGCGGCCCGAGGGGCGTCGTGAGCAGGCGTCCGGAGCGGAAACCGATGACCTCGACCTCGAGCTCGGCGCCGTCCCCGTGGACGGTGAGCGAGTCTCCCACCGCCGCCGCGAGACCGCCGACCTCCACGATGAGGCCGACGACGTCCAGCACGACGCCGAGCGGGGCATGGAGCGGGGCCGTCTTCGCGCGGGCGATGGTGCGTTCGAGCATTCAGTGCCCCGGCGGGTTGGAGTCGGATTCGAGCGCGGAGAGCAGCGCCGACAGGCGCGATTCGATGCTCTCGTCGACGCGCCCGAGCTCCGTCTCGATGACGCAGCCGTACTCTTCGAGGGAGGCGTCGAGGACGATCTCCACGCGCTCCTCCGACGCGGTGAGGGCGCGCTCGATGGCGGTCCCGGCGTGACTGAAGGCGCGCCCGAGGCGAACGGTGACGCGATCGTGCTGCCCGAGGGAAGCGAGCCCTTCGCGGACGAGGCGTTCCACCACTGAAGGATCCGTCGCGAGCTCGCGGCCGATGACGCGCCGGGCGATCGTGATGGCGAGCTCCACGACCTCCTCGGCGCTGTCCTTCAGGACGATTTCCCGCGCGCGAGCGAGGGCGTCGGTGGCGGCGACGAACGCATCCGTCAGGGCGGGATCCGGCTCCGGCTGCGGCTCTTCGGGGAGGACGCTCTGGAGGTGCCGGGGCGCCTGGGACGCCGCCTCGATCTCGGCGACGAGCTCCGCGATGGACGCGGGCCGATCGAGCGGGATCCCCGCGCCGGGCGGCGGTGCGCCCTCGGGCATTGCCTCCACGGGCGACTTTTCCGAGAGCGACTCCTCGAGATCGGCCGGGATCTTCGGCGCTTTCAGGTTCGGCTCGGACGAGATCCTGCGGAAGCCCGCTCGCTGCGACGCGACCCAGGACGGCGCCCGGAGCTTGCCGCGCGTCACGTCGAGGAAGCGCGCCGCCGGCGCGCGTTCGCTCTTAGACGACGGCATTCCCTGCGCCTTCGAGGGAAATGGTGCCTTCTGCATCCAATCGGAGGGCAATTTCGACGATCTCCTGTTGTGCGGCCTCGACGTCCGCGAGGCGAACGCCACCGAGCATCCCCATGTCCTCGCGGATGCGGTCCGCGGCGCGCTTGGACATGCTGCGGAAGATCTGCTCCTTCAGCTCCTCGCTCGCCGTCTTCATCGCGAGCGTCAGGCGATCCGCGGGCACGGCCTCGAGCACGACGCGGAGCGCCCGCGCGTCGAGGTTCCGGAGATCCTCGACGGAGTACATCGCTTTCCGGATCTGAGTCGCGAGCGTCGCGTCGTCCTGCGAGAGCGCGCCGAGGAGCAGCTCGCCCGTCTCGCGCCCGAGCCTCCGGACCAGCGCGGCCGAGCGGGAGATGCCGTCCACCGACATGGCCGCCTCCGCTTCCCCGGACGGCAGCTCCGCCGTCAGCGCGGACGCGATCTCTTCCAGGAGCCCCGCGGGGACCTCGTGCAGGCGACCGAGCCGCTCGAGGACGGCCGTGCGCGTCGCTTCCGGGAGGTCCTGGACGACCCGGGCGGCCTTCTCCGTGTCGAGCTGCGAGAGAACGGCGGCGATGAGCTGCGGATGTTCGTTCTCGAGGACGAGCGCGAGGGCGGCCGCGTCCGTGCCCGCGAGCCGTTCCATGGCGGTCTGCGGCGCGTCGACGAAGATCTCCTGGGTCTTCGCCTCGCCGAGGGCGCGGGTCGCGAGCCGCCGGAGGTAACGGACGCCGCCTCGCGGCACGGCGACCGCCTCGCGGCTGTTCTGCACGAACTCCCCGTAGACCTTGTCGAGAGCCGTCGTCGGGACCGCGCGCATCATGCTCGCGACTTCGCGGAGCTTCCGCACCTCGCCGGGCTCCAGCTCCGCGATGATGGGGGTCGCGCTCGTCTCGTCCAGCGAGAGTAGAAGCAGGACCGCTTTCTCGGGACCCGTCAGCTCCATGTTCGGCGAGGACGCTTGCTAGGAGCGTGCCGTCGCCTGAGCGCCCGCGGCGGAGAGCCACTTCCGGATGACGATCGCGGCCGTCGCGGGATCTTTCGTCGCGAGCTCGAGCGCCTGCGCGCGGAGATCGGCCGAGTCGGCGGGCGACGCCTCGGGAAGCGCCGCGCGTGGCTGATCCATGGCGGCGAGCGCCGGTTCCTTGACGCCCGGGGCGCCGCCGAGCGCCTGCACGGCCGCCGGCACCGGGAGCTTCTTCTTGCTCCGGATCCGCCAGACGAGGATGACGACGGCGAGGAGGAACAGCGCTCCGCCGCCCGCGGCCGCGTAGGGGAGGTACTTCTTGTACGGAGAAGCGGGCTTTTCCGCGTCTTCCGTGCCGGTGGTCGGCTTCGTGAACTCGGCCGATTTCACCTCGACCGCGTCTCCACGCGCGGCGTCGAAGCCGACCGCGTGCTTCACGAGCGCCGTCATCTCGTCGAGCTCGGCCTGGGTCCGCGGGACGTAGGTCGCCGCGGCGCCGTGCTTTTCGTACTTGCCGTTCACCAGGACGGCGACGGACAGGCGGCCGATGCCGCCGGGCGGCGTCGTGGTCTTCTCCGTGACGCGATCGACCTCCCAGTTCCGGGTCTGGGTCTTTCGCGTCACGCCGCCGCCGGGGCCCTTTTCCGTCGCGCTCTGCTCGCCCGGAGGCGCATCGGGGAGGTTGCTCCGCGCGCCGGGGACGCCCGCGACTCCCGCCTCGGTCGTGGGTCCGGTGGTCTCCTCGACCTTGTGCTCGCTCCGGAGCGCGGTTCGTTCCGGAGAGTAGTGTTCCTCCGTCTTTTCCCGGGCCGCGGCGTCGAGCGTCACGTTGACGCGCACGTCTGCGTTGCCGGGCCCGACGATCCGCTCGAGCTGATCGCGGAGGTCGGACTCGAGCTGGGTCCCGACGCGACGGGATTGCTCGGCCTGGAGCTCGTTGGTCTCCACGCCGGACTGGGAAGCGTCAGAAACCGGACGGTGCAGCGTCAGGCCCTCGGTGCTCACGACGGACACGCGGTCGCGGGAGAGCCCGGGGACCGCCGCGGCGACGAGGTGCACGATCGCAGCGACCTCTTTTCGACCGAAATTTTGGGCATTTTCGAGCTTCAAGACGACGCTCGCCGACGCGGATTCCTCGCGGACGGTGAAGAGCCGGTGCTCGGGGAGAACGAGGTGGACCCGGGCGCTCTTCACGCCGTCCACCGTCATGATCGACCGCGCGAGCTCGCCCTCCAAAGCGCGGCGGAGGCTGATCTGCTGCTCGAATTCCGTCGCGCCGATCTGCGACCGGTCGAAGATCTCGAAACCGACGCCCGTTCCACGCGGGAGCCCCGCGGCGGCGAGCTCGAGGCGGAGCGCGTGGACGCGCTCCTCGGGGACCATGATGGCCGTTCCGCCGTTCTCGAGGCGAATCGGGACCTGCTGCGTCTCGAGCTTGCTCTTGATGCTCGCCGCGTCCTGCGTCGCGAGATCCGTGTAGAGATACACGAACTTGGGCTGCGAGCCGATCGTCGCGACGAGGACCGTGCCGACCAGGACCGCGCTCACCACGAACACGAGCGCGAGCCGCTTCGGCGTGGGAAGGCCCGCCCAGAATTTCTTGGCGGCTTCGAGGAAGGCTCGGAGTCTTTCGGGCATCCGCGTCTAAGTCCCTAGATCTGCATTCGCCAGAGCTCGTAGAAGGCGTCGATCACCTTGTTTCGCACGTTGCTGGCGAAACGAAGCTCGATGTCCGCCTTGGAGAGCGCGAGCATGGTCCCGTGAATGTCGTCCTTGGCTCCGGATGCAAAAGCCTCGCCGGCGGCGGACGCCGCGTTCATGTCCGCGTTCGGCTGCTCGAGGGCGGCGGCGAGCGTCGCGCCGAAGGACGCGCCGGCGGCGCCGGATTTCGGCTCGGATCCCGCGGGGGCGACCGGCGCTTCCGGCGTGACGTGCGGAAGCGCGAGGGGAAGGGTCGGCCCGTCGACGATCATCAGCGACCGAGACTGATGGCCGAGTTCGCCATCTGCTTGATGGTTTCGATCGACGTGACACCCGCCTCGTACGCGCGGGACGCCGTGATGAGATTCACCATTTCCTCCACGACGTTGACGTTCGGGTACTCGACGTAGCCCTGCGCGTTCGCGTCGGGGTGACCGGGCTCGTAGACCATCTGTCCGGGCCGCGGATCTTCCGCGATCCGGGCGACGCGCACGGCGGAGACCGCGCGGCGGTCGTCGACGATGCTCGAGTCGTGATCGACGGGAATTGCCTCGAAGACCGGGTCGAGCCGCTTGTACGGAGTGCCCTTTTCCGTCCGGGTCGTGCGGGCGTTCGCGAGGTTCCCGGCGATGGTGTTCATGCGGACCCGCTCCGCCGAGAGACCGGAGGACGCGACTTCGAGAGCACTGAAAACCCCGAGCATTTAGTGGCTCCTAGCCTTTGCCGTCGTTGGCGGCGAACATGAGTTGTTTCAGCTCGGCCGAGGCGATGGCCGAGACGACGTCGTAGCGAATGTGGTTCGAGGCGACCTTCGCCGCCTCGCGATCGAGGGAGACGTAGTTGCCGTCGCGGCCCGCGCCGGCTGCGAGATCCTCGAAGGTCTCGCCGCGCACGGACGTGTCGGCGGTTCCGCCCGGAAGTCCGTTCGGCCCGAGATGAGCCCCGTCGGTGCGGGCCATGACCACGCCCAGCACGGAGTCGAAGCTTCCCGGGTCGACGCGCTTCAGATCGACCGGGCGGAATCCGGGAGTGTCGACGTGCGCGACGTTCGACATGAGCACGTTGTGCCGCTCGAGGTGGTAATCGAGCGCTCCGTGCAGGGAGTCGATCGGGGCGAAGACGGTGGGCACGCCGACCCAGGAAGCAGGTGGCGTGCCAGGCGTCGGTCGGGGGAGGTCTGGAGCTACCCGGGACCCCCGGAAGTCATTCGTGACCCACCGGGGCGAGTCTGCAAGTAGCTGAAATCACGCGGGCATCGCACGCTCGTGCTGGGTCACCAGAGACCCCGCCCTGACTGCCAACTGCCAAAAACCAGCCGTTTCCGACAATGGACTGACGCTTGCTTAGAGGCCCCGTCGCTGACCCCGTCGGCAGAGGAGATTCGAAACCCATGAACGGCATGAATCGCGGAGCTGAAGCTGAAATCGACCAGGACCGCGACGACGACTCGGACTCGCACTCGGGCGTCTTCAGCGCTCCTTCGGTTCCCGCTCGGCCGGAGGTCGTGCAGATGGGGAGCAGCCGGCCGCGCAGCATGAAGGGGATCGTCGGCGAGTCGAACGCGCTCCACGACGTCTACCGCGTCGTCGACCGGGTCGCGACGACGACCTGCACCGTGCTCATCACCGGAGAGAGCGGAACGGGCAAGGAGCTCGTCGCCCGCGCGATTCACGACGCGAGCTCGCGGGCCGATGCCCCGTTCGTCGCGGTGAACTGCGGTGCGATTCCCGAGGCCCTCCTCGAGAGCGAGCTCTTCGGCCATGCCCGCGGCGCGTTCACCGGCGCCCACGCCTCCAAGGTGGGTCGCATCGCGCAGGCGCAGGGCGGAACGCTCTTCCTCGACGAGATCGGCGAGCTGCCCCTGTCGCTCCAGGTGAAGCTCCTCCGCGTGCTCCAGAGCCGGGAGTATTCCCCGGTGGGCGACACCCGCACCCTGTCTGCCGACGTGCGCATCGTCGCGGCGACGAACATCCAGCTCGAGCAAGCGGTGCAGAGCGGCCAGTTCCGTGAGGACCTGTTCTACCGTCTCAACGTGATCCACGTGCAGGTCCCGGCGCTCCGCGAGCGCGCGGAAGACGTGCCGCTCCTCGTTCATCACTTCCTCCAGCGCGCGCGGGAGAAGACGGGTCGCATGGACGTCCGCGAGGTGTCTCGCGGCGCCGCCGAGATCCTCTGCGCGTGGCAGTGGCCGGGCAACGTCCGTGAGCTCGAGAACACCATCGAGCGCGCCGTGCTGCTCTGCACGGGCACGAGCATCGAACCCCGCGACCTCCCGTCCCGGGTCTGCGGTCTCGGCACCGAGCGCCGCGTCGCGGCTCGCCTCCCCGACGCAGGCATCGACCTCCGCGGCGCGGTGGAGAGCTTCGAGAACCAGCTCATCCGCCAGGCGCTCGAGCGCACGAACTGGAACAAGAAGCAGGCCGCCGAGCTCCTCGGACTGAACCGCACGACCCTCGTCGAAATGCTGAAGCGAAAGCGCATCGCCCCGAAGGCCGCCTGACCCCGCCCACGTCGGCCTCGCCGCACGACACACCCACGCGGCAGACACCCCCCGCGGCAGGG
>DASZXK010000205.1:0-45906 GCA_035545855.1 Polyangiaceae bacterium
CGGCGGATCACCGCCGCGGAGCTCGGAGCGCGGGCCGCCAACATCGGTGGCGACAACGTCACGCAGGTGACGGTGAAGTGCCAGGCCTCGCGCGTGAACATCCTGGTTTCGGACCCGCTCAGCCGGAAGTCGGTGACGCGCTCGTTCGACATCGGACTCTCGGATCCGCGCGCGCGCTCGCGCCTCGTCGCGATCGCCGCGACGGAGCTCGTGCTCGCGAGCTGGACGGAGCTCGAGACGAACCCGACGCTGCACGTGGAGCCCATCGGGCCCGTGCCGTCGCGAGACGTCCGGAAGGCCGCGCGAGAAATCGCGAAGGAGAAGATGGAGCACTACGAGCCCAAGGTGGAGACCTGGTACGAGCTCGAGACTCCGAAGGAACGCTCGCTCCGCATCGTGGCGATCGCGAGCGGTCGCAGGTTCTTCACGCACGGAGGGGGCCTCTACGGCGCGGGCCTCCGCATGGGAGAGGAGCGGTTCAAGTTCCTCGCCTGGGCGGCGGACGCGGTGCTGGAAACCGGAACGATCCTCACCGGAGGAGAGACGAACTACCGGGTGACCACGAGCACGGCCTCCGGGATGCTGCTCGGCTATCTGCGCTCGGGTGCGTTCACCGCCCGCGCGGGCGCGGGCCTTCGCGTGGGCCTCGCCGCGTCGACGTCGACGTCGGGGCAGTTCTCGGGCGCGACGTCCCTCACGCCCTGGGGCTGGCCGCTCGGGGTGATGTGTTTCTCGCTCGCGGGGGGCGGCCTCGTGCTCGACCTATCGGGCGAGGCCGGGTACGTCGTGCTCCCCGTTCGCGGCGGAGGAGCGACGATCGAGGGCGGCTGGTTCGCCGGCCAGATCGGCCTCGGACTGGTGCTCTGAGCCCCCCGGGAGCCCCCTCGAGAACCCCGTCACGGCGGCGGCATCGGCAGCGTGGGCATGAAGGGCGCGGTGCTGGACCGGCCGTTTTTCGGCTCAATTTCGCGGGGGTGAGCCCTTTTGGCCGATGAGGCACACTGAGGGTTCCAAGGCATGGCCCAGAAGCAGCCCGCGCTCCAAGTCGTCCGCCCGGTGATCCCGGCGGGCGCACGCGCCGAGGTGCTGGATCTGGACACGCTGTTCCGGAAGTACGCGCCGTACGTCGCCGCCGTCGCCCACCGGCTCCTCGGCCGTGACGAAGAGGTGGACGACACCGTGCAAGAGGTCTTCCTCGCGGCGGTGCGCGGCCTCTCCGCCATCCGTGATCCGAACGCCGTGAAGGGCTGGCTCGCGCGAATCGCCGTCCGCTCGGCGAGGCGGAAGCTCCGGAAGCGGCGGCTCCGGTCGTTCTTCGGGCTGGACGAAGTGACGGGCGGAGAAGCCGTGACGGATCGGAGCGCGAGCCCGGAGCAGAAGGCGCTGCTCGCCCGCGTGTACACCGTGCTGGACACGCTCCCCGTGAACGAGCGCCTCGCCTGGACGCTCCGATACGTGGAGGGGGAGCCGCTCGAGAGCGTCGCGACGATGTCGGGATGCTCGCTCGCGACGGCCAAGCGCCGGATCTCCGCCGCCGCGCGCACCCTGGAGGAGGCGTTCGCCGATGGCTGATCTCGGCGAGAGAGTGTCGGAGGCGCGCGAGCACGTCGTGCCGAGCTGGACGCCGGAGCGGGAGCGCCGCGTCCACGAGAGAGTCGTCCTCCGGCTGGAGCTCGGACGTCAGCGCCGGGTGGTCGCGCTGTCCTTCGCGACCCTCGCGTTGATCGTGGGCGGACTGTTCGCGTGGCAGCGGGGCCGCCCGGGCGTCGCATTGCACGAGCCGGCGCGGCAGGGCGCGCCGGTCCGGATCGGAGAGACGGTCGTCCCGGAGCTCCTGCACTTCGGAGACGGAACCAGCGTCACGAAGATCACGCTCGACGCGCAGGCGGAGCCCGTCCAGGTGGGAGAGCAGGACGTGACCGTTCGGCTCGCCCAGGGGGCCGCGCGGTTCTCCGTCACGCCGAACCCGCTCCGGACGTTCCGCGTGCTCGCGCGGGACACGACGGTCACCGTCCTCGGCACGGTGTTCACGGTCGCGCTGGACTCCGACGGCGTGCGCGTCCACGTCGAGCGAGGCCGGGTGAACGTCGCGTGGCCTTCCGGAGAGCGGACCCTCGCCGTCGGCGAGGACGCCTTCGTACCGGGAGGGACCGCAGCGCCCGCGGAGCCCGGGGAGGACCTCACCGTGGAGACGGAGCACGCCGCGCACCCGGCTCCCGCGCCGTCGGCGCCCGCGGGGCCGTCGTGGCGGGTGCTCGCTCAAGACGGCGACTACGCCCGCGCCTTCGGCCGGATGAGCGCCGAGGGACCGAGCGCCGTCCGGGACGAGCCGTCGGACCTGCTCCTCGCGGCGGACGTCGCGCGCCTCGGCGGTCACCCGGACAAGGCCATCGCGCCGCTCCAGCGGGTCCTTTCGGCGCACCGCGGCGATTCGCGGGCGCCGCTCGCGGCGTTCACGCTCGGGCGTACCCTCCTGGACCAGCTCGGCCGGCCTCACGAGGCCGCGGACGCGTTCGCGACGGCGCGACGGCTCGAGCCCCGTGGAGCGCTCGCGCAGGACGCCCTGGCGCGCGAGGTCGAGAGCTGGTCTCGCGCCGGCAACGCCGAGACGGCCCGCGAGCGCGCCGAGGCGTACGTCCAGGCGTACCCGCAGGGGCGGCGCCTGAAGGCGGTCCGTCGCTTCGGCGGACTCGACTGAGACTCGGACGCCCAGCGAGGAGCGCCGCTGTGATACATCCTGCAGCCCGATGCCGAAGCGGCCGCTCTACGCCGAGATCTTCCTCACGTCCCTCGGCGCGCTCCTGCTCGAGATCGCGTACACGCGGATCTTCTCGTTCAAGGTCTTCTACTACTTCACGTACCTGATCCTCGGCATCGGCCTCCTCGGGATAGGCGGCGGCGGGATCGCCGTCGCCGTCTCCTCGCGCCTCCGGAATGCGCCCACCGAGCGGCTGATCCCCCTGACGAGCGTCCTCGGCGGCGCGAGCGTGCTGATCTCGTACCTCGTCGTGGCTCCGATGAGCCTGGACGTGGCGGAGTCCATGGGCTCCGTCCCCGAGCTCCTGAAGCTCGTCCTCGTGAGCCTCCTCCTCACGAGCTCCTTCTTCGCCGTCGGGATCATCGTCTCCACCATCCTCGGGCACGCGGGGGAGGACGCCGGGAAGCTCTATGGCGCGGACCTCCTCGGCGGAGCGCTCGGCGCGGCCGTCGCGGTGCCGCTCGTCTCCACGCTGACGCCCCCGCGGACGGTGATGCTCGCGGGGTTCGTCCTCTCGCTCGCCGGACTCCGGCTCGCCCGCGAGAGCCGGACGCTCCTCGCCTCCACGCTCGCCGTCACCGCCGCGCTCGCCGTGCCGCTCGCCTCGGGCGCGTTCCTCCGGGACCCGGTCGTCTCGCACGCGAAGGCGTTCGAGGATTTCCGGAAGGGCGGCCTCGTGAAGTACTCGCGGTGGAGCCCGGTGTTCCGCGTGGACGTCGCGGCGCACCCCTTCCACCCCGACGACACCTACTTCCTGTTCCACGACGGTCAGCCCGGCTCCGGCATGCGGAAGTTCAACGGGGATTTCGCGCCGTTCGAGTACCTGAAGACGGACCCGCGCGCCCTGCCCTTCGAGGTCCTGCCGAAGCACCCGCGCGTGCTCGTCATCGGCGCGGCCGGCGGTCACGAGCTCGTCGCGTCGCTGTTCTTCGACGCGGCGCACGTGACGGGCGTCGAGCTGAACCCCGTCACGTACTCGCTCGTGACGAAGGTCTTCGCGGATTTCTCCGGCCACCTCGCGGAAAACCCGAAGGTCACGCTGCTGAACGGCGACGGCCGGTGGTTCCTGAAGCAGGACGAGCACGAGTACGATCTCGTCTGGTTCGTCGCGCCGGACTCCTACGCCGCGATGAACGCCGCGACCAGCGGCGCGTTCGTGCTCTCGGAGAGCTACCTCTACACGGAAGAGATGGTCCGGGAGAGCCTGAAGCACCTCTCGCCGAACGGGATCGTCTGCACCCAGTTCGGCGAGCTCGACTACGACCACAAGCCGAACCGGACGACGCGGTACGTCTCGACGGCGCGGGCCGCGTTCCGCGCGGAGGGCGTGGAGGATTTTTCGCGCCACGTGCTCGTCGCGAGCTCCCGGGGCTACCCGCCGTTCCGCGAGCTGGTCGTCCTGCTCGGGAAGAACGCGTTTTCGGCGGATCAGATCGCGCGGTTCCGAGCGAAAACGGACACGACGGTGGACGGCGCCCTCCAGTACGTCCCGGGCATGCCCATCGACCGGAGGCCGGTGAACCAGGCGATCCTCCTCCCGGACGCGGCGCTCCCCGGCTTCTTCGAGCACCACCCGTACCAGGTGGACCCCGTGACGGACGATTCGCCGTTCTTCTGGCACTTCGCGCGCTTCCGCGACGCCCTCGGGATGCAGGGAACGGCGAGCGGCGCCATCATCGACCACGAGGATGCGATCGCCGAGCAGCTCACGCTGACGTTCCTCGGCGTCGTGGTCGTCCTCGCCGCGGTGTTCCTGCTCTGGCCGCTCCGCGCGCTCCGCGGCGCGTTCGGCGAGATGCGGGACAAACCCCTCGCGGGCATCTACTTCGCGGCGCTCGGCCTCGGGTTCATGCTGCTCGAGGTGCCCTTCATGCAGAACCTGACGCTCCTGCTCGGCTACCCGACGCGCTCGCTCACCGTGACGCTCACGTCCTTGCTCGTGTTCTCGGGCCTCGGGAGCCTCGCGTGCGCGCGCTACGCGGGGGAGAAGAACCGCACCGTGGGCGTGCTCGCCGGAGCGCTCGTCGTCCTCGTGCTCGGAGCGCGCTCGCTCTTGCCGTATCTCGCGGATCACTTCGTCGGAGGGCCGCTCGCCGTGCGCGTCCTCGTCACGGTGCTCGTCGTCGCGCCCGTGGGCCTCTGCCTCGGGGCGTTCCTCCCGCTCGGGATGCGCACGGTGACGCGGCTCGGTCCGCGGAGCCGCGAATACGTCGCGTGGGCCTGGGGCGTGAACGGCTTCTTCTCCGTCATCGCGTCGATCCTCTCGACGATCCTCTCGATGGTGCTCGGGTTCCGGACCCTGTTCCTGGTCGCGCTCGCCGTGTACCTCGTCGGGGCCCTCGCGCTCGCCGCGATCCGCGAACCGAAGGCCAGCGAGGGGACGCCCGCGGCGTGAGTCAGAGGAGCGGCGGCGGCCGGCTCTCGCTGAGCTCCGGCCACTCGTAGACCGTCCAGGACTCCGAGCCGTCTCGCGTGCGGAGGATCGTTCGCTTCGCGGGCGCGAAGTGATGGAGCGCGACGACGTTGATGAACTCGAGATCGCGGACGTAGGTGGGGCACCACGCCGAGTCGTGGACGACGGCGACGTTGAACCCGCCCGTGTAGAACGTCTGCTGGACGAAGCCCAGGCGCGGACTCCGGAGATCGGTGAAGAGCAGCGCCTCGCCGTCCGGGACGAACTGCACCTTGATGGGGCGCGCCGCGGCGAGGGACGCGAGGTGCCGGCGGACGACCTCGCCGTCCTCCGGCTCGAAGTACCGCGGGCCGAACCCGGCACGCTTCACGGTCGCGCGATCGAGCGAGCGAACGGCGAACGGCGTCGTCACGGCCTTCCCGTCGATCGCGACGAGCAGGGCGGCCGCGACGACGAGCGTCGACCAGAGGAGAACCGGCGAGAGCTTCTCGGCGAGCCGCGACTTCGCGAGCGTCTCGAGCGAGGCGACGGACACGAGGAGGACCGACCAGAGCGCGTACACCTCGTAGAGCCAGCCCGACGCGACGAGCGTCTGGGTCGTCCAGCACGCGGCGAGGACGAGGAGCGGCGTGATCTCCTGCGCGCAGCGTCGTCCGTACCGGAAGAGGAGCACGAGCGCGATGATCGGGCCGGAGACGACGGCGACCCGCGCGCGGACGAGCGGCCCGCCGTCCTCCATGGAGACGAATTGCTTGAACTTCATCTGGTTCCACATGTCGATGCGGAACGCTTCTAGATGAGTGAGGACGTAGACGGCGTACGCGGCCCACGCGAGGATCGCGAACGCCACGAGGGCGAGCGCGCCGCGCGTCCAGGGTGCGCGCCCGCGGTGAACGAGCAGGAAATAGGGGATCCCGAAGGCCGCCGGGAAGAGCGCGTTCGGGTGCACGAGCGGGCCGAGGAGGAGCACCGCGACGCCCGCCGCGCGCCCCCGAGCGACGAGCACGAAGCCCACCGTCGAGAGCAAGAGCACGAGCGCTTCCATCCGCGCGACGTTGCCGACCATCTCGAAGATGGGGCTGAAGAGGAAGGTCGGGAACAGCAGCACCGCGACCGGCCCCGCGACGAACCGGCGGAGGATCATCGCGATCCCGAAGAAGGCGCCCGAGAGGAACAGGGCCGAGAGCGTCCGGGACGCGCTGAGCGAGAACGGAACGAACTCGAAGATCAGGCCCTGCAGGATCATGAACCCCGGAGGCATCCAGAGGACGTGCCGCTCCGGGTTGATCTCGGGGGCGAAGAGCGTGAAGGCGTCGCGGAACGCGAGCGCGGGGAAGAGGAAGGAGCCCTCGTCCGCCCAGGGAACCGGGCGCGCGAGGTCGATGGCGCTCCGGTAGAGGAGAAAGCCCACGCCGACGAGCACCGCGACGCCCAGGACGAAAGCCGATCGGGTTCTCGCCTTCCAGAAGCCCGGAGGCCGCGGCGGGACGGCGCTCTCCGTCATGACTGAGGCGAAGGAGCCGGCGACTCGCCCGCGGGGAGACGGGACAGAGCGAACGCGCCGACGGCGTACACGGCGAGCGCGACGAGGAAGAGCGCCCGGAAGCCGACGACCATCGCGAGGATGGTGGAGAGGATGGACGCGATGACGGAGAAGAAGCCGTTCACGGCCCAGGCCCACGCGACGTACTCACGCGGCGATACGCCGAGGCGAACGACCGCGCCGAGCCCGATCGGGAGGAACGCGCCGAGGCAGAGCCCGAACGGCGCGACGACCGCGAGCGCGACCGCGACGCGGACGCCGAGGGAGCTCCCGACGAAGTGGACCACGAGCGACGGCAGGATCTCTCGCGCGCCGAGCACGACGACCACGAGCGCCGCGAGGAGCGTGAACACGGCGCGAGCGGGCGCCCACGAGAACCGCCCGGACAGGATGCTGCCGACGCCGGAGAAGACGAGGAGCGCCGCGAGAGTGATGGAGAGCGAGTACGTCGGGTAACCGAGGAGGAGCGTGAGCTTCTGGATGAGCGACACCTCCACGAGCATGAACCCGAGCCCGAGAGACGCGAAGTACGTCGCTACCGCGCCCTTGTGAGGCATCTCCTGCACCGTCTTCCGGATCGCGAAGAACGGAAGGAGGAGGAGGAGCGCCGCGAGCAACGTGACGACGCCGAGGAAGCGGACGGTGATGCGTTCGGCGACCGAGTCCTCCTGATCGATGACGAACCCTTTCCCCTGCCCTCGACTGAGGGCGTCCGCGAAACGCGCGAAGTGCCAGAAGAAGGGCGCGTCGTCCCGGACCGGATCCACCTGGTACGGGTGCCGCTCGAAGAACGCGGGGAGCTCGGCGGACGGGGTGAGGATCGCGCGCGTCACGGGTGAGGCATCCATCCGCATTCCCGGCGTGAAACGCGCGGCGGAATCGGGGATGCCCCGGAGGTCCGCGTAGAACTCCGAGACCTGCGCGGGGGAGAACGCCTGCTTGCCGAGCAGCACGGCGAGCTCCTTGAACGGCGGAAACCCCGGCGAGCTCGCGACGAGCACGTGCTTCGAGAAATCCTCGACGCCCTCCGCCGCGAAGGCCGCTCGCGCCGTCGAGACGTAGCGCGTCGTCCGGTTCGGCTTCCGGTCGTAGTCGAGCTCCCCGAACTGCGCGCACACGATGCCGGCGTCGGTCAGATGGCGGAGGGCCTCCGTGATCATCTCTTGCGTGTAGAGGTAGCTCTCGGAAAGGACGAACGCGCCGCTCGTCGCGGCGTTCATCGCCGCGTAGGAGTCCGGCGCGACGAACCAGACGAGATCGAACTTCTCCTTCGACTGGCTCAGGAACCACCGGCCGTCTCCGTTCAGGAGCGTGACGCGCGGGTCCTCGGTGAGGTGACCCGTCACGTCGGCGAAAACGGTCGTGAGCAGCGAGTACGTGACGGGGTTCAGCTCCACGCCGGTCACGTGGCTCGCCCGGAAGAACAGGGACGCGACGACCTCGTGGCCGCCCGCCGCGCCGATGATCAGCACCTTCGGGTGCTCGGGAAGGACGGCGAAGGGCAGCGACCGCGGATCCGTCTTCAGGTACTCGAACGGCTTCATGTCGCCGTCGTACCGGCGGAGCCCGGAGCCCGGCTGGCCGTCGTGGAAGACGAGGTAGAGGTCCCCCTTCTTGAACGGGTGATCGGCGACGTCGATGCGGAAGACGGGGCTCCACTTCGAGAAACGCACGACGCCCGCGTTCCGGAAATCTTCGAACGATTTCGTCTTGGCGACGACGGGGTCGGGCAGAAAGAGCCCCGACGCCGCGGGGACGAGCAGGCTGAGCAGCGTGGCAAAGGCGAGCCCGCGGAGATCCCGGGCGCCCCGCGCGAGCGGCAGCCCCGCCAGCGCGAGCACGAACCCCGCCAGCATGACCGTCCGCGGCGGCCCGAGGTGCCCGATGAGCGGGACGGCGATCGACGCCCCGAGTGCCGCCCCCAGGAGGTCCGCGCCGTAGAGCTTGGGCGATTCGGTCCCGGCGTCCGCGAGGATGCTGGACACGATCACGCCCACGCAGAAGAACGTGGCCGTGAGGAGCAAGCTCACGAGCACGAGCTTTCCGATCTCGAGCGGCGAATCCACCGCCTCGGCGATGTTCAGCTGAACCCGCGAGACGACCTGGTAGGAGAGGAGGACGCTCGCCCCGGCGAAGATGCTCGAGAGGGCGATCACCCGCTCGAGCGGCTCCCGGCGGAGGCGGGCCGAGATGGCTACGAAGATCCCCCCCGCCCCGATCCCGAGGAGCCCCGTCCCGAGGACGAGGTACGTGAAGTAATAGAAGACCTTGAACGAAAAGATCCGCGTGTACGCGATCTCGAGGAGCAGGGCGCCGAGCGAGGTGAGGAAGATCTCGGGGTAGAGCGGCCTCTTCGGCATGCTGCGGAGCGCCGTATGTAACACGACTCGCGCGGCCGAAGGCGGGGAGCCGGGCTTTGTCCCGCGCCGGGCGGCCACGAGTGGTGTTAAACCTTCGCCCCGATGTCCGGAGACCAGCGCCCGACGCCCCTCATCTACGCGGGCATCTTCCTCGTCACGCTGTCCACGCTGATGCACGAGATCCTGCTCACGCGGATCTTCAGCGTGACCATGTGGTACCACTTCGCGTTCATGGCGATCTCCATCGCCATGTTCGGGATGACGGTGGGGGCGATCGTCGTCTACCTGCAGAAAGGCGGGGGGGAAGCGCTCGAGACCCGGCTCGCGAAGAGCGCGCTCTACTACGCCCTGACGCTCGTCGGCGGATTCTTCGTGTACTTGAAGATTCCGTTCATCGGCGACTCGTCGGCGAAGAGCATCTTCTTCCTCGCCCTCTCCTACTCCGTCATCTCGGTCCCGTTCGTCTACAGCGGGATCACCGTCGCGCTCATTCTCTCGACCTTCCAGAAGGACGCCTCCAAGCTCTACGCCGCGGACCTGCTCGGCGCGGCGCTCGGGTGCATCGTCCTCGTGTTCACGCTGGACTTCACGGACGCCCCGAGCGCGGTCCTCGTCGTCGGGTTCTTCGCGGCGCTCTCCTCCGCGTGCTTCGCCCGGGCGAACGCGGACGTCCAGCGCGTCCGGAACGCGGCGTCGCTCGCCCTCGTGCTCGCCGGGGTCGCCGTCTACTCCACCGTCGCGACCCAGGGCGGCAAACCCTTCATCAAGATGGTGGACACCGCGCAGAACTCCTCGGACGTCTATCACTACGTCCGGTGGAACTCGCACTCGCGCGTCACCGTCTCCGGAAATCCCTGGGAGCCGACCGGCGTCGCGGGGTGGGGGATCAGCGACAAGACGGGCGCCGGCAACGTCAAGATCCGACAACTCGGGATGTCGATCGACACGTGGGCCGGCACCGTCATCACCGAGTTCGACGGGGACACGCAGAAGCTCTCCTATCTGAAGGACGACGTCACCAACATCGCGCACTGGGTGCGGCCGCACTCGGACGTGTTCGTCGTCGGCGTCGGCGGCGGCCGGGACGTCCTCTCCGCGCTCGTGTTCGACCAGAAGTCCGTGACCGGCGTGGAGGTGAACCGGGACGTCCTCCGCGCGACGACGCAGGCGTTCGGCGATTTCGCGGGACACATCGAGCGGAACCCGAAGGTGACCCTCGCGGTCGACGAGGCGCGGAGCTACCTCACGCGGCAGAACCGGAAGTTCGACATCATCCAGCTCTCTCTCATCGACACCTGGGCCGCGACGGCCGCGGGCGCGTTCGTCCTGACCGAGAATTCGCTCTACACCGCCGAGGGCTGGACGACGTTCCTCGAGCACCTGACGCCGCGGGGCGTCCTCTCGGTGAGCCGCTGGTACTACCCGACCCGTCCCGGGGAGGCGCTCCGCATCGCGGCGCTCGCGCGAGAGGCGCTCTCGCGCATCGGCGTCTCGGATCCTTCCCGGCACGTGCTCATGATCAAGGCGCCGCGCGCTCAGGGGCTCCCCGGCGCGCTCGGCAACGGCATCTGCACGATCCTCGTCTTCCGGGAGCCCTTCACGGACCAGGACCTCGCGACGCTCGACGCGGAGACGTCCCGCATGGGCTTCCTCTACGTCGCGCGGCCGGGCGCGGTGGAAAACCCCGCGTACGCGTCCATTCTCGGGACCGCCGATCCGGAGCCGTTCTACCGCTCGTATTCCCTCGACGTCTCGCCTCCCACGGACGATCGCCCCTTCTTCTTCCAGATGCTCCGCATCGGGGACGTCATGAAGTCGATGTCGCAGGCGTTCCTCGACCCGAACCGCTCGAACCTCGAGGCCATCCGTCTCCTCGCGGCGCTGCTCGTCATCGTGACGGTCCTGACGGCGCTCTGCGTGGTGACGCCGCTCGCGCTCACGACGCAGAAGGGGACGCTCTCCGGCGCCGCGCCGCTCCTCGGTTTCTTCTTCGCCATCGGGCTCGGGTTCATGTTCATCGAGGTCTCGGAGATGCAGCGGCTCATGCTGCTCCTCGGGAAGCCCACGTACGCGCTCTCGGTCGTGCTCTTCACGCTCCTCGTCGGGAGCGGCACGGGCAGCATGGTGAGCAGCCGGATCGCGGGCGCGGGGCGGCCCATCTCCACGACGGGTGCGCTCGTGATCCTCGTGTTCGTGCTCGTCGGCGTCGGCGGCGCGACGCCCGTGGTGGTGCGCGCGCTCGTCGCCGCGTCCACGCCGGTCCGCATCCTCTCGGCCGCGACCCTCTTGCTCCCGATGGGTTTCGTGATGGGCCTCCCCTTCCCGATCGGGCTCGGCGCTGCGAAGAGCCGTCCGGAGCTGGTTCCGTGGCTCTGGGGCGTGAACGGCGCGGCGTCCGTGCTCTGCTCGGTGCTCGCGACCGTCGTCGCGCTGTCGCTCGGCATCTCGGCGTCGTTCTGGGCGGGAGTGCTCTGCTACGCGGGAGCGCTCACGGCGCACGCGCTCACGCGGCGCGAAGCGGAAGCGGCCTGAGGCGCGGATGAGCGAGCGGGGACGTCGCACGGCCCTCGGCGGGCTCCGCGTGGCGGGCGCGGCCCTCCTCTCGTTCCTCTATTTCTTCCAGTCGTCCACGCTCGGGGTGAACCACACCGACGAAGGGCTCATCCTCGGATACATCGACCGGATGGCGCACGGGGACCACCCGTTCTTCGACTTCGTCGACGCCTACGGGATCTTGAACTGGGTCTTCCCGGTCCTGTTCTACAAGGCCTTCGGTTACCGCGTGTTCGGCGTCCGGGTGTGGATGGTCGTCCTGAAGATGATCTCCGTGTTCGTCGCGTATGCGCTCGTCCGCGGACTGTCGCGGACGCCGGCGGCGGGAGCGGACGCCGGCTCCAGGAACTCGGGGAAGCTCTACGCCACGCTCGCGGCAGGCTGGACGGCCCTTCTCCTCGGCGCACAGTGGCAGTCGCTCCAGACGGCCTATGCGTTCCTCACCGTCGTGCCCGAGGTGCTCGGCGCCTGGTACTTCATCCTCTGCGCGCCGTTCTCGAATCCCCGACGGAACGCGCAGGCCGCCGGCATCCTGACGGCCGTCACCATCTGGACGAAGCTGAACACCGGGATGTTCCTCCTCGCCGGAGGGCTATTTTCGTACTTCTACTGGATCCCGGATCGCTTCGAGGGCCCCCGCGCGGAGAGCGCCCGACCGCCGAAACCGCTCGTCCTCGCGCGGGCGCTCGGGGCTCTCGCCTACGGCGGCCTCTTCGTCTTCTTCATCCGCCAGTACTTCGACGTCTGGTTCTTCCTCTTCCTGGTCGTCCCGCTGATCCTCGGAGTCGGCTGGTCGCTCGGCGTCCCGCTGCGGGAGGAAGTGGACGAGCCCGCCCGGCACCTGACGCCGTTCGTCACGTATCTCTCCACGACCGCGACGCTGGGAGTGACGATCCTCGTCCTCTACTACGGCAAGCATGCCTTCGAGTACGTCCGCGAGCTCCGGGGCATCCTCTCGCACATCAAGTACACGGCGCCGTTTCCACTGCCGGGAGAGCCGGGGCACTACGTCGGCCTGAACGAGCGCTACTGGCTCGAGCTTCCGTGGGTCGTCACGGCGCTCTTCCTCGTGTGGCTCGCCGTCACGCACCATCGAAACCGGGGCGCCGAGCTCTTCGGAACGGAGTGGCCGGCGAGGCGGGCACGCGTCTCCTCGCTCTTCGTGCTGGTCACGCTGCACACCTTCGTGATGTACGCCCGGGCGGACGAAACGCACGTCTACCAGGCCGTCGTCCTCCACGCGCCGGTGCTGTTCGTTCTCCTCTCGGAGCTCGACGCGTTCGTCAGACCGTCGCTCCGGTCGGTGGCGCGCCTGGCGCTGGTCGCGCTCTACGTGATGCAGACGCTGTCTCTCCTGGTCGTGCCGACCGCGGACTCCTTCTCCATCAGGGTCTCGGAGTGGCAGAACCCGAAGCTCGCGCACCTCCGCTACCGGCCCGCGCACAGCCCCTACGTCCGCGAGGACTCGCCGAACCTGACGGATCGCGACTGGGACCAGGCCGAGGACGACGCCGCGGCGTACGTGAAGAGCATCTCGGAGCCGGACGAAGAGATCCTCCTGCTCACGGCGAACCGTCTCGTGTACCTGAACTCCGACACCCGGCCGCTCGGAGGGCGCTACCACTTCTACTTCTACCTCGTCAGCGTGGGGCTCCTCGATCGCGCCGGCTTCGACGCCCTCGTCCCGAGGGCGGTCCTGGACGACATCCTCCAGTACCCGCCGCGCGTCATCGTGGGCGCGATAGGGTGGGAACCGCTCGCCGCCGCGTTCCCCGAGTTCGCCTGGCTCCGCGACAACAACTACGAGAAGACGCGGAATTTTCGGCACATCGTCATCCACGAGCTCCGCATGGACGGAGAGCCCGTCCAGGCGCCGATCCGCTGACCTGCGCTCGGCGGCGTACGGCCGGACGTATCGCGCCCGTGTCGGCGAGCACGCGGGAGCCCGGCCCGAAAACGCCGGGCAAACGAGGGCCGTGACGGCGCGGCAGAGTCGTCCCTCGACGCTCGTTCTCGCGCCGGGCGCGCCGGGGCTCGGGCGCGGGCGTCGCGTCGTGCAATACTCCGCGGGCCCGCCGGGCCCCCCATGCCCACGTCACGCCGCGCAGACGTCCCGACCCTGCTCCTCATGGGGCTCATGTACGCGATCCTCGCCGGGAACGTGGCCCTGTATTTCACGGCCCGGCAGACGCCGGTGCTCCACGTGCTGCTCTCGGCGATCGCGATCCACATCGCGTTCACCGTCTGGCACGAGGCCGTGCACGCGACGGTGTCCCGCTCGCCCCGAGTCAACGACGTGGTCGGCGTCCTGGGCATGCTCCCGTACATGACGCCGTATTTCATGCAGCGCTGGGTCCACCTCGAGCACCACCGGAAGCTCAACTTGCCGGAGGACCCGAACTACATCTACACGGACGGCCCGCTTCTCACCCTGCCGTTTCGATACGTGCGCGCGCTCTCCTACGCGAAGAAGATCCTCGCGACGGACCCACGTTCCCGCGGAGAGCGCGCGAGCGACGTCCTCACGACGGCGCTCATCGGCGCGGCGTACGCCGGCGCGGCTCTGTCGGGGCACCTCGTCGACATCCTCGTCCTGTGGTTCGTCCCGGTCGTCGTCGCGAAGTTCGTGATGGACTGGTACATCAACTACCTGCCCCACCGCGGCCTCCCGGCGGACAGGTTCAAGGGTACGCGGATCATCGACGTCCCCTGGTTCACACCGCTGTTCCTGAACCACGGCTACCACGCCATCCACCATCTCTATCCGACGGTGCCCTGGTACCGGTACAAGCACGTCTTCCGGAAGAAGCTCGACTACCTGAAAGACAATGGCGTCCCCATCGAACACCGGGTCTTCGGAAGCTGGCCGTAACCCACACGGAGACGGCGCACCCGAGCTCTCGCTGGTGGACGCGCCCTGCGCGCTCTGCGGCAGCTCGGACCGTGCCCCGGAAGCGACCGGCTTCGACTTCGAATACAACACGTCGCGGAACGCGTTCCGGTTCGTTCGCTGTCGCTCGTGCGGGCACGTCTACCTGAACCCGCGCCCCGTCGCGGCCGATCTCCCCGTCATCTACCCCTCCACGTACTACACGATGGCGACGGTCCCCGCCGTCGTGAAGCGCGCGCAGCGGATCTGGGAGAAGAAGAAGGTCGCGGTATATCGGGATGCGCTCGGCCCCGGCAAGAAGCGCATCCTCGACGTCGGCTGCGGCGACGGGCGCTTTCTCCAGGTGCTCTCGGACTTCGGGCCGAAGGAGTGGGAGCTCGTCGGAGTCGACTTCGACGAGGCGGCCGTCGCGCGGTGTCGGGCTCGCGGCTTCTCTGCGTACGCGAAGCGAGTGGAGGACATGGCGAACGAGGCCCCGGGCACGTTCGACTGCGTGGTGATGCTCCAGCTCCTCGAGCACGTGGAAAACCCCGCCGAGACGGCGAAGAAGATCTTCGAGCTCCTCGCGCCGGGCGGCATCTTCGTGATCGAGACGCCGAACCTCGCCGGGTGGGACTACGCGCTCTTCAAGAAGCGCTGGTGGGGCCACTACCACTTCCCTCGTCACTTCCACCTCTTCTCGACGGAAGCGCTCTCGGGGATGCTCGAGCGCGCGGGATTCGTGGTGGAGCGCGTCGATCAGCTGATCAGCACGAGCGCCTGGACGATCTCGCTCG
This sequence comes from Polyangiaceae bacterium, assembly GCA_035545855.1. Lineage (GTDB taxonomy): Bacteria > Myxococcota_A > Polyangia > Polyangiales > Polyangiaceae > DASZVB01. The sequence goes on from DASZXK010000205.1 coordinate 15,294, forward strand.
GGAACTACTTCCTCGACGGCGGCTATCCCCGCTGGTTTTCGCGCTTCTTCAACTTCAAGAACCCGCTCCTGCTCGGCGTCTTCGTCCCGCTGGACACGCTGCGCGCCTCCCTCGGCCTCCAGACGTCCAATCAGCGGGTCATCGCGCGGAAGCGCTGAGCGGCTTCTCGAGAATGGGGCGCGCGGCGGAGCGAGGCGCGGTGTCGACCTTGCGGCAGACGAAGTACTTGATGTCGCCGAAGCGGAACGGGATCTCGGCGCGGGCGAAGGGGCGCCCTTCGACGGTCTTCGCCGCGGCCTCGGCGAGCGGCACGCCGAGGGTCCCCAGCTTGCCGAGCAGGTACTCGAGCGTCACCACGTGCGTGTACTTGCCCTCGTCCACGAGCTCGAAGCCCGTTTCCCGGAGCACGTTCCGGATCGTCTCTTCCGTGAAATAGAAGAGGTGCATGTCCATCAGCCACGGCCAGTACCGACCCGCGAGTTTCGGGAACCAGTTGTCGATCATCAGCGTGGAGAAGAGCAAGGTCCCGCCTTCGGGAAGGAGCGCCGCGATCTTCCGGAGCTCCGCGACCGGGTCCGCGAAATGTTCGAGGACGTCCCAGGCGACGACCACGTCGAAGGCGCGGAGGTCCGGAGGCAGATCGTCCAGCGTTCCGCAAACGACGGGCGCGTCCGTCACGCTCCGGGATGCTTCGGCGGCCCACGCGGACGGCTCGAGCCCGGTGACGTCGAACCCCGCGTCCTTCGCGACGCGGAGGAACGCCCCGCAATAGCTCCCGACCTCGAGCACGCGGTCGCTTCTCCGGATGTACTTCTGGACCGCGCGGAGGTTCTCCCGGAACGTCGTCTCCCGCGCCTGGATGTGCTCGAGGTACACGGGATCCACGGCATCCTGGTACTCGCCGACGAGCGCGTCGGAAGAGAGCTTCGGGCGCATGAACACGAGCCCGCAGCGGAGGCACTTCAGGATCTGGCCGTGCGTCCGCGAGGAGTGCGTCGCGCAGCTGTACGGCGAGATGTCCGAGGCGGACATGCCGGCGCTGTCGTCCCGCGCCGGGTACACCTCGGCGTGATACGTGCCCCCGCAGACCACGCACGCCACGGCCGCTCGCGGGGCCGTCCGCGGGACGCCGGATTTGCCGAGGAGGCGCTGCACGCCGAGTCGCTCGATCGTGAGCACCGCGCGCAGGATCTCCTTTCGCGAGATCTTGGAGGCGCCGCTCGTGCGGTTTTCGAAGTGGATCGGGAACTCGGCGAGCTTGTCGGTCGCGTGCGCGACGAGGTTCAACGACTCGACGGCGAACGAGTAGCCCTCGCTCTGCAGTGCGTCGAAATCCAGGCGGCGGAGGAGCTCCGCGGTGAAGCCGCGGAACATCGTCGTGTTCTCCTCGAGCGGGAGCCCGAGCGCGGCCTTCGCGAACAGGTTCGCGGTCCGGCTGATGAGGGTGCGGGAGAGCACCTGATCCGACTTCCCGCCGCCCGTGTACCTGGACCCGGTGACGAAGTCGGCGCTCTCCAGCATGGACAGCATCTCTGGCAGGTACCGGGGGTGATGCGAAAAATCCGCGTCCATCGTGACGAGCGCGTCGAAGCCCTCGTCCCGGGCGCGGAGCATCGCGAGCTTGTGCGCGGAACCGAGCCCGAGCTTGCCGGGACGGTGCACGATCTCGAGATCCGACAACTCGGTTGCCAGACGATCCAGGATCGCTCCCGTCCCGTCGGGCGAGGCGTCGTCGACCACCAGGATGCTCGCCCCCGGCAGGTAGTGGCGGATCTCCCGGATCAGCCGCTCGACGTTCCCCGCCTCGTTGTACGTCGGGAAAAAGACGAGGACCCTCCGGCCGCTCGAACCGTCCCGCGGGCCGGACCCCCGGTCCGACCCGGCTCCACCGTCGCGATCCGCGGCTTTTTGGCTGCTGTACCGATCGGGTCTAAGCACGATTGCCTTGTCTCACCAAGCATGATACCAAGTCCACCATCCTTGCGGTTGGCCGACCCAGTCATCCTGATGCCCTCATCCTTGAACGAAATCGAAACAATGCTCGCCAGTGGGCCCCGGGTCGGCTCTGGTGGGCTCCCCACCCAGTAACTTCGAGGGCTTACGCCCCGGAGGGTTAAAGCAAATGCGCACCACGTCCTTGATCCGTTACTCCGCCATCATCCTTTGCGGCGCCGCCATTGCAGCGGGCTGCGGTTCCGACGACAACAAGTCCACTCAGAATCCGGCCGGTGAAACGGGCGGCGGCGGTGGCCAGGGCGGCGGCAGCGGCGGCAAGGGCAGCGGCGGCAAGGGCAGCGGCGGCAAGAGCAGCGGCGGCACCCCCGGCACGGGTGGTGGTCCGATGCAGACCGGCGGCGGCCCCAACAACAAGGACGGCGGCGGCATGGACAGCGGCAGCGGCGGCGCGAGCAGCGGCGGCGCGGCCAACATGGACGCCGGCAAGGACTCGTCGACCGGCACGGGCGGCACCGCGGCCGTCGACTCCGGCCACGACTGATTCCGTCCGTTCAGCCTGAGTCCGGCTGGGTGGGCTCCCACGAGACCCCGCGCGAAAAAAATCGCGCGGGGTATTCGTGTTTCTCGGGCCCGGGCTCGCGGGAGCGCAGGCAGCGCGCAGACGGTCGCCGGATCCGTGCTAGTTCGACGCCGAGGAGCGACGCCGGGCGATGCGGATTCTGATCACGGGGGGAGCGGGGTTCATCGGATCGAACGTCGCGGACGCGTTCGTGGGGAGCGCGCACGAGGTCCTCGTCGTCGACGACCTCTCTTCCGGCAAGGAAGAGAACGTCCCGAAGGCCGCGCGGCTCGAACGGCGGGACATCCGCGACCCGGGCCTCGGCGCGGTCGTCGCCGCGTTTCGACCCGACGTGCTCTGCCACCACGCCGCCCAGATCGACGTGCGAAAGTCGGTGGCCGATCCCGGGTTCGACGCGGAAGTGAACGTCGTCGCGACGCTCCGTCTGCTCGAGCACTGCCGCGGAGCGGGCACGCGCCGGGTCCTGTTCGCGTCCACGGGCGGCGCCATCTACGGCGAACAGGACTTCTTCCCCGCGAACGAAGCGCACCCGGAGCGCCCCGTGTCGCCGTACGGCTGCGCGAAGCTCGCGGTGGAGCGGTACCTCCACTACTACGCCGTCCAGTACGGGTTCCGCGCGGCGTGCCTCCGCTACGCGAACGTCTACGGTCCGCGACAGAACGCGCACGGTGAAGCGGGCGTGGTCGCGATCTTCGCGAACCGGCTCCTCTCCGGAGAAACGCCCGTCATCAACGGCGACGGCGAGCAGACGAGAGACTTCGTCTTCGTCGGGGACGTCGTCCGGGCCAACGTCCTCGCCCTGGAACACGACCTCGTCGGTGCGTACAACGTGGGCACGGGCGTGGAGACCAGCGTGAACCGCCTCTACGACGCCATCGTGCGAGCCGCGGGGCTCTCCACGCAGGCCACGCACGCCCCCGGAAAGCCCGGAGAGCAGCTGCGCTCGTGCCTGGATTCCGCGCTCCTCGAGCGGAAGACCGGGTTCAGGCCGAAGACGACGCTCGACGACGGCATCCGCCGGACGGTCGAGTACTTCCGGAAGGCGAGCCGCTGAGCGCCTGCCGGGCGCGCGTCAGATCACGGCGCGCTCGGAGAGCTCGACGAACGGGCGCAGCGTGTCGCCCGTCTTCCTGAGCTCCGCGCGCCGCGGCGCGCCCTCGAAGCGCGCGTGAACGGCGACGCCGGAGTCTTCCCACTCGCTCGCGAGCTCGTCGGCGAGCTCGCACAGCTCCTCGTGGAGCCGGGCGTCTTGCACCAGGCCGTGCGTGAGGAGGACGGTGCCGGAGCCTTGCCGCGCGAGCTCCGTCATCACGGAGAGGAGGACGAGCCGGCGCGCAGCGAGGCCGGTCTCGTCGAGATCCGCGCCGAGGACGACCACGACGGTCTCCGCATGCTCGCCATCGAACGCGTTCCGCGCGAGCGTGTCCCCGAGCCGATCGAGGAACGGCGAGACGGGCTCCCACTCCTCCTGTTCGAGGACGCTCCAGCCCGAGGGAGGCGGCGCTCCGAGGTGCGCGAGCCAGCTCGGCGCAGCAGCACGGCCCTCCACGACGAGGAGGACGGAGTCGTCTTCGGTGTAGTGCTCGGACATGGGCAGCCGGGGACGATGCAGCGCCCGTTCCATGGGCCGGAAGCGTCATGACGCGGCGCAGAAGCCTCGAAATCTCGGAAGAAACCGGCTACCCGGCGGCGCCCGCGAACCGATCGGTTGGCCGCTTCTTGCGCACCGTACGGACGCTGCTCAGGGCGGCACGAGTCGGATCGGGAGCTTCAGCGCGAGCTCCGCCGCCGAGGGCGCGTACAGGAACGCGTAGGACGCGCGGCTCGCGAGGACGCGCTTCGTGTACCGCCGCGTCTCCAGGTACGGGATGAGCTCCACCCACACGTCGAAGTCCACGGTGGGCCGCTCGCGGAGCCAGCGCTTCGGCTTCTGGGCGCCGGCGTTGTACCCGGGGATCGCGAGCAGCGGATTCTCCGGAAACGACCTCGTGAGCCCGGCGAGGACACGGGCTCCGAGAGCGACGTTCACGGCAGGGCGCTTCAGCGCGTCCGCGTCCGGCGAAAGTCCGATGGATTTCCCGAACAGGCGCGCCGTCGGAACGATGAGCTGCATGAGCCCGTACGCCTTCGCCGGGCTCTCGGCGTCCGGGTCGAAGGAAGACTCTTCCCGCATCACCGCGTACACGAGCGACTCGGGGACGTCGTTCCGCGACGTCTCGCGCTGCACGAGGTCGTGATACGGGCGCGGGAACGCGATCTCCCAGGCGCGCTGCCAGTCGCCCGCCGGCCAGCGGACGAGATAGTCCGTCAGCAAGCCGCGGGCGAGGTCGTTCGAGAGCTTCGCGGCGCCGGCCTCGCCGTAGAGGCGAGCGATGGTCCAGAGGACCGCGGGAGCGGCGTCGGCGCGCACCACGCCGAGCGAGTCGAGCTCGCGCTTCGCCCGGACGAGATCGCCCACGCGGAGCAGCGCGATGGCCCGGAGAAACCCTTCCTCGTCCCAGAAGGGCGGCCGGTCCAGGGAGAACGCCGTCTTCGCGGCGTCACCGAGCGTCTTCTCGAGCAGGCCCGCGGCGCGAGCCGGTGCTGCCTCCGCGAGGCGCGAGTAGGCGTGGAGCGCGTAGTACGAGAGCGGGAGCTCCCGCACGACCGCCTCGTACTCGTCCAGGCTCTTCGGCACGTCTCCGGTCGCCGCGAGGGCCCGGGCGCGGAAGTATCGCTCTCGCCCGGCGAACTCCTGACCTCGCTTGCCGTCGGTCGGAGCGGCGATCGTCGAGGCCCGATCGAGCACCGTCGCCGCGGAGCCCCAGTCCCCTTTCTCGATCCGGTGGAGCGCGAGCTGGAACATCCCGTCCAGGACGAGGTCCCCGTCGGGGTAGTCGTCCGGCAGCCGCGTGAGGAGCTCGGTGAACCGTCCTTCGGCGCCCATCTCGCGGTACGTGAGCGCCTCGCGAACGCGCGCGTCGTCGGCGAGCTTGTGCTTCGGTTCCTCGCGCTCGAGCGTCTCGTAGTACTTCACGGCGGCGGCCCACCGCTTGTCGACGTCGGCGTACTTGCCTGCGAGAAACAGCGCGCGCGCGCGTACGTCCGGGTCCGTGCAATGCCGCGCCACGTCTCCCGCCTCGTCGGCGCCCGCGCCCCAGCGCCTTAGACCGCCGAGCGCCCGAACGCGGGAGAGCTCCGTCTCGCAGCCCGCGGCCGTTCGTCTTCCGTTCTCCCCGAGCGCGGCGAGCGCGGCGTCCGCGGCGGCGAGCGCCTCGTCGAACGCTCGGGCGTCGACGAGCGCACGAACGCGGAGGCTCTCGACGGCCGGGTCCGGCCGCGCACGCGCGATGCGTTCCGCTGCCGGAAGCAGCGAGAGTGCGCGGGCGATCGTCGTCTCCGCTCGGGCGGCGTCCTTCCGAGGAAGCGGTCCGCGCGTTCGCGCGCGCTCGGCGAGGTCGATGGCCTCGCGGGCGGACGGCGCGGGATCCCCCGGCGCCGCGCCGGGAGACGGCGGGCGAACGAGCAACTCGGCGAGGTCGAGCATCGCCCGGCTCGCCTCGACCGCGAGGTCTCCGGCACGAAGGTACGTGCGGAGGCTCTCGACGGCACGATCGGCGTCCCCCGAGAGGCGAGCGGCGTCCGCCGCGACCAGCGCCGCTTCGACGGCCAGGGGACCGTCCGGAGGCGGACCGTCGAGACGCCCGAGGGCGTCCCTCGGTTCGCCCGCCTGGAGCAGGCAACGCGCGGCGCCGAGGTGCGCGTAGCCGCGAAGCCGTCCTCCTGCGCTCGCGGCGAGATCGTAGGACGCCGCGGCGCCCGTGAAGTCGCCCGAGAGCTCGCGCAAGCGGGCGAGGAGGAACTGCGCGGCCTCCACACCGTCCGCCGCGGGCGGCGCCTTGGCGAAGGCGGCCTGCACGGCGAGGGCGGCCCGCGCGGAGTCGCCCGCCTCGAGCGCGGCCCGCGCCTCCGCGAGCGCCGGCGTCGCGAGGAGTGGGATGAACGAGGCGTCGTCCGTCTCCGCCGGACGAGCCGCTGATGCGTCGGGCGGGCCGACCGGGCCTCGCTCCGCCGCCGTCCGGAGCGGGACTCGCGCGGGCAGTCCGGGTGGGCGTCGCTCTTCGACGTCCCCGGAACAGGCGCTCGCGGCGAGAGCGCCGGACAGACCGAGCAGCGCCAGGGCGACGCCGAGCTTCGTCATTTCTCCGGCCCCGACGAACGTCGCCGGACGTCGTGCGCGCGCACGTCATGCGCTTCTTCCTCGGCGCGCGCGTCGGCTCTCGACGCTTCACGCGTCGCGTTCCGTCGCCCCGCTTCCACGACGACCCGCTCCTCGGCGCTCGCGCGCGCCAGCGCCGTTCGGCTCTCCACGTCGCGGCGACGCGCGCCTTCGAGCTTCGCTCCCTGCTCGCGCTCCACCGCTCGCGCGTCGGCCTTCCGGAGCGCCGAGCCTCGGAGGTACGCGTCGAGGAGCGCCCCGTCCGCGACTCGAGCGGCCCCGGAGGACGCGCGCTCGTCCTCGTCTCGACGGACGTCCCGCTCTTCTTCGTCGATCCGGGCGCGGCGGAGCGCCGCGTCTTCCGCTTCCCGCTTCGCCGCGGCGAGCTCCGCGGCCACCGACCGGGCGACCGCCGCACGCTCCTCCGTCTTCCGTCGGCGAAACAGTCCGAGTGGACCGAGCGGATCCTTCGGCTTCACGGTCCTCCTTTACCCGACGGAAGCGCCGCGGGCGACTTCGAGACGCCTTCACGGCGCACGCGGAGCGCGCTTCACGCGAACCACGCGAAATCCCGCGCTGGTGCGCATCACCGTGTCCCACCACTCGGTTCCCGCGTGCACGTACCGGAGCTGAGCGCCGGTCGCCTCGCCGGAGAGAAGCGCTTGCTTGGCGGCGCGAAGCGTCGGCCCTGACGCGCCCTCGGCCGGGGACGCGGCGGCCTCCGCCGCGCGGAGCGCGACGGAGAGAACCTGCGTCTCGAACGCGAGATCCTCGAAGAGGCGCTCGACCGCCGCGAGGTCCAGCACGCGAGGAGTCATCTCCGCGAGGTCCAGGATCCGGTCGGCCACCTCGTCGAAGCGTAGTGCAGGACCGGCAAGGCTCCCGCGGCTCGCCGGACGGGCGTGACCTCGAATGAACATTTCTTTCAGGAGGTGCTAAACGAAACCCTCTGGTTGGCCGTCTTCCAACGGCGAGATCCCTGGAATTGTGCGCGATCTCGACGGGTTACGGAGCGAACCGACACGGCATGGTTCCTGCTGAGGGTCGAAGGTCTCGCGATGCGACTTCATCAAGAATATCGAGCACTTTTCTGCGCCGTCGGCGTGGCCTGGGCCTTCGGGGCCAGCGCAGCCACGGCGGCGGAGCTCGGCGGGGAAGCCGTTCCGGTGGAGCGTCTGCTGACGGACACGGGAGCGCTCTCCGCCTGGCTCCAGGCGCACCAGCCCGAGGTGTTCGCCGCCGCAGCGCGAGTCGAGCAGGCGAACGCGCTCGTCGAGCAGAGCCGCGTCATCCCGAACCCGACGCTCTCCGTCGCGGTCGGCGGCCTCACCGTCGGCGACAGGAACCCGACGAGCCTCGCTTACGGCGACACGATGAACGTGAGCGTCGGCGTGAGCGAGCTCGTGGAGCTCGGCAAGCGAGGGCCGCGAGCGCGCTCCGCTGAGCTCCGCCGGAGCGCGGCGCGGGCATCCGCCCGGGACGTGGTGGCCGAGAAGCTCTCCGACGCGCGGGACGCGATCGCCCGCGTGGTCTACGTGCGGGAGCGGGGGCGCGTGCTCGAGGAGCGACTCCGTTCGGCGAAGAACGTCGCCGCGCTCGAGCAGGTCCGCCTGGAACACGGGGACATCAGCGGCATCGATCACGACCGTCTGGAGCTCGACGCGGCCGCCGCGGCGCGCGAGGTGGCCGAGAGCCAGGCCGATCTCGAATCCGCGATGGCGGACTGCTCCACGCTGCTCCTCGCGCCGTGCGCGCCGGGCGAAAGTACGATGGCGATCGTCGACGCCGCGGCGCCGCTTCCGCCGGCCTTCGGCGACGTCGGTGAGCGGATCCACACGCGCCCGGACGTCCAGGCCGCGCTCCTCGGCGGAGAGGCCGCTCGAAGCGACGCGACGCTCTACCGGCGGCAAGCGCTCCCGGATCCGACGTTCGGGCTCACCTACACGAAGGACTACCTCGTCGCCGCGGGGAACCAGGCGAACACCCTCACGGCGAGCGTCTCGATCCCGCTTCCCCTCTTCGACCACGGCCAGCACCTGTCACGCTTCGCCGAGGGCCAGGCCCGGGAGCTCGACTTCCAGGCTCGTGCGCTCGAGACGCGCGCGCTCTCGGAGGCCCGTGCGCTCCTCGCGCGACGTGAAGTGCTGATGGGGAAGCTCGACGCGCTGTCCCGGTTCGCCATCCCGCGCGCCGACGCGGTGCTGAAGTCGAGCGACGACGCCTACCACCACGGTCAGCTCAGCTTGACCGACCTCCTGATCGTGCGTCGTGAGCACGCCTCGCTCCTCCTGGACGCCATCGACACTCGCTACGAGCTCTTCACCGTCCGCAACACGCTTCACCGAACGCTCGGGATCGGTGTGCCGACCACTCCGCCCCCGCTCCCGGCTTCGAGGACCCGATGAACGACCCAGTGGCCTCAGAACGTCCCTCACGAAATGCCATCGAGATCGATCCCGTCCCGCGCGGCCCGGACCCTCGCGTGCGCGGCAGACAGGGCCTCGGGATCGGCGTGGCCGCCCTGCTGGGCGTCATCGCGATCTTCGCGGCGTCCCGGTTCCAGCGAAAGCCGCCGCCCCCGCCCCAGGAGTCGACGAACGTCGCCGTGACGGGGAGCGCCATCGGCATCAGCCAGGGCGCGCCGCAGTGGGACGTCATCCGTCTCGGGCGCGCCGAGGCCGCCCTCGAGCACTGGTCGGACCCGGTGCCCGCGTACGTCCGCGTCGACGAGACCAAGGCCGCGCGCGTGGGCGCTCCCCTCGGTGGCCGCGTCGTGAAGGTCTTCGCCGAGCTCGGGCAGACGGTCGCCGTAGGCACGCCGCTCTTCAGCGTCGCGAGCCCGGATCTCGCCGCGCTCCGCGCGGACGAGGAGCACGCGAAGGTGGACCTCGCCGCAGCCCGGGCGACCTACGACCGCGTGCACGCGATCGTGCAGGCCCGCGCCCTTCCGGAGAAGGAAGAGATCGCCGCCGCGCAGGCGCGAAGCCAGGCCGAGCTCGCGTTCACGGCCACTTCGTCGCGCCTCTCGTCGCTGAAGGTCACGACGCAGGGCTTCGGCGAGTTCGTCGTCCGCTCGCCGCGCGCGGGTCAGGTCGCCGAGAAGAGCGTGCTGCCGGGGCAGGAGATCGACGCGGGCGCCCAGGGCAATCTCATGATGATCGCGGACCTCTCGACGGTCTGGGTCGTCGCGGAGCTGTTCGAATCCGACTCCATCGGCGTTCGACCGGGGACCAAGACGCGGATCACCGTCGCTTCGCTCCCGGGGCGCACCTTCGACGCCGCGGTCGAGACGGTCTCGGCGGTCGTCGATCCGGATCGTCACAGCATCCCCGTCCGCGTGAAGCTCGACAACGCGGACGGCGCGCTCAAGGCGAACACGTTCGCTCGCCTGCAGTTCTTCTCGGCGCCGCCGGCGGGGAGCGTCGACGTCGCGTCGTCGGCCCTCGTGACGGACGGCGCGACCCAGTACGTGTACGTCCGCGGCGCGGACGGGAAGTTCTCGCGGAGGAAGGTGACCGCGGGAGCGGCGCGCGATGGGCGCGTCCTCGTGACGGAGGGTCTCACCCCCGGAGAGATCGTGGTCGAACGGGGCGCCATTCTCCTCGACAACCAGATCCAGCTCGCGGACTGACGGGCATGCTCGACGCGCTCCTTCGCTACTCGCTGCAGAACCGGCTCGCGGCGTTCCTCTTCGCGATCGTGCTCGGGATCAGCGGGTGGTTCGCGTACCGCGACCTCACCATCGAGGCCTTCCCCGACCCGACGGACACGCAGGTCCAGGTCATCACGCTACTTCCCGGTCAGCCGACGGAAGAGGTCGAGCGAAAGCTCTCGATTCCGATCGAGCGCGCGCTGAACGGCACGCCGGGCCTGTTCCGACTCCGGAGCATCTCGCTCTTCGGGCTCTCGCAGGTGACGCTCACGTTCGAGGACGGCGTCGAGCTCACGAGCGCTCGCCAGCGCGTCCTGGAGAAGCTCAGGGACGCCGAGCTCCCCGACGGAGTCACGCCGCAGCTCGGACCGATGGCGACGCCGATCGGCGAGGTGTTCCGATACACGCTGACGGGGACGGCGACCGACCCGATGACGCTCCGGACGCTCCAGGACTGGACGGTCCGCCCCGAGCTGCTCCGCGTCCCCGGCGTGGCGGACGTCGTGTCGTACGGCGGTCTCGTGAAAGAGGTGCACGTCCAGCCCGACCCGGTGAAGATGGCCGCGCTCGGCGTCAGCCTCAACGACGTGTTCGCGGCGATCCGGCACGCGAGCTCCAACGCCACGGGCGGCTACGTCGAGCGCGGCTCCGAAGTGTTCGTCATCCGGAGCGTCGGCATCTTCTCCAGCCTGGACGACATCGCGAAGACCCGCGTCGCCGAGCACAAGGAAGTGCCGGTGCTCATCCGGGACGTCGCGGCGGTGACGGAGGGGTACCTCCCCCGCCAGGGAATCGTGACGAGGGACGATGACGACGACGCCGTTCAGGGCATCGTGCTCATGCGACGCGGCGAAAACCCGTCGCTCGTGCTCCCGGTGCTCCGGGAGCGCGTCGACGAGCTCAACGGACGCATCCTTCCGAAGGGGGTGAAGCTCCTTCCCTTCTACGATCGCACGACGCTCGTCGATTCGACGCTGAAGACCGTCTTCCACAACTTGATGGAGGGCGCGACGCTCGTGACCCTCGTCCTGTTCGCGTTCACGCTCTCCCTCCGGGCGTCGCTCATCGTCGCGACGGTCATCCCGCTCTCGCTCGCGGCGTCCTTCGCCTACCTCCGCATGCGGGGGATGAGCGCGAACCTCCTCAGCATGGGGGCGATCGACTTCGGCATCATCGTGGACGGCGCCGTCATCCTCGTCGAGCATCTCTTCCACAAGGTGCCCGAGATGGAAGACGTGGACACGCCCATCCAGGACCGGATCTTCCGCGCCGCGCAGGAAGTCGCGCGCCCGACGCTGTTCTCGCTGCTCATCATCATCGCCGCGTACATCCCCATCTTCGCGCTCCAGCGCGTCGAGGGACGGATCTTCTCGCCGATGGCGAACACGGTCGTGAGCGCCCTGGTCGGGGCGCTCCTGATCAGCTTCACGCTGGTCCCCGTGCTCGCGCTCTTCTCCCTCCGGAATGCGCACCCGGAGAAGGAGTCCCCGCTGCTTCGCTGGGCCGCGCGGGCGTACGAGCCCTCACTCGCGCTCGCGATGTCCCGGCCCGCCGTCGTCCTCGTGCTCGCGCTCTCCTCGCTCGCGGCGTCCTTCGTTCTGCTCCCCCGGCTCGGCTCGGAGTTCCTCCCGGAGCTGAACGAAGGCGCCCTCTACGTGACGTTCACGCTGCCGCGGAACATCTCGGCGACGGACGGTCGCCGGCTCACGCCGAGGCTGAAGGCGCTCCTCCGCCGGACTCCGGAGGTCGAGTCCGTTCTGTCGCAGCTCGGCCGACCGGAGGACGGCACGGATCCGAAGCTCCCGAACAACCTGGAGATCTTCATCCGCCTGAAGCCGCTCGACCAGTGGCGCAAGGAGAAGCCGCTCCTGAACGATCTCGTCCAGGAGATGGCGCAGAACCTGAGCGAGGTCCCGGGCATCGAGTACAACTTCTCGCAGCCCATCCGTGACAACGTGCTCGAGAACATCTCCGGCCAGCAGGGGCAGATCGCGTTGAAGCTCTACGGGGAGGACCTGGACGAGCTGCAGAAGGGCGCGGAAAAGGCGAAAGATCTCATCTCGAACGTGGCGGGCGTCGCGGACCTCGCGCTGGTCAAGTCCGGCGAATCACCGGAGATGGCCATCAAGATCGACCGCGACGCGCTCGCCCGATACGACCTCGATCTGGACGACGTGCAGGACTACATCGAGACGGCGATGGCCGGCCACGTCGCCAGCGAGTTCTGGGAGGGCGAGAAGCGCTTCGACGTCACGGTGCGTCTCCCGAGCTCCACGCGGCAGGACATCACCGCGGTGCGCGAGATCCGGATCCCGCTCAAGAACGGAAATGTGATCCCGCTCTCGGCCGTCGCCGACGTGGAGCTCGCCAACGGACGCGCCGCCATCACCCGCGAGAACGGCAAGCGGTACATCGGCGTCCGGATGAACGTCCGGAACCGCGACATGGGCTCTTTCGTCGAGGAGGCTCGCGCGAAGGTGGACGCGGGCCTCAAGCTGCCCGCGGGCTATCAGGTGACGTGGGGCGGCGAATTCGAGAATCAGCAGCGAGCCATGAAGCGCCTCGGGATCGTCATCCCGATCGCCCTCGTGCTCACCTTCCTGCTCCTCTTCTCGGCGTTCGGCGGCATCGGGGACGCGACGATCATCCTCCTGCACGTGCCGTTCGCGCTCGTCGGCGGGGTGCTGGGGCTCGCCGCGGCCGGGATGACGCTCTCCGTCTCGGCCGCGGTCGGGTTCATCGCCCTCCTCGGGCAGGCCGTCTTGAACGGCGTTCTGGTCGTCGCGGCGATCAAGGCACGGCTGCGCGACGGAGAGGATCACTACGACGCGGTCGTCGGGGGCGCCCGGGATCGCCTGCGCGCGGTTCTGATGACGGCGCTCCTCGCCGCGCTCGGCTTGCTGCCTGCCGCGCTCTCGCACGCCATCGGCAGCGAGACGCAGCGTCCGATCGCGGTGGTGGTGGTCGGCGGCACGATCTCCGCGGCGGTGCTCACGCTGGTGCTCTTGCCGGTCAGCTACTACTGGTCGCTCGAGCTCTCCGAGGCGTGGCAACGACTGCGGGCCCGGCGCGAGGCCGCCTCGCACTGACTCATGACGGGGACGACGGATGGGCGACGGCATCGACGACGGAACGAAGGGGACGGAAGCCGCGTCCCCGGAGGCCGCGCGAGCGACGGACAAGCTGTCGCAGGCCCACGCCCGGTTCGCGTCGGCTGCCCTCTGGATCTACTTCGGCGCGGCGCTCATCGCGCTCTCCTTGCTCCTCGCGGCCGTCCTGACGGACAAGGCGCACAACGACGAGCAATCCGAAGCGCAGTTCCTCCTGGAGACGGAGGTCCTCGCGCACCGGCTGAACGATCATCTGACGCTCGTCGTGGACGAGCTGACGAGGATCGGGCTGCGCGCCGAGATCGACCTGTCCGACGCCGATCTCGGCCCCGAGCGCGCGCTGCTGGATGCGCACCAGGACAGCCCGCTGTTCGGCCTCGGGGCGTCCGTGCTGGATGAGTCGGGCAACGTCCTGTTCGCGAACCCGCCCGAGTTCATGGCGGAGCGGAAGAACTTCGGCGCGCGGCCGTGGTTCCTGGACGTGCACGACCACCGCGTGACGCGAATCGTGGCGCCGACGGGGACGGAATCCGTCTTGTACGTCGTCTCGCCCATCGTTCGCGGCCGGAAGTTCATGGGCGCGCTCGTCGGGGGCATCGATCTCACCGAAGAGCGCTCGATGACGGCGACGGTGCGGTCGCGGCCCTACGCCCGCACGTTCCTCGCGACGACGCGAGGGAGCGTCGTCTATCCGCCGTCCCCGCCCGGGTTCACGAAGTCCGCCGACTGGTACTCCGTGTTCCAGCGGAAGGTGGACACCTCCACGATGGACGTCGTCCTCGACGCGCAACCTTCCGTCGTCGCGGCGGCGCCGCTGCCGCTCGGAGACCTGGTGTTCGTCAACACGGCGAAGGCCTCGGATCTCTTCCGCGCGAGCGACGAGCGGCTCTGGACGCGTCTCCTCCTCGGAGTGGCCCTCGCGCTCGTTCCCATGCTGGCGATCGTCGTCGCGCTCCGGTGGTCGCTCGCCCAGTTCCGCCGCTCGGAGACGGAGGCGGTCCGCGAGGAGCACCTCCGCACGATCGGCGAGGCCGCGAACGTGATCGCGCACGAGGTACGGAACTCGCTGAACGGCATCCGGATGGGCGTCGAGCTCGTGATGGACCGGAAGCAGCCGGCGAGCGAGCGCGTGGTGACCGAGCTGAAGGCGGAGATCGAGCGGCTCGTGACCTTCACGCACCAGCTCATGCTGTTCGCGAAGAACCCGGTGCCCTCGGAGACTCGGGTGAACCTCAGCGAGACGGTGCCGAGCTGGCTCGCGCTGACGCGGGACGTGGCGGCCGAGAGCGGAGCGAACCTCGTGCTCTCCGGCGCCGACGAACCCGTCCTGGTGCGCGGAGACCCGACTCTCCTCCGGATGATTGTCGGCAACCTGGTGTCGAACGCCCTGGACGCGGTCGCCGGCGTCGATCCGCCGGAGATCACCGTCGAGGTCGGCGCCCACGGGAACGTCGCCGAGGTCCGGGTGCGGGACAACGGGCCGGGGGTCCCGGAGGATTTCCGCGGCCGACTCTTCTCCCCGTTCGTCTCCGGCAAGCCGAGCGGCGTCGGGATGGGCCTGTCGATATCCCGGAAGATCGCGCGCGCCCACGGCGGCGATCTCGTCCTGGAGAACACCCGTTCCGGCGCTTCCTTCCTTCTGACGCTACCCCTGGAGTCCGCATGAGAGCCACCATTCTCGTAGTCGACGACGAACGTGTTTTCCGCGTGATGAGCGAGGAGGCCCTGACGGCGAAGGGCTTCGAGGTGCGGACGGCCGCGACTCTCGCCAAGGCGCGGTCCGAGCTCCTCCAGTCGACGCCCGACGTCGTGATCCTCGATCGCCGGTTGCCGGACGGAGACGGCCTGGAGCTCCTGTCGTCGGGCGCGATCGATCCGAAGAGCGGCGGGCCGCTCGTCATCGTCGTCACGGCCTACGGTGACGTGGAGAACGCGGTGGAAGCGCTCCGTGCCGGCGCTGCCGACTACCTGACGAAGCCCATCCAGGTCACGGACCTCGTCGTGAAGCTCGACAAGACGCTCGAGGCCCGCGGCCTCCGCGACCGCCTCCAGCTCGTCCGGAGCAGCGCCGCGCGCCCGCCTCTCCGCGAGGGGAAGAGCGCCGCCGAGCGCGGGCTCCGGGAAAGCCTCCGTCACGTCGCGACGAGTCCTTCCACGCCGGTGCTCCTCGTCGGTCCGTCGGGCGCGGGCAAGCAGTGCGCGGCCGAGCTCCTCCACTCGATGACCTACGCCGACGCGGAAGAGGCAGCGTTCGTGGAGGTGAACTGCGCGGCGCTTCCGGCGGACCTGGTCGAGAGCGAGCTCTTCGGTCACGAGAAGGGCGCGTTCACCGACGCCCGCGCGACGCGCCGCGGCCTCGTGGAACTGGCGGACGGCGGGACGCTGTTCCTGGACGAAGTGACGGAGCTACCCGAGCGCTCGCAGGCAAAGCTCCTCAAGTTCCTGGACACCATGCGGTTCCGCCGGGTCGGCGGGGAGCGGGAGATCGCCGTCCAGCTCCGGATCGTCGCGGCGACGAACAAGAACGTCGCCGAGGAGGTCCAGACGGGGAAGTTCCGTGAGGACCTCTTCCACCGGGTGAGCGTCTTCTCGATCCAGGTGCCGCCGCTCCGCGACCGGAAGGAAGACATCCCGGACCTCGCGCTCTCCTTCGCGAATTTCTTCTCGCAGCGCGTGAAGAAGAGGGTGAACGGCATCTCCAAGGCCGCGGAGGAGCTCCTCCAGCGCTACGACTACCCGGGGAACGTCCGCGAGCTCCGGAACATCATCGAGCGAGCCGTGATCCTGACCCGCGGCACGACGATCGACTCCGGTGACATCGTGCTCCCGCGCGCGGAGTCCGTTGCTCCGCCGGCCGAGACGTCCTTCTTCCGCGTCGAGCTCAACGCGGACGGCACGCCGCCCCCGGCGGACGCCGTCGAGCACGACTACGTCCGGCGCGTCCTGAACCATTTCGGCGGAAAGCGCATGCAAGCGGCCCAGTCGCTCGGGATGAGCTACCCGACGTTCCTCAGGAGACTCCGCGAGCTCGGGATCGATCAGTAGGGTCACGTTTGCGGCCGATTCCGGGGGTGCCCACCCGGCACGCCCGCCGAGCCGGGCTGCCGACCGGCCCCGATGGCCCGCGCGCCGGGTGGGGCACCCCCGAGCCCGTGTGCGATCACCGTCCGGCTGACGTTCCGACGATCGATCACCGCGCCCGCGCGTGCCACTCCTGGACGCTGCGGACGTGCTGAGCGCCACCGGCGAGCGACCATGCCTCGAGGGAGGAGACGGCGGCGAGCGCGGCGGACATCGTCGTGAAGTACGGCACGTTCGCGAGCAGCGCGCCGCGGCGGATGGCGTAGCTGTCCCGGATCGCCTTGGTTCCCTGCGTCGTGTTCACGACGAGGTGGATGGTGCCGGCGCGGATGGCGTCCACGCTGTGCGGCGAGCCTTCCGCCACCTTGTTGATCGTCTCCACGGGGATCCGCGCGCGCTCGAAGACCTTCGCCGTGCCCCGCGTCGCGAGGATCGAGAAGCCGAGGTTCCTGAGGCGCCGCGCGAGCTGGCACGCCGCGACCTTGTCGGCGTCGTTCACGCTGAGGAACGCGCGTCCGCCGGGGCGCGGTATCTTCATGCCGGCGGCGAGCTGGGATTTTCCGAACGCGACGGCCATGTCCGTCGCGATGCCCATCACCTCTCCCGTCGACTTCATCTCCGGGCCGAGGATCGTGTCTACCCCCGGGAACTTGCTGAACGGGAACACGGATTCCTTGACGGCGACGTGCGTGGGGAGCGCCGCTTCCTCGACGCCGAGCTCCGCGAGCGTCCGCCCGACCATCACCTTCGCGGCGATCTTCGCGAGCGGACGGCCCGTGGCCTTCGAGACGAACGGCACCGTGCGGGACGCGCGAGGGTTCACCTCCAGCACGTAGATCTTCCGTTCCTTCACGGCGAGCTGCACGTTCATGAGGCCGACGACACCGAGCTCGAGGGCGATGCGACGGACCTGGTCCTCGATGTCCGCGACGACGTCCAGATCCAGGGAGTGCGGCGGGAGCACGCTCGTCGAGTCCCCGGAGTGGACGCCCGCCTCCTCGATGTGCTGCATCACGCCGCCGATGACGGCCTTCTTGCCATCCGACACGCAGTCGACGTCCACCTCGATGGCGTTCTTCAGGAACTGATCGATGAGGAGCGTCTGGGTGCCGGCTTCGCGCGCCGCTTCGATGGCGAGGTCCGCGTAGCCGCGGAGCTCGTCCTCGTTGAAGCAGGTCATCATCGCGCGGCCGCCGAGCACGTACGAGGGCCGCACGAGGACGGGGAAACCGATGTTCCGCGCGACCTCGACCGCTTCCTCCACGCTCCGCGCGATCCCGGCCGCCGGACGGGAGAGCCCGAGCTTCCCGAGGAGGGCGTCGAACCGCTCGCGGTCTTCCGCGCGATCGATGGCATCCGCGGAGGTGCCGAGGAGCGGCACGCCGGCTTTCTCCAGCGGGACGGCGAGCTTCAGCGGGGTCTGGCCGCCGAACTGCACGATGACGCCGAGGAGCTCCCCCTTCTTCTTCTCCTCGTTCACGATGGCGAGGACGTCCTCCAGCGTGAGCGGCTCGAAGTAGAGACGGTCGGACGTGTCGTAGTCCGTCGAGACGGTCTCGGGGTTGCAGTTCACCATCACCGTCTCGAGGCCGAGCTCGCGGAGCGCGAACACGGCGTGGCAGCAGCAGTAGTCGAACTCGATGCCCTGCCCGATGCGGTTCGGGCCGCCGCCGAGGATGATGACCTTCTTCTTGCCGCTCACGTCCGACTCGCTCTCGGACTCGTACGAGGAGTAGAGATACGGAGTGTGCGCGACGAACTCCGCGGCGCACGTGTCCACCCGACCGTACGTGGGGAGCACGCCGGCCGCCTCGCGGGCTTTGCGGATCTCCGTCTCCGTGACGCCCCGGAGCCGCGCCATCTGGGCGTCCCCGAAGCCGAGCCGCTTGCTCTCCCGGAGGAGGTCCGCGTCCAGCGTCTTCGCTTCCTGGATCGCCGTCTCCTGCCGGACGATGGCGGCGATCTGCTCGAGGAACCAGGGCTCGATCGCCGTCCGATCGAAGACCTCCTTCACCGTGAGCCCGACGCGGAAGGCGTCCCCGACGTAGAAGAGCCGGTCCGCCGTGCCGATGGGGATGAGCTTCTCGATCGCCGTGCGGAGCTCGCCCGGGGCGGGCGGCGGGAGCGTCGGACGCGGCTTCACCTCGGGCGGCGCGTCGAACGTGACGTCACGACCGGGGACCGGCCCCGCCTTGATCGTGCGGTAGTCGATGCGGTCCATGAGCGAGACGAGGCCTTCCTTGCCCGTCTCGAGGGAGCGCGCGGCCTTCTGGAGGGCCTCCGGGAACGTGCGCCCGATGGCCATCGCCTCGCCGACGCTCTTCATCTGCGTGCCGAGGCGCGGATCGGCGCCCGGGAACTTCTCGAACGCGAACCGGGGCCACTTCACGACGACGTAGTCGATGGTCGGCTCGAACGCGGCGCTCGTCTTCGTGATGTCGTTCTGGAGCTCGTCCAGCGTGAAGCCGACGGCGAGCTTCGCGGCGATCTTCGCGATGGGGTAGCCCGTCGCCTTGGACGCGAGCGCGCTCGAGCGGGAGACGCGCGGGTTCATCTCGATGACGAGCATGCGCCCGTCCTTCGGGTTCACCGCGAACTGGACGTTCGAACCGCCCGTCTCGACGCCGATCTCGTGCATGACGGCGCGCGCCGCGTCCCGGAGACGCTGGTACTCGCGATCCGTGAGCGTCATCGCGGGCGCGACCGTGATGGAGTCCCCCGTGTGGACGCCCATCGGGTCGATGTTCTCTATGGAGCAGACGACGATGAAGTTGTCCGCTTTGTCCCGGATGACCTCGAGCTCGTATTCCTTCCAGCCGATGACGCTCTCTTCCACGAGGACCTCGCGCGTCGGCGAGTTGTGGAGCGCCCACTCCACCTTTTCGTCCAGGTCTTCCGGACGTTCGACGACGCCGCCGCCGGCGCCGCCCATGGTGAAGCTCGGACGGAGGATCACCGGGTACCCCGTCATCTTCACGATCTCTCGCGCCTCTTCCAGGTTCCGCGCGTAGCCGGAACGCGGCGATTCCAGCCCGCAGTTCGTCATCGCCTCCTTGAAGAGGAGGCGGTCCTCCGCGCGACGGATCGCGTCCACCTGCGCGCCGATGAGCTGGACGCCGTGCTGGGACAGGACACCGCTCTCGTGGAGATCCAGGGCGAGGTTCAGCGCCGTCTGCCCGCCGAGGGTCGGCAGGAGCGCGTCCGGCCGCTCGCGTTCGATGATGGCACGGAGCGTCTCTCGCTCGAGGGGCTCGATGTAGGTGCGACGGACCAGCTCGGGGTCCGTCATGATCGTCGCGGGGTTCGAGTTGACGAGGACGACGTCGTACCCGAGCTCCGTGAGGGCCTTCGCGCCCTGGGTGCCCGAGTAGTCGAACTCGCACGCTTGCCCGATGACGATCGGGCCGGAGCCGATGAGTAGGATCTTCTTGATGTCGTCTCGACGCGGCATCGATTCCTCTGCCCCGGAGGGCCCTGAAACTCCCGCGCGTCTAGCACGGCGGGGCGCCCGGACCGAGGCAAAACGCGGCCGAATTCCGGCGGCCGGATGACGGGCCCGAGATGCTTCCGACCGGGGCGACGCCGCGCCGGAATCGGCCGCGGAATGAGCCTCAGTTCGGGAACCGGGCCCGGACGTCGGCGCAGGTCGCGCCTTCGGCGAGCCGCACGGACTTGAAGGTGCCGAGGCCCGTCGGGGTGAACTGCGGGCGGTTCTGGTTCAGGAAGTCCGCCTCGGCCTGCACGCACGTCTGACCGTCGCTCCTCACGCAGCCGATGACCGTGGAGTTGATGGCGGGCGTGCCGGCGAGGACCTGGATCGCGACGGAGCCGTTCAGCTCGTCGCAGTTCGTGACGGTGCCGTGGAGCTTCGCGACGCTGCGGGACACGATGTCGATCGTCCGCGCCCTCGGATAGTCCCCGAGGAACTGGGGAAGCCCGACCGGCGGGAAGTTGTAGGAAGGGTCCGTCCCGGGATCGACGGCGTTCACCGTCACGCCCGGGCTTCCGTCCTGATCGTCGTCCCGGAAGCTGCTGTTCGAAGGTGGAACGGGCCAGGCATCCGTCGTGGGGTTCGGCAGGGTGATGCCCGTGAGCGTCGCGATGAGCTCCGTGTCGTACTCGACGTGATCGGTCGCCAGGTACGCCGTGGTGTGGAACGGCCACGGCGGAGCGACTCCGCGATCGAAGATCTCGTTCGGGAAGCGAATGCCGAACTTCTGATTGCTCGTGAGGACCGAGCCCTGGAGGTCCGGCAGGAAGATGCTGCAGGCGACGACGGTCTCGTGGAGCTCGAGCAGGCTGTCCTGGACGCGATGAGAGAGCGTCCATTGCATGATCGTTCCCTGCCCCTCGAGGAGCACGAACGGCGCGCCGGGCCAGTTGACCGGCACCGTGACGAAGGTGCCCCACGTTCCGGTGAACGAGCACTTCGCGATGTCGCGAAGCGCGGGCGGGAGGTTGCCCAGGGGATCGCCCGCGTCTGCTCCGGCCTCGGGTGAAGTGCCGCCGGCACCCACGTCGCCGCCATTTCCCGGGACGTCTCCGCCGCTGCCGGATCCGCCCACGCCGAAAGAGCCGCCTGCGTTCGGCGGCAGGAAGGAACCGCCGGTGCCGAACGCTCCCGCGGAGCCGCCTGCACCCGGCGGTTGCCAGCCTCCGCCCCCCGACCCGACGGCGCCCGGCGGTCCCGCGAACAGCGAGGACGCGTCCGAACCGCCGCACGACGGGAGCGCGAGCGCAGCGAGCGCGAAACCGACGACACGGAGGACCGACCGGAGCCCCATGCTCCATGTGTCGCACGAAAACGGACCGGAGTTGAGGGGCTCTCCGCGCAGAACGCGCCCGACGATGTGCCCCCTGAGCTCAATTCGAGGAGAGTGACTTTCGTGCCTGGCGAGTGCTCCGCCGGGTGACTCCTTCCGGAGGGGGTGGGAGTCTGCGCCGGGTTCCCTCAGGGAACCGCGCTCTTCTTCTTCGGATCGTCCTTCTTCCCGAGATCGCAGTCGATCTTGTGCTCGATGACGGAGCAGCCGCCCTCGCCGGGACAGCTCGCGGAAATTTGCAACTTGCCTTCAACGCAGGTGAGCACGTTCTTCCCGTCCGTGGTGCAAGCGTTCGTCGCGCCGCGGCATGGGTCCCCGGTTTCGCCCTTCGACTGATCGCAGCGGACCGAGCCGCCGCCCTTGCAGCCGTCGTCGCCGCGGCACTGGTCGATCGTGTACTTCCCTCCGCGACACGTGATGCGGGCTTTCTCTCCCACGCAGCGGGCCGCGCCCTCCTCGTCGGACGAGCACGGATCCCCCTCGGCGTTGCCCGCGAAGTCGCAGACGAGGTGCTTGTCGCCTTCTTCGCGGCAGCCGAGCGGCCCCTTGCACGGAGCGGCGATGAACGTGCCCTTGTCGCACGCGAGCTCCGTCTTCGGGTCCACGCAGCGGATCTCGGTCGGTTTGCAGGAGTCCCCCGGACCCGGAACCCGGTTGCACGCGACGATGAAGAGCAGCGGAAGGAGCCTGGACGATCGCATCGCACCCGAGAGCTACCCGACGCGCTCCGGGACGACAACGGCCGCGGGCGACGGGACGCCCGCTCAGGCCGGCGCGGGGCCGCTCTCGGCCTCTTTCGCCACCGCGCGCACCGCGACGCCCTCCGCGTCGTGGAAGGACTTCTCGACGGCGCCCTTCCCCGTCTCGCCGACTCGATCGAGCACGATCTTGAAGAGGATCGGCCCGATGAGCTCGTTCACCGCGACGTTCGCGATCGCGAGCGAGCGGAACCCCGCGCCGAAGGTCGGGAAGGACCGCTCGATCAACACGGCCATGCCGATGGTGAGGCCGGCCTGGGACACCAGGGACGACCATCCCCACCGTCTCACGACGGGCTCGTCGCCACCGAGGCGCGAGGAGATCCGGTGAGATACGAAGATCACCGCGATGCGGATGCCGCAGAGATAGAGAGCGATCGGCCAGAGATCCTTCACCAGGACGAGGTCGAGATGCGCGCCTGCCGTCGCGAAGAACACGACGTAGACGACGTTCCCGGCGCGGTCGATCGAGTGGAGCAGCTTCTCCCCCTGGTCGCTGAAGTTCGCGACGACGAACCCGGCGACCATGAACGCGAGCAGCGGCTCGAACCGGAGGTAGTGGAGGCCCTCCGTCAGACCGAATCCGATCGCGATGAGGACGACGAGGAGCTGGCTCCCGATGATCCAGAGGTACGCAGTCAGCGCGAGGCCGAGCGTCGTGCCGAGCGCGATGCTGCCGAGCATCTCGTGGCCGAGCTCCTTGAAGTCCGTGAGGGACAGCACGGCACTCGGCTCGATGAGTGGTCGCGTGAGCGCGATGGCGGCCGTGAGCAGCATCGCCACCACGACGTCCGACGACATGACGAAGGCGAGCGCGAAGCGGGCGACGGGGCCGTCCGGACGGAGCTGCGCGAAGATGCCGAGCGTCGCGGACGGGCTCCGACACACCGCGAGCGTGCCCCAGAGGATCGCGATCCCGACGAGCTGCGTCCTCCCGAGGCCGCCCGTGAACGGCAGGAAGCGAGCCACGGTGAGGAACGCGATCGCCGTCGCGACCACACCGAGGACCATCTGGACCACGGTCGAGTAGACGAGGCTCCGGAGCACGCTCTTCAGGAGATCCACGCGGAGCTCCGCTCCGCCGGCGAGTGCGATGAGCGAGAGGGCGAGCGTGTTCGCGGGAGAGAGGCGCTCCACCGCATGCTCGTCGACGAGGTGGAGCACCTGCGGCCCGGCGACCGCGCCCGCGAGCAGATACCCCGTGAGGTGCGGCAGGCCGAGGAGCCCGAGCACCTCGCTCGCCAGCATCCCGGAGAGGAGCAGGAAGCCGACCGCCGTGATGACGCCCGCGGCGCCTTCGGCGTGCGGCACGGCGCGCGTGGCGACGTACATCACGCACACCACGACGAGCAGCGCCACGAACTGGAGCACGCTCGCGAGGCGAGGCTTCGCCGCTGCTCCGCCGCTCACGACGGCACCTCCGTCCGGGGGACGACGGGCTCCGCGGGCGGCTCGGCCTCGGACCTCGCCTCCTTCACTTCTCCCGCGAGCACCAGGGCTCGCTTCAACGAACGGGGCCCGACGAGCTCGCCCGCGAGCGCGAGGAGGACCCCGAGCGCCAGCACGGCGTCCCCCGACGGACCCGGGAACCGGCTCGAGAACGCGAGCGCGACGGTGATGCTGAGCGCTCCGGTGGAGACCAGACCGACGGAGAGCGCGCCCTCCGAAGCCTTCGGCGCGCCGGCAGCCGAGACGAGGACCGGCGCGAACAGCCGCCGCACCAGGATGCGAACGAGGACCACCGCCGCGAGCCCCGCGGCGAGGCCCATCGGAGCGGAGACCTCCACCTCGGCGCCCGCGAGGACCAGCGTCGGGAGGAGGACGGCCTGTTCCGTGCCGGAGATCATGGCGCGGAGCTCCTTGCCGTGGCGGGAAGTCACGGAGAGCGTGAGACCGAGCGCGAACGTCGCTGCCTGGGGAGCGAGCCCGAGGCGCCACGCGATGCCCGTCGCCAGGAGAGTCGCGCCGATGATGACGCCCCAACCCTCGCTCGCCCGCGGCTCGGAGCGGAGGAGCGCAGCCGCAGTCCCACCGAGGACGACGCCGAGGAGCGGGGTCAATGCGCCCCAGACGTGGAACGGGAGCTGGATCGCGAGATCTTCCGAGGAGAGCGCGGGGAAGAACAGCGCGATTCCGATGATCGGCACGAGGTCGTCGGCGTCCGAGAGATCTCCCACGAGCCGCGAGAGCGGTCCCTCCGTCCCGTAGCGCCCCGCGACCCAGCGCACCGCGTGCCGCGTCGTCTCGCACGAGACGAGGGCGGCGCCGGCGGCGACGAGCCGGACGTCCGCGCCCGGGAGCAGCGGGACCCGGGAGAGCAACGTGTACACGGCGAACAGGACGCCGAGCGCCGTCGCAGCGGCGAGCAGGAGCCCGAGGACGAGGCCCCGGACGGCGACGCGCCGGTCCTCGTGGAAGCCGTAGTCCGCGCCGATGACGAGCGTGAGCCACGCGGTGCCGACCACGGAGAGCGGCTCGAACGACGACAGCGTGGACCGCTCCACCAACCCGAGCGCGTACGGACCCATCGCGATGCCGAAGAGCAGGTACTCGGCGCCGGAAGGCAGGCGATATCCCGCGCGCCCCTCGCCCATCAGGTTCGACCCGAGGTACGCGACGACCAGGAGGCCGAGGAGGAGCGCGACCGAGCTCAACGATCACCTCGTGGCGAGTCGAGCCCGAGCGGGAGCGATGCGGCGGCGAGGGCCTCGAGCAGCGCCAGCCGGACGTCTCCCGGCGTCGTATCGGACGGAACGCCCACCGTGACGCGATACCGGTGCGACGTCGCGTCCGCCGAGGCGAGCTCCACCACGGCGCGCTCGCCGAGCGCCGAGGCGGCGTCGAGGAGCACGGTCTTGCCCCGCTTCGGGTCGGCCGTGGCCGCGATCGCGACGTCCACGCCGATCCGCGGTCTCATGCCGGCGATCCGCGTCGGGCGGTACAGGGTCACGAGGTGCGGCACGCGGACCTCGCAGCCGTCCCGATCGATTAGCTGCACGTCGAGGAGCCCGACGCCGACGACGCGACCCGCGTGCTCGCCGATCTGGACGTGCTGCCCGACGCGGACGCGCCTCCCGTACACGAGGAGAGCGCCGAGGACGGTCGTCGCGACCAGCGGCGTGCTCGCGATCGCGATCGCCAGCACCGCGAGCGACCCGATGCGAGCGATCGTGCCGTCCGCGTCTCCGGTCACGACGGGCGCGGCGAGCGCCATCGCGAGGACGACGAGCCCGACCCGGACGAGCACGCTGGTCGGCGCGGCGAGGTCCGCGGGCAGCCACGGAAGGACCGTCTGACGACGCGCGACGCCCTCGAAGAAGAGCTGCACGAAGCGAAGGAGGACGTACAGCGCGACGGTCGACACGACGCCGACGACCGCGACCGGGAGCGACGCCGCGAGCCGGCCCGCGAGGTCGGAGAGCGGCCTGACGACGAAGCCGGTGAGCTTCTCCGTGTAGGGGCGAGTGCTCTCGAAGAGCGACAGCGCGAAGACGAGCCACAGATAGACGACGCCGATCTGAGCGACGAAGCGCCCCACGATGAGCGTCACGAGCGCGCCGCCGCGGAGGGCCGTCGCGCCGACGACCTCCTGCGACTGGATGCGGATCCCCTTGATGCGATCGGGGTTGTCCACCATCCACTTGCGGACGCGCTCGAAGAACTCGCCGATCTTCCGGAGCACGTAGAACGCGACGAGCCCGACGAAGACGAGGAGCGAGAACGAGAACACCGCCCCCGCGATCGCGCTCCGCTTCTTCTCGGCGCGGATCGCGTCCTTCACGCGCGCGGCGACGGACGACGCGTACGACTCGAGCGACACCGCGCCGGCGGCGGTGGCGTCCTCGGGGTGCAGCTCCGCGATGGGGACCGGCCCGGCGTACACGACGGCGGCGTCTCCCTGGTAGACGACCCGGACTTCTTCCGTCCCGGACGTCTCCGCGGCGCGCGCCAGGGCCTCTCCGGCGGCGCTCGCGCGCTCCGCCATGGTGCGACCGCCGTCGCCCCTCCGGAAGGAGAAGACGACGGTGTCGTGGATCTTCGCGCCGGCCTCTTCGGGCGCCTTCGCGGCTTCGGCGGACGCGGACGACGCGGGCGCCGCGGAGGGGAGCGGGGGCGGAGGCGCCATCGCCTGCGGGGGTTCGACGGCGACGGCGGGGGTCGGCGCCGGGGGCGCACCGGGCACCGGCGCGGGAACCGATGCCGACGGAGGAGCTTCGGGTTCCGCGGACGGAGCCGCCGAGGCGCTCGGCGGAGGCGCGGCCGACGACACCGCCGACGCGGACGCCGGCTCGGAACTCGGGACCGGAGCGGACGCGGACGCCCTCGGCGGTGCGTCTCCAGCACCCTGGGCGCGCCG
The DNA here is from genome assembly GCA_035545855.1 of Polyangiaceae bacterium. Taxonomy (GTDB): domain Bacteria; phylum Myxococcota_A; class Polyangia; order Polyangiales; family Polyangiaceae; genus DASZVB01. The sequence goes on from DASZXK010000205.1 coordinate 41,809, forward strand.
ACCGATCAGCCCGAGGCCAGCGAGCGTGACGACGAACGCGAGGGGCCCGACCGAACGAAAGGGTCGCACCAGCCTACTCTCGGCGGCCTCCGCTCCGACTGCAAGCGCTCAGAACCAGTGGAATTTTCTTGGCTTACGTCGTTTCCGGATTCAGGCAGCGTCCCGCTTCCCGCGGACCCGTCGCTTCTGGATCTCGAGCGCGGCCACCCGATACGCCTCCGCGAGCGTCGGGAAGTTGAAGATCGTGTCCACGAACGTGTCGACCTCCATGCCCGCGACGAGGGCGAGCTGCCCGAGATGCACGAGGTCGCTCGCGCCTTCTCCGACGACGTGGACGCCGAGGATCTTCCGGCCGTCTCCGTCGGCGACGAGCTTCAACGCGCCGTCCTCGATCGCCGAGATCTGGCCGCGGGCGACCTCGTCGAACCGCGCCATCCCGACGACCACGGCGCCGTGGCGCGCCCGCGCCTGCTCCTCCGTCAGGCCGACGCCCGCCATCTCCGGGATCGTGTAGACGCCGACCGGCGTGAACTCGGGGGGCGCTCCGACGGGGAGCCCGAGCGCATGACACACGGCGCGCCTCCCCTGCTCGGCGGACGTGGACGCGAGCGACGGAGGACCGATGACGTCGCCGGCGGCGTAGACGTTCGGGACGGCGGTCCGGCAATGCTCGTCCACCGGAACGAGCCCGCGCGGTCCGAGCGCGAGCCCCGCCGCCGAGAGCTGCAGGTCCTCGACGTTCGCGACGCGACCGAGCGCGACGAACGCCTTGTCGGTCCGGAGGACCTCGCCGTTCGAGAGCTTCGTGACGACCGATTCGACGCCGTCCCAGGCCACGCTCTCCGCCGACGTCTTCCCCGCGAAGCGGCCGCCGGCTTTCTCGAAGGAATGGACGAAGCGCTTCGTCAGATCCGCGTCGAGGAACTGGACGGGGCGCTCCGCCTTGTCGACCATGACGACCTTCACGCCGAGCGCGGCGAAGACCGAGGCGTACTCGCTCGCGATGACGCCCGAGCCGAGGACGGCGAGCGAGCGCGGGAGATACGTGAGAGAGAGGACGGAGTCGCTGTCGAGCACGTTCTCGTGATCCACTGCGATGTCCGGCGGCGTGCGCGGCCGGGACCCCGTCGCGATGACCACGAATCGCGTGGACACGAGGCGACGGTCGCCGCGGACGGTGCGGATCTCGAGCTCCGTCGGCGTGACGAACGACGCGCGCCCGTGCCAGAGCTCGATGCCATTTCGCTCGAGCTGATCGCCGATGTAGCGCTCGTGTGCGCGAACGACCTGCTCGAGACGCGCGAGCAGGCTCTGGATCCGGAGGTCCTCGTTCTCCGCGACCTCGAACACGCCGCCGCTCCGCGCCCGGAATGCCGACAGGGCGGCCGCCGTTTCGCGGAGCGTCTTGCTCGGGATCGTCCCGTGATGCACGCACGCGCCGCCGGCGCGTGGCTCGCGATCCACGACGAGGACGCGCTGTCCGGCCTTCGCGCCTTGCACGGCGGCCTTCTGGCCCGCGGGCCCCGCCCCGATGACGACGAGATCGTAGTGGTGACTCACGGCGTGACCTCCACGGCCGCCTTGAGGCGCGGCGTGCAGGCGAGGATCGTGTCGAGCTCCTCGGGGTACAGGTTCAGCGCGACGACCTGCGGCGCCTCGCCGGGCGCGGAAGACCTCTCCGTCGAGGGGGCGCCGAACGTCCGATCCGACAGGAGATGCGCGAGCCCCACGATCGCCGCGAGCGGCGCTTCTGCCGACGGCTCCGCGTGGTGGCGCCGGACGGCGTCCGCGACGCGCGGAGGAAGCTCCCAGGCCGTCACGAGCATCCCGCCCGCGGACTCGTGATGAGACTCCGCGAACGCGAGCGCGGCGGCGTGGGGCGCTCGGACCTGGAGCTCCCGCTCGAGATCCACGATCGCCTGGAGCAGCACGGGGCGACCGATGTCGTGGAGCAGGCCGGCGAGGAACGCCTCCTCGACACTCGACCGCTTCACCCGGGCGATCTCCTGGGCGAAATACGCGGCGCCGAGCGAGTGCCTGAAGGCCTCCCGGACCTCGGTGTCGTACCCGCGGACGCGGAACACGCGGCTCTCGCACACGATGGCGAGCGCGATCTCCCGGACCTTCCGCATCCCGAGCCGGCTCACGGCCTGCTGGAGGGAGACGATGGCCGCACGCCCGCGATAGAGCGGCGAGTTCGCGACGCGGAGGAGGTGGCTCGCCATGGCCCCGTCTCGCTTGATGGTGTCGGCGAGGGCGCCCGGGTCGACGTCGTCGTCGAGGGCCATCCTCATGACGCGCTGCGCGGCATCCGCGAGGACCGGCAGATCCAGTGTCCCGCGATCGAGCTTCAGCCGAAGGCTCTGCGCGAGTCCCTCCGGAAGCTCGCGATCGGGAGAGAACGGCGCGGGCGTCTCGACTGCAGTACCGGAGGAACGAACGGCGGCGACTCGGAGCAAGTGAACCTCGGCCTTCTCGTTTGCGACGCGTTCGATCGCGGGATGACTCGTGGACAGCGCCGCCCGGCGAGGGCGCCGGGCGTCCTCGGCCCGGCGCGGGCGCCGGGCCGACTGGCCTGAAAACGAGAACGGTCGAAATCCGCTACCCTTTAGCGGGGTCGAGATCGCCCGTAGTGGTGTATGATTTGGAGTTTTTCGGCGGCCAAAAGGCGCGGATGCCCTCGTTCGAACCCGAAAACTCCCTGGAGCAGGTGCTCGTCGCGGCCGCGACGGAGCGAGACGCCCGGGCGACGTTCTACCGCGTCCTGCTCTCGGCGCCGCTCTTCGTGCTCGAGGAAACGGACGGCGGAGATCCCACGGAAGAGCCGAGCGGAGGGGTGCTGGAGGTGGGCTCGACGCTCCGCATTCGCCACGTCGAGCTCGACGGGATCCAGCACGTTCCGGTCTTCTCGTCCATGACGCGGCTCCTCGCGACCATCCGCGAGCCGCAGCGGTACGTATCGCTCATCGGGCGTGACCTCTTCGAGATCGTGCGGGGCTCACCCGTGATCTTGAACTTCGGCGCCGAGTACGGAAAGCAGTTCCTGCCGTCGGAGATAGAAGCGATGCTCGACGGCTCCATCTTCGACGAGCTCGCGAAGAAGGGCCCGCCCTCGTCGGGTCGCCGGAAGCGCTTCGGGATCTTCTGAAGCCGGGCGCTCCGGGGAGCCTCTCGGCCGACGCCCCGCTCGCCGCGCCGTCCGCGCCGGCCGTCGAGGAGCTCCCTCCCGCCGAGGCATCCGAACGAGCGGGAGCGACCCCGGACGCCCCTCCGGGGAAGCATTCCGTGAGCCGGAGTGCGAGGTCTCGTGCACTCTGGTCGAGGAATGAACACGTGCACTCCAGCCGCGTCGGCCGCCGGGCTAGTGACCGCTTTCGTGCTGTCGCTCGCTCGGGGCGCGAGCGCCGCGCCGAGCTCCGTGACCTCCGCGGGCGCTTCGAGCCCCGCGCCCGGGGAGGACGTGTCCGCGCCGGTGGCCGCATCGAAAGTCCCTGCCCTCGGGAGCCCGTCGGGGTTCGCCGTCGGGCTCGAGGGCTACGGCGGGCTCAACGCGGGGACGACGCGCGGGGAGAGCCGCGCGCACGCGTTCGCCGGAGCGGACCTGCGTCTCCGCCTTCATTACGCGCAGGTCGGTGCGTTCTACGAAGGGTCCGATCTCGACGTGGCCGGCCGCTACCGCGCCATCGGCGGATTCGCCGGCGTGTGGTTTCCCTACTCCCGCTGGGTGGACGTGGAGGGTTCGGTGGGTCTCGCGTCCCGCGCCTACGTGAACGACGGGCCCGAGTACGGCCCGGGCGGCCTCGACGTGAAGACGCCGGAGCTCGTGCTCCGAGCGGGTGTCAGCGATCGCACGACGGAGCGCCTGCTCGGCGCACGCATCGGCGGCGCGATCGTCTTCGGCGCCGATCTCGGCAGCCGAGACGTGACGTTCCACAAGACGTTCGTCGACTCGGAGGGCGTCGCCCACGACACGAGCGGCACGACCGCCGTCGGCGGAGTGACGATCGGAATCGTCATCGCCCTGGGCCTCGAGCTCGGCGGCGGCGCTCACCCGAGGCTCTGAGAGCCCGGCGCCCGGCGAAGCCGGCGGGGGGCCAA